>NC_014935.1:700428-1400856 GCF_000186245.1 Nitratifractor salsuginis DSM 16511 | reverse complement strand
GCTCAGCATCACCGTGATACGCCGATAACCGAAACGGGGATACTTCTCGCTGAGTGCTTTGATCGATTCGGCTAGCGGCTTATCTTTGAGAGCTTGTTTCGGTTTATAGCACAGAGTCGATCGGTTCAGACCGATCTCTTTACAGGCCCGCCGCTGCGAAACGTTCCGTTCTTGCATCATCCGCACGGCTCTACGCTTCTGCTCGGGCCTTACCACTTTTTTTCTACCACCTCCTTTAAAGCCTCATTGACGAGCATCTGTTCCGCCAATAGTTTCTTGAGTTTGGCGTTCTCTCTTTCGAGTTCTTTGAGCCGTTTGACTTCAGAGACGCCCATCCCACCATACAGCTTTTTCCAGCGGTAAAAAGTCGTATCGGAAATATTATATTTCCGGATGATCTCCTGGTCTGTCTGGGCCCGTTCTGCTTCCTGCAAGATCCTAACGATCTGCTCCTCGGTAAATCGTTTCTTCATTCTTGGCTCCCTTTGTCAGAAAAATTATATTCTAACTCTGGAAGTGGATTGGATTTTGGGGAGCAGGTCACCCTCTCGAAGGAATTCGGGAGAGAAGATGATGTTATAGGTTTGAAACTTTTCCCGGACTGCTTGAGTGTATCCGACCGGTACGGTAGATTTGATGACCATAACCGCTTCGGGATTGATCGCCAGGACATCGGCGATGACCGATTCGACACTTTTGGTGTTAAAGTAGTTGTTTTGCGGATCATAATCAGTGGGTGTGGCGATAATCACATATTCAGCTTCCCGGTACGCCTCCTCCTTGTCGAGGGTAGCCCGAAAGGAACCTCGCTCAATCATTTGGGGTAAAAAGGCTTTGATCTCCCTATCTTCGATGGGAGAGATTCCCTGATTGATCTTTTCGATCTTCTCGGGAATGATGTCCAGGGCGACGACTTCATTGTGTTGAGCAAGAAGCAGGCCGTTGGAGAGGCCTACATATCCGGTTCCTGCAATGGCGATTTTGGACATGGTTTTCCTGTTTTTAGATTTAGATATTGATGGACTGTAATTTTATCCAAAGTCATTGTAAATAAGTTTCAGGGATTCTCCACTTGAGCTGGATTAGAGAGAATCCAATTTATGCTTTTTCATCGTTTGGTAAATTTGATATAAAGTAACCTATGACTAAGCCGAACAGTCCTGAAGTATAACTACGTAAAGGAACATCGGTGAAAAAAGAGAATAAGAAGATCACGAGAACTCCATAAAAAATACTTCGCTGGTCTTTTCTGAGTTTTTTTGTTTCGAAAAAGAGTGAGATAAGAAAAGCGAGAAATAGAAAAAGGCCGATTATTCCTGTTTGCATAGTGATTTGGAGATATTGATTATGGACATGTAGAACGTTTTGTAAAAAAGAGTATTTTTTGAGAGGTGTTTTGCGAAGAGTTTTTCTAAAAGCTTCTTTGACATCTCCGACTCCATTCCCGATAAACGGATGTTGAGTGATATTTTGTAGAGAGATTTCTATCATCGCAACACGATATCCCCAAGAATTATCGAGTTTTCCCTGCTGGATATTGTGTATATCGCTCAAGCCCTGAGAGATACGATTTTGAAAATTTGGACTAAGCAAATAGGCGCCAGAGAAGACTCCCGCTAGTATAACGAGTGTGAGAGCAAAGGTTTTGATTCTCATACCATAGCGTGTAACAGCAAAGGTAATGACACCAAGAATCATTGCCAATTGTCCGGTTCTCCCGCCATTGATAAAGAGATTTCCGGTGACGGAAAGCAGAAAGAAAAGTTCCAATATCCTGAGCCATTTATGATTTTTTGTATTGAAAATATGTCCCAAAAGGAGAATGATCGTAATTGCCAAAAAAATACTGTAGATGACATGGTGCATAAAAGGGGTGGGGTTTTGCGGACTACCTCGTTTGGTTTGCCACAAGTCGAAATAGATACCGTAGGAGATGACTTCACTGATAAACATAGCTCCCAGAAAAGTGTAGATGATCCAAAAAGAGAATTTTTTGTCAAGAGAGGTATATAGAGTACCCATAACAATGGCAATGGCAAAGTAGTATTTGAGAATATGCATACCGTCATGAATGTTACCGGTCCAGCTTAGAGATAAAAAGGAAAACCCAAGAAAGAGCAGCCACCATACAATAACTTTTTCATTTAATAACATACGAATTTTTTTGGGAAGATTTCCCTCCAATAGCCAAAACAATAGAAGTAGCCAAGGACCTGTATGGGAGCTGAAGGCGTCAGAAAAAGGAAGTAGGGCGGCATAGATAAGGAATAGAATATTTAATAGTAGATGGAAACTTGGATGGAAAGTTTTGAAATAGGAAAAAATATTTGAGAAATAGTTATTCATAAAAGGTTTCCTTGTTAGATATCTTATCTATAAGTGTCATATATTCTTTGGCTACATTTTCAACAGACAAATGAGAGAGACCGAGCTTCGAAATGTCCGGATAATATTCAAGTGCTTTTAGAATGTTTTCGGCTAGAGCGTTGCTGTCTCCTGGAGGTGAGAGATAGGATTGCAAAGAGCCCGTAAGGATCTCTGCCGGGCCGCTGGGGCAATCAGTACTCACGACAGGCGTTCCTGCGATCAATGCCTCAGCCAGAACCCTGCCAAAGCCTTCGAAATCCGATGAGAGGATCAATAATTTAGCACGTTTCATCCAAGCGTATGGATTGGGGCTATGTCCTTGTAAAATCACCTTTCCTGAAAGATTCATTTTATGGATCAGCGTTTGAATCTCTTCTCTATCCTCTCCTTCTCCTACAATATAGAGCTTGAACGCAACAGAGGCTTTTTTGTATGCCTCCAGCAATAGATCGTGACGTTTGCTGCTTATATCCAGTCTGCCTACATGCAAGAGGTAGGGTTCTTTTGGGAGCTCTTCTAAATTTTGCAGAGCTGCGTTTTGAATTGCGTTGATCTCAAAAGGATTATAGATAGTCTGAATCGTTTTAGGGTGGGCGTTGAGATCATCAAGAATATAACGCTGCAATCCCTTGGAGACGGTGATGAGCTTTTTCCCGTTATAAAGCCGGCGATACTTATTCTTTCTTAGAATATCTTTCAGCACTCCTAATGGTCCGGTGTAGTTTTTGGTTTCGGCGCTGTGGACGATATGATAGGCGTTGGGAAGATCGAGAAATGAAAGGATTTTATTTGAAGGTGTTGAATTGGAAAAGATCAGATCGACGGAACCTATCTGATCGATATACTTTTTAAGCGCTTTGGCAAGGGATCTTTTGGGAGCTCTGGGATTGAGAATATGGAGTGAAAGTTCCGGAGGAAGATCATATTCTGTTTTCTCTTCGAGAATAACGATATGGACGGAAACTCCCTCTTCGGCCAAGGCATTGGCTAATGTAATGATGAATTTACCTGCTCCACCTGAGAGATCAATGTTGAAGAGAACTACCTTGTACATCCAAAGACTTTATAAGTATATTTTATGGTACTAATATCATAGTCGGAGGTTAAGAGATTATCAAAGTTTTGTGATTCTCCAACTCTTTTTAATAGTCTTTTTTCTCTAGCTTCCTCATCAGTATGAAGAACCAAAACAATATCAGCCTTATCTATCCTTTTTCCGGGAAAGCTATTTATATAAAAGATTATCTTTTTTCTTTTCGGCAATAATTTCAAAAACGGTGCTAAGTTGTCTGGAGTGGATGAAGGAGACTTCATCTTTGTTCTGATGAGCCCAAACAAATGTTCTCTACTCATTACATCATCATCAATAACAGAGATCTCTGACGGTGAGAAATTCCCAAACCCCTTTTTTCTAACGAACTTTCCAAAGGTACTTTTGCCACATCCCGGTTTGCCTGTGACTAATATAATAATCCTATGTTTTTTCTTCAATAATAATTCTGATTTTGATTCCAATTCTGACAAAAAGTTATAATCCGACTCTTTTATAGTAAATTTTTCATACTTTAAAGTCTTTTCTCTTTTCATAGTTCAATCTTCTGAATGAATTGATAAATTTCATTTTGAATTTTTCTCTGATTCAATTTTATCAGACAGTCACTAACTCCACTATTATTACATCCCTTGGCATCACAGGGGACACAATCCCAATCTTTTTGAATGATTTGATGTTTCCCCATGCGCTGATTGCCCCGGTAGCAGCGATAGCCGTTGTGCATCATTGTATTGTCCCACGGTCCCCAGGCGTAGGGGATACTGGGGCCGAAAAAGGCGAGGGTGGGCGTGTCGTTGGCGGCGCTGATATGCATAATGGCGGTATCGACGCCGATGTAGGCGTGGCTGCGTTTATTGAGCGCGGCCGTCTCTTTGAGGCTCAATTGACCCGATAAATCGATGGGAGTGCTTTGGCAGTGTCTCAAAATGGCTTGCACTTTGTCTCGTTCTTCTTTGATAGGAGCGGCGGTAATGACTACCGGGAGGCTGAGCTCATTTTGGCAAAAATCGATCAAACTTGCGGCCGTCTCGTCTGCGAGGCATTTGAAAAGCCAGCGGGAAACAGGGTGAAAGTGGATGAATTTCTTCTCTTCGAGTTGATGATCTTTTAAAAGTGTGTCGATCTTCTCATCAGTGCTTTCACTCCAAAATATTTCTACTCTTTTGGAGAGAGGTTCTCTATCCAGGACCCTTAGGGCATCGAGGTTGATATCGACCCAGTGCCGGTGGTGCAGCCGCGTAAGGGCTTTGTCTACAAAGCGGTTGAGCCAGGGATTTTTTTCAGAAAGGAAACTGACTATTTCTTTGGCGCCTGAATAGGCGGCGATCATCAAGCCTCGATCTCCCCGGGTCAGGTTGATGAGTAGATCGTAGCGTTCTTTTCGAATTTCCTGAGCATAGGCCAATTCCGCTTTTAATCTCTGAAGAGGTGGAAGTTTTTTGATTTGGCTGCGTCGATAAATATGGAGGCGATTGAGGGCCGGGTGCAATGTGAGCATCTCTTCGGTTCCCTCATTGAGTGCCACATCGATGGAGGCATCGGGGTAGTAGTGCTTTAGATTACTTAAAAGAGGGGTGATGAGCAAAACATCGCCGATGTGCATAAATTTACTGATAAGGATCTTCATCGTTTCTCTTCTGTGATCTTTTTGATTAAGCGGAGAGTTTCATCGATATTATGCTCTATAGTATATCGGCTTGCGATTTGATAGTTGTCCTTTTGAACCTTTTGGCGTATTTGGGGATTGTCGATGAGCTCGCGCAATAGTTCGACGGCATGGGGGTCATCAGATTTATCGAGGAGATAGCGGGAATCGATCAACTCCCCCGCGCCGCATTGACGGGTAGTGATGACCGCGTTTTTATAGTTCATCGCCTCCAATACGACATTGCCGAAGGGCTCGTAACGGGTGGGAAAAAAGAAAATATCACTTGCCGCGTAAAAACGCTCGACATCTTGCCTGGGGCCGGTAAAGCTAATATGCTCCTCGATGCCAAGCTCTCGGCTAAGAAGCCGATAGTATGAAAGTTTGCTCTCTTTGCCGACGACAAAAGCGTGAAAGGGGCGTTGAAGCTTGGACAGAGCCTGGAGAAACTCACGGACTCCTTTGCGCTTGAAACCGCTTCCGACAAAGAGAACGATCGGAAGATCCGCATCGATACCGTATTCGTCAAGAACTTCCCGGCGCATATTTTCAATGGCCCTATCGTCGATCGTTTGGAAAGGGATGCCGTTATAGATCACACTGATTTTCTCGGGAGGGATCTTGTAGTGCCGCAGGATATCATTTTTGACCATTTGAGAAACTGCGATGATGCGGGTGGAGTTTTCAAAGGTCTTTTTTTCCAACCGGAGATAGACGGGATGCAGGGGATTAAGCGTGAAACCTTTGTGTTTGAGGAATTCCCGGTGGACCCCTCCTCCGGCGTTATAAAGTTCCAGGCAACTCAGGCGATCGAGAGAGTAGTAAAAGCGGTCTTCCTTCTTTTTGCAAGCCTGGGCGTTGTAAAGCAGCATTTTTACCCAGGAAGGCAACCAGGAGGGTTGAGAGAATTGAACAATCTCCACATCGGCTCCCCGTTTGCGCAATCCTTCATACAATGTTTGTAAAAAGAGTTCTCCTCCTCCGAAACGGCTAAATTGCCGGCGTACCAACGACAGTTTCATTGGGCACCTCCATCAGGGTCAATAAAGCGGTTTACTCCATCTACGGCAATAGTGCAGCGTCGATTCAGGGTGTGTTGGAGTCTTTTGTCGTTTTCAGCCAAGGAGCGTCGCGTGACTTCAGGATGATAAAGATGCGCGGCCAATGCAGCGAATTTTAGTTCCCGGCGGCGAAGACCACTATGCAACAAACGTGCGGCAAACTCACTATCTTCCCGCCCCCAACCCGTAAAACGGTTGTCAAAACCGTTGACACGGAGAATATCTTTTCGAAAAAGCGAAAAGTTGCACGTGCGAATCCCTTTGAGGGTTTGGGAACCTTTTTGGGCAATGAGCTTTGCGAGTATCGGCAGGCGTAAAGCGTTGAGCCGGTTGGAGATGCCGGGTGAAAAGAGGTGAGGGAAGGGGTTGTCTGTTTCGATCATCTTTTTGGTCTCTTCCGGTGATAGGAGTATCCGCCCTCCTTGCAAAAAAGTCCCCTCACGTGCTAAAAGCAAGTGATCGTGGATAAATTCGGGGTGCAAGAGCATATCGCCGTCGATCATTACCACATAGTCCCCCCGGCTCATAGCGAGTGCCCGGTTTCTTGCCATTGCGGCACGAAAGTCCTCGTCGGGCTGCCAAGCGTGCAAGAGGGGGATGGGGCTTGTTTTTCTCACTGCTTCAATCGTCTTTCTTGTTTCCACTCCACTTCCGTCATCGGCAATAACAATCTCATCAGGCAGGTGGGTCTGTTTGAGCGCGCTTTGAAGAACCCGTTGCAGGGCATCGGGGCGATTGTAGGTACTGATCAACAGGGTACAGGTCACGATCGATCTCTTTGTTTTTCATAAAGTTTGATGTATTTGTAGAAGATACCGTTGGCATTGGAAACGCTAATAAGTAAGCCCTCATAGCCGCACAAAAAGCCCTTTTGCAAAAAATAGTTTTTGAAAAACCCGAAACCGGCCCGAACAAAAGCTTTGAAGGGGCTGGAGGGCTTGGTGTGTTCCCGGGCGTAGAGGGTAGAATAGCGCTGCATCTTCTCGATCAGCTCTTCGGTGCTGTCAAACGGGTAGTGCAAAAGCTCGGCATTGAGGAGCTTCTTATGGGCATCCGGCGGCATAATAAGGCTTTCGTGGACTTGGGCATCGCTAAAGTGGGTAAAGCGTTTGTTGTAAATGCGCGTCACGATATCCGGGGACCAGCCGCAGCAGCGTACTACCTTGCCGCGATAGTGATTGAGGCGGGCAAAGGCGTAAAGATTTTCGATCCGGGAGGGATCGAGTTGCCCGATCTCTTTGATCAGTGCAGGGGGAACGATCTCGTCACTGTCGATGGAGAGGATCCAATCGTGTTTGGCCTTTTGGGCTGCCAGGTTTTTCAAAGGCCCAAAGCCGATAAAAGGGTGCTCAACCAACGTAACATTTGGAAAACTCTTGGCGATTTCGATTGTTGCATCACTCGAGCCGTTGTCAAGAACAAGGACTTCATCAAAAGGGCTCAATGCTTCCAGGGACGCTTTGAGATAACGCTGGGAGTTTTTGGTCAGCATTGTTACACTGATTTGATCAAGCATATTTCGCTCCCAGACTTTCGTAAAGATCAGCCATACGTTCTTTCATCACTGAGCGTGAAAAATACTTCTTGGACAGAAGACGGTTTTTCTCTCCAAGTTTTAGGCGGTATTGGGGGTCGTTTATCAAGGTTTGGAGCACTTCGGTTAGTGCATGGGTATCTTCACTGGGAACCAGCGGGAGATTGTTTTCGGCATTGAGTTCGGCGATGCTGCCTACGTCGGTAGAGACACAGGGCTTGCCCATCATCATCGCCTGCATCAGTGCTTGGGGCACGCCCTCTTTTCTGGAAGGGCAGATATAAAGATCGAGCGCTTCTAAAAAATCTCGGGCATCGGTGTGTCCTAGAAAAAGAATCTTTTCTGCGATCCGGTGCCGGTGTGCCTGTTGCATTAAAGACTCGAGTGCCGACTGATCAATATTGCCTGCGAGCAAAAGTTGAAGGTTCGGATATCCGGGAGACAAAGCTGCAAAAGCCTCCAATAAAAGATCGACCCCTTTTGCCTTGGCAGTTCCGGTCATTGCTCCAAGCAGGAGGGTCGAATCATCGAAGCCTAGATCGAGGCGCATGCGTTGCCGTCGGGAGGGTTCGGGGGAGAAATGTCTCTCGTCCGGATAGCTGGGAATAGAAACGATTTTGGGCTTTTTGATGTTTGAAACCTTGAACTGTTCGGCTACTTTTTCTCCGGTAGTTACTATAGCGTCCACGATGCGATAGATATGTCCAGGCGCTTTGCTCAATTCGCTATGACGGCTTCGCACAACTCTTTTTCCCAAAAGTTTGGCCGGGTAGGTTGCTAAATAACTGTCGATACTGCTGTGGGTATGGACGATGTCGATTTGGCGACGACGGATTAGTTTGAATATCTCTTTTGCCGTAAAAAGATCGGTTCGGCTTTTAAAAGGTAGATCAATGACTTCGATCTCCAGTTTACGGGCCTCCCGGGCGATCCAGTTGGCTCCCTTGCAAGCCAAAATAGGGTGATGCCCCAGTTCCCGTATGATTTTGAGGTCTTCCAGGACTCTCAGCGATTGCCCGCCGATAACTCCCATCTCTTCGGTATGCAAAATCGTCACGTTTTTCTCCCTTGGTAGAGATGGGGATACTGGTTTTTCCATCGTTGATGGAGCCAGAGCCAGGGTTCCGGATGACAACGGATGACTGCTTCGGTCACTTTGGCTTCCCTCTGTACGTGCCGGAGAATGTCTGCGTCGGGGTCATCGCTTTTTTCCATAGGGATCGGATCATAAAAGCTGATCCTGTAACGGCCCCGGCCGATGGGGCGGTCGAAGACGGGGATGACGATGGCGTCGAATTTGCGGGCCAGGATGGCGGCGGAGGGGGTGTGGCGGGCCGGATGACCGAAGAAATCGATCAGGAGTCCCTGTTTGGATGAGGTATTCTGGTCCACTACGAGCCCGAGGGCACCCTTTTGCTTCATTACGCCGATCATCGCTTTCATCGCTTGGCGTTTGGGGATCATCCGCACGCCGAATTGCTCCCGGGTGGCTACGAGGATTTTGTTGGCCCGCTCCCAGTCAAGAGGACGACCCACCACCGAAATGGGCAGGTCGAATTTCGCGGCGATGGCCAGCGTGCCCAGTTCCCAGTTGCCGTAGTGGGCGGTGATGAAGATGATGGGACGGCCGGTGGCTTTCGCCTCCTCGAGGATTGCGGGATTTTCAAACTCTACGAGATCGAGCAGCTTCTCTTTGCTGATCCCCTGGAGAAGGATCGTTTCCATCGCCACGGTGATGAGGTTACGGTAGGCAGAGAGGGTGATGGCCTTTTTCTCTTCGTCAGACTTGCTCGCGCCGAAGGCCATATCGAGATTGACCCGGGCGACTCGGGTATGGCGGCGGTCGAGATGATAGGCCAGACGGGCCAGTCCCGAGGCAAATCTATCACGCCCCTGTGCTCCGAGCATCCGCAAAGTTCCCTGAAGGATGCGGAAAGCGAACGGTAGAGAGCTCGGTTTCGGTTGATCGTAAGAGATTGCCATCGACTCTGTTTCACATCCTTCGTTGATGATTCTTCGGGATTGGAGGGGTTTGGAAGGTAACATTATAGCATCCGCTCCAGCGCTCCAAGAATTTTCCCGGGAGGGATGTTGGCGATGCTCCGGTCGTTTTTGTCGAAGCGGCAGGGGTGGACATCCGCTCCTGAAGTGATCGCGATATTCCGCTCGGTTTCAAACATCATCGTCGGAGGGGTGGAACCGAAGAGCAGGATGGAGGGGCGGTTCATCGCCCAGGCGATATGACTGGGGCCTGTGTCGCCCCCCAGGAGCACCTCGGCACGGGAGACGGCATATTTGAGACCATCCAGATCGAGCGGGGGGAGAAGCCGAGCGGTAGTGGCTTCGGCGATCTTTTCCGCTTCCCGGCGTTCATCTGTGCTGCCTGCTACCAGAAGGATATTGACACCCTCAAGTTCGCGGATCACTTCGATCCACCCCTCTGTGGGGTAGGTTTTGCTCGGCAGGCTGGCGCCGGTGATGATAAGGAGATTGGGCTGACCCGCTTTGAAAAATGTGTCGATCCGGGATTGATCTTTCTCGGGATCGAAGAAGAGATAAGGTTTTTTGCCCGCCATCATTTCACGGCTGATCTCGATTCCCAGCGACTGGGCGATGAGGGAGGCGAAACGCATCGGGGCGATGCCGGCGCAATCGACCCTGTGGCGATGGCGGTAGAGCAGGGAGGCGACCCCTTCCCGGGCGGAGCGGTGATCGAGGCCGTGGAGATCACGCCCCGCCAGACGCCCTACGACGGCCGATTTGACAAGTCCCTGGACATCGATGACACTGTCGAGGGGTCCGGAGGAACGGACGGTTCCGGCAAGGGCTTTGATCTTTCGGAGACTTGCTCCCTTTTTCAGGCTGTGGAGGTTCAGTGCAACGATGCGGTCGATCTGGGGATTGTGCTCCAGGATGGGGGCGAATTTCTCTTCGACGAACCAGGTGAGTTCGCATTGGGGCAGGGCAGCTTTGATGAATTGGACCGAAGCGGCGGTATGGATTACGTCGCCCATCGCGGTGAGGCGGACTAGGGCGATTTTCATGAAAAGTTCCTTTCATGAAAATCGCAGTGAGGAGTGAGGAGTGAGGAGTGAGGAGTTTTATGATGATGAATAGTGAATGGTGAATGATGAATGGTTTTGGTTTGCGTTGTTTGACAACGCTTTTTTAACTGAGCAACCGAGCAACCGAGCAACCGAGCAATTGACCAGTATTTTGTACTTAATTTCGCTTCCTCATTCCTCATTCCTCATTCCTCATTCGCTGACCTTGGTCAGCGTCACGCTTTTTTTAGGAACTCGGTCTTGAGGAAGATGGTGGTGCCGTTGACTTTGCCCTGGATGTGGGTGGGGTCGTCGGTGAGGCGGATGTTGGTGACTTTGGTCCCCTGCTTGGCGGTGAAGCCGGCTCCTTTGACGGGGAGGTCTTTGAGGATGACGACACTGTCGCCGTCGCTGAGGGGATTGCCGTTGGCGTCGCGGACGACCGGGGCTTCTTCGCTTTCGCTCTGAAGACCCTCTTCGGCCCAGGCCTGGACTTCGGGCTCGAGGTAGAGCATATCGAGCATATCCTGGGGCCAACCTTCGCTGGCAATGCTCTTGAGAATACGCCAGGCGGTGACCTGAACGGCGGGAACGGGGCTCCACATACTTTCGTTGAGGCAGTGCCAGTGGTTGGGGTTCTTTTCGGGATTGTCGATGAGCTCATCGCAGGTTTCGCAGACCAGGATGGCGGTTTCGGCGCTGCCGTCGGCAGGGGGGACTTCACGGACTTTCAGGTTCTCTTCGCTGCCGCAGAGTTCACATTTGTTTTCGGCACGTTCACGGAGTTGGGTTTCGAGGCTCATAATTTTCCTTTGACAAAAATTAGAAATCAGGAATTAGAAGATAGGAATTTTTCCGATTCCTCTTTTGGAGTCGGGATTATAGCATTTTCGGTAAAATTGCCTCATTATGAAGATATTTGACGGTAAAAGTCGCCTCTATGGGAGAACGCCGGAGCTTTCTCTTGACAAGTTGCGTGAATGTTTCAAAGACAGGGAGCTGGAAGGGGTCGAATATGCCGTGCTCTTCGGTTCGCGCGCCCGGGAAGATGGGGGAAGCCGGAGCGATTACGACATCGCCGTTTACGGTCACGTGGATTCTCCCTGGGGAATACAGAGTCTCGTCTGGGATGTTTTGACGCGTCGATGCGGCTTGGCCGACTGCGATTTGGACGTCGTGGACTTGCGCCGTGCCGATCGGGCGCTTTTGGGAAGTGTGACGGAAAAATATCTGATGCTGAAGGGAGAGGGAGATGGATTTTCACGACTACTTGGAGAGTTGCGGGGAGACTGCGGAACGGGAGAGTCGACTGCTGGAGGAGTTGGCGGGGAGCGGTGAACTCTCGTTTTTGCAACGCAGGGCGGCTCGAAGCTCTCTTCAGATCCTTATCGAGAATGCGATCGGGAAATCCCGCAGGATACTCAAACATTACAATTGTCCCACGGTGCCCAAAACCGGTCGTGATGCCGCGAGTTTTCTCTATGAGACGGGGGTGATCGATGATGAGCTCTATCGTGAATTGAGTGCCGCGATCGGGTTTCGGAATGCGATGATTCACGACTATATGGACTTCTCTGAAGAGCTCCTGGAGGAGATGGTTCATTCCGGTCGCTGGAGAGTGCTCGTCGATTATCTGAAGTGGGTGCCCGAGTTGACGGAGGTTCAGGTCCATAGAATCGAAGGTTTCCTCCTGTAGGAGAGCATTTCGCTAAAATCCTCTCAATTTATGAACAGGGAGTGTGCTCTTTATGAAAACCATCACCGTCATCGACACCTTCGCCTTTTTCTTTCGGGCCTATTTCGCTCTGCCGCCGCTGAAGAACTCCGAAGGGTTCCCCACCGGGCTGCTGACCGGGTTCGTCAACTTCATCCATCAGCTTCAGAAAGATCACGCTACCGATTACATTGTCTTCGCTATGGACAGCGAGGGGCCGACTTTTCGCAAAGAGATTTACCCTGAATATAAAGCCAACCGTCCCGCGCCCCCGGAGGATCTGATGCAGCAGCTCCCCGTCGCTATCCGCTGGGTGGAGATGATGGGCTTTGCCAACCTGAGCAAAGCCCGCTACGAAGCCGACGATGTGATCGCTACTTTGACCAAATGCGGCAAGGAGCAGGGGATCGTTGCCAAGATCGTCAGCTCCGACAAGGACCTTTACCAACTGCTCGATGACGACCGGGTCTACATCTACGATTGGGTCAAGAAGAAGGCGGTTGATGAGAAGGGGTGTCTGGAGAAATTTGGCGTCCATCCGAGGGATTTCGTCGATTTCCAGGCCCTTATCGGCGACAGCTCCGATAACGTTCCCGGCGTACCCGGCATCGGCCCCAAGACCGCTTCGAAGCTGATCAACGAGTTTCATACCCTGGAGAATCTCTATGCCCATATCGAGGAGGCGGGAACCCCCAGAATCCGAAAGCTCCTGATCGAGCACGAGGAGCAGGCTTTCCTCTCCCGGGAACTGGTGCGCCTGGTGGATGATGTTTTCGACAGTTGCGCGCTGGAGGAGTATGCCTTCGAAGATCGCAACTATCTGGCGGCGCTGAAAGAGGAGTTCGAAAAGTATGAGATGCGCCAAGCTTTGCGCTGGGCTTCACAGGAGGGATCGGGACGTGCCGCTTCCGCCAAAGCTTCGCAGGCCGAGGAGCCCGCTGCTTCTGCGGTTTCGGCTCCGGCCCCTTTCGAGGCGGTGCTGCTGGAGAGCGAAGAGAAGCTGGAAGCGGTCTTTTCTCAGATCCCCGAAGAGGCTGTCGTGGCTTTCGATACCGAGACGACGGGGCTGGATACCCGCAGCGCGAAGATGGTGGGCTTCTCCTTCGCCTTCGAGGAGGAGAAGGCCTACTATGTCCCTGTGGCCCACAGTTATCTGGGGGTGGGGCCCCAGGTCAGCCTCGAAGCGGCCAAGAAGGCGATCGAAAAACTGATGCGTCATCGGATCGTGGGGCAGAACCTCAAATTCGATCTCTCTCTGCTCTACAGCCATCTAGAGATGGAACCCATCGAGCCCGAAGCCGATACGATGATCCTGGCCTGGCTGCTGGATCCCGGCTCCCGGGTGGGGCTCGATATCCTGGCGCAGAAGTTTCTGGGCTATCAGATGAAATCTTTTAAAGAGACGGTCAAGAAGGGAGAGGATTTCTCCAGTGTCGCTCTGGAAGAGGCGGCCTTCTACGCCGCCGAGGATGCCTGGGCGACCCGGCAGCTCTACTTCCGCCTCACAGAGCTTTTCAAGAAAGGAGGGCTGGAGCATCTGCTCAAGGAGGCGAAGGAGGTGGAGTTCCCCTTCATCAATGTGCTTATCGCGATGGAGCGTCTGGGGATCCGGGTGGACACGAAGCATCTGCGCAGCCTCAAAGAGGAGCTCAGCGCCGAGCTGGCTCGATTGACACAGGAGATCCATACCCTGGCCGGCACCGAGTTCAACATCAAATCGACTCAGCAGTTGGGCAATGTGCTCTTCGGCACCCTGGGACTCAAAGGGGGCAAAAAGACCAAAACCGGCTACAGCACCAACGAATCGGTCCTGAGAAATCTCATCGGTGAGCACCCCATCGTGGAGAAGATCCTGGAGTACCGGGAGCATCAAAAGATGCTCAGCACCTATGTCGACCCTCTGCTCAAGCTGGCAGAGAAAGACCCCGAGGGGCGCATCCACACCACCTTCGTCCAGACCGGGACCGCTACGGGGCGCCTGGCCTCCAAAGATCCCAACCTCCAGAATATCCCCGTGCGCAGTGAACTGGGGCGCCGGGTGCGGCGGGCTTTTGTCGCCCAGGAGGGCTTTCGGCTCGCCTCCATCGACTACTCCCAGATCGAGCTGAGGCTTCTGGCCCACTTCAGCGGGGATGCGGCATTGAGGGAAGCCTTCGAAAAAGGTGAAGATATCCATATGGCCACGGCGATCAAGCTTTTCGGCCCCGAGGAGGCGGCGGCCAAACGGAATTTCGCCAAATCCATCAACTTCGGCCTGCTCTACGGAATGGGATCGCGGAAACTGGCCGACGAACTGGGGATCACGACCAAAGAGGCCAAGGAGATCATCGAAGCCTATTTCGCCGCTTTCCCCACCGTACGCAGCTACCTGGAACAGATCCAGCAGCAGGCCAAGGAGCAGGGCTACGTGGAGACGCTGCTGCGGCGTCGGCGGGTCTTCGACTACGAGGGGGCGTCGGGGATGATGAAGGCGGCGATCCTGCGCGAAGCGGTCAACACCGTTTTCCAGGGGAGCGCAGCCGATCTGATCAAGCTGGCGATGCTCGATATCGATACGATGATCCGGGAAGAGGGCCTGGAGGCACGGATGCTACTGCAGATCCACGATGAGCTGATTTTCGAGATCCCGGAGGCACAGGCGGAGGAGACCGCGGCACGTTTCCGGCATACGATGGAGCATATCTATCCTCTGGAGGTTCCCCTGAAGTGTTCGGTGAGCTTGGGCGGAAGCTGGGACGAATTGAAATAGGGAAATCGCACCTTAAAAAGAGCTGTGTGATAATAAAGTTTAATAATGAAAGATGACGATTAAATCTTTCCCGCTACAATTGCCATATTTTTTATCCACAACACTAAAAAGGTGATATAGGCATGTCCAAACTCTTCGACAAACTTTTCTCAATGAAAGTGGCGGTCGCTTTGATGCTGATCTTCGCCATCGCGATCGGAACCGCTACCTTCATCGAGAACGATTACGGAACCCAGACCGCCCGTGCCCTGGTCTACAATGCCAAATGGTTCGAAGTTTTGCTCTTCTATTTCAGCGCGACGATCCTCTACAACATTTTCCGTTACCGGATGTACCGTCGTGAAAAGTGGGGGCAGCTGACCCTTCACATTGCCTTTTTGCTGGTGGCGGTAGGGTCGCTGGTGACCCGCTACGAGGGCTACGAAGGGATTCAGCATATCCGTCAGGGCCAGACCAGTCAAAGTATGGTCAGCGATGTGATGATGCTCAATGTGGCGCTCAAAGATCATAAAAAGATCAGCGAATACACCCGGCCCCTCTATCTCTCCTCGATGACGAAGAATCACCTTTCTGATACACTGGAACTCGACGGGAAAAAGGTCAAGCTGGAGCTGCTGCGTTATCTCCCCGCGGCCCGGCAGGTCGTGCTCCCCGATCCCAAGGGCAAGGGGGTGCTGGAGCTCAAAGTGGCCGCCGGGGCCCAGGGGGAGAATCTCCTCCTTCCCGAAGGAGGCGAAAAGGATATGGGAAGTTTTCTCCTCTCCTTCGAAGGGCGCAGATCGAGTGTCAAACCGACTCTGTATGTCCGGAACAAGGATGGGAATCTGACCCTGGAGACCCCCGTGGCGATGCAGACCCTCAATATGACCGACCGCACAGGAGGCCGGATCGCTCCCGGGGTCCATCCCTTCCAGGCACGGCAACTCTATACCTTTGCCGGTAACTCCATCGTTTTGCGCCAATTCATCCCCCACGGCAAGATCGCCTGGCAGAACACGGCGCTCAAACCCGGCGGACGCACCCCCCAGATGTTGGAGATGAAGGTTTCGCACAATGGAGAGAGCAAGATCGTGCATCTGCTCGGATACCGGGCCCAGCCCGGCACACCCGTCATCGTCAATTTTCCCGACATCGGCGTCAAGCTGAGCTATGGGGCCAAGATTATCCCTCTGCCCTTCGGGATCCGGCTGGATCGTTTCGAATTGGAGCGCTATCCCGGTTCGATGAGTCCCGCTTCTTACTCCAGTTACGTGACGGTCATCGACAAGGAGAAGAATGTCACTATGCCCTATCACATCTATATGAACCACGTGCTGGATTACCGAGGGTTCCGTTTCTTCCAATCCTCCTACGATATGGATGAGAAGGGGACGGTCCTCTCGGTCAACCACGACCCCGGCACCCTCATTACCTATCTGGGCTACCTCTTGATCGCCATAGGTTTCCTCTGGAGTTATCTCAGCCCCAAGGGTCGCTTCCAGGCACTGCGGCGCAAACTCCGCAAACTGGAGCAGCCGGTGGCGGCGCTGATGGTGACGGGACTCCTCTTGTTGGGGGGTTCCCCGCTGCAGGCGGCTTCCATCGACGCTTCCAGTCTCAGTCCCAAAGAGCTCAAAACCATCCGGGGGATTAGCCCGGAGCACGCCCTCAATTTCGGAACTCTGGTGGTCCAGGACAACGGCGGCCGGATGAAACCGGTGGACACCCTGGCTCACGAGGTCCTCTCCAAGATTTCCCGCAAAAACGAGCTTCTTGGAATGAGTGCCGATCAGGTCTTTTTGGGGATGATCATAGAGCCCCAGGTTTATCAAAAATTAAAAATGATCAAGATCGCCCATCCCCTCATCGCCAAAAAACTGGGCTTGCCCAAAACGGCGCGCTACGCCTCCTACAACGACTTTTTCGACAAGAAGAAGGGGACCTATCTCCTGCAGGAGGATGTGCTCAAGGCATCGCGCAAAAAAGCGGCGGAGCGGAACCAATACGACAAAGAGCTGCTCAAAGCGGATGAACGCCTCAATATCACCTATATGATCTTTCAGGGTTCGCTGCTGCGGATCTTCCCCAAACCGGGGGACAAAAACCACACCTGGTACTCCCCTCTCGATGCGATGAAGAAGTTCCCTCCCAAAGAGGGAAAACTGGTTCAACTGCTCACCGCCAACTATTTCAGGAATGTAGAGCAGGGGATCGCGACCCAAAAATGGGAAAAGGCGGACAAGGCTCTGGGGGTGATCAAAAAGTATCAATACTTCTATGGCGGGGAGATCATTCCCTCCCAGAAACATATCGCCTTTGAGATCGCCTACAACAAGTTCAATATTTTCAACCGCCTGGTCCCGGTCTATCTCCTGGCGGGCCTGCTCCTGCTGGTTTTGGCCTTCATACATATCATCAGACCCGCGTTCTCTCTCAAATGGCCGGTACGGATCACGATGGCGGTGCTGATCCTGGCTTTTGCGGCTCATACGGTCGGCCTGGGGCTGCGCTGGTACATCGCCGGGCATGCCCCCTGGTCCAACGCTTACGAATCGATCCTCTACATCTCCTGGGCTACGGTCCTGGCGGGCTTCGTCTTCTCCAAGCGTTCTCCCCTGACGATGGCGGCTACGTCGATCCTCGCGGGGATCTTCCTCTTCGTCGCCCATCTCAATTGGCTCGATCCCCAGATCACCAACCTGGTCCCCGTGCTCCAATCCTACTGGTTGATGGTCCATGTGGCGGTGATCACCGCAAGCTACGGTTTCCTGGGCCTGGGTGCGCTGCTGGGAATGCTGGTGCTGGTGCTCTTCATCATTCGGGGCAAGGGGGGCAACCCCAACATCGACCGGGCGATCAAAGAGTTGACCATCATCAACGAAATGACCCTGCTCATCGGCCTGGGGCTCATCACCGTCGGGAACTTCCTCGGCGGCGTCTGGGCCAACGAATCCTGGGGCCGTTACTGGAGCTGGGACCCCAAAGAGACCTGGGCCGCAGTGACGATCCTGGTCTACGCGGCAGTGGTCCATATGCGCTTTGTCCCGAAGCTGAGGGGCATCTACGCCTTTAATGTGGCGGCGGTACTGGCCTACAGTTCCGTCATCATGACCTACTTCGGGGTCAATTATTATCTCAGCGGGATGCACTCCTACGCCGCGGGAGATCCGGTCCCCATTCCCGGCTGGGTCTGGCCGGCGATCGCCTCAGTCTTCGCTCTGATCCTGCTGGCGGCACGGAATCGGAAGATCTCATGAGGAATGAGCAACCGAGTAACCGAGTAACCGAGTAACCGAGTAATTTTTTTACTTCTTAATAGTCTCTAATGTTTTCTAACGACCGACGACTGATGACTAACGACCAAAACACTTGGGACTTGAGGGGCGAAGCCCCGTGTTCGCGACTTGCGACTCTTTAAGCCCTCGGAGGGTATCATTTCACGCCTCAAAGCCCCCATCGCTTAACAGGATAAAGCAGGGCCCTCCTAAGGCCTAGCTGGAGGTTCGAGTCCTCCTGGGGGTACCATGCTCAACGATTTTCAAAAGATCTTCAGCACTTTTTGGTATAATTCGCGTCCAAAGTCCTGATGAGTCTCTTACCGTCAAAGAGAGTTGTCAGAACTTTTGAAATCATATTCGCAAGGAACAAAAATGACCGTTATCAGACTTACCCGCATGGGACGCAAAAAGAAACCCTTCTACCGCATCGTTGTCACCGACAGCCGCAAGCGCAGAGACGGCGGTTGGATCGAATCCATCGGATACTACAACCCCATCTCCAAAGAGAAAGAGGTCAAGCTGGATGAAGAGCGCCTCAACTACTGGCTCAGCGTCGGTGCTCAAATGAGCCCCACCGTCAAGCGCCTCGCCGGCAAGAAGTAAGACCTCCTATGGTCCGGGATTTTATTCTCTCCTACGCCCGGCTCATTGTCCTCCACCCCGAAAAGCTCCAGATCGAAGAGCGTCCGCTGGACGAGAATTATAATGAGATCGTTCTCTATGCGGACGAGGAAGATGTGGGCAAGCTGATCGGCAAGGAGGGGCGGATGATCAATGCGATCAAAACCGTGATCTCCGGCTGCAAAGCCAAAGGCGGCAAAAGCTACCGTGTCAGCGTTCGCGCCGCGGAGTGAAGCAGTGAAAAAAGAGCGATTTTTCATCGCCCAGGTCGGGCGGATCGTCGGGCTCGGCGGTGATCTCAAATTCCATCTCCACACCGATTTCCCCCAACAGTTCAAACCTGGTATCACCCTTCAGAGCAGCCGCGGCCCTCTCACGATCAGCTCTTACAATCCCAAACGCGGATTGATCCGTTTCGAAGGATACGAGAGCCCCGAGAAGGCCCGGACACTGACCAATACCAAGATCTACAGCGACGAAGAGCAGACGCGGGAGCTCTGTCCCCTCAAAGAGGGAGAACACTTCTGGTTCGAGGTCCTGGGGGCCGAGGTGGAAGAGGAGGGGGAGCCCCTGGGCAAAGTCCGGGACATTCAGCGTATGCTGGATGTGGATTATCTCCAGATCGATACAGATCCGGCGCTCAAAGAGGCCGGATTTCCCTCTTCGTTCCTCCTTCCTTACATTCCCCGTTATATCCTCTCTTTCGATCCTGAGAAGAGGGTGCTCCATACCCGGGACGCCAAAGATGTCCTGGAGGCGAGCTGATGCGCTTTACCTTCGTGACCCTTTTCCCCGAGATTGTCGAGGGGTATTTTGGCGCTTCTATTTTGGGACGGGCTCTGGAGGCGGGGCATATCGCCATCGATTACCGCAATCCCAGAGACTACAGCGCCAGCCGCTACAAAAAAGTGGATGAGCCGATGATCGGAGGTGGAGCGGGGATGCTGATGTCCCCCCAACCCCTGCACGATACCCTCAAAGAGCTCCGCTCCCAATCGCCAAAGGCCCACGTCATCTTTCTCTCCCCGGTCGGCAAACCCTTCCGCCAGAACGATGCCAAACGGCTGGCGGGCAAAGAGCATCTGGTTCTGGTGGCGGGACGCTACGAGGGGATCGACGAGCGGATCATCGAACTGCACGCCGATGAGATTTTCAGCGTGGGCGATGCCGTGCTCACCGGCGGCGAACTGCCGGCGATGATGGTCTGTGACGCGGTGAGCCGTCTGCTGCCGGGGGTCCTGGGAAATCAGGAATCCCTGGAGGTCGAGAGCTTCGAAGCGTCACTCCTGGAAGCACCCTCGTTCACCAAACCGGACGAGTTCGAAAAAAAGCGTGCGATTTCAGAGTTCCTAAAGGGGAATCATAGTAAAATCGCAGCCATTAAAAATCGGATGGCTTTGTGTAAAACGAAGTACTTCCGACCCGATCTATATCAACGAGCGAAGGCAAAAGTATGAAAAACAAATACATCGAGAGCTTTGAAAAAGCCCAGGTCGAAGGGAAGAACATCCCTGAATTCCGCGCCGGTGACACTGTCCGTGTCGCGGTCCGTATCAAAGAGGGCAACAAAGAGCGTGTCCAGAACTTCGAAGGTGTCTGCATCTCCATCCGCGGCGAAGGTACCGGTAAAACCTTTACCGTCCGCAAGATGGGTGCCAACAACGTCGGTGTAGAGCGGATCTTCCCCCTCTATTCCGAGAGTATCGAGAGCATCGAAGTGGTCCGCCGCGGTCGTGTCCGCCGTGCCAAGCTCTTCTATCTGCGTGATCGTAAAGGGAAAGCGGCCCGGATCAAAGAACTCCGCCGGAAGTAATCTTTTGTCCCGCTTTGCCGCATCTTTGCGGGAGCGGTTCAGTCACTTACTTAGTGTAAGCTCCTTTACCACAACCCGCAAATCTACGACAAATCGAAACAAAATCTTTACTTCCGACGTATTTTCTATTATTCATTTATTTACTTTGAGCAAGCTCCTTCGCAACAACCCACAAATCTACAGCAAATCGTAACGAAATATCTACTCAAATTTCACGATCAAGAGTCTTTTTATCAAATTCAGTCACTTACTTAGTGTGAGCTCCTAACCATATTCTACGAATCTACAGCAATTCGAAACAAAGCCTTGATTTCCGTTATACTTGCAAAACATTTTTCTCTCAGGGTTCTTTATGAAAGATCTTCTCTATAAAATTCTTCTTCCCATCCAGTATCTACTCGTTTTTCTCTTCATCGTCTTTGAAGAGTTTATCTGGGAGGGGATCGCCAAGCCTGTGGCTCAGTATCTTGCCTCTTTGGGGATTCTGCAACGCCTGGAGCGACTCATTGCGGGGGTGAACCGCTATGTAATCCTGGTCTTTTTCGTTTTGATCTTCGTGGCGGTCGAGCTGGCGGGGGTCACGGCAGGAGTCTTGATGGTTCAGGGGATGTTTTTGCCGGGATTGATGATCTATGCCCTCAAGATCCCCATCGCGGCGTTTACCTTTTGGCTCTTTCGGGTCAGCCGGGAAAAGCTGATGTCCTTTGCCTGGTTTGCCTGGGCCTATGAACGGTTGGTCTATTGGATCGACCGACTCAAAGCGACGAAAATTTACCGACGTTCATTGGAGATATTCGGAGAAATCAAAATCTTTTTAAAAAAGATCAAAGAAGAGCTCAAGGAGCTTTTCTTCCCGGAGAGTACAGGAGAGGGATTTGTAACCCGGCTTAAGGCCCTCTATCGGAAGCTCAAGGCGGAGATTCGGCGCAATAGGCTCTAATAATCGCGGTTTTTCATCGCCTGGGCGGCTTCCCGCTCCATGGTGCGGCGTTTGAGGGTTTCGCGTTTGTCGTGGAGTTTCTTTCCCTTGGCTAGGGCGATGGAGAGTTTGGCCCGGTTGCGTTCGTTGAAATAGAGCATCAGCGGCACGATGGTGAGCCCTTCGCGACTCACTTTGCCGTAGAGGGAGTGGAGCTGTTTTTTGTGCAGCAGCAGCTTTCTTGGGGCCCGCTCATCTCTGGCGAAGTGGCGGTTGGCGGTATCGAGATGGCCGATATGGGCATTGAGCAGCCAGAGCTCCCCTTTGATGAAGCGGCAGTAGGCATCGTTGATGTTGACCCGCCCCTGGCGCAGGGCCTTGACTTCGCTTCCCTGCAGCTCGATCCCCGCTTCATACTTCTCGAGGATCTCGTATTCGTGTCTGGCTTTTTTGTTCTGTGCGATGATTTTGATGGCCATGGATGCCTTTTATCCTTTGTGACTTTGACGGAATTATAACAGGAAGGGAAAGAGGAGACCACAAAATTTTCTCACTCAAGGCAGAGCTTTGAATAGATAGCTCCATAAAATGTCGGGTTAACACTTTGCGGAGTAATATTGTATTCTGAAATTTATTTTGACTTCGGTCGAAACAGAAGGATAAACAGCGTGGATTTGGAACGGGTGGAGCGGGAATTGAGAAAAAGGCTTGACTACCCCTATCGCTGGGGGAAAAAGCAGTCTGACGATTGGGACAATCGAACCAACTTCATCTATACAACCTACAGCTTCAGAAGATTGTTGGAGAGAACAGCTGCTTTTGATGGAGCCTTAAGGGATTACGCCTTAAACAGATGGTATAACTTTTGGAGCGCGAAGGCGGTTGAATATATCTTTTCCCTGCACGGAAATGTCGAGCCTAATATCAATAAATATGACAAAAGGGTCGATTTTTATATCGAAGGCATTCCCTTTGATCACAAAACCTCGGTTTTTCCGAAAGGTTTCAAGAGGTCCTATGCGTATGCGAGAGCCCACGAAGAGGAGTTGATCTATTGGCTCTATATGAATCAGAGCCAGGAGAAGAGGAAACATTTGAAAAACAGGCTTTTTGTCATCCTCTACGACGGTAAAGATATGCAGCATTGGAAATTAAAAGCGTATATCGGATTTTTGAAACACAAGATAGATACTTATATGGGGCATTTTTCCAAAAATAATTTGCATATTTTCGATTTTGGAGAGGGCAGAGTCTATTCGGATATTTTGTGGGTTTATAGAGATAAATAGTTAGATAAAAAGCGTCAATAAAGATTTGAAATGAATTATATCGGAAGCAAACAGCGGCTCTCTTTATGGATCAAAAGAGAGATAGAGGATGTCGTCGGCGATACAAACGAGAAAATATTTTGCGATATTTTCGCCGGGACCGGCATCGTCGGAAGGATCTTCAAGACAAGTGTAAAAAAGGTAATAGCCAACGATGTCGAATTTTACTCTTTCGTATTGAATAAAAACTATATAGAAAATCACGAACCAATACCGAGGTCTGAAGAGCTCATAACGAAGCTGGATTCTCTAGAGGGCAGAGAGGGGTTTGTTTATAATCATTACTGCCTGGGGAGCGGAAGCGGTCGACAGTATTTCAGTGATGAAAACGGAAAGAAGATCGATGCGATAAGAAGTGAGATCGAAAAGTGGCATCTGTCGGGAGAGATTGATGAGCGTGAATACTATTTTTTACTTGCCAGCCTCCTGGAGAGTGCCGACAAAGTCGCCAACACGGCCAGTGTGTACGGCGCCTTTTTGAAACAGCTGAAAAAAAGTGCCCGGAAGCCTATGACATTGGAACCGGCGCTTTTTGAAACCGGCGATAATGGACACAAGGTCTATCGCGACGATGCCAATCGACTCATCAAAGAGATCGAAGGAGATATCCTCTATCTTGACCCTCCCTACAACCACCGGCAATATGGAGCCAATTATCATATCCTGAACACGATCGCAGAGTATAAACCCTTCGAGCCCAGAGGGAAAAGCGGTCTTCCCGAATATTACAAATCGAACTATTGCAGAAAAAGAGAAGTGGCGAAGAATTTTGACCAATTGATAAGAGATGCGAAGTTCAAATATATCTTCCTCAGTTACAACAACGAGGGGTTGATGAGTGAGAATGAGATAAAAGAGATTATGTCGCAATACGGTCAATACTCTCTGCTCAAACAGGAGTATCAAAGATATAAAGCCGATAACAACCGGGAATATAAAGAGGAAAAAACCTACGAGTATTTACATATTTTGATCAAAGAGTAGGACTTAGGACTTCTTTGCAAGCCTGAAAAAGCTACTTCCGCTACCGCTGAAGAACCATCCCTCCCTGGCATGCTCTTTGAGCCTGGGGCAAGTCAGCAGGGCGGCGGGATAGAGGTCGTTGAGCAGGGCGGGATCGTCGATCCGCTCCAAAAGTCCTTTGGAGGGGAGCTTTTCCCAGCTGGAGAAGGATGCCGGATCGATTCCGGAAAGGAAGTGCTCTTTGAAGGTTCGATAGACTGCCGCAGTGTCGCAGGCGACAGGCGGGGTGTAAATCTCCAGGGGAAGGGGGGCTTCGTCGAAAGGCTCGACGATTTCGCCGAAACCTGAGACATTGGCGCTGGGATAGTCGTGGACGAAAAAAGGGACATCGGCCCCCACGCTCGCCCCGATCCGGGCCAGCTCCTCCAGGGAGATTCTGAGATCGCAGACCCGATGGGTCAGGCGTAAAAAGGCGCCGGCATCGGAGCTGCCGCCTCCCAGACCCGCCTGGGAGGGGATGCGTTTTTCTACGACCACTTTATGATGATAAAAATATTCCAGTAGATCGAGGTCCCCGGTCGCTTCGTTGAGGGCTTTCCAGGCCCGGTAGATGGTATTGGATTCTCTCGGGACCTCGGGGCATCCTTCGATAGTAAACGTGTCGCACTCGGCAGGAACGAAGTAGAGGGTATCGTAAAGATTCTCTACGCGCATAAAACGGGAGAGGATGGTGTGATAGCCCTCTCGGTATCCGGTGATTTTGAGGAAGATGTTGACTTTGGCGTGGGCGTCGATACTCGTCACGGGAGAGTCCCCCGGTGACGAGTATCAACGAGTGAGGAGTGAGGAGTGAGGAGTGAAGAGTTTTTGCGTGCCGCGAAGCGGCAAAATATTATAGGGGTCATTCTTTGCTCTCCTTCATAAACTTCGGCATGCGATTGAGGCGGTATTTGATTTCGCCCTCTTTGAATTCGAGGATGGAGAAGAAATCGTCGGTTTCCACGACATAGAGGCCCTCTTTCTGATTCTCGAAGAAGCGGGGTTGGAGTTTTTTGCCCAGTTCCAGCCATTGGGGATCTCCGAAATAGCGGTTTTTGGGCGGGGCGAGGTACTCCAGGGGATCGAGCGCCTCTTCTTTGCCGATTTGGAATTTCCCTTCGTGAAGGCGCCGCAGGCTGCTCAGGGTCCCCGGAACCCCCAGCACCTCGGCGATCATTTCCCCCAGACTCCGGATGTAGGTGCCTTCACTCACTGTCGCTTCAAAGGTGATGAAGGGATGGCGGTAGTGGAGGAGTTTGAGCTCATAGATTTCCGAGCGCACTTTTCTGAGCTCGATATCCCCACCCCGGCGCATCACGTCGTAGGCCCGCTCTCCGCCGATCTTTTTGGCGCTGTATTTGGGGGGCAGATACTTCAGCTCCCCCTCCAGCGAAGCCAAAATTTCCCACAGTTTCGTTTCATCCACTTTCGCTGTCTCGACGATTCGGGTGATATTCTCGATATCGAGACTCGCCGACTCCGCTCCCAGCCAGAGGGTGGCCCGATAACTTTTGGGCGTTTTTTTCAAATATTGAAAGAGTCGGGTGTATTGCCCCGTAGCCACGATCAGACAGCCGGTGGCGAAAGGGTCCAGCGTGCCGGAGAAGCCCACCTTCTTAGCGCCGTATTTCCGTTTGATGACGTTCATATAGCGGTTGGAGGAGATGAAGATGGGCTTGTCCACCACAAAAAGGCGGTTCACAGGGGGCTCCTCTTCGAGGAGCAATGAGTAATGAGTAATGAGTAATGAGTAATTAAGGTAAGCGTTGTTTTACAACGCTTTTTTATAGAATGGAAGATGGAAGATGGAAGATGGAATGTTAAATCATCGCATCGCAAAGCGATGCCCCATAATTTCTCATTTCTCATTTCTATTTTCTCATTCGCTTACGCTGGTTGGACGAAAGAGCTGAGGATCTCTTTTTTGGTGCCGCCGAAGTTGATTCGGAGTTTGTACTCTTTGCCTGATTTGCTTACCGCCTGGACCCGGCCGATGCCGAAGATTTTGTGTTTGACCAGGTCGCCTTTTTTGTATTCGGCGTTGCGGGTCACTTTGAGGCTGGCGTTTTGGATCAGGCCGGCTTCGCCCAGGAAGCGGCTCTTTTCCAGTTGCTTGCGGCGCCCTTTGTAGAAGCGGCTGTCGCTGTAGCAGAGGGTCAGATGGGTCTTGGCCCGGGTGATGGCGACATAACCGAGCCGGCGCTCCTCTTCCATATTGCACCCGTCGCCCAGCAGGGGGAAGAACTCCTCTTCCATTCCGATGACGTAGAGGTGCTCAAACTCCAGCCCCTTGGCGGCGTGGATGCTCATGATGGTGATGGCGTCTCCCTCCACTTCGTCCTGGTCGCTTTGCAGGGAGATGTCGTTGAGGAACTCGTCGAGGGTGAGCTCAGGGTTTTTCATTACCGAATCCCTCAGGTAACCGTAAAATTCGTCGATGTTAAGGATCCGCTCAAACCCATCGACCATAGAGCCGTAAAAATCCTTTAGGCCAATCTTCTCTTCGAAAAAGTCGACGAAGTTGTAGAGGGATTTTTCCGCCTCATCCTGGAGTTCGTGGATCGTTTCGTTGAGCGTTTTGAGGGTTTTGGCGGCCTTTTTGCTCACCGCGGAGGCGAGCTCCGCTTCGCTGCTGCTCTCGATGGCCTGGTAGAGAGATTGCTGACGCTCGTGGGCCAGGCGCATCAGCTTGTCGATGCTGGTCTTTCCCAGGCCCCGCTTGGGTTTGTTGATGATCCGAAGGAAGGAGAAGTCGTCGTGGGGATTGGAGAGGACACGGAAGTAGCTGATGATGTCCTTGATCTCCGCACGCTCGTAGAAGCGCATCCCGCCGATGAGCTTGAAGGGCAACCCTTCCCGGCTGAATCCCTCTTCGAGGGAACGGGAGAGGGCGTTGATGCGGTAGAGCACGGCAATCTCGTCGGGATCGACCCCCTCGGCGAGCAGGCCCTTGATCTTCTGGGCGATGTTGCGCGCTTCGTGGGCTTCGTCGAGAGAGTGGAGCAGTTCCACCTCGGGTCCGTCGCCTCGGTGGCTGACGAGCTTTTTGCCCAGGCGTTTGCTGTTGTGTTCGATGAGGGCGTTGGCGGCTTCGAGGATGGGCCTGGTGGAGCGGTAGTTGGTCTCCAGCTTGACCACCTTGGTATTGTCGAAGTGCTGGTGAAAATCGAGGATGTTTCGGATGTTGGCTCCTCGCCAACCGTAGATGCTCTGGTCGTCGTCCCCCACGACACAGAGGTTATCGTGTTCGCTGCAGAGTTGGCGCAGGAGTTTATACTGCAATTCGTTGGTATCCTGATACTCGTCGACCATAATGTATTGGTAGCGTTGGCTGGTCTCTTTGCGAAGATCCTCGTTCTCTTCGAGGATGCGGTAGGTGAGCATCAGCAGATCGTCGAAGTCGACGAGGTTGTTCTCTTCGATGTTCTCCTGGTAGAGCTGATAGATCCGGGCGGCTTTTTTGTAGTCGGGGAGCTCCGCCTTGGCGACCACCTCTTCGGGGGTCAGGAGGGTGTTTTTGTATTTGGAGATCTCCGAAGCGAGGAAAGAGAGGTTGAGGTCGATCTTCTGATCTTTGGCGAGAGAACGGATGAGGCGCTTCTTGTCGTCGCTGTCGATGATGACGAATCGGTTGTCCCGTCCCAGGCGTTCGATATGGAATTTGAGAAAGATCAGGCCGAATTTGTGGAAGGTGCAGAGCAGAGGAGGGTAGGCCGCTTTGTCCCCGATCATACGCAAAGCCCGGTCACGCATCTCTGTAGCCGCTTTGTTGGTAAAGGTGAGGGTGAGGGTATTGGCGGGATCGATTCCCACTTCGCCCAGGAGGTAGGCCAGTCGGGTCGTCAGGGTTTTGGTCTTGCCGCTGCCCGCTCCGGCGAGGATCAAAAGCGGGCCGTCGATATGGGTGGCAGCTTCACGTTGAGCGTCGTTCAGTTCATCGAGCATAAAATCATCTTTCGTTTGCCATTTTGATTTTGTGGCCTTAAATTGAAATTATTATATCGTCTGGGCTTTAAATTTTGATGGAGAAGCCGGGTTTTCGGCATTCAAAGTGATTGATGAAAATAAGGATAGACCTCCGAATGGTAATAAGTTTGACTTATGCTTATATTCGTTAGAATGTTAATGGATTTATAAGGCAAGTGACGGAAGGGGGAGTAGAGGGTTATGCTGAAAGATTTTACAAAACTGGAAACGTTTTTGACGGTAGTGAGGGAGCGGAGTTTTTCCCGGGCGTCGGCGAAACTGGGAATTTCCCAGCCCGCGGTGACGCAGCAGATCAAATTCATCGAAAACTATCTCGACACCAAGGTGATCGAGCGGAAGAAAAACGGGATCCGCCTGACCAACGCGGGAGAAGAGCTCTATAAGGTCGCCGTGCAATTGGAAAAGTGCATCCACGAAGCCGATGCCGATATTCTGAGGATTATCAACAAGAAAGTCACCTTCCACCTGGGCGCCTCCTTCACCATCGGAAACTACGTCATCCCGGGCGAGTGTCTCAATACTCTGAGCGAAATGATCAACAACGATGTGAAACTGGATGTCGATGTAAGCAAACATATCGTCAAGGGGGTTAAGGACCACAAGATCGATTTGGGCCTCATCGAGGCGCACATCACCGACGACGACCTGGTGATCCGGGAGTGGCGGGAAGATGAATTGGTGGTCTTCAGCAATGTCCCCATCCCCAAGGTCCTGCGTCCCGAGGATCTCTACGAATTCAAATGGGTGTGCCGGGAAGAGGGGAGCCAGACCCGGAAGGTGGTGCAGGAGGTCTTCGAGGATCTGGGCGTGCGGTGCAAAGACTTCAACGTCCTTTCGGATGTTTCAAGCTCCACGGCGGTTTTGCAAACGGTCAAAAAGAGCAAAAAAGATGCTGAGCATCCCACCGTCTCCATTATTTCCCGTTACGCCATCGCCGATGAGGTGCAGGAGGGGACACTCTATGAGGCGCGGCTTCAGGGGTATACGATGCTCCGGAAATTCTACATCATTTACCACAAAGACAACAAGCACAACGCCTACGTCAACAATACGGTCGACTTCATCCTTTCGGGAAAATGCTGATTGGTCGTTAGTCGTTATGGCAGCGGATAAAAATTACTAATTATTAGTTTCTCGGTTACTCATTACTCGGTTATTCGGTTACTCGATTATTTTTAGGTTTGATGACCGGCTTGCCCAATTCTCTCCATCCATATTCGATGCCCCCTTTGAGCTCATAGACTTTTTTGTAACCCAGTTTTTCGCTCAGCCACTTTCCCAACGCCTTGCTTCGGTTGGCGTGGGCACAATAGAGGATAAAGGGACGGTTTTTGTCCGGGACCAGTTGTGAAAACTTTTCCATCCATTGGCGGATATGGGGATGCCCTTGAGCGTCGAAAAACATGATCAGATGGGCCCCGGGGATGATCCCGCGCTCCTGCCACTCGGCCGGAGTGCGGATGTCGATGAGTGGAACGCCGCTCTTTTGCATTTTGATCACGGTTTCCGCATCGACGGTTCGAAACTCCGCCCAGGCCGCGAAGGTCATTAAAATCAGAATGAAGTAGATTCTTTTCATCGTGTTTCCTTATCGGCGATTTTGACATGTATCCTATCCAATCTCTGTGAAACGATATTATAATAATAGGAAGGAGGGGACAATGATGAGTGGAATTTCCTATCCGGTCGAAGAGCATTTTGTCCTCGACGGGAAGACGAAGGAAGCATTGCGGCAGCGGCCGGTGCGTTTCGGATTCGGAGCGTTCGGTGAAACGGTCTATTATCGTACCTACAGCCGCCTGAAGCCCGATGGGAGCCAGGAGCACTGGCCTGATACGGTGATCCGCGTGATCGAAGGGGTCTTTTCTCTGCGTAGAGAGCATTATCGGAGGAATAATCTTGACTGGGATGAAGAGCATTGGCAGCGCTATGCTTCGAAAATGGCCGAAGCGATGTTCGAAATGCGTTGGCTTCCGCCAGGCCGGGGACTCTGGGCTATGGGGACGAAATTTGTCTACGAGCGGGGGAGTGCGGCGCTCAACAATTGCGGGGCGGTGGATACCACGGATCTGATTGCGGCTGCCGACTGGCTCATGGATATGCTGATGTGCGGGGTGGGTGTAGGCTTCAATACCGCCTGGCCGGGTGAACTCGTACACTTCCCTGAAGGGGCGGAAAAACTTTACCGCATCCCCGACAGCCGGGAGGGTTGGGTTGCCTCGGTGCGACTCTTGATGGAAAGCTATCTGCGGGGAGGGCCCCGCTACCGTTTTGATTATTCACAGATTCGTCCCGAGGGCTCTCCCATCCGAGGCTTCGGCGGAACCGCTGCTGGGCCGGAGCCGCTTAGAGAACTTCACAGTGCGCTTGAGAAGATCTTCCGTAGTTATGCAGCGGGAACGATCGATAGGACCCGCTGTATCGTGGATGTGATGAATTCTATCGGCAAATGCGTGGTCGCCGGCAACATCCGGCGTAGTGCGGAGATGGCTCTGGGCTCTATCGACGACCGAAGCTTCCTGGAACTGAAGGACTATCGCAAACATCCTGACCGGGAGGCGATCGGATGGATTTCCAACAATACGGTGCTCCTGGAGAAAGCAAAAGACTTTGAGAAGCTTCAGCGCGTGGTCCCCGGTATTCTCGACAATGGCGAACCGGGCTTGATCAACCTGATCAACGTGCAACGATACGCCCATTTCGGGGAGGAGTCTCCTGACCGGGCCTGGCTGAGCAATCCCTGTGCGGAGATTCCCCTGGAGAGCTTCGAACTCTGTAATCTTGCCGAGGCCTTTCCCACCCGATGTGATGATGAAGAAAGTTTTTTCCGTGCTTTGGAATTTGCCACTTTTTATGCCTCCACCGTTACGCTGCTGCCGACCCATCGCCCCGAGACCAATGCCGTTGTGGCGCGCAACCGGCGTATCGGTGTGAGTGTTTCGGGGATTGCCGACCTTCTGGACCGGAAGGGTGCAGCGAAACTGATCCGCTTGCTCAAGAAGGGGTACCTTCATGTGCGCCAGCTCAATCAGCAATGGGCGGAGGAGGCGGGAGTTCCCGCCTCGGTACGCGTTACGACCGTCAAGCCTTCCGGGACAATCAGCCAGCTGGCGGGCGTGAGCTCCGGGATGCACTTTCCTCCCTTTCGCTATGCAATCCGCCGAATCAGGATCGGTGATGACAGCAAAATCTCTGCGCTCCTCAAGGAGGCGGGAGTTCCCCATGAACCGGATCGCTACAGTGAGGAGACCAGTGTGTTCGAATTTCCGATCGACCAAGGGGAAACAAGGGAAGTCTCCGAGGTCTCCGCATGGGAGCAGTTTACCCTTCTAGCGACACTTCAGCGGGAGTGGAGCGACAATATGGTCAGCTGCACCATCAGCTTCGATCCCGAAAAAGAGGGGTCACGAATTGAAGAGATGCTGGCCTTTTTCCTTCCGATGATTAAATCGGTTTCGATGCTTCCGAGGCGGGAGGGTGGCACCTATCCCCAGATGCCCTATGAAAGGATCAGCGAAGAGGAGTACCGTCGGCGTATGACTCAAATGCCGCATATCGATTGGAACCGTCTCGGTGGATACGAAGGAACAGGAAGCCGCTACTGTAGTGACGAAGCATGTGAACTCTGATGAGAATGAGAGTAAGTATATAAGTATACGGTCTATTTTCTCTCAGAGTCGCTATTCCCCCCTTTCTTTTTGGGGCTTTTGAGGATCCAGAAGGCTGCCACAAGGATCATTAGCATCAGCCCGCCGTTGATATACTCTCCAAGTAGACTTGTCATAGTCGCTCCTTTCCGAGGCGAAATTGTTTTTATCTCGGTTTGAAATTATCTTTGCTCTTGCAATACTCCGTGAGAAAACAGCGCTCACATTCGGGTTTGACCGCTTTGCAAATGTAGCGTCCGAAGAGGACCATCGCCTGATGGAGGCGATGCAGATCGGTTTTGAATTTGCGGACCAGGTCCTCCTCCGTCCCCTCAGGGGTCGTGGCGTTGCTGAGGCCCAGCCGGTGGGCGACCCGGAAGACATGGGTATCGACCGCCATCAGATTGGCGCCGGTATATTCGATGAGGACCACGTGGGCGGTTTTCTGCCCGACGCCGGGGAGTTTGACCAGTTCCTTTTCATCGAGGGGGATCTCTCCGCCGTACTGCTCCTCCACCATACGGGCCATCGCCACCAGGTTTTTGGCTTTGTTGTTGAAAAAGGAGCAGCTTTTTATCAGCTCTTTGACCTCTTCGACATCGGCTTGGGCCAATGCGTGGATGTCGGGGTATTTTTCAAAGAGGGCGGGGGTGATGATGTTGACCCGTTTGTCGGTGCATTGAGCTGAGAGCATCACGGAGACCAGCAGTTCATAGAGGTTGCGGTAGTGAAGCTCCGTCACACTGTCCGGATAGTGCTCCAGCAAAAGCCGTTTGATCTCTTCGATCTCTTTGCGGGTTGCCAACTTGACCTTCTTGACCTTGCCTTTGGGGAGTGCCACCGTCGCTGTCCTCTTCATAAAATTACCCGAATCTTAGCATAGGATCGGGCAAGAGCGCTAATAACAGTTAATAAATGATTTAATATGAGCCGATATACTTCAAGCAAAGTAAATCAAAAAACAGAAGGATGAATCGATGAAGAGAAAATTGCTGGCAACCGCACTCAGCTTCAGTATGGGAGCGACGCTTTTGAGCGCATCGGATGTCATCGCCGTCGTCAACGGCCACAAGATCACCAAGGCGGAGGTCAATACCTTCCTCCGCCAGAGTATGCCCAATCAACCCATTACCTATGATATGCTCGATCCCAAGACCAAAAAGAAGGTTCTCGACGGCCTCATCGAGACGGAGATCCTGGCCGAAGCGGCCCAGAAGGCCGGGGTGGAGAAGAACCCCGAGTTTCAGCAGATGCTCGATATGGCGAAGAAGAAGCTGATGATCAACGCCTGGGCGAAAGATGAGTTTAAAAAGATTATCGTCAGCGAGAGCGAGGCGAAAGAGTTTTATCAGAAACACCAGGATAAGTTTACACGCCCGGCTCAGGTCCACGCCCGCCATATCCTCGTCAAAAGTGAAAAGAAGGCCCAGGAGATCATCGATCAGCTCAAAGGGCTCAAGGGTGAAGCCCTCCAAAAGAGATTCATCGAGCTGGCCAAGAAGGAATCAACTGGGCCCACAGGCCCCAAAGGGGGAGATCTGGGCTATTTCGGCAAAGATCAGATGGTCCTGCCTTTCTCCAAGGCCGCTTTTGCCTTGAACAAAGGGGAAATCACCACCAAACCGGTCAAGACCCAGTTTGGATGGCACGTGATCTATGTGGAGGATAAAAAGCCGGCCCAGACCATTCCTTTTGATGCGGTCAAGGATCGGGTCATCGCTGCGCTCAAGCAGCAGCGCTTCGCCGAAAAGATGAAAAAAGAGACAGAACTTCTCAAAAAGAAGGCTTCGATTACCATCGAGGGTGCCGAAAAAGCCGCCGAGGAGACCCCTTCCAAATAATGAAACTCAGCCGTATTTTCACGGTTTGAGTTTACAATATCCCCAAGAACCCAATTGCAAAGGAAAGTCAGGATGAAACGAATCGCAGGAATCGCATTGATCGCAGTGACGATGGGCGTGACAGCCCTGTCGGCCCAGGTGATCGCCACAGTTAACGGCTATGAGATCACCAAAAAAGAGGCGGACGCATTTGTCAAGCGTGTGACACACGGAAGAGCCACCTTCAATATGCTCAAGAAAAAGGACCAGAAACGGGTCATCAAAGAGCTGGCGACCCAAAAGCTCCTCACCCGTACCGCCGCCAAAGAGTTGAGCAAAAAGGAGAAACTGGCCATCTGGACCGACCTCTATATCCGCAAACACTACAAAGAGCTTCAGCAGAAGGCGAAAAAAGAGCTGAGCGTTCCTGAGAAATATATGGCCGACGCCGAGCTCTGGGTCCGGAAAAACGCCGCCAAGATTCCTGTAACGGATGAGGAGCTCAAAGCCGAGTATAAAAAACGTAAAAAGCTTTTCAAAGACCCCAAGACCGGAAAAATCCTGCCTTTTGAGAAGGTCAAACCGCTGATCGCCTTTGAAGTCAAAAAGATGAAATTCGTCAAAGAGTTTATGAAAAAGGCCAAGATTAATTACCATCCCAAGGCCAAAACGGCGAAATAGAGCGGCAGAAGTGACGCGAAGAAATAAGTTGAAAGTGTAGGAGGCAAAAACGTATGAGTCAGAAAATTTCCGAGTTGGTACAGCCCGGTGTCGTCACAGGGGACGATCTGCAGAAGATCTTCGAAGTGGCCAAGGCGGAGGAGTTCGCTCTGCCGGCGGTCAATGTGGTGGGAACCGATTCGGTCAATGCCGTGATGGAAGCGGCCGCCAAGGTCAATTCGCCGGTCATCGTGCAGTTTAGCAACGGGGGAGCCTCTTTCTATGCCGGAAAAGGGCTCAGCAACGAGAATGAAAAGGCGGCGATTCTCGGGGCGATCAGTGGAGCCAAGCATGTCCACACCCTGGCCGAAGCCTACGGGATTCCGGTCATTCTCCACACCGATCATGCCGCCCGCAAACTCCTGCCCTGGATCGACGGACTCCTCGAAGCCAGCGAAGAGCATTTCAAGCAGTACGGCAAACCGCTTTTCTCTTCCCATATGATCGACTTGAGCGAAGAGCCCCTGGAGCAGAATCTCGCTACGTGTGAAGAGTATTTGCGTCGGATGGATAAGATGGGAATGACTCTGGAGATCGAACTGGGGATCACCGGGGGAGAAGAGGACGGTGTGGACAATACCAACGTCGACAACGCCGCGCTTTACACCCAGCCCGAAGAGGTCTGCGAAGCTTACGAACGTCTCAGCGCCATCAGCCCCCGCTTCACCATCGCCGCCAGCTTCGGAAACGTCCACGGGGTCTACAAGCCTGGGAATGTCCATCTGGAGCCCAAGATCCTGCGCAACTCCCAGGAGTACATTCAGAAGAAACTCGGCACCGGCCCCAAGCCGGTCAGTTTCGTTTTCCATGGCGGCAGCGGCTCCAGCCCCGAGGAGATCAAAGAGGCGATCAGCTACGGCGTGGTCAAGATGAATATCGATACCGATACCCAGTGGGCCTTCTGGGACGGCGTGCGGGGTTATGTGGCGAAATACCATGACTATCTCCAGAGCCAGATCGGCAATCCCGAAGGGGAGGACAAACCCAACAAGAAGTATTACGACCCCCGCAAATGGCTCCGTGCCGGTGAAGAGTCGATGCGGGACCGGGTGGTCAAAGCTTTTGAAGAGCTCAACTGTATCGATCGGTATTAGCCGCAAGTCCCAGGCACGGGGCTTCGTCCCTCACGTCGCAAGTAATTTCAATCCGGTGTAAAATCGGCAATCAAAAATTCTCCATTTTCAATTCTCGATTAATCTTCAATCTTCTTTTTCTCCAGATATCTATGCGTTTCTGTTCCTTTCTTTCTTCTTTGTTTCGCCCCAAAGAAGAAGAGAAACGAACCCAAAGAAAGAAGAAAGGGCGAGGGACTGATGTCACTGAAGGGCTCCCACTGGAAAAGTTCTCCAGGAAAAAAGGGTGAACTTTTTTAGGCTTTCAGTAAGAAAAAATCTAGATTTTATGAAAGAATGGGAGAGCGAAGAGGCTTTTCCAGCCCCCTGGGATCAGAAGTCGTCCAGGTCGAGGCTGTTTTTGGCGTAGTTGGCTACGTTGCTCTCGAAGAAGTTGCTGCGGACATCGTTCATCTTCAGGTGTTTTTCTACGAGCTTCTGAAGGTAGGTCTGGGGGGTCTCTTCGAAGATGGGTTCCAGGCCGATTTTGTTGAGCCGGTCGTTGGCATAGTTGTAGACAGTCTTTTCCATCAGCTCATCGGTCAAGCCCATAATAGGGTAGTTCTCCAACAGGTATTTCCCGTATTCCAGTTCGATATCCACCGCTTCCTGGATCATCTCATAAGCTTTGTCGACGATGGAAGCGGGGATCTTGTTCTCTTTGTAAATCGTTTTGAAAATGTTGGCAAAAAGCGGCAGGTGAGTGTTGATCTCGTCCCGGGCGATGAATTTGATCATATCCCGGGCGCCGGGGACCTTGTCGCCCAGGACATAGATGTAGCTGAAGCCCAGCAGGAAGTAGATCCCCTCCAGGTTGACGCTGGCCATAGCACTAAGCAGCATCTCTTCGGCGGAGTTGCCGTCGATGTAGCGGGCGAACTGGTTGGCGATGCGCTGGTTTTTGCGGTTGAGGGCCGCATCGTGTTTGTAGAGGTCGAAGACTTCGTCGGAGTTGCCGGCGGCATCGAGGAGGACAGCGTAGCTCTTGGAGTGGTTGACCTCCTGCATAATCTGCAGGCTCAGGGCTGCTTTGACCAGGCGGTTGTTGGCCAGGCGGCGGAAATCGCTTAAGTACTCCTCCTGGGCGCTGTCGTTGAAGCTGAGCTGGGCGAAGGTGAGTTTGTAGATCGCCTGCTCATTGTCGGTGAGCAGGTCGAAGTGTTTCTTCTCGTTGGCGGTGTTGACCTCCGAGGGGAACCATGTATTGGCATTCATCAGGTCGTAGAGGTTGACGCTCCATTTGTAGCGGGGACGGTTGAAATCGACGAAGCCCGTCGGATTTCCACCGTAGATCTTCTCATCGAGGATCGGCTCACCGTTGGGATTGTAATAATGTTCGGGTTTCATCTGTTGCTTATCCTTCTCTTTTATAGTCTGGAAAATGAGGTATTATACGACAGAAATCTAAAGTATAGGTCGGGTCCTTTCATAGTGCCCAGTGTGGGGGGATTTGTATGGAGTTGGAACTTGCTGCACCCACTCCGGTTGAATCGATTGTCATTGAGGGAAAGCATTTCTACCTGAAGCGGGATGATCTGATCCATCCCGATTTTTCCGGGAACAAAGCTCGCAAGTTTCATCACTGGCTCCGGGCCGATCTGCCCCGGATAAAGCGTGTGGTCTCCTACGGCTCCGTACAATCCAACGCGATGTACTCCCTCTCGGTCCTGGCGAAGATGCGGGGTTGGGAATTTCACTACTATGTCGATCACATCCCCGGGTATTTGCGGGAGCATCCCGTGGGGAATTACCGGGCGGCGCTGGAGAACGGAGCAGTTTTTAATGAGAAAATAGAAATGAGAAATGAGAAATTCGGGGAAGAGACACTCTTTGTCGAAGAGGGAGGGCGTCAGCCCGAAGCCGAGGAAGGGATCGCCCTTCTGGCGGGGGAGATATCGCAGTGGCAGCGTGAAAACGGCATTGAAAAGCTGACCGTCTTTCTCCCCTCCGGCACCGGCACCACCGCACTCTATCTCAATAAATCTTTCTCAACGCTCAACACTCAACGCTCAGATCTGACGACGAAAGTCGTCACCGTTCCCTGTGTGGGAGATGCCCGATATCTGCGCAAACAGTTTGCCATGCTTGAGCCGGATGAGGATTTGTGGCCCCGGATCGTTGATCTGCCCAGGAAATATCACTTCGGCAAGCTCTACCGGGAGTTTTACCAACTTTGGCTAGAATTGTATCGACAGACGGGGGTGGTCTTCGACCTGCTCTACGATCCCAAAGGATGGCAGACGTTGTTGCAATACCGTGAGGACCTGGATGGGGCGCTGCTCTATCTCCATCAGGGCGGGCTCAAAGGCAACGAAAGTATGCTGCCGCGCTACCGGAGAAAATTCCCCGATCTTGAAAAAGAAAACTGTGGAGAGAAGTGATGAAGATTTATAACAGCAAGGATGAGCGTTTCCCGGAGATTTTCGAAGAGTTGCTGGGACGCGGAGCCATGGATATCGACCAGGTGACCGAGACGGTGGCCGCTCTGCTCAAAGAGATCCGCGAGGAGGGCAACGCCGCTCTGCGCCGGCATATCGCCCGGTTTGACCGCTGGGAGCCTGCCGACGACGCGGCCTTGCAGGTCGATCCCGCGGAGATGGCTATGGCCTACGAAGCGATCGCCCCCGAGCTTCGCGATGCCCTGCACCTGGCCTATGATCGGATCAAGGCTTATCACGAGAAACTCCTGCCCAAATCCTGGTTCGAGTATGAGAAAAACGGCTCGATGCTGGGGCAGAAGGTCACACCGGTAGACCGGGCAGGGCTCTATATCCCCGGCGGCAAGGCGGCTTATCCCAGCTCTCTGCTGATGAATGCCGTGCCGGCGATCGTGGCGGGGGTCGAAGAGATCGTGGTCTGCACCCCCACACCCGATAACGAGATCAATGTGCTCCTGCTGGCGGCCTGTCATCTCTGCGGCATCAAAAAGGTCTTCAAAGTCGGCGGCGCTTCGGCCATCGGGGCGATGGCTTACGGCACCGAAACCATCCCCAAGGTAGATGTGATCACCGGCCCCGGCAATATCTTCGTGGCGACGGCCAAAAAGCTGGTCTACGGCGAAGTCAATATCGATATGATCGCCGGCCCCAGCGAAATCGGGATCCTGGCCGATGGCAGTGCCCGTCCCGATTGGGTGGCGATGGACCTGCTCAGCCAGGCCGAGCACGACGAGATGGCCAGCTCCATTCTCATCACCGACGATGCGGAGCTGGCCAAGAGGGTCGTGGACGAAGTGGAAAAAGCGCTCTCGAAGCTGGAGCGTGAAGCGATCGCGCGCAAATCGATCGAGGAGCGGGGAGCCATTATCGTCACCTCCGATATGGCCGAAGCCATAGACCTGATGAACCAGATCGCCCCGGAGCACCTGGAGGTGATGACCGCCTCGCCTATGGAGCTTCTGGGGAGCATCAAACACGCCGGCGCCATCTTTCTGGGCCACTACACCCCCGAACCCATCGGCGACTACATCGCCGGGCCCAACCATACCCTGCCCACCGGAGGCACGGCGAAGTTCTATTCACCTCTGAGCGTGGAGCATTTCCTCAAAAAATCCTCTCTGATTATGATGACCGAAGCGGGGGTGCGGGAGCTCGGCGATGCCTGTGCTCTCTTGGCCCATACCGAAGGATTGACGGCTCACGAGGCCAGCGTGCGGATCCGCCTGGAGGAAAAATAGTCCATTCAGATCATTCGTCGGATGCTCCCCGTCCTTTTTGCGGGAGGGGGATCGTCAGAGTAAAGCGTGCTCCCTCCCTCGTATTTTCCACCTTCACACTGCCGCCGTATTTCTCTTCGATGATGGTTTTGACCATGTAGAGACCGACTCCGGTTCCTTTTTCCCGCTTGGTACTGAAATAGGGTTCGAAGATCTTCTCCAGGTGCTCCTCCGGGATCCCTCCTGCATTGTCGGAGAGTTCGATCTTCAGTTCATCCTTTTCACATCGGACCTCGATGCGGATTCGCGGGTCGGGGATCTCCCGCTCCATCAGAGCGTCTCGGGCATTGACAATGAGATTGAGAAAGACCTGGGCGAACTGGGTCATCATTCCGTGAAGCTCGACTCTTTCATTCTCCAGGTACTCTATAGAGATGTTCTTATGCTTCAGGTCATAGCCGACGATCTCCATAACCTTGGTATAAGCCTCTTTGACGCTGAAGTTCTCCGCTTCGGTAGCCGGTCGGTAGAAGTTGCGGAAATTCTCGATGGTGTCGGACATAAAAAAGATCTGTTCGTTGGCGATGCTCAACATTTTTTCGAGCTGCTCTTTGTCCAGGCGGTCTTTTTTGTTGAGCGCTTTGAGATTCTGGAGGATCAGGCTCAGGCGGGTGAGGGGGTGGCGCCACTGGTGGGCGATGTTGCCGATCATCTCTCCCAGCTCGGCCAGGCGGGCCTGGTGGATGATGAGACGGTCTTTGCGGGCATTTTCCTCGGTCTTTTCCCGGACCCGATCTTCGAGGGTGTGGCTGAACTCTTCGAGCTCCTGACGCTGCCGGGCGACGATCTCGAACATATGCTCCGTGGGGCGGGCCAGGAGCCAGGAGAGAGGCAGAGCGAGAAGGATCAGGAGGAGGAGCATAATCCCCGCCGCCTGGTAATCCTCTTTTTTCAGGGTCAGGGCGGTGCCGGGTTTGAGTCGGTAGGCGACATAGAGGGTGCGGGTTCCCATCGGCATCGCTTTGACGTAGAAGCGGTGCTTCTCCGAGAGGTATTCGTCGGAGAGTTTTCGGGGAAGTTTCCCGGGAGGTAGGGGGAGGATCTCTGTGAGCTTTTTGGGTTGGTATTTTCTGTCGTAGAATTTCCCTTCGGCGTAGATGACGTAGCCGTCTTTGTCGAAGATGATCGTATCGAAGATGGGGGAGCTGGTGAAAAGCTCGATGATCTTCTGGGCAAAGGTGTTGATGGTCAGCACCCCTTTGAATTTTCCTTCGAAATAGATGGGAGTGGAGACCCGGAAGACCGGAACGATGGGGTGGACGACTTTGCCGTTCTCGATGTTGTAATCGATCTTGGAGGTATGGATTTCGCCCTCTTTGAGCCTGGCGGTCTCATAGAAATAGTAGCGTTTGGATTTGTCCTGGAGTTTGCCGACTTTGTAGGGGTAGCCCTCCGGACTGTCCCGGTCGAAACGCAGGCGCTCTTTGCCGTCGGCCCCGAGAAAACGCAGCTGCATATAGTCATCGTGCTCGAGCATAATGGTGAGGAAGAGGAACTCCGCCGAGTTGAGGTATTTCGGATCGACGACGTAGCTCATAAAATAGGGATTGTAGGCGATGGAGCGAAGGCTGCGGGAGAGATGGGTCAGGTAGAGATTGAGGAAACGCTCTTTGTTGGCTGCCTCGAGCGTCACCTCGGATCGGAATTTCTCCCGCTCCTTTTTGTCGATGAGCCAGTGGCTGAAAAGGTAGAAACTCAGCATCAGCAGGATGCCGTAGATGAAAAATGAGAGGGCCAGAACGGTCGTGAACTTCCGGCGGCTGATGGGGCGGGGCTCAGGCATGGCGGATCCGGTAGCCGACTCCGCGAAGGTTGTCGATGAAATTCTCTTCCAGCTTGTCGCGCAGTTTTTTCATGGTCGTGCGCAGGGTATTGTCGCAGACCTCCTGATCTTCCCAGAGATAATCTTTGATACGCTCTTTGCTGACGATATGGCCACGGTTTTTGAGCAGGAGATGAAGTAGCTGCCGCTCTTTGCGTCCCAGGGGAACTTCGCGCTCACCGTCGAAAAGACGCTCGTTCTTCATATCGAAGCGGTAGCGCTCGGTGACGGCGATCCAGCGCTCGGTTCGCCCCTTGACCAGGTGTTCGATGCGGATCTCCAGCTCCTCGATGTCGAAGGGTTTGCGGACGTAATCGTTGCAGCCGAAACGGTAAGCCTGCTTGAGGTAATCCAGGTCGCTCATCGCGGTAATGAAGATGGCCGGAGTGTCGATGGAAAGATCCCGGAAGCTTCGGAGCACTTCGATGCCGTTGAGACCCGGGGTGTTGATATCCAGCAGCATGATGTCGTAATGGGCGGGGTTGGCTTCGTCGAGGAGCTGTGCCCCGTCGCTGTAGTGATCGACGCGATGATCGAAGAGCTCGAAATAATTCCGGATCTGTTCGGCGATGATGGGGTCGTCTTCCAAAAGCAAAAGTTTCATGGTTTTTTCACACACTCCAAATATTTTCCGACCAGTTTACTGTAATCGGTCAGGATATAATCCGCCACCGTCGTATTGAGCTCGGTGGCATCGTCGCGCACGCCGTAAACGTGGACGTTCAGAGTGATGTATTTGTCACCGACTTTTTGTCGCACATCTTCAGGCAGCATCCGCAGGATGTATGCCCGGTTGTCATAATCCGCAAACAGGTCTCCGACACTGTCGTTGATGGTATTGAAGGCTTCGCTCTCAGAGAGCTGCCGCGGTTCTTTCAGAAGCAGATGCACGATCGTGATCCCCTCACCGGGGAATTCCACCCGCCAGATACCGGAGCGGTAGGGATACCTCCTGCGGCCGCTTTGGATCATGGCATCGGGCCGCTGGTAAAGGCCGGGTTTGATTCGGACGAGTCCCAGCCGTTTCAGGTCGCTTTTGCTGGGGAGAAAAGGGAGTTTGGCATCGGTGAAATATTCATCGACGAAGTCGAGCAGTTCATCGGAGGCCTCTTCGAAAGAGGCCGGAGTGTAATCGTCCGGGCACTCGCCCCTCCCCCCAGCCTGGAGGAGAAGAGCGCTAATAACAGGTAGGAATGCTCTCCGAATCATTGGCGAACTCCTGCAGAAATTTCAAAAGACGATCATGCTCTTTCCCGAATCGGGGGCTTTTGAGGTATTTGATGACCTCCGTCGTATTCTCTTCACCCTCGTGGAGCTCGATCAGCTCTTTGGCGTGATGGTCCAGGAGTTCTTTCCACTCCGCCTGTGTCGCCATATTGCCGCCGAGCTTGCCGGCACCGTGGCAGGCGGAGCAGGCTTTGAGGTAATACTGTTGCCCGATCTTCTCTTTGACGACATGTGTTCCTCGGGGGCGGGCCTGGGTGATCGTGCCGGTCAGCAAAAGGGCCAGTGACACAGCCGGTAAGAATCGTCCGGCGGGAAAACCCTCAAGGCTTTTCATTGCTTTTCCTCCCATAGCGATCACCGTAGAGTTTGTCAAAACGTTTGAGGGCCTCTTTGCCCCATTTGATCAATTCGTCCGCTTTCCAATATCCGTAAATGATCATGTGTTTTTTCCCTTTGCGGTAGAGTTTCTCCTCCCTGGGGCCCATGAAGACAAAAGCCGGTGTCATCGTCACGATGAAACGCTCAGGCGCCTGGTCGGCGGTCTCCTCTTCAATACTGTCACTTCCGGTGGCGGTATCCAAAGAGAGGAGGATGAAATTCTCTTTCAGGAATTTCTGCAATTGGGGATCGGGGAAAACCTCTTCGATCATCTTGGGACAGTAGAAACAGCGTCGGGAGTGGAGAAAGAGGATGATCGGTTTTTTCTCCTGGAGTGCCAGCTCTTTGGCATCGTCGAGATTGCTCATCCAGGCGAGTTCTCCCCCCTTTGCCACTCCCGTTGCCAGGTAGAGACAGAAGATCAATGCAAACACGATCCGTTTCATTTCACTTTTCCCCCTCTTCCCACAAATTGTAGGTGTTTTTTTTTAAGCGATTCTTAGAACGATCCGGCACTTTGGGGGCACTTTATCAACGTATGATGGCGGGTAGAGGATTCCGTCCTCAAGCCCAAAAGGAGGAAAAGATGGTTGGCAATGTGAAGATCGCGCTGATAGCCGCGATCGCAGGGAGTACGATGATGCTCTCCGCCGCGATGCACGAGAAGGGGACGATGACGCCTCCGAAAAGTGTGTCGGGCGGAGACAGCTGTGTGAAATGTCACCAGGGGATCGAGTCGATCCGCGATCCCAAGTCGGATATGATGAAACAGATCGTGGCCATGGGCAAAGGGATGGGTGACAGCGGCGGATGTGTCGTCTGTCACGGAGGAAATCCCAAGGCCGGCACGGCCGAAGAGGCCCACAAAGGCGCCCCGAAGGCCCATCCGGGCTCGTTGACCGCCTTTGTTCGTGATCCGGGCAGTTATTGGATCATGGACAAGACTTGCGGGATTTGCCACGCCGATACCGTCGCCAATATGAAAAAGGCGTTGATGGCCACCGAGGCCGGAAAGATCCAGGGGAACCTGCATACCTGGGGAACCGAGCCGACGATGAAGGTGAAGTTCGCCAACTATGACATCAAAGACGAGGATGGCAAAAAACCCGCCTGGGGAACCAAGGAGTACAAGAAGTACATGGTCGCGATGATCGACAAGTATCCCGACCAGTTCCCCACGGAGCTCAAGCAGCTCCCCATGCCTCCCAAGAGTGAGGCCGATCTCACCCGGAAACCGGGAGAGAGCGAAGAGGCATATCAGGCCCGGGTGGCTTATCACGCTTCGATCACCTACCAGCGCAGTGACTGTCAGCGCTGCCACATCGGGGTCCGCGGCCGCAAAGGCCGGGGGGACTGGCGCGGCATGGGCTGTTCGGCATGCCATATCCCCTACGGGAACGAGGGGCTCTACGAGGGGGGTGATCCCACCATCGATAAAAAAGAGCACGGCCACCTGCTCGTGCACGAGATCCAGGGAACCCGCAAAGCCAAGGTCCATGTCCCCAGTACCGGGGTGACCTTCAGCGGGATCCATCCCGAGACCTGCAACTCCTGCCACAACCGCGGCAAGCGGATCGGTGTCAGCTATATGGGTCTGATGGAGCAGCCCTACAGTTCGCCGCTGATGCCCGGCGGCAAGGCCCAGCTCAAGACTCACGGCAAGCGCTATAAGCACATCAAGGAGGATCTGCACTTCAAAGCCGGCATGACCTGCCAGGATTGCCACACCTCCATCGATATGCACGGAGACGGCACGCTCTACGGTTCGACCCTCGGACAGGTGGAGATCGAGTGTAGCGACTGCCACGGAACGACCCGCAAGTTCCCCTGGGAGCTGCAGATGGGTTACGGAGAGAAAGAGTTTGCCATGGGCGCCAAGAAAGGCCCTCGCGGACTGAGCAAGAAGCTCCCCGCCTGGATGCGGCAGGGAACGGTCTACAAGCCGATGGACGGCTACCTGCTGACGGCCCGGGGCAACCCCTTCGGCAACGTCGTCAAAAAAGGCAACAAGGTCATCGTCCACCTCGCCAGCGGCAAGGATCTGGAGGTTCCGCTGCTCAAAGAGAAGCATATGAAAAACTCCTACAAGTCCGAGGCCGGCAAGGTCGCCATGGATGAGATCCAGGCGCATATGGACAAGCTGGAGTGCTACAGCTGCCACAGCGATTGGGCGCCCCAGTGCTACGGCTGCCACGTGAAGGTCGACTACACCAAAGGCAAGACCAAGATCGACTGGATCGCCAGCGGCAGTACCCACTTCGCCAACGGTGAGACCAGCGAATCGGTCCTGGGAACCAAAGGGAAGAAGCAGATCGGCAAAGCCCACGAGACCCGCAGCTATCTGCGCTGGGAAGATCCGATCCTTGGAATCAACGGCGAAGGGCTCGTAACGCCGATCATCCCCGGATGCCAGGTGACCTACACCATCATCGGGCCTGACGGCTCCACCGTGACCCTGAACAAGCAGGCACGGGTCAAGGACAATGGCCAGATCGTCGACGCCATCGATATGTCGCCGGTCCAGCCCCACACCACCGGCCGCAAAGCAAGGACCTGTGAGAGCTGCCACAGCAATCCCAAGGCCCTGGGCTACGGGATCCAGGATGGACAGTTCCTGACCGACCAGGACAAGGATCTGAAAGTGGATCTCCAGGATCTGGCGACCGGCAAGTTCGCCTCCAAGCATACGACGATCCAGATCAAGGCGATCCCCGGTATGAACTTCGACTGGTCCAAGGTGGTCGACCGCAAGACCGGCAAGCAGCTGGTCAACGTGGGCTCCCACTGGCCGGCTTCCCGCGCATTGGACAAAGATATACGTGATAATATGGAGCGTACCGGCGTCTGCATGGGCTGCCACAAGAATATGACCAACCGGAAACTCTGGGAGAAGGTCAACAAGACTCCCGGCATCCTGAGCGACAAGCAGCACCAGGAGGTGATGGACAAGCTCCTCCACGCCGGAGCGAAAGCAGGTATGAAGTAACGGGTAGATGTGGAGCCCGGCTCCGCACCGATCCGATTCTTTAGCTATGGGCAGTTCAAACCTCCGCTGCCCAGATTTAAAGGATTGACCCTACAATTTATCCCATTTGAAGAGAAGGATCCAGACCGTGAAAACGATAGCCATCGCCCTTTCCCTATCCGCACTGTTGCTCTCCGGCTGCGGTGAACACAAGAGTGAAGCCAAAGTACTCAAGGAGGCGCCGGCACCGACTCTCCAGGAGCCCGCTATGCCTTCTGAGACGCAGCAAAAGACGTCGCCCAAATCGAAAATGCAAAAGGCGGAGGCTCCCAAAGCCCGGCTCTCGAAGTTCTATCGAATCTTCAAAGACGGGGCCAAGATCGCGCCGGAGGGCAAACCGATGCTGCTGGTTTTCGGCCAGCCTGCCGACCCCTATACGCAGAAGCTCCAGGCAGATGTGGTGGAGCATCCCGAATTGGCCGAAGCGATCCGGGAGGATGTGACCCCGATCTATATCGATGCCCTGGCACAGAAACGGCACAAGTTTATGCACAACGGCGAAGCGATGGAGGTGGATACCAAGACCCTGGTCGGCATCTACCACATCGATGCGACACCGACACTGATCTTCACCGATGAAAAGGGTCGCTCGATCTTCATCGTCCCCGGCTATATGCCTCCCAAGCAGTTCGAAGTGACCCTGCAATTCGTCAAAGAGGGGGCCTGGAAGGGAAAAGACCGAAAAAACGGAGAGGTCTATAAAGCGCTGAAAGCCTATTACGATGCCCACGGCATCAAAGTGGGAGGTCCAAAAAAATGAAAAAGTTCTTCGCACTTCTCTTTCTAGCCTCATCCCTCCTTTTTGCCGGGGGAAGCGAGAGTAACACGACGGCGGCGACTCCGGAAAAATCGGAAGGAATCGTCAAATTCTCCAAGACGATCCCCTATACCGGCCGTCCGATCATGCTGATCTTCGATTCACACACCTGCCCCTACTGCGATAAGATGAAACGGGAGCTCAACGAGGATCCGACGCTGAACAGGATCGCCCAGGATTTCGATATCTACCGCATCCCCCGCGACGATCAATTCGCCTATACGGTCCTCGGCGTTCCCACGACGACCCAAAACCTCCAGATGCTCTACAAGGTCAAAGTGACCCCCTACGTGGTCCTCCTCAACCCCAAAGGCAAAACGATGTGGAAGCTTCCCGGTTACGTCAAACCCTACGTTCTGGGAAAGATTATGGAGTTTGTCGAAGGGGTCGACAAAGGGACGTATAAAAAAGAGCAGTGGAAAGAGTATCTGCGGAAAAATGGAATAATCTGAAGCTCAGAGCCTCAGATTATCTGTTATTGGTTATTCGTGTATTGGTCTATTGGGGAGAGGACTACAATTTCCAATACACTAATAACCAATACACCAATAACAAAAAAGAGTCTTTATGAGACCTGTTTTTAACTTTCTTTTTTCCATCAAGACCACCTTGCTGCTGCTGGCGATCCTCGGGATCGGTGCCGCGGCGGCGACCTTTATCGAGAACGATTACGGGACCTCCACCGCCCGGGTGCTGGTCTACTACAGCTGGTGGTATATCGGGGCGCTCTTTCTGGCCGGGATCAACCTAGCCGGGGTCATCTGGCGCTACAGGATGTGGCGGCATCCGCCCCGTTTTCTCTTCCATTCCGCCTTTTTGCTCATCGGGATCGGGGCGGCGACGACTCACTACTTCGGCCAGGAGGGGATTCTCCACATTCGCGAGGGCAAAAGCGAAAATCGGATGCTGACTGCCGAGCCCTATCTGCAGGTAACGATCCATACACCCAGGGGGAGCTGGTACCAGGAGTTTCAAAAGGATTTCTCCGCTATCGGCGACAACAGTTTCAGGGAGATCATCCTCTTTGACGGGGGCAAAGAGCTGACGGTCCAATTTGTCGACTACAAGTTCGCCAAAAAGGGGCGTGCGACGATGGGGCTGCTGAGCGTGAAGGTCTGCTATGAGGGAGATTGCAAAGTGACCCGGTTGGTGGGGCGGCGGGGAGGCAAAGGTTTTCCCAAGACCCTCGATTTCGGCGACGTGAAGGTAACCGTGGAGTTCGGCTCCAAAGTGGTTCATCTTCCCTTTGCCCTGAAGTTGCGGGATTTTCAGCTGGAGCGCTATCCCGGTTCGATGGCACCCAGCTCCTACGCCAGCGAAGTGACGGTGATCGATCCGAAATCGGGAAATTTCGACTACCGGATCTATATGAACCATACCCTGGACCATCGGGGCTACAAGTTTTTCCAGAGCTCCTACGATCAGGATGAGCGGGGGACGATCCTCAGCGTCAACGACGATCCGGGCAAATGGCCCACCTATCTGGGATACATTCTCCTGGCCCTGGGGCTGCTATGGAACCTCTTCGATCCTACGTCCCGTTTCGGAAAGCTGGTCCGCTACCTGAGAGCGACGGCACCGTTTCTGGCACTTTTGGTGATCCTGGGCACAGGTTTTTTGCCTGTCGAGGCGGCGACTCCGTCCGATTTCGAGCGCTACCTGCCGGGCTATCGTCAGGGCTCCGCGGCGACGGCTGGGAACTTCGGCCGGCTGATCGTCCAGTCCCCTATGGGGAGGATGGAGCCGGTCAACTCCCTCGATACCCAGCTGCTCTACAAACTCCACGGCAGCCTCTCCTGGAAGGGGATGGATCAGGACCAGGTGTTGATGGGGATGCTCAGCCGCCCCGAACTTTGGCGCTACGCCAGACTCCTCAAGGTCAAATCACCGAAACTCCGTAAAGTCCTGGGGCTTCCCGACGGAGAGAAATACGCCGCCTTCGCCGATGCTTTCGAGGGGAAAAAGGGTTACAAACTCAAGAAATATGTGGAAGAGGCCAACCGGATCAAGCCGGGGGAGCGGGGGACCTTCGAGCGGGAAGTGATTGCCTTGGACGAGAAGCTCAACGTCATCTATATGGTCTTTTACGGCAACCTCTACCGGATCTTCCCGATGCCGGGCGATCCCCACAACACCTGGTACAATCCCCTGGAGGCAATGCAGAAATTCGCCGGAAAAGAGCGTGCCACAGTGGAGGCGCTCACCCGCCATTTCATCGACGCTGCGGCAGCGGGGGATTGGCAGGCGGCCGACCGGATGGTCGGGCAGATCCGCCACTACCAGCAGCGCTACGGAGCCTCCCTCATCCCGCCCAAAGAGAAGATTGACGCAGAGCTTCTTTACAACCGGCTCCATCTCTTTCCTCGGCTGGTGGGCCTTTATCTGCTGCTGGGGCTGGTGCTGATCCTGGCGGGCTTCGCCGAGATATTGCGGGAGAACCCCGGACCCTGGTTCCGGAGGATCCGGTTGGGTGCCGGGGCGGTGTTGATCCTTCTCTTTGCCCTGCACACCTTCGGCCTGGGGCTGCGCTGGTACATCGCCGGGCACGCTCCCTGGAGTGATGCCTACGAGTCGCTTCTCTACATCTCCTGGTCGGCGATGCTGGCGGGGCTGATCTTCTTCCGCCATTCGCTGCTGGTATTGGGCGCGACGGTGATGGTGGCGGGGATTTTTCTCTTCACGGCGCATCTGAGCAACATCAATCCCCAGATCACCAACCTCGTCCCGGTGCTCAAATCCTACTGGCTGACGCTCCACGTCTCGGTGATCACCGCCAGCTACGGCTTCCTGGGGCTGGGGGCGCTGGTCGGCTACATCGTGCTCTGGCTTTTTATCCTGCGCAACCCGGCCAAGCGTCCCCAAATCGACCGGGCGATCCGCCGGCTGGTCGCCGTGGATGAGGCCGCGCTGATCCTCGGCCTCTCGATGTTGACGGTGGGCAACTTCATCGGCGGTGTCTGGGCCAACGAATCCTGGGGCCGCTACTGGGGCTGGGACCCCAAGGAGACCTGGGCCTATGTCAGTATCATCGTCTATACCATCGTCGTTCATCTACGCCTGATCCGCCGATGGGACCGTCCCTTTATCCTGGCGACTGCCTCCTTCCTCGCTTTCGCTTCGGTGATCATGACCTATTTCGGGGTTAATTTCTATCTCAGCGGAATGCACTCTTATGCCTCGGGTGAACCGGTGCCCATTCCCGGCTGGGTCTATGCGGTCACCGTTGCCGCCATCGTAACCATCCTGTTGGCCTGGCCCAAAAGGGATCTGGGACCTGTACTGAGGGGAGGGTCGTCTATAAAATCGCCGGAAAGGTTTGGGAAAGAAGTTTAAAGGTTAAGTCAGTAAGTTTAATGAGAGCGGAGGGGCTTAGATGCAGCCCATCTCTTCGTCTTCCTCCGCCTGGGGAGCGGCGGGTTTGGCGGCGGGAGTTGCAGCAGCGGGAGCCGCCTTTGCTTTAGTGCCTTCTGCGGCGCCGTTGTTTGCTGCCGGCGCTGCCGCGACTTTGGGGCAGGAGGCGAGGGCGATCTTTTTGAATTCGCTCAGCGCCTTCTTGTTTTTGGGGTCGACGACCAGGGCCTCTTTGGCATATTTCTCCGCCTTGGAGAGATCCCCGGAGCTGAGAGATTTCTCTGCCAGGGCGACGTACTTCTCTACCGCTTTGGCTTTGGCGGCGACGAGGGCCGCTCCGTTGGTTCCGGTGTAGAAGGCCAGGGCCAGCCCACCGATGAGGATCAGGATGCCGCCGGCGACGGCCACTTTACTTGTAGTCATTATTTCTCTCCTTTGTTGGTCAATGTTTGCAAAAGCATCAGGAAGCCGATGATTCCTGTCTCCAGGGCTACGGTCAGGATGTAGGAGGTGTATTCGTTGCCTCCGAAGAGATCGTGGAGCTTCAGGACACCGAGGTTGCCCGAGCTGACGAAGCCCGAGATCAGGGGATAGAGGAGGAAATAGATGAAAGCTCCTCCAAAGAGACCCAGCAGGAAGACCAGGGCATCGCTCTTGCCGCTTCCCAGGCCTGCGACAGCGGTTCCCGGACAGTACCCCGACATCACCATTCCGAAGCCGAAAATGATGCCGCCCACGACATAGGGCCAGACATAGGTAGAGGGGGTGAAGAGGGCGTTGAGATCGATCCATCCCATCCAGGCGAAGAGGATGAACCAGGTCGTCGCCGTAATGACGGTGACCCCCATGATCTTGGGCACCGCCAGGTTTCTGAAGTAGAAGGTGTCGGCGATGTGCTGGGCGCGGGTGAAGCCGGTGCGCTCCAGGACAAAACCGAAGGCGAAGCCCATGACGATGGCGAAAAAGAAGTTGGCTTCCGGTGTGAGAAAGCCGTTTTTATAGAGAGGAAGGATCAGATCGTTCATCACTCACCTCCCTGGGAATCGTCGACCCATTGTTTGCGGAAAAAGGGTGAGAAGATCAGTGCCGCACCGAAAACGGAGAACATGAAGATCCAGGTCCCTACCGAGAAGGTAGCCATTCCGTCGAGCCCCTGGCCGCTGGTGCAGCCCCGGGTGATCCGGGTGGCGAATTCGATGATCATGCCTCCGACCAGGGCCCAGAGAAAGCGTTTGGCGAGAGGGTAGTTGTGCGCCTTGTCGGGGCGGATCATCAGACGGCCTGCCAGCAGGGCGCTAACAAAACCGCCGAGGAAGATTCCGATAGTCTCCACGACCGTCCAGTTGAGCAGGGCATTGTCTCCGTGGCGGAAGTAGCTGGCGATGTAGGCGTTATGAAGCCAGCTCTTGTCGCTGTCGACCAGCAGCTGGGCCGTCGCCCGGGAAAAGGTCCCGCTGGCGCCGAACCCCTGGGAAGCGATGGCGAAGGTCAGAAAGAGCAGCGTGCCCAGAACGACCCCGCCAAAGTAGGGATTCCAATATTTTTTCTCCATGATAAGGACTCCTTTATTGTATGGCTTATGTAAGTGTAATTCTATTGTATTTATATAAATAAAGCCTTACAATAAATATTATTTATATTTATTAAACTCATCAGTGGAGGTGATCCCGGGCCTCAATCGAGGATCTGTTCTTCCCCGGCGATCCAGACCCGTTCGGCGTTTTGGGTGTGGAGGATGGTTTGAAGGGCCAAATCTTCCATTCGCTCCAAACGCTGGGGGAGACGGATCAGGGCGAAATCGGCAGGGGCATCGGGGGTGATGCGGCCGGCGTCGCTTCGGACGGATCGGGCCGCTTCGGAGGTGACGGCGCGGATCAGAAGCTCCGAGAGTTCACGAAGAGGGGCCTGGTGGTGGAGCATCAACGCCGCGCGCATCTCGTCAAAGAGGCTCAGCGACCAGTTGGAGCTCAGCCCATCGGTAGCCAGGGCCACAGGGACCCGGCGGTCCTCCAGAGGATAGCGGCCGCAACCCAGCAGCCGGTTGGAGCGGGGGCAGTGAGCCACATGGTGCCCCTGTTCGGCCAGGTATCCCCGCTCCTCTTCGGTGGTCTGTACCGCATGGACGAAAAGACTGGGGTAACCGTCGAAATGGGAGAGAAACTCCTCGATACCGGTGACGGGCCGCTCGCTTTTGAGATAGTTTTTGAAGAAGGGTTTGAAGCCCCCTTCCGCTTTTTCGAGCCACTCGCGCTCCTCGGGAGATTCGAGAAAATGGCACGAAAGGGGCAGCCCATCCTCCCTGGCGATCCCGACGGCGCGGCGGACGGCGACGGGGTGGACGGAGTGGGGGGCATGGATCGCTACGGCCGGAGTGATGCGCTCTTCGGGCCGGGTGTCACGGGAGGCGGCCAGACGCTGGAGGAAATCCTCGTAGAGCACGTCGATAGCGGCGGGGTTGGAGCCGATGATCTCGTTGAAATAGACCACCCGCTGGGGAACCCGGCGGCAGACCTCCAGGTCGGTCCCGAAGGTGGAGACCGCCCCGAAAGAGGTGATCCCGTCGCGGAGCATTTGACGGCAGGCGGCTTCCATCAGGGCGTTGTCCGCTTCGTTGACCAGCTCGTCGCGTTCCCGGATCACGCTCTCGAGCCAGCGCATGAATTCCCCGTACTCCAGCCGCGTTTTGTTGGCAGAGTATTCCAGGTGGGTATGGACATTGATGAAGCCGGGATAGAGGATCGTGTCGCTTCCCGCATCGATGAAGGAGGCTTCGGGATAGCGCTCCCGGAGAGCCTGCGGGGTATCGAGCGCCAGGATCTTTTCATCGAAAGCCACCGCCGCCTCTTTGCGGTACCCGTCAGGGGTATAAATGTATTCAGCCTGGAGGATCGTAACCATCAGGGCTCCTTTTGGAAGTTTTGATGCAATTATATCGGCATTGAGCGTTGAGACCGCAGGAAAAAAATTGCTAGTTACTAGTTTCTCGGTTACTCGGTTGTCGAGTCGTTTTCAACGCCGCTTAACCCCATTTCTACTAGAATATTGACCATTTTAGATTTATCGAAAAGGAACGAACAGTATGAAAGTTGTCGTCATTCAAGGTCCCAATCTCAATATGCTCGGTGTCAGAGAGCAGCACATCTACGGTCCCATGAAACTGGAGCAGATCCACGAGCAGATGAAACGTTTCGCCCAGGAGAACGGCCTGGAGATCGAGTTTTTCCAGAGCAATCTCGAAGGGGAAATCGTCGACCGGATCCAGGAATGTATGGGGGATGCCCAGGGGATCATCATCAACCCTGCTGCCTACAGCCACACTTCCATCGCCATCCGTGACGCCCTGGCGGCGGTACAGATCCCGGCGATCGAAGTCCATCTGACCAACATCCACGCCCGCGAAGAGTTCCGCCGCAAGTCGATTACGGCGGAGGTCTGCGCCGGAGTGATCGCCGGTATGGGGCCCTTCGGCTACCATCTGGCTATGATCGGGATCACCCAGATCATGAACGAGATCAAAGCGGCCCAGGAGGCCCAGAAGCAGATGCAGCAGCAGGGCTGAAGCGGTGAAAAACATCCTCCTGCGTGATGAGAGCGCTCTCTACTACGAGTGCGGCTACAGCTGCGACAACGCGATCTATCTGCAGCTGGGGGATGAAGCATGGTTTTTCACCGACGGCCGCTACGGCGTCGAAGCCAGGGAGGCGGTTCGGGGGGCCGAGGTGGTCGTCGCCTGGGATATCCTGGCTGCCGCGGCCAAGCGTTTGAAGAGATCGAAGGTCAAACGCTGTGCCTACGATCCTAAAGAGTGGGATTGCTACGCTTTCGGGCGTCTGCAGGCTGCCGGCGATATCCGCTGGAAAGCCGAGCCGGACTGGTCCCACCGCAAACGGATCATCAAACGCCCCGAAGAGATCGAGCTGCTGGCCAAAGCGGCCCGTCTGGGGGCCAAATCCTTCGACAAAATCGCCAAAGCCTTCAGCAAAGAAGGCTTCGGCGAAGATGAACGGAGCCTCCATTTCCTGGCGGAGCGGATCTTGCGCAAGGAGGGCAAACGGGAGTTGAGCTTCGACCCCATCGTCGCCATCGGCCCCAACGCTGCCAAACCCCACGCCCTGCCCACCAGGCGCAAGCTCAAAAAAGGCGACCTGCTCCTGGTGGACGCCGGGATCAAATACAAGCGCTACTGCTCCGACCGCACCCGGACCGCCCGGGTGGTCAAAGGTTTCGATTTCGGGACCCTCCAGAGATTCAAATCCCGGAAGATGCAAAGGGCTTACGATACGGTCCTCAAAGCCCATGACAAGGCGATTGAAAAGGCCCGCAGCGGGATGGAAGCCCGCAAAGTGGACGCTCTGGCCCGCGACGTGATCGAAAAGGCGGGCTTCGGGGAGTATTTCGTCCACTCCACCGGCCACGGCGTGGGTCTGGATATCCACGAGATGCCCTACATCTCCTCCCGGAGCCGCACCCGGATCGAGGATGGGATGGTTTTTACCGTCGAGCCGGGGATCTACCTGCCCGGAGCGTTCGGGATCCGGATCGAGGATATGGTGGTGATGCGCCACGGCCGGGCGGAGATCCTCTAGGCGATGGCGGTTCTGCGCAAGAGAATCGGCCCCGGGCTGACCCTTTTGCGCACCGAGCTTTTTCCCTGCCGCCTCCCGGCCCAAACGCTCCGCCGCGGTGAACGGGAAGCCTGGATCGGGATCGGGGGGAACCTGGGGGATGTGCCGCGGCGTTTCGAGCATCTCCGGCATGCCCTGGCCCGCTCGTCCGGGATCAGGGTGCTGGAGTGTTCTCCGATTCTGATCAATCCCCCCTTCGGATACCTGGAACAACCCGATTTTTACAATGCGGTGCTGCGCATCGCCACGACGCTGAGCCCGATGGAGCTTCTGCGGCGGCTTCAGGGGATCGAACGCCGTTTCGGACGTGTCCGAACTTTCAAGGATGCGCCGAGGACCCTGGACCTGGATATCCTCTTTTACGGGGAGCAACGGGTCGACCTTCCCGATCTTCAGATCCCCCACCCACACTGGCAGGATCGGGATTCGGTGCGCTTGCCGCTAAGCTGGATGAGAAGCAGGCTCCCCCTGCGAGCGATCAGGAAGCTGAAAAGGAGAAGAGGCGAGGCCGATACGGCCCCCTAGCAGAAAGGAAAAGAGAAGATGGTAGAAGAGACCTTTGAAGCCCCTACCCCCAAAGAGGCTTATGCCCTGGCGAAGGCCAAATATCCCCACTTGGAGCGTCTGGAGCTTCTGCAGGCGCGTCAACGCGAAGACCGTGACGGCAAGCTCTCGGCTGAGATTACGGTCGCCGTGCCCGAAGAGGCTTATCTGGAGAGCCTGGGGATGAGTGAAGAGGAGGAGCTGATCCGGGAGATCCAGGAGCTTCAGGATCAGATGCATCGGATGAAAGCGGCGGCGGGCCTGACGACGGCTGAAGATGAAAAGGTCCAAAAGGTCCTGAGCCTTTTGGAGTCCAAAGGCTTGCGCCGGGAGTGGCTCGAAGCGCATCTGGAGCCGGTGCTGGGGACTCCGGTGGCCGCCGACGAAGCACTGCTGCTGAGCTATCTCCTCGAAGAGATCGACGAGGGCCTGGAGGTGGTCCCCGAAGAGCTTTCGACTCCCCGGGTGATGATGATGGTGGGGCCCACCGGCGTGGGCAAGACCACCACCATCGCCAAACTGGCCGCCCGATACAGTTATTTGCTGGATCGGGAATACAAGGTGGCGCTGATCAACCTGGACACCTGGCGGGCGGGGGCCTATGAACAACTGGACAATTTCGCGAGGATCCTCCACCTGGAGCATCGCAGAGCGGAGCGGATCGAAGAGTTCGCTCAGCATCTCGACGCGTTGAAAGATTACGATGTGGTGCTGGTGGATACGGCGGGGATCTCTCCTTACGATACCGACCGGCTCATCAAAACCATTGAATTTCTCAAAAGTGTGCAGAACCGGGAAATTACGACGAGCCTGGTGATCTCTGCGACGGCCAAGTACGAAGACATCCGGGAGATCTATGAACATTTCAACTTCATCCGGGTAGACAATGCCATCGTCACCAAATTCGACGAGACCCAACGGGTGGGGGATCTCATCGCCTTTTTGACCGAAAAGCATCTGCCGGTGAGTTACATCAGCACGGGGCAGAAGGTCCCCGACGACCTACTTCCGGCGAGCAAAGAGCGGATACTCGAAGCCTTCACGGGGGAGCTCCATGCTTGAGACCCAGGCAAGGCGGCTGAACCGTTCCCGACTCTTGCACAGCAAAGTCCTGGAGCCCTGTCTGGCTCTGGAGCCTCTGAGCCTCAAGGAGAAGCATCTGGCCAAATTGAGGGCGGGGGATTGGATCGATCTGGGGGAGCATCTGCCCAGGCTTCAGATCCGCAGGGCAGGGCGCAGGGTCGCCGAGGTCCGGTGCGAGGGAAGCGAGTGTTTCGTGAGCCGATTGTGTGACGGGGAGGCGGAGATCCCGGAGCGCAAGCGTGTTCTTGTGGAGAGTCGTATCGCGGTAGTGCCCGAAAGTGAAGTTCGGGAAGGGGGGCGCCTGGAGCTTCCCGATCCGGTGCTGGAACAGATCCTCCTCTTCGTGGGCGAAGAGCCTCTGGCGATCGCCCGGCTGGTACGAGGCGGCAACGGGCACTACGCCCTGGAGATCAGGGAGCGGATCGATGGCTGAGAAGAAGGTTCTGGTAGGAATGAGCGGCGGGGTGGACTCCACCGTAGCGGCGCTGCTCCTGCAAAAAGAGGGCTACGAGGTTGTCGGCGTCTATATGAAGCTCCACGACAACGAGGCTTACCACCGGGAGAATTACGCCAAGGCCCGAAGGGTGGGGGAGTATCTGGGCGTGGAGGTCCATTTCCTCGATATCTCGGGTGATTTCCGGCAGGAGGTCTACGACTATTTCGTCGAGGAGTACCGCACCGGCCGCACCCCCAACCCCTGCGTGGTCTGTAACCGTCAGATCAAATTCGGCCGGATGCTGGAGTTCGCCGACTCCCTGGGGATCGAAAAGGTCGCCACGGGTCACTACGTCCGAAGCGACGGCCGCTATATCTATATGGCGAGGGACCGGAGCAAGGATCAGAGCTACTTCCTGGCCCAGGTACGCAAAGAAGTGATCCCTCGACTTCTCTTCCCGCTGGGAGAGTGGCTCAAAGAGGAGGTCAAAGCCTACGCCGCCGAGATCCCGGTGCTGCAGGACCTGGCCACCCAAAAGGAGAGCAGTGAAATCTGTTTCGTCGAGAACGATTACACCGAAGTGCTCCAGCGCCATATGGAGATCGACCGGGAAGGAGAGGTGCTCAACGAAGCGGGTGAAGTGGTGGGCACCCACAAGGGCTATATGCACTACACCATCGGCAAGCGCCGGGGCTTTACCGTGCGGGGGGCTCATGATCCCCACTATGTCCTCTCCGTCGACCCCGAGCGCAACCGCATCGTCGTCGGGACGCGGGAGAAGCTGGAGGAGCGAAGCTTCGAGATTAGTCGGATCAACCTCTTCGAGGATTTGACGGAGTTTGACTGCCAGGTCAAAGTCCGCTACCGCACCCGGGCCATCCCCGCCCACGTCGTTATCGACGGAGAGCGGGGCCGGGTAGAGCTGGGTGAACCGGTCTACGGCTTGGCGAGGGGACAGTTCGCCGTTTTTTATGATGGAGAGAGATTGCTGGGAGGCGGGGAGATTCTCTGAGTCCCGTGTTTCGCAGTTGAAGCACGAGTGTTAGACGCTCGATAAAAATTATGCCTTGTGGACGAAAATCCCTTTTTCACGATCCTTGACGATCCGATCATAGGGAAGGACCAGGCCGTGCATCGCGATAAAGACTCCCGGAGCATCATTGCCAAGCAGCCAGCCGATCGCCGAGGCGAAGTTGGCGGTGGCTTCCACCGGGTCGATGGAGTAGGGGATCATCGCACCGGCAAGTACGATCTGCCGATCGGGGCAGTGCCGGGCTAGATGGGCGCCACTGAGGTCCATTGTGTCGGTGCCGTGGACGATGAGGATCTTTCGCTCCGGCCGCTCTTGAACGGTCTGCGCCAGGAGTCGGCGGTCCTCTTCGTTCATCTCCAGACTGTCCTTGCCGATGATATTGATGAGGGGCGCTTGGCACTTCCAGTGCTTCAAAAGCTCTTGGACGGCTTGGGAGTGGGGATCGACTCTGAGCTCCCCGGCGATCGGATCGTAGATCTTGTTGAAAGTCCCGCCGGTGGAGAGAATGGCGATTCCTTCAAGGGGATTGCTGAGCCGGGGCATTATTTTGCTCCGGGGTAGGCGGCTTCGAGTTTGGCATAGAGCTCTTCGGGCCCGATGCCTCGGTTTTGGGCGAGGATCTCCTGCATCACAACATTGTCTTCACGCCCCTCCCACTCTTTGAGATAGCTTCCCTCTTTGTAGCCGTGATCCTGGCGGAAGCGGTTGAGGATGTTCTTGCCCACGTAGAGGCTGTAGAGTGTATTTAGATCCAGCTCCCCCAACGCCGCCACATCGAAGAAACGGGCGGTAAGTTCCTCGATGGGTGCCTGGGCGAAGAGGGCGGCGACGAAGGATTCGACGGTAGCGATCTGTTTGTAGATATCTTCGGGCCGCTTGAGCGCTCCCCGGGCGAAATCGCAGTAGCTCTCCGTCTCGGCGATGCGTCGGGCCAGTTTGGAGATATCCCCGTCTCCCTCGAGCCGGTTCAAACGCAGCGCTTCACTCATCACAAAGTGCCAAATGTCGACCGCTTCGATGCGGATATTATCGTAATCGGGCGCCGCGTCGATGTTTTTCCAGTGTTTCCAGGGGTAGCTCTCCACCAGCTCCGCCGCTTCGAGCCAGATGCAGCGCCGCCAGTCGATCTTTTTGCCGCGGTTGGTGAGGCCCTCTTCCCAGCCGGGGCCGTTGGTTTCGTCGTTGAGTTGTTGTTGGAGTCGGAGCATGGTTTCGAGCATGGGAATCCTTTGAGTAACTAGAAACTAGAAACTAGTAACTAGGAATTTTGGTTGGCGTCGCCTTGCGACGCTTTCTCTTAAAAGAGGGCGAAGCCCCCACCTTTCCCTAATAACCAATGACCAATGACTAATGACACGCGTGGTACACGCGTTAGAACAACGTTCGCTCTTCCCGCATCTGTTTGAGCATCTCCCGGTCGAGGGAGTAGACGAAGGCGTAGTTGAAGTGGGTGTTTTTGAGGATCTCTCTCGCCTCTTCGGGGGTGTGGAACCAATAGGGGCGCTCCACGTTTTCCACCTTGGTTTTGGGCGGGGTGAGGACGATGCTCCTGGCCCAGCTGCTCTGGTAGCGGACATACTCCCGTGCCTGGACGATGTCGGGGAGATTGTCGACGAAGATTACCACACGGTCGGAGCTTCCCTTGGGGATGCTCTCGAGCTTTCCATCCACGAAGACAGGCTGGAAGTGGCGGGTGTAGTGAATCTTGTCCAGGGAGTAGGGGAGCTCTTCGCGGTCGCAGAAGTCCACCACACGCAGCAGATGGCTCAAATGGAAAGGGGCCATCTCCTTTTGCTGGTAAATGTAGCCGTGGACTTTGAAGGTGGAGCGAAAGAGGGTGTCGCTGATCATCTGCCCCTCGGCCTCCTCTTCCAGGCGTATCGGTTCGGGGGTGATGGTCTCGAGCAGTTCCCGGTCACTGCCGACGAAGAGCCGCTGATCGCTGTTGAGGATCATTTCGAAGGCTTTGGTCCACTCTCTCGGCAGAAAGGCGATGTTGCTCTTGTGGGTGAGGATCATCTTGAGGAAGCTCTCCTCGTGGGGGCGCAGCAGGACCACTTCGGCCTCTTTGCGCAGCATCACGTAGCGCAGGAGCCTGAAGGCCGCCTCTTTGACCGAATCGACTTCGATCCAGGCGATCTCTTCGTCGAGGTCTCTGGGACGCTCTCCCGCGTAGATGACGGCGTAGGCTCCCCGCTCCACCGCCGCGGGGATGTCCTCGTTGCGTGCGGCGAAAAAGAGATCACCTCTTTCGACCTTGGAGGGGAAGACGGTCGCGCTCTCGATCGCCTGGACCTGAGGCTCGTTGTCCAGGGTGCCGCCGGTGATGTTGATGAGGTCGGATATTTTCATTTTCACCCGATCGGTGTGCCAGGTTTTTTGGGCTTTTCGGGGCGGATCAGGGCCAAGCCCTCCTCATCTTTGGCGGCCAGAAGCATCCCCTCCGAGCGCAGGCCCATCAGTTTGGCGGGTTTGAGGTTGGCCACGACGCAGACCTGGGTGCCGACCAGGTCCGCCGGGGCATACCACTCTTTGATCCCGGCGACGATCTGGCGCGGCTGCTCTTCGCCCAGGTCCACCTGGAGAAGCAGGAGCTTTTTGCTCTTGGGGACCTCTTCGGCTTCGAGCACGGTGCCGACTTTGAGGCTGGTTTGGAAAAACTGGTCGATGGTGATGAGCCCCTGGGGCTCTTCGCTCTTGGCCTTCTCTTTTTTGGATGCCTCCTTCTTGGGAGCGGCTTTCTCTTCGGCGGGAGTCGCTTCTTTGAGCAGCTGCTCTTCGATGCGGGGGAAGAGGGGTGGGACCTTTTCGATGGTGAAGTCGCTGAGGAGGTCTTTGCGCTTGATCAGGTCTTCATAGGCGGTCTGGTTGATCGTGAAGCCCAGGGCCCGGGCGATGGTATCGGTGGTCTTGGGCATGACGGGGTGGAGCATCACGGAGACCTTGGCCAGGATGTTGGCGATGAGCCCCAGCAGGGCCAGGGCCTCTTCGGTTTTGCCCTCTTTCATCAGCACCCAGGGTTGGTATTTGTCAATCGATTTGTTGGCGATGGAGAGGGGCTTCCAGAGCTCTTCGAGGTAGCGGTGCAACTGCATTTCAAAGAGCAGCGGCTCTAGCTTGTCCAGGGAGTCGTGGACTTCCGCCAGCTCGTCGCCGTAGAGTTCGGCCACTTTGGCGCTGCTGACGGAGCCTTCGCTGTATTTGCCGCTCATACCGATGAGGCGGTTGAGGAGGTTGCCCAGATCGTTGCCCAGGTCGGAGTTGATCCGGTCGATGAGGGCCTTTTGGCTGAAATCTCCATCACCGCCGAAGGGGACCTCCCGGAGCATAAAGTAGCGGAAGTTCTCCAGGCCATAGGCGTCGGCCACCTCTTTGGGGTTGATGACGTTGCCCTTGGATTTGGACATCTTCTCCCCGTTGCGGGTCCACCAGCCGTGGGCCGCGATGTGCTTGGGCAGGGGCATATCGAGGCTCATCAGAAAAGCGGGCCAGTAGACGGCGTGGAAGCGGAGGATATCCTTGCCGATGAGATGCACGCGGGCGGGCCAGAAATCGAGGAGCTTCTCGTCGGTGCCGTAGCCCAGTGCGGTCAGGTAATTCATCAGCGCATCGAGCCAGACATACATGACGTGTTTGGGGTCGTTGATCTCCGGCGGGAGCTTGACCCCCCAGTCGAAGCTGGTGCGGGTGATGGAGAGGTCATCGAGCCCTCCTTCGACGAAGCGCATCACTTCGTTGCGGCGGGTCTTGGGGAGGATGCACTTTTCATTCTCCCGATACCACTCCAGGAGCTTGTCCTGGTATTTGCTCAGCCGGAAAAAGTAGCTCTCCTCCTCAACGATCTGGGTCGGCTTGCCGCATTCGGGACAGAATTCGCCGTCGACGAGCTGGGTCTCGGTGAAGAAGGCTTCGCAGCTGATGCAGTAGTGGCCCCGGTAGACATCTTTGTAAATGTCCCCCTTCTCATACATCTTTTTAAAAGCCGCCTGGACCCCCAGTTTGTGGTCTTCATCGGTGGTACGGATGAACTTGTCGTAACTGATGTCAAATTCGTCCCAGAGGGCTTTGAAGCGTCCGCTGATCTCGTCGGCATACTCCTTGGGGGATTTGCCCCGCTTTTTGGCGGCCTCTTCGATCTTTTGCCCGTGTTCGTCGGTCCCGGTGAGGAAAAAGGTCTCCAGGCCGGCCATGCGGGAGTAGATCGCCAGGGTATCGGCGATGATGGTGGTATAGGCATGGCCGATGTGGGGAATGTCGTTGACATAATAGATCGGAGTGGTGATATAGGCTTTTTTGCAATGCTCGGACATGGAACGCTTCCTTCGTGGATAGTGTGAAATGAGTTGGAGTTATTTTAGCCAAAAGTTGCTGTCGGAGACGTTTTTTTCAATTGCCGGGCACCGGGCAGTGGGGAGAGAGTTCACCGGAGAGATTTTCGAGTTTGTAGCCCACTCCTCTCATGGCAATGATCAAAGGGGTGGCGATTTTCTTGCGGAGTTTATAGACGAGCACTCTCAGACGGTTTTTATCACCGCCGTAGCCCCAGATATAGTCGATCAGGGTCTCTGCCGAAATAAAGGATCCTCTATAGCGAGCGAGAAGATGGAGGAAAAGACCCTCCTGACGGCTGAGGGTTACCGGGACCTGTCGGTGAGTCAGTTCGTTTTTGTAGAGATCAAAACTGTATCCGTTTCTCAGTGTTACGATTCGGCCACGATCCGGTGTCTCCCACTCGATCCAGAAGGTGAGTTTCATCAAAATCTCTTTATTGGTCACCGGGGGTTTGATGTAATCCGAGCAGCCCGCTTCGAGGCAGTTTCCGATCTTGGAACTGCTGTCGAAATGATCGATGGCAATGATTGGGACCCGACTGCGATATCGGCGGATTTTGCGGATTGTCTCGAGATAATTCTGTACGGTACCCGGCGTTGTCATGGAGACGATGACGGCTTCATACCTGCTTTCCTGCAGGTCCTTTTCTGTCAACTCTTCTCTCTTTTTGATCCGGAAGCGGATGCCCAGCAGAGCCCCCTCTTTCACAAGTGAATTGTAATGGCGACTACTGGAACTCAGTAACAAGACTCTCATACGGATAATTCTATCTTAAAATTTTCAAAAATTAATTTTTAAGACATCTATTAAAGTGACAATAAAATGTATGAGGTGATTGAGTCGTCTGTGAGCAGACCGGTTGCGGAGAAAAGGAGAAAAAAATGTTACAAAGAAATATAATGCTGTCGATGGCGGCGGTGTCGGTTTTGATTTTGAGCGGTTGCGGAGGTGGAGGAAGCGGAGCGAGGAAAAGCGCTCCCGTCGAATCCGGAAACTCTGGGGTCGGCATCAATGCAAATGGAGGAAGCGGAGAAATCGCAGGATCAAAGGGCGGCTCGATAGAGATCGATAGTGGCGTCAATCTGAAGATTACAAAAAGTGGTAAAGTGGATACCACGTTCGAAGTGCCGACACATACCCCCGATTTCGGTCAAATCCCGGCGGAGATCAGCGCAGATACGGTGATCCCCATTCGGGACAGTAATGACAGCCATCTGATCGGTGTTCCTTTCTATTCTCAGGATACAAAGCTGATGGTGAATGTCGGAGAGGATGCCGACACTTCCAACGATCGGAATGCGACCGGCCTTCGCATCGATCACGGTGTTACCGTGCTGGCAGAGGGGGATGACTCGACCCGATACAGCTTCGTTTCGGATGTGGTGATCGATGGTGTGTTGAAGGTTGTGAGGCAGGAAGAAGACGAAGCCGGAAAACTCGTTGCAGAGAATAGGCCCGCTAACCTGAGCATTACAACGGAAGGCGGTTGGATTATTATCAGTGAAGAGGGAAAGATCGATCTCGGAAGCCATGACGTCAGCGATCCACAGGAATCGGGACATCTTGATTTGTATATTGAGGACCAGGAAACTGCAGATACAGACAATAATGAGCAACGGGCTCTGGTAATCGCAGGAACGATCGATGCACGTGGGAAGCATGGAGGACGTCAGGCGGATATTTATTTGAACACAGAGAATCAAGCCGCAATCTACATAACACAGACAGCACGACTGCAGGCAGACGCTCTCAACGGCTATGATGGCGGCGATATCCATATCACCAGTTACGGCGGCCTCTATACAGCCGGGACCATTTCGGCCAACGGGGGTGATATGGCTGATGATGATGCTGGCGATGGCGGTCGAATATATCTCAGCGACAGGGATGGTTTTCCGTTTATCCTCGCAGGGAAAATCACGGCAAATGGCGGGAAGTACCTGAGGGAGGATGTATCAGACGCTCCCGGCACTTTGGGGAAACGGCCTGACTTACGAAGAGGCGGTGATGGTGGATCTATCGCTTTGGGTTTCCGATCTGAGAATGATTTCAAAGGCTTCGCCACGGTAGAAGCCGAAGGTGGGGATGCCCCGGAAGGCCAAGCCGGTCGGGGCGGGGAACTACGGATCGATATCCATGCGATTGGAGATAAGAAAGAGATCGCGCAGTTGGGCGGTCCGCTGAGCGTCAACGGAGGGGACGGCCGTATCGGAGGGGATGGAGGAGAGCTCTCCATCGAACTTTCCTACGAGAATCGGGACGATCCGAGTGCAGTTCCCGATGTTCTTCTGAAGGGCTATACCTATATCGCAGCCAATGGAGGAGCGGGAACAGATGTGGCCGGACGGATCGGAGATGATCACGGCGAGATCGATTTTGACTTCGGCAATAAAAGTGATGTCCCCCAGGTATTCGTCAATGAAGCGGATCTCTACCTTTATGGTGCGGATGCCAATGAAGCGGAAGATCAGGAAGATTTCAGCGGTGCAAAGGGTGGCAATGGAGGATGGCTCTATCTCTATGCCGATGTAGCGATGACCGTTACCAATAGCGGGAATATCTATCTCTATGGCGGAGACTCCTGGGGTGATGCCAACAACAGTGACGGTGGAACGCTCACCTACTGTTTCCATGAAGATGTAGATGGAAACTTCACGTCCAATGTCGATGTCACGCTCTCTCCGGGAACGGGAGGAAGCGGAGCGCCCGGCAGTGCCGGGAGAATTGTGAATGAGTGTGATGGGTAACTGGTGCAACACGCTTCCTGGGTGACACAAAGATGAGCACGATCCTGGATCTCTGGAGCATCGGGGATGCGGAGGAGGTGACCGTGGTGCGTGCCTATGGAGAGGGGGGACACCCGGAATTGCATCTGGAGGGTCTGATGCCGATACTGCAGCTTCTGGATCCTCAAAAATATCCCCGTCGTGTTCTGGTACTTGGCAGTCCTTCTGCCGGTTCGCCCACTCCGGGATTCACTCCCGCCCTGATCTGCAACAGTATATGTGATCCCGACAGCAACCGAGAGGGGCTCGAAGCGGCGGAACGGGTGATCGGGGCTTATCCCGGTGTCCGGGTCGTCAATCCTCCCGGAGCGGTGCGAAACAGCTCCAGGGAACGCCTAGCCTCTCTGGCGGTTGGTATTGCGGGGCTGCGGGTGCCCAAAACGGTGCGGATTGCTCCCCTGTCCTCCGCTGAGCTTCCGGAATGGGTGGAAAAGTATGGCATGGAGTTCCCGGTGTTGTTTCGTCCCGTGGGAGGCCAGGAGGGGAGAGCCCTGATCCGGATCGACAGCGCGGAAGAGTCCGGGAAGCTGGAAGCCTATGCCCTGGACGGACGGGAATTCTATCTGAGTGAATTCGTCGATTTTCGTTCGTCCGACGGATACTACAGAAAGTACCGGTTTTTCATCATCGCAGGGAAGATACTTCCGGGACATGTGATCTATTCCAAACACTGGAAGATCCAGAGAGACACGATCGCAGAGCTCCCGCCGGCCCTGAAGAGAGAGGCCGTCGACTTTCTCTCTTTCAGTGAGGAAGAGGGGGTGGCTTCGCTTGGGGTGCTTGCCGAAAAGATCGGTCTCGATTTTATGGGGGTCGATTGTTCGTTCCTGGCGGACGGGAAGATCCTTCTCTTCGAAGCCAATGCATGTATGAATCCCTTCTCCGAAGAGAAGGAACCCGGCTACTACACCGAAGCTTGGCGGAAGCGGATCGTCACCGCTCTGGAGAGCCTGATGGATGCCAAAATCTCTACAGTAAAAAGTGTCAAACGATGAGGCTTCTGAATCTCGTCGGAATCCCTGACAGCGGCAAGATCCGGGTCCTGCAGAACCGGGGTGATCTCTTTCGGAGTGATTTTCATTTTCCGGGGAATCTTCCTCTCTTGGAGTATCTGGGCCGCACCGGTGCGTTGGAAGTGGTCACGCTGCTGCTGGGCGGGTTGAAAAGCTCGGAGATACGGGTAGGTCCGACGGACCTCATTTTCAATTCCATCTGCGATCCCGACATCAACGCACACGCCTTGAACGTGGCCGCAGAAGTTATCGAAGCGCTGGAGAAGCCGGTGATCAACGATCCCCGCTGGATCGTGCGCAGCGGCAGGGAAAATGTTGTCAGACTTCTGGAGGGTGTGGAAGGGGTGCGCCTTCCGTCAGTGATCAGGACAGTAGCCCGAAGTGCAAACGAGTTGATCGAAGCGGCGGAACGTTCCGTCAGATACCCCTTTCTGGTCCGTGAAGCGGGGAAACACGGGGGAAAAACGTTCCTGAAGATCGACCGTCCTTCCGAGGAGTGGAAACTGCATTGCTTTCCGTTCGATGGGAGAGCCTATTATCTCTCTTCCTTCGTAGAGACCCGGGGAGAGGACGGGTTGTATCGTAAGTACCGGATGGTCTTCATCGACGGAGAGCCCTGGCCGAGGCATATGATCGCTTCGAGAGAGTGGATGGTCCACGTCGGAAGCCGGCGGGAATTGATGGCAAACGTGGCGTCACTGCGCAGAGAAGAGGAGGAGTTCCTGACTGAAGGGTCCGAAAAATTCGCTCATCTGTGTGCGGAGATCGGGCACCGTGTCGGACTTGACTTTTTCGGGCTCGATTTCGGGATCAATCGGGAGGGACAGCTGGTGCCCTTCGAGCTCAATGCCTGTATGAATGTTCTGGGAGGCGGAACCCATCCCGCGCCGTTTGACTATCACAACCGACGGAGCGATGAGATCCGCCAGTCGATCTTTGCGATGATGCGCCGCAGGGCGATCGGTCACTGAGCGGTATAGCCGCCGTCTACGGGAATCCGGGCCCCTGTGATGAATCCCGCTTCCGGAGAAGCGAGGAAGAGCACCATCGCCGCGACCTCCTGCGGAGTCCCGATGCGGCCCAGAGGCTGCTGAAGAGCTGAGTGTCTTTCGGCTTCCCGGAGGTCGCCGCCGTATTCTTCGGCGGCGATCTGTGCAATGGCCTGGCGATAGAGGTCGGTGTCGATGGTCCCGGGACAGACACAATTGACCCGGATCTTTTCCGGGGCGTAATCCAGTGCCAGAGATGCCGCCATCTGGCCGATGGCCCCCTTGGTAGCCCCATAGGCGAAACTACGGCGTTTCCCGATAAAGCTCTGGTCGGAACCGATGAGGGTCATGCAGCCCCCGTGTCGTGCGATGAGATGCGGCAGGGTTGCACGGAGGGTATTGTAGGTTCCGGTGAGATTGATATCGAGGAGTTCCTGCCAAACTTGGGGATCGGTTTCCAAAATGGTGCCGAGCCGGTGAATCCCTGCATTGGAGACAACGAAATCCAATCCGCCAAATCTTTCGACGGCTTCTTCCGCCGCTTCCTCCATCCTCCGGGCATCCCGGGTATCCCCCGCTATGTAGAGCAACCGTTCGGAGTTTCCCTGTTTCCGGAGAAAGGCCTTCGCAGCGGACTCGTCGCGATCGACGAAGCAGACGGAGGCTCCTTTTCCGAGAAAGGCCTGGACGGTCGCTGCACCGATCCCTTTCGCCCCACCGGTGATAAAAAGGGTCTTTCCCTCCCACCAATTCTGTTCCGCACTACCCATCCGCTCTCCTTATGTACCTGCTTTCAAAACCATTGTATCCGGTTTGTTCCGAAGGGACGAAATCGTGGGGGAAAGGAGGTGTGCTATGTCAAATCGCGCAAGGCCAGATCCACCGCCTTTTGGGCGTGGATATGTGTTGTGTCGAAGAGGGGGATGCCGGTATGTTCGGTTTTGACGAGCATACCGATCTCCGTACACCCCTCGATGATCCCTTCGGCCCCCCGGTCGGCAAGTTTGTTTATGATCCGAAGAAATTCGGCCCGCGACTCTTCCCGCACGATCCCGAGGACCAGCTCTTCGTAGATGATGCGGTGGACGATCTCCCGATCCCGCTTCTGGGGGGTCAGTACCTCGAGTCCCCATTTTTGCCGTAAACGTCCGGCATAGAACTCCTCTTCCATCGTAAAGCGGGTTCCCAGCAGCCCAATAGTCCGGGTCCCCCGGTCACGGATCGCTTTGGCGGTGGCATCGGCGATGTGAAGGAGAGGGATGGAGAGGGCCTCTTCGATCCGGGGAGCCACCTTGTGCATCGTGTTGGTGGCGATGAGGAGCAAGTCGGCTCCCGCGGCTTCGATACGCCGGGCGTCAGCGGCCAGCAGTTCCCCCGTGGCATCCCAGTCGCCTCTATGCTGCAGCTTTTCAATCTCCTGGAAATCGACGCTGAGCATTACGCATCGGGCGGAGTGGAGCCCGCCCAGGCGTTTTTTGACCTCTTCATTGATGATCTCATAGTAGAGTGCGCTGCTCTCCCAACTCATCCCGCCGAGTATGCCGATGGTTTTCATGGCATATCCTCCGGTTGGTTATTTTGTGGGCGGATCTTTTGTGAGCCGCTACAGAGATCGCCTTCTTCCGCTCCCCACAGCCACTGCTTCAAAAATCTGATTCTTTCGAGAGTCAGCTCTCTTTTGAACATCGCCTCACACATGGGAAAATCACTGCCATAATAACCGGGTTGGCCTTTATGGGGAAACTTCAGCAGGAGGTCGGCATCTCGTAGTTTTATCCATGTCTGTTGTGCCCTTTTGAGTTTCTCGAGAAAGAGTTTGTCATCTTTGTAAAGAGCCTTTATTCTCTTGTAAACTCTGTTCAATTCCGCATCGGCCTTTCGATAAGACTCGAGTGCGCATCGATTCATCGCTCCCTGGGTCGAGGCTCTCTCCATACAGCTTTTGGGTTTGCTTGCCTGGAGGGAACTCGCAAGGATCAGACTCGCTGCGAGAGCCGTTTTTACCTTGATGTTGAGACGGTTCATCTATCTAGCTCCTTCTTCTTACCGACAGATTCTACTAAATCTTCATAAAAAAGCTTTTGGAACTTCCAGTCCAGTTTGTCGAAGTCCTTGATCTCGGAGAGCGTGATCAGTTGACCCCATTTGATACAGCTCCATCTCTCGATGAACCTTTCGTCTCCGCCTTGTGCGTTTTTGTTGGTATTGATCCGGATGAGTTTCTTTTTTGTCAGGAAATTGATGCTGATAAATTTCTCCACTACGGGGCCATGGTTGATACTTGCGTCGTATCCGATCAGTTCAAAATGCGAATGGTGATAGCGAAAGACATATTGCCAGTATCCATATCGACCGTGGAGATACTCGATGTAGAGTTTCCCCTTTTTGATCTCGATCCACAATTCCGGAGGAAAATAGATTCCGCCTTCTTCGTTTTCGGAACTGAAGCAGTCGGTATTCCTGGCGGCGAGTCTGTAGCCGTTTCTGCTTTTGAAGAGGATGATGATCCCACGCCGATTTCTGTCGACCTTCTGACCGGCGAAATCGGTGACAATGTTTCTTTTGTCGATTCTTTTTATGATCAGTACCAGATCATCCCTCCCGTCACCGTTCAGGTCACCTTTGTACCGCTCAACTTCCCGATAGCCCTTGGGAATAAAATCGCCGGGCTTTGTCTGTGATGTCCATGCGAGGGCTGTGAACATCAGAAAAAAGATCAACTTGGGAAATAGGCGCATCATCGATCCATTTCTTTCGATTTTATCGTGGGGATTATTCCTGCTGACGAGCCTGAAGGTTTTCAGAGAACATTTGGTAATGCAACACCTTCTCTCCAGCAGGAAATTATTATCTTCCGAATAGTATTTTGCCTTTTCGTGATCTTCTACGAAATTTTTATCATCTTTATGATGCCATAAACCGAGAATATGACAAGGGTCAAACAACCCGCATCCGCTCTGTGGTATCATTGAAACAGACAGAAACAAAAGTAGGAAGTTCTATGACTCGCCTGATTCTCATCCTTCCATTCCTTTCTCTCACCATCAACGCCGGCGAAGCCGACCCCCGTATCGCCCGGATCCGCAAGATCTTTCGGCAGATCGAGGCTCAGGTCAAAGATCAGGCATTTCTCTATAAGAAAAAAGAGCGATATGATGGATACGAAGTTTCCCAGGCGGTGATCTACATCGACGAAAAGGGGAGGGTGCGCAAGCTCCATTGCGAAGGCGGCACCGAAGACAGTGCCGGATCGGGAGATTACTACTTCCGCAAGGACGGGACGATCTTTTTCAGTTTCGTCCGGGGAGGGAGCGTTCACGGCTGCGAGAGCGAGGTTCGCAGCTATTTCGATTCTACGGGCAGACTCATCAAACGATTGAGAAAAGACGGCAAGCAGTGCCCGGCGATGTGGTTCTATCCTCTGAAAATCGGTGATCCCGAGAGAGCTTATGCGAACTGTTGCTTTAGGAATTAGAAAGCTGTTTCCATCTCTTTGGCTCGGGGCGGTGATCGCACAGGCAGGGGCCTTGCAGCAGGCCATTGACCGGGTGGAGCCCGGGGCGATGATCGAGCTGGGATCTGGCGTGATCGAAGAGAGCGTCACCATCGACAAGCCGCTGACTCTCAAAGGAGTGGAAGGCAAAACTTTGCTTCAGGGACCCGGCAGGGGAACGGTAGTGACAATCGGCTCTTCTCATGTGCATTTGGAAGGTTTGACGATCCAAGGAAGCGGCCGTCGGAGGGAGAGGCTGGATGCGGCGGTGAAGATGGACGGGGTGTCGGATGTAAGCATCAAAGGGTGCAAAATTGAGAAAAGCCTCTTTGGGATCATCGCGGAGCGGAGTGCCCATCTGGAATTTTCAAGAAATAGTATTCGCTCTTATCCTGAGAAGGTAGTCGATAACCGCGGGGATTTCATCCGGCTCTGGGGCAGCCACGACATCAAAGTGCGGGGCAACCGCTTGGAGCACGGGCGGGATCTCTCCGTAACCCGTTCGCACAATGTCCTCCTTGCCGATAACCGCATCCGAGAAGCCCGCTACGGAATCCTGGCCTCGATGGATACCAACCTCACGGCCCGAGGCAACGATATTCGGAACATTTATGCCGGTTTTTTTATCCGGGGCGGTCGAGACCTCAATGCCACCGGCAATACCGTCTTCGATACCCGCACCGCCACGGGGACGGGTATATTGCTGGCACACGGCAGGAATATCCATATCTCGGACAATCTATTGATGGCCTGTGCCCAGGCTCTCTACATCGACGCTTCGCCCGTGGAGATCGGGATGCGCCGTTACATATACCACAACGCCGTTGTTGACAACGTAACCGCGCTGCACTTTCACGCCGCCCTGCGCAACAATACCATCCGCGACAACGACTTCGTGGGCAATCTCCACGACGTGGAGCGGGACATCCCCAAAGCCAAACGGGAGCACAATGATATCGCTCTGAACTACTGGGACCGTTACGAAGGCTTCGACCGTGATAGAGACGGAGTGGGGGATACCCCCTACCGGGTACTTATCTACGCCGACAAGCTTTGGCAGGATGATCATCGGCTGAAGTTTTTCTACGCAACGCCGATCCTCTCGCTGGTCGATTTCATCGAACGTTTGGCTCCCTTCGACGCGCCGGAGGAGCTGCTCAAAGATCCCCGGCCCCGAATGCAGCGGAATATCCATTCAACGGCAATTGAGGTAAAATGAAATCTTTTCAATTTCGTAGAGTGGATACCGAAGAAGAACTGCATCTGCTTTACGAAATGGTGAAGGAATTGGCAGAGACAGAAGGGCAGACAGAGCTCTTCGTCGCGACCTTCGATCAGTATTTGCAAACCTTTCTCGGAGAGTCTCCTGTGGCGGAAGGCATCGTGATCTATGCCGATAGGGAGCCGATCGGTTTCGCCGTGATCCTGCGCAAGTTCGCTACCTATCTCGGGAGGGAAACGGCTTACATCGAGGATCTCTATCTACGTACGGGATTGTGTCACGGTGAGTCACGTCTCAGGGTCTTATCCGGTCTTTGCGAGAAATTCCGTAGTGAGGGATATGTACGGGTCGAAATGCGTGTGTTGAAACGCTTCAATCTCGGTGAAGAGGTTTTGCAAAAGGCCGGTTTCAATCCGGTCGATAAATGGCAGGTTTGGCGCTGCCCGCTATAATTCTTTTCAAAAAGGGTCCTCTTCCTATGAAACCTTTCTACCTCACCGACCTGGACAAGACCTTTCTGCGCAGCGATCTGAGCATCTCCGCCTACAGCCGGCGGGTCTGGAACGAATCCATCAAGCAGGGGGCCAGGCTCTCCGTCGCCACGGCCCGGAGCTTGACCGGAGTGCGCAAGCTGCTCGAGGGATTGGAACTTCGGGAGCCGCTGATCCTGCTGGACGGGGTGGTGATCGCTACGATCGACGGGAAGCTCATCGACGTGGCGGCGTTGGATCGGGAAATCGGTGACGGGATCATCGAGCTGGCCCGTGAGGAGTTGGATATGGAGCCTTTGTTGGTGGGGATGGAGGCTGATGGGCAGGAGAGCTTCATCTACCCAGCCCATCCCAACCCCTATCAGGAGGAGCTTCTGAGGACTATGCACAATGACCGCCGGGTCAAGGATGTGCCCAGGATGCGGGCGATGGAGCGGAACCTCAAGATCGTCTATATGGAGAGTGAGGCCAAAACGGCCGAACTGGAGCGGCTCCTTCGCCGTCATTTCGGCGATGCCATCGAGATCAAATGCTCCGCCGACCCCTACATCGACTGCTGGTTCCTAACGGTGCTCCACCCCGAAGGGGACAAGGCCCACGCCCTGAGCAAGCTCGAAAGACTCGAAGGGGTGGACAAGGACCACACTACGGTTTTCGGCGACAGTCACAACGATATCGGCCTTTTTGAGATGGCGGGGCGGAGGATCGCTGTGGCCAACGCCATCGAGGAGCTCAAAGAGCTGGCCGATATCGTACTGCCCTACAGCAACGACGAGGATGCCGTCGCCCGCTTTCTCGAAGAGGAGATCCTTCGGCCGTCAAAGCTCTGAAAGGGTACGGGCGTATGCTATAATGGCTTCCAGATTTACCAGAGGGAGGTGTAGGATGGAGATCAAAGAGTGCAGTTCTCTCGAAGAGGCCCGCAAAGAGATCGACAAGCTCGACGATCAGATCGTGGAGCTCATCGCTGCGCGTAACGCGTACATCCGTCAACTGGCCCACTTCAAGGATTCGGTGGATGAGATCAAAGCCGAAGACCGGATCGCCGACGTAATCAACCATGTCCGATCCAAAGCCATCGAACTGGATCTCTCGCCCAATCTCATCAACGACCTCTATCTGCGGATGATCGATGCGATGGTCGATACGGAAGTGGCCGAGTTCAAAAACGCCAAAAATTTTTAATTTACCTTTACAATGCCCGAAAATCGGGCATTCTTTCCCAACTTTTTCCCAAAATAAGACAAATTTCCTCCGATTTAAAACTTTTTCTGCTAAAATGGCTTGACATGGGTGTTTCGCTTAGGCTATAACACCGGAAAAGAGTTGAAAAAGGATTGTCATGGCACAAGAAGAGCTGGACAAAGCGGTCTCGGGCGAGTATGCCCTCGGCTTCGAGATCGATATCGAGGAGGACAAGGTCCCTCCCGGGCTCAGCGAAGAGGTGATCCGTTACATCTCCAAAAAGAAAGACGAGCCCGATTGGATGACGGAGCTTCGCCTCAAAGCCTACCGGAAGTGGCTAGAGATGGAGGAGCCCCACTGGGGGCACCTGGAGTATGAACCGATCGATTATCAATCCATCTCCTACTTCGCCGCGCCCAAGAAGGGGCCTGAGAGCCTGGATGAGGTCGATCCCAAGATTCTGGAGGCTTACGAGAAGCTGGGGATCCCCCTGGAGGAGCAAAAGCAGCTCGCCGGCGTCAAAGTGGCCGTCGATGCCGTCGTCGACTCCGTTTCGGTCAAAACCACCTACCAGGAGGAGCTGGCCGAGAAGGGGATCATCTTCTGCTCCATCTCCGAAGCGATTCGGGATTACCCCGAGCTGATCAAAAAGTATATGTTCAGCGTCGTTCCGATGAATGACAACTACTTCGCGGCGCTGAACTCGGCGGTCTTTACCGACGGAACCTTCGTCTACATCCCCAAGGGGGTCCGCTGCCCGATGGAGCTGAGCACCTATTTTAGGATCAATGCCCTCAATACCGGGCAGTTCGAGCGGACATTGATCGTAGCGGATGAGGGGAGCTATGTCAGCTACAACGAAGGATGCTCCGCGCCGATGCGGGACGAAAACCAGCTTCACGCCGCCGTGGTGGAGCTGATCGCCCTGAAAGATGCGGAGATCAAATACTCCACGATCCAAAACTGGTACCCCGGTGATGAAGAGGGCAAAGGGGGGATCTACAACTTCGTGACCAAGCGCGGGCTTTGCGAAGAGAACGCCAAGATCTCCTGGACCCAGGTGGAGACCGGTTCGGCGATCACCTGGAAATACCCCAGCTGTATCCTCAAAGGGGACAACAGCGTCGGTGAATTCTACTCCGTTGCCGTGACCACTCTGGCCCAGCAGGCCGATACGGGAACCAAGATGATCCACCTGGGCAAAAATACCAGCTCCACGATCATCTCCAAAGGGATCAGCGCCATGAAGGGGCAAAACACCTATCGGGGACTGGTCAAGATCGGCGCCAATGCCGAAGGGGCCCGCAACTACAGCGAATGTGACTCCCTGCTCATCGGCGACAAGTGCGGGGCCCACACCTTCCCCTATCTGGAGAGTAAGGACGCCCACGGACAGGTGGAGCACGAAGCGACGACGACCAAGATCAGCGACGAGCAGCTCTTCTATCTCCGCCAGCGGGGGATCACCGAAGAGGATGCGGTGAGTATGATCGTTCATGGTTTTTGTAAAGAGGTCTTCAGCCAGCTGCCTATGGAGTATGCGGTCGAAGCGAAAGCACTGTTGAATTTGACATTGGAAGGAAGTGTAGGATGAGTAACGTTGTGATGAATATCGAAAATCTCCATGCCCGGATCGGCGAAAAGGAGATTCTCAAGGGATTGAACCTCCAGATGGAGGAGGGGAAGGTCCATGCCATTATGGGGCCCAACGGAGCGGGGAAATCGACCCTCTCCAAGGCGATCACCGGCCATTATGATGTGGAAGTGACTGACGGAGCAATCAATTACAAAGGGCAGGATATCGTCGACTGGGAACCCGAGGATCGGGCGCTGGAGGGGATCTTCCTCAGTTTCCAGAACCCGGTGGAGATCCCCGGCGTCAACAACGCCTACTTCCTGCGCACCGCCGTCAACGCCAAGCGCAAACACCTGGGCCTGCCCGAGCTTAATGCTGCGGAGTTCCTGCGGGAGATGAAGCGCCTGGTGACCGAGCTGGGGATGAAGCCCGAGATGATCAACCGTTCCCTCAACGAAGGCTTCTCCGGCGGAGAGAAGAAGCGCAACGAGATCCTGCAGATGATGATGCTCCAGCCCGATTTGATCATCCTCGACGAGATCGACTCCGGCCTGGATATCGATGCGCTGCGCGCCGTCAGTGAAGGGATCAACAAGATGAAGGACGGCAAGCGCAGCTTCCTGGTCATCACCCACTACAGCCGGATCCTGGATTACATTGAGCCCGACTATATCCACGTCCTCAAAGACGGCAGGATCGTCAAAACCGCCGGCCCCGAGCTGGTCGCCGAGCTCGAGGAGAAGGGTTACGGCGCCATCGAGGAGGCGTGATGAGACCGATGCTGCTGGGGGAGATGAGCCCCGAAACCCTCATCGAGGAGCTGGGAGCCAACCCGACACGGCTTTTGGCGGCCCGCCGATTGGCCGAGCTGGGGATGCCCACCCGTAAAAGCGAAGCCTACCGCTATTTCGACATCGAGCCTTTGATGGAGCACGACTGGGAGGTGGTGCAGATCGCCCCGACAGGGGAGATCGCCCGGAGTCGCAAAGAGATCGTCATCACCGACGGTGTGGTGACCGCTATGCCTGAAAGCGCTGAGATCGTCGTGGGGTGCAGCGATGCCGTAGAGATCGACGGGGACCATTTCGATCCCCTCTATTATCTCGGCCATCTGATGAGCAAGGAGATCATCTCCATCCGCTTCAAACAGGATGCCAAAGTGACGATCGTCCACCGCTTCACCCGGCCGGGCAAATTGCTGGCCTATCGGACAGCCCTCTATGTCGATGCCAATGTCCGGGTGCAGGTCGATGAGCGCTATGAGGGGGCCGAAGCCTGCGGCGCTTTGGTGCTCGGCGGCTATGATGCTTTCATCGCCCGGGATGCCGATCTGAGGCTGATCAAAGATCAGACCCTGAAAGTAGGGGATTACACACCGATCCTCTCCCACCGGATCAAAGTCGATTCCCAGGCCCACTGCGGCCTGCACACCTTCGACTTCGGCCAGGGAAGCGGACTTCAGCTGATCCGGGCCGAACTGCACAAGCATGCTGGCATCGACGCGGATCATCTGCTTTATGCCGCGGACCATGCCCGCCGGGGCACTGTGAGTCAGATCGTCCATATCGGCCAGAGCTCTCTGAGCAATCAGCGGGCCAAGAATATCCTGGCCGAGAAGGCACGGGGGATCTTCGATGCGCTGATCAAGGTGGAGCATACCGGCAAATACACCAAAGCCCACCAAAACTCCAAGGCGATCCTCCTCAACGACGGTGCCTATATGGCCAGCAAGCCCCAGCTGGAGATCTACATCGACGACCTGGAGGCGAGCCACGGTTCCACCACCGGACAGCTCGACGAAGCGCAGCTCTTTTACCTTCGCAGCCGGGGGATCTCCAAGGATGAAGCGCGCAAGATGCTGATTTTGGGCTTTGCTAACGAGCTGATCGACGCGCTGGAAGACGAGGGGCTCAGAGAGCGTATCCACGCCAGCTTCGAGACCGCCTACTGGGGGCAGACGAGTGTGAGCTGTATGGAGACTTGCCACGGTTGCGAAGACGCAGCTGCGTCTTCATAATAATGAGAAAATAGAAATGAGAAATGAGAAATTATGGAGAGCGTTGCGATGCAACGCTTACAATAGTTTCTATTTTCTATCTTCTAATTTCTAATTTTTTCCAAAGGAAAACATTATGGGTTCCATCGACGAAACTCTGGCGCGTTATAAAGAGGATTTCGACCTCTTCGAGACGCCAAATGAAAAATTCGAATACATTTTCGACCTGGGAAAGAAGCATACGACCCTTCCCGAGGGGGAGAAGAACGACGCTACCTTCATCGAAGGGTGCGCCTCTCCCGCCTGGCTGGTGGGAGAGTGCAAAGACGGCAAGCTGATCCTGCGGGGAGAGGGAAGCAGCGAAATGGCCAAGGGGATGCTGACCCTGCTGTTGGACATCTTCAACAACCGTACGCCCGATGAGATCCTCGACTTCGATCCCAAAAAATTGAACGATCTGGGGATCATCGAGCATCTCTCCCCGGTCCGTCAGAAAAGTCTGCAAGCCTTCCTGGAAAAAGTCTATACTTATGCCAAACGATGCAAGGAGCAGAACCAATGAGCAAAGATCCCCGTGAAGTAACTCCCGAAGAGTCGGAAAAGAGATTGATTGAGGAGCTGCAGAAGATCTACGATCCCGAGATCCCCGTGGACATCTACAACCTGGGGCTCATCTACGATGTGAAATGCGAAAAAGACCCTGTCAGCAAGCTCAACAAGTGCAAAGTGGTGATGACCCTGACCTCCGCTACCTGTTCGATGTCGGAAGTGCTCGTCGACCTGGTGAGGACGATCCCCAGCCGCATCGAGGATCACTCCATCGAAGAGGTGGATGTGGAGCTGGTCTTCGATCCCCCCTGGGATCAGTCCAAGATGAGCGACGAAGCCAAATTGCAGCTAGGACTATTGTAAATGAGGAATGAGGAATTAGGAATGAGGAATTGTGGTAAGCGTTGCTGCGCAACGCCATCCATAATTTCTAGTTACTAGTTACTTTATAAAAGGCAATTTCTATGACCATCTCCCTTGACTATCTAGGTGACAATAAATTCAAGGCCAAAACCGGTGAGTATGCCTTTTTGATCAACGCCAATGAGATTACGCCGGTGGAGTATTTCGCGGCGGGGATCCTGGGATGTACGGGGATCGATATCGCCGCTTTTGCCGAGCGGGATGGCTATGAGCTACGCGATTATTCGGTGGAGGGGGAGATTGAGCGGCGGATGGAGCCGCCGGTCAAGTTCGAGTCCCTCCATATCATCTACCGATTCTCCGGCCGCTTCGATCCCGTACGGGCCCGGCGCTATGTGCTCTCTTCGCTGGAGAGCTACTGCACGACGGTCAACTCCATCCGTGACAGCGTCAAAATCAGCTACTCCATCATTTACAACGGTGAGACTATCGTCGAGAAGGAGGAGATCCTCTCCGGCTGCGATACGGAGCGTCCCCATCTGGAAGACGGCTTCGACGGGGTCTGTTGCCGCTCCTGAATGATGAAAAAGCTCAGCTCCAACGATCCCTGCCCCTGCGGCAGCGGGGTCAAGTACAAAAAATGCTGCGCCCGTTTTCACAAAGGGGCCCTGGCTCCCGACGCTCTGAGCCTGATGAAATCCCGCTACAGCGCTTATGCCGTGGGGGATGCCCGCTACATCATCCGCACCACCCATCCGGAAAATCCCGATTACAGTGAAGATCGCAAGGCGTGGCGGGAAGAGATTTTGAATTTTTGCCGGGCCAACGATTTTTTGGGCCTGGAGATCCTGGATTTTTCGTCCATCGATGAGAAGCGCGCGACGGTGGAGTTCGTCGCGACACTCTCAGGCGGGGTGATCCGGGAAAAGAGCCTTTTTCTTATGGAAGATGGCGAATGGCTCTACCACAGCGCTTTGGAGATCAACAACTAAAAAAATCTTCAGAGCACTAACTTCAACATCTTCGCATACTGCTCGGGAATCTCGAAACGCTGCCCTTTGAGAAAATTTTCTGCGACAATATTGATCCACTCTCGGGAAGTGACGATCTCCTGTGCCAGAAGATACCAATGCCCCTTTTCTTCGATCACTTCATATTCGTTCACCGTCACTTGGATCGGTTCTTTCTCCCCTTTGAGCAGGATTTCGAGTTCGATGTTTTTTTGCTTACTGTCGACTTTGAGATTGAGCACTTTTCCGTAGCTCTTTATGCGGCTGTTGATGAGCAGGGTGAGGCCCTGGGAGAGGGTGCTGTCCTTGAGCCGCCGTATCATTTTCGTCTTTTGCGAAACTCGTCGGTATAACGGGGCAGATGGAGCACGGAGACCAGGTCTGTGAGGCGGATGGGATAGCCCAGCTTGTTGAGATAGATGACGTAATTGGTGAGGACTTTTTTGCCGTAGTCGTTTGCCTGATAGTTGGCGACCCGTTCCAGACTGATCCAGGGGTCGTATTTGTTCCGGTTCTCGAAGAGGTCTTTGCGCCGGATCAGGCGCTTGGTGAAGCCGATACCGGCATTGTAGGCGTAGGCGACGAAGAGAGGGTGGTGCAGCCAGCTCGTCAGATAATCCATATGGGTATTGGCGTATTTGAGGGCGGTGATGGGGTCGAAGAGATCGTCATAGTCGATCCGCTCGTGCCGCACCTTTTGGAGATGGTCGACCAAAAAGGGCATAATCTGCATCATCCCCAGGGCGAAGGAGCCGGAGACCGAGGCGGGGACGAAGCGGCTCTCCTGTCTGGCGATGGCATAGAGGATCGCCTGGCGCTTGACGGGAAGCTTTTTCATAAAATCCCGGTAGGGCATCGGGAAGTATTGGGGCTTGTCGTGCCCGGCCTTGGTCATAATGTAGCAGTAGTGGCCGACGGTCTCGTCGGTTTTGAAACGCTGAGCCAGGGCCTCGAGGTCGCTGTGGGGATCGAAGATCTTCTGTTTGAGGCTGTGCCACTGGATCGGGTCGCGGATATCGAATCCGGGGACATGCCCCCGGGGAAGCTCGGGGGTGATCCCCAGGTCGTATTTCATCTTCAGGGCGTCCCGGGCGGCAAGGGTGTAGAGGTTGATATCCCAGCTCTTAGCCAATTTTTTGAGGTAGTCCCGGTCATCGTCCGCTTTCCAGGCCCAGAAGAGGGCCCGGTCGGCCAACTCCCGCTTGCGGGCGCGTCGGGCGGCCTGGGCGAAGTCGTACTCCGCCAGGCTCTCGTCGCCGCGTCGGAGCGCTTCGAAGCTCAGGCGCATCAGATAGTCGTAGCGGAGACGGTTGTCCTGGGCGGGCTTGTAGCGCAGGATGCGGGAGAGCTTTTTGAGCCGGTCGCGGCGCAGATAATAGAGCATCAGGTTGGCATCGGGATAGCGGCTCAGCTCCTGCCACTCTTCTTCGCTTATCTTATAATCAAGGGTGCGGCGCCCCCGGGTTCCGGCGTGCTTGAAGACGAAGAGCTTCATCTCGGGGTCGAGCTTTTGCCAGGCCGAGAGAGGATCGGGGGATCGTAGCACCTGCCGTGCGATCGCCAGTTTGCGCTCCAACTCCTGCTTCTGTCGGGGGCTCAGGCTCGGTTTGGGCCGGGGAGGGATCGGCGGGTTGTGTCCGGTCTTGCGGCGGTAAGCCTTTTTGAGGTTGGGATTGATCCGTGAAGCTTCGCGGATGATTCGCCGCGCCTGGGCCTTGGTGGTACTCTTTTGGCGGATGAAGCGCCAAATGTAGTAATCCTTCTCCACACCCTGGGGGAGGGAATGGACCTGGGCGTAGCTGAAACTCTTGGCCCCCAGGGGGATCAGGAGCAGCAGAAAGAGTGCGAAGAGCGCTCTCATCCGAAGACGAGCCTCAGGAGAAAGACATCGAGAAACTGCAGAGCCAGCAGGATCACGATGGGGGAGAGGTCGATCCCTCCCACGACCACGAAGGGCATCTTGCGCCGAACCCAGGCAAAGGCGGGCTCGGTGAGGCGATAGAGCCCGAAAATGAGGGAGCGGACGGTGGGATTGGCGGGATTGGGCTGGACGAAGCTCAGCACCGCGGCGATGATGATCATCCAAATATAGAGATTGATGACAGTGTGGATTACCTGTACCAGAGCATAGATCAGGGCTGACATTTCGCGACCTCCGTGATGTAGGGATTTATAGTTTCATAGATTTTATCCAGTTTCGGGCCCTTTGGCGAACCGGTGATGAGCAGGCGCAGGGGTGTGCGAAGCTCTTCCCCCTCCAGAGCGCTCTGGGCCGTCAGGTAGGCTTCGAAATCTTCGTAGCTTTCGATCATGGGAGCACGCCGGATCAGCTCCGAGAGCTTCCGCATCCTTTCTCCCTGGGGTCCATCGCATCTTTTTGGGGAAAAGATCGCACTGATGCGTTCATCCAGCTCCTTGACGGTGGCACACTCATCCAGGTAGAGCTTCGCCAGACGCCCGATGTCCCGGTCGGCGAAGCGGAAGATGCGGGAGAGGGCCAGGTCGTCCATTCGCTGCAGATGCTCACGGTTGATGCGCCGAAGCTCTTGTATGTCGAAGCGGGCCGGCTCCGCTATGAGGAGTTTGGGATCGAACCACTCCACCGCTTCGGGGAGGGTGAAGATCTCCCCGGGAGCGTCGATCCCCAGGGTCAGGAGGTAATTGATGATGGCGTCAGGGAGGAAGCCCTCTTCGAGCAGATGGAAGAGGGTTGCGCTCCGGTCGTGGGGGGAGAGCCTTTTGCCCTCCGCATCGCGAAGGGTGGGCGGATGGAGGTAGGCGATCTGACTTTCCATTCCCAATGCTTCACGCAGGTAAATCTCCCGGGCGGTATGGGGGGTCAGATGCCCCTCATCGCGGATCACCAGGGTGACCCCCTCCATCAGATCGTCCACGGCCGTGGCGAAATCCTCCGTGGGGGTTCCGTCAGCACGCTGGAGGAGAAAGTGGTCGACTTCGTGGGGCTCGCTTTGCTGCTCTCCGAGTAAAAGGTCAGTGAATGTGACGGGCCGGGCAGGTTTGCGCAGTCGGATCGTGAAGGGGATTTGTTCCTCTTTGATGCGGGTGATCTCTTCGGGAGGAAGATCCAGGCAGTGCCCTCTGTAGCTATGGGGAAGGTTTTGCCGGGCCGCTTCCCGGCGCTCCTGTTGCAGATCCTCTTCGCGGCAGATACAGAGAAAGGCCTTTTTCGATTCAAGCAACTGAAGGGCCAGACGCTGATAGCGGGCCGGGTGGCCGCTCTGGTAAACCGTTTGATCGGGCTGCAGGGCGAACTTTTGTAGGAGGCGTTCGTGTTCCTGCTCTTTGCCTTCGATGTTCCGGGTTCTGTCCAGATCCTCGAAGCGGAGGATGAAACCCTCATTGCGCTGTCGGGAGACGATATAGTTGATCAGGGCGATCCGCAGATCGTTGACATTGAGATCCCTGTCAAGGGGAGGTGCAAAGCGTAACATCGGTTCTCCGGAGATAAATTTGGCGAATTATAACTTAAGAGCATCTCTTGTGAAAATTCACGTAATATTTAAGACCTGTGCAAGATAAGGAAGGATAGACTTTTTCATAAGATAAATTGACGAGAAGGATCCGTGGTGAGCGATCTGATCGAAGGGTATCTGGGTAAGAGGGCGGATGGGACCAAAAGCCGTATGCCGGCGCTGCTGGACCGGTGGCAGAGTATCACGGGATTGATCCTGGGGCTTTTCATCATCGGGCATATGTTTTTCACGTCGTCGATCCTCCTGGGCAAAGAGGCGATGTACAAAGAGACGAAGCTCTTCGAGGGGAGTCTCTTCCTGGAAAAACCCGAACCGGCACTGGTGTCGATCGCCGCTGCCTTGATCTTTCTCGTTTTCATCGTCCACGCAGGTTTGGCGATGCGCAAATTCCCCTACAAATACCGCGAATACAAGATGCTCAAGACCCACGCCGCCCATATGGGGCATACCGATACGATTCTGTGGATGCTTCAGGCCGGGACAGGTTTCGCTATGTTTTTCCTCGGTTCGGCCCATCTCTGGACGATGGTGGCGATCCCCGACAAGATCGGCCCCTACGCTTCGGCGGACCGGATATACAGTGAACATTACGGAGTGCTTTATGCCCTGCTGATCGCTGCGGTGGTGATCCACGCGATGGTGGGTCTCTACCGCTTGAGCGTCAAATGGGGCATCGCCGTAGGCCCCCGGCCCAGAGCGGGGCGACGACGCAACAAAAAGATGATGTGGGGAGCGATCCTCTTCTTTTCCCTGATGGCCTATGCCGCGCTGGCGACCTATTGGCAGATCGGCCGGGAGCATCGGGGAAGCTACGGAGAGCGTTACACCCCATCCGCGATGCAGAATAGGGGAGATGTATTATGAAGATCCATTACTGTGACGCCCTGGTGATCGGGGGGGGATTGGCAGGGCTGCGGGTGGCGGTGCAGACGCAGGAAAAGGGGCTCAATACCATCGTCCTCTCCCTGGTCCCCGTCAAACGCTCCCACTCCGCCGCCGCGCAGGGGGGAATGCAATCGAGCCTGGCCAATACCGTGATGGGCGAGGGGGACAACGAGGATGTCCACTTCGCCGATACGGTCAAAGGGAGCGACTGGGGCTGCGATCAGGTCGTCGCGCGGATGTTCGTCACCACCGCCCCCAAGGCGACCCGTCAGCTGGCGGAGTGGGGGGTGCCCTGGACCCGGGTGCGCAAAGGCCCCAGGGAAGTGGTCATCAATGCCCAGCGCACTACGATCGTGGAGAAGGAAGAGGCCCACGGCCTGATCAACGCCCGGGATTTCGGCGGGACCAAGAAGTGGCGCACCTGCTATACCGCCGACGCGACGGGGCATACGATGCTCTACGGGGTGGCCAACCGGGCGATCCGGGATGAGGTGGAGATCCACGAGCGCAAGGAACTGCTGCGCCTGATCGTGGAGGAGGGGCGCTGCTACGGAGGGATCGTGAGGGATCTTATCAGCGGGGAGATCGAAGCCTATGTGGCCAAGGCGACCTGCATCGCCACCGGAGGCTGGGGGCGGATCTACCGCACCACCACCAACGCGGTCATCTGTGAGGGGACCGGCCAGGCGGCAGTGCTGGAGACGGGTCTGGCGGCCCTGGGCAACCCCGAGGCGGTGCAGTTTCACCCCACCCCCATCGTCCCGTCGGGCATTCTGCTCACCGAAGGGTGCCGGGGGGACGGCGGGGTGCTGCGGGATGTGGATGGCCACCGCTTTATGCCCGATTACGAACCGGAGAAGAAGGATCTGGCCAGCCGCGATGTGGTGAGTCGGCGGATGATGGAGCATATCCGCAAGGGCAAGGGGGTCTCTTCGCCTTTCGGGGAGCATCTCTGGCTGGATATCTCCATCCTGGGGCGGGAGCATATCGAAAAGAACCTCCGGGATGTCCGGGAGATCGCGATGACCTTCAACGGCATCGACCCCGCCGACCCCGGCCCCAAGGGGTGGCTGCCGGTGCGCCCGGCCCAACACTACAGTATGGGGGGCATCCACACTAAACCCACCGGAGAGAGCCCCGATATCGCCGGGCTCTTCTCCTGCGGGGAAGCGGCCTGCTGGGATCTGCACGGCTTCAACCGCCTGGGGGGCAATTCCGTGGCGGAGACGGTGGTCTCGGGAATGATCGTCGGCAGCTATATGGCCGACTATTGCCGCCGAGAAGAGCTGCGGATCAATACCCGGCTGGTCCGAGAGTCTATGGAGCGGGAAGAGGCGCAGATGCGTTCGATCCTGGCACGCCCGGAGCGGAACGGGATGAGCATCTTCGATATCAAAAGAAGAATGCAGGTCATTATGGATGAAAAAGTGGGGATCTTCCGCAGTGGCGATACGCTCCAAGAGGCGGTGGATGAGCTGCAGGAGCTGCTCAAAATAAGTCAAAAGGTATCGGTGCGTTACAAATGCCCCAAAGCCAATCCCGAGCTGGAACAGGCTTACCGGGTCCCCAGGATGCTCAAGATCGCCATCAGCGTCGCCTACGGAGCGCTGCTGCGCACGGAGAGCCGCGGGGCCCACTACCGGGAGGATTACACCAAGCGTGACGATCTCCATTGGCTCAAACGGACCCTGGTGCGCTGGAGGGATCCCGAAGCGACCCTTCCCGAGGTGGACTATGAAGCTCTGGAGATTATGAAAATGGAGATGCCCCCCGCCTTCCGGGGCTACGGGCGCAAGGGGCAGATCATCGAAAATCCCCTCTCGGCCAAGCGTCAGGAGGAGGTGGAAGCCATCCGCAAGAGACTGGAGGCCGAAGGGAAAGATCGCTTCGAAATTCAGGAGGCGCTGATGCCCTTCGAGCTGCCGGAAGATTACAAAGCCAAAAACGAACGCCTGGGGGTGGGATATGCCTAAGACCAAGATCATAACGAGCGATCAGAGCGAGGGGCGGGAGCTGACCTTTGAAATATTGAAATACAACCCCACCGATCCCGAGTCCAAGCCTCATCTGGCTACCTACAAGATCCGGGAAACCCCCGGGATGACCCTTTTCGTGGCCCTGAATATGATCCGGGAGGATCTGGACCCGGACCTGGCTTTCGACTTTGTCTGCCGGGCGGGCATCTGCGGCAGTTGCGGGATGATGGTCAATGGCAAACCACTGCTCGCCTGCCGGACCCGCACCGCCGACTACCCGGAGGGGAAGATCCGCCTGATGCCGATGCCGGCTTTCGAGCTCATCAAAGATCTCTCGGTGATCACCGGGCAATGGATGGATCGGATGAGCCGCCGGGTGGAGAGCTGGGTCCATAAGCAGGAGGAGCGAAACTACAGTCGCATCGAAGCTCCGGTGGAGCCCGATCGCGCCGATGCCACCTTCGAATTGGACCGCTGTATCGAGTGCGGGATCTGCGTGGCCGCTTGCGCCACGGCGCTGATGCGGCCGGATTTCGTAGGCGCGGTGGGGCTCAATCGGATCGCCCGCTTCGAGGCCGACCCCCACGACGAGCGCAATGATGCAGACTTCTATGAACTGGTGGGGGATGATGCGGGGATCTTCGGCTGTATGAGCCTTCTCTCCTGTGAAGACCACTGTCCGAAGAATCTGCCGCTGCAGGAGAAGATCGCCTATATGCGGCGAAAACTGGCTTCGGTGAAATAGGGGACTCTTTCCCGGAAAAACTACCGTATCGAGGGGCAGCGACTTCAGTCGCTGAAAAACACTTTTTCAATTCAAGGGCTGTTTATTGTACGACTAAAGTCGCCTCACCAGGTTCATATAGCCTTTGTTACTCCTCGTCTTTGCCGCCGCTGACGGTATCGACGACGGCTCCGCCGGCCGCTCCGACCATATGAAAGCCCGCCCCAACGACAGAGCTGGCCACATCGATGGGTGCGGTGACGATACTGGTACACCCCTGCATCCAAAAGAGGCCGGAGCCCAGGAGAATCAATACTTTTCTTTTCATAGATAAAATTCTACCGGAGTGTGGAGATATTCCCTTGAAAGGGTTTGCCGGGGCATCGATTTTCGGCTCCTCGATGGCACGCCCCATCTTCTCGGGAAACGCTTATCGGATAAAAGGGATATCCAGCGTTACCGAATCGGGCTCCAGAAAGGCGGAGATCTGCAGGGAATCGGCCAGCCGCTCTATGTCGGGATCCCCCTCGATGAGACGATGATCTCCCCGGAGGATGAGCCGCAGCACCGGATAGCGCTTGGCGTCGATCCGGATAAATTCCCCCAGGGTCATTTTGAAGGAGCCATCGATCCGCTCCGATTCCCGGAAGCTCTCCAGGACTTTGCGCAGGAGTTTGGAAAAGCCGTTCTGGTCAATGCGGCTCTCGGGAAGCTCCTGATCCACCAGCAGACTCAGGGGCCGGTCATACTCCATACGGAAGATCCCGATGGCCGCTTCGAGCAGGAGGTTGAGGTTGGTCGGAAGAAGCCTGTCGGGGTCGATGTGGCGCTCTTCGTGGGCTTTGGGCCGGTAGTAGAGACGCAGGGCGATCCACTCTTCGGAGTTGTAGGCGACTTGAAAAGCGTAAAAGTTCAACTGGCGGTAGTGAAGCTCCCTCAGGATCGTCTGATGGCCGAAATCTTTGGGGGCGTGGGTGAGTGCCAGCTTGAAGAGCTCCTTGTGGTCGGTGTAACCCAGCAGGATCTCCGCTGCTTCGTTGAGCCAGAGGATGTGCCCCTTGTGATCGAAGACGATTAGGGGGGAGATGTCGCTTTCGAGGATGAATTGCCAATCAATCGATTCGATGCTCATGCAGTTTCTTTCTCAAAGTGTTCCGATTGATCCCCAGGGCCTCGGCGAGTTTGAGCTGGGAGCCGTATTTCCTCAATCCGGCGCGAAGCAGAGGCCGCTCTAGGAGTCCGAGATTCTCCCGATAGGCATTGTTGCCCTCCAGGTTTGTGTCGAAATGGTGTTCCAGAGCCCGCTCCAGCTCCTCGGCATCCAGGGATTGCAGGAGCATATCTCGGTAGATCGAGGCCCGTAGAGATCGGAGGTTCTCGGTAAGGTCGAGATAGGCTTCCCGGGGGGCGATCGCTTCGGAGAGCATCAGATCCCGGCGGGCCTCTTCGGCGAAGTGGCGCGTAAGCACCTCCAGATCCTCCGGCCGCTCACGGAGCGGGGGCATACGGTAGATGAAGGCGAACTTCTCATCCAGAAGAGCCGCTTCGATGCTTTGATCGGCGATGGCGATGATCCGCTTGTTTTGGAAATCGAGCTCCGAGGGGCGGTGGACCGCTTCGAACTCGGTGATGATGAGTGCCTGCTCCCGCTCCAGTGTCGCGAGGAGCCCCTTTTCGTCACGGCCCGATATGGTGGGAAGCTCGGGGAAAAGCTCATAGACCAGGGTGCGCTTGCCGGTATGGGGCTCCCCCCAGAGGATGGATGCGATCTGGAGCTTTTGCGTCAACTCCAAACCGTGCCTTATCTGTTCCACCGCCATACTCCGGCACGGAACTACGGACGATCGACCCATGCGTCTCCTCTGATGCTGTGATGAAATATTATACAGCCTTTGGATTAAATCGTCGGCGTGGTCGTTGGTCGTTGGTCGTTGGTCGTTGGTCGTTGGTCGTTGGTCGTTGGTCGTTGGTCGTTGGTCGTTGGTCGTTGGTCGTTGGTCGTTGGTCGTTGGTCGTTATGGCAGCGGATAAAAATTACTAGTTACTAAATTGCTCGGTTGCTCGGTTACTCGGTTGCTCATTTCTCAAGATCCAAATTCTCCATTCTCCATTCTCAATTTACTCCCCCTTTGTCCCTTTAGCCCCTTTTGAGTAAAATATCCCCACTTTTACCTACGATGCCAAAGGAATCCAATGAGCAGCACCCAAGCCCTGGAAAAGATCGATGAGGTTCTTGCCGCCCACAAGCTGAGCCGGGAAGATTACGAGCATATCAAACAGATCCTCGGACGTGAGCCCAATCTGGTGGAGATCGGGATCTTCAGCGCTATGTGGTCGGAGCACTGCTCCTACAAATCTTCCAAAAAGTATCTCAACGGTTTCCCCACCAAAGCCCCCTGGGTGATCCAGGGGCCGGGTGAGAATGCGGGAGTCATCGATATCGGCGGCGGGATGGCGGCGGTCTTCAAGATGGAGAGCCACAACCACCCCAGCTATATCGAGCCTTTTCAGGGGGCTGCGACCGGAGTCGGCGGAATCCTGCGTGATATCTTTACGATGGGAGCCCGCCCCGTGGCCAATCTCAACTCCCTGCGCTTCGGCGATATCGACGGCGAAGGGGAGACCGAGCGCTACCAGCGCCATCTGGTTCGTGGAGTCGTCGAGGGAATCGGCAGCTATGGCAACTGTATGGGGGTCCCCACCATCGGCGGCGAAATGAGCTTCGAAAGCTGCTACAACGGCAACATCCTGGTCAACGCCTTCAGCCTGGGGCTGGCCAAAGCCGACGAGATCTTCTACGGCAAAGCCGAAGGAGTGGGCAACCCGGTCATCTATGTGGGCTCCAAAACGGGCCGCGACGGCCTGGGCGGGGCGGTGATGAGCTCGGACAGTTTCACCGAAGAGTCCAAAAAGCTGCGCCCCACGGTCCAGGTGGGCGACCCCTTTACCGAGAAGCTCCTGCTCGAGGCGTGCCTGGAGCTCTTCAAGACCGATTACGTCATCGGGATTCAGGATATGGGGGCAGCAGGGCTCACCTCCAGCTCCTTCGAGATGGCGGGGCGAAGCGGCAGCGGGATGATCATGCATCTGGACAAGGTCCCCGCCCGAGAAGAGGGAATGACTCCCTACGAGTTTATGCTCAGCGAATCCCAGGAGCGGATGCTCATCTGTGCCCGCAAAGGGACCGAGGAGAAGATCATGGAGATCTTCGAGAAGTGGGATCTCGACTGCGCCGTGATCGGGGAAGTGACCGATACGGGACGGATGGAGCTCTTCTGGCACGGCGAAAAGGTAGCCGATGTCCCGGTGGACCCCGTCAGTGAAGAGGCGCCGATCCTCGACCGCCCCACCAAGCGCCCCGCCTACCTGGACGAGATCGCCGGAGTTACGATTGACGATTTCGACCGGGTGGAAAACCAGGAAGCTTTCGAGAAGCTCGTCGCCAGCGAAGAGGTGGTGGACAAGGCATGGGTCTACGAGCAGTATGACTCGATGGTCCAGACCAATACCGAGAAGCACCCCGGCAGCCTGGACGCCAGCGTGATCCGGGTCAAAGAGACCGGCGTCGCCCTGGCGATGAGCAGTGACTGCAACCCCCGTTACTGCTATATCGACCCCTTCAAAGGGGCAGCCTTGGCGGTCTTGGAGAGTGGGCGCAACGTCGCGATGAGCGGCGCCAGGCCTCTGGCGATCACCGACTGCCTCAACTTCGGCAACCCCGAGAACCCCGAAGTGATGTGGCAGTTCGCCCAGGCGTGCGAAGGGATCAAAGAGGCGTGCAGCGAGATGGAGACCCCCGTCGTCAGCGGCAACGTCTCTCTCTACAACGAGACCAACGGTGTGAGTGTCTTCCCCACCCCCGCCATCGCGATGGTTGGCGTCAACGACAGCGAATACCGGGTCCTGCCGAGCCATTTCCAGCAGGAGGGCAATACCCTGGTGCTGGTGGGCGAGACCAAAGGGGAATTCGGCGGATCGCTCTATATGAAAGAGGTCTGCGGAGCCATCGCCGGCAGCCTGGCTGATATCGACTACGCCGCTGAAGCGCGGCTCTGGCAGCTGGTGGCCCAGGCCAATAAAGAAGAGCTCCTCAGCGCCGCCAAAGATGTCAACGTCGGCGGCCTGGCGATCGCTCTGGCCAAGATGGCGGCCCGCAGCGGCAAGGGAGCCGATGTGAAGATCGATTTCCCCGACAGCCGCTGGATCTTCGACGAGACCCAGAGCCGGGCGATCCTCGAAGTGGCTCCCGACAAACTTCAGGAGCTCGGTCGTCTGGCGATGGACCTGGGGCTCAAAGTCCAACCCATCGGTACCGTCGGCGGTGAAGAACTGAAGGTCAACGATGTGGTAATGCCTCTGGATAAGCTCAAAGAGGTCTATTTCGGAGAATTCAAGAAAGTGATCGAACAGGATCTTTAATATATTGGTAGGAATTTTCTTCATATCAGGTGGAGCTTTCACTCGATAACTCTGGCAGTCGCAAACAGGAGGAGTGTAAAGCCGACTCAAACTGCTTTGAGTCGGTAGCTCCGCACGACGCTCCGTTTTTGCCGAAGGCAAAGGAGACGGCTAAAAAGTGCCCCTGTGGGGTTGGGTGCTCCTTTGTCGCCATCGAATGAAAGCTCCATAACAAAAATAATGGTCTAATGATTGCTAGAGTAATAAAAGAAGATGAAAGTGGAGCTGATAGCGGGACTCGAACCCGCGACCTCTTGATTACGAATCAAGTGCTCTAGCCAGCTGAGCTATATCAGCGTAGAAGGAGCGCAATTTTACTCCGTTCCTTCGAAAAAATCAAGCATCGGAGCCTAGGTGAAAGAGCGACTTACCCGATTGGTTACTCCCGAACGTCTGGCGCGGATCGAAGCGCTTTTGGCGGCCAAACAACCCTGCCTGCAAATTTTTCTCGATGATGTCCACGACAGCCGCAATATGTCGGCGGTGATCCGCACCGCCGATGCCGTCGGAGTGCTGGATATCTTCTATGCCCGCAACAATCCCCAACATGTCCCCGTCCATACCCTGGTGACCCAGGGGGCCCATCGTTGGCTCCGCCGTCACCGAATCCCTTATGAAGAGCGTGCCGAATTTTTGAGGAAAAAACGGGAGGAGGGGATGCAGATCGTCGTGACCCATCTGGAGGAGGCCAGCCTCGATTTTCGTGATGTCGACTATACCCGTCCCACGATGCTGGTTCTCGGTAACGAGAGGGAAGGGGTCTCTCCCGAAGTTTTGGCGGAGGCCAGCCATTCGGTCATCATCCCTATGCACGGGATGGTCCAGAGCCTCAACATCTCCGTCGCCGCGGCGCTGATCCTCTACGAAGCGGAACGCCAGCGCAAAGCGGCGGGCTATTACGAAGAGGCGCGGATGCCCGAACCGGAGCGCCGGGCGCTCCTGGAGGAGTGGCTCCGAAGGGACACGCTGGTGCGGCGGAGCAAGGGGAGGGTTAGAGTAATTGAATAACCGAGCAACCGAGTAATGAGTAATGAGTAACCGGATAATGGAGAATTGAAAATTGAGAATGGAGAATAGCTGTTCGGGGGAATAGGTAGTTTGGTGGTGCTTACTTGTTTTGGACTTGGGTGAATATCTCTTTCCACTCTTCGAGCATTCTTTGGTAGTGGTCGCCCGGCCAGTAGATGCGCTGGCAATGGGGGCAGGTTTTGAATGTGTGGAAATGTCGGCTGACAAGGGGTGGGACTTTGCCTCTTACTGCATCGGCTTCGATGGGCTGGAGCTCAGTGTTGCAAACCATACAGCGGGTGAAGGGATCGTAGGTATCCGCGAGGTCGAAGGTTTCGGCCAACTCTATTAGCGCGGGGAGAAGCTCTTCGGCCTCGAGGCGATGAAGCCGAACCCCCTTTCCGAGGTGGATCCCCCGGTCACGGGTCAGCAGGATCCGCTCCTGTATTCGTGCCAGGTTCAGCAATTCCCCGTCGGCGATCGAGGGGAAGTAGAGGGTATCCCAACCGCCGAAGCGCAGATGGCGGGCGAGTTTCCCCAGGTGGGCATCGGCGATGAAGGCGGGTTTTGCCCTGCTGACTCTATCATCTCTCATTAAGCTCTTTTCCGATAAAATCCCGTCCATATTTTTCTCCCTCCTCCCCTTTGAGAAGGGATGGAGAAATGACTATTCAAAGGATATCCAAATGAAACGAACCTATCAACCTCACAACACTCCCAGAAAAAGAACCCACGGTTTCCGTGCCCGTATGAAAACCAAGAACGGCCGCAAGGTTATCAATGCCCGCCGCGCCAAAGGTAGAAAAAGATTGGCCGTCTAAACCGATTCCAGCGTATCACGCAGCAGCGTGATTTCGACCGGGTCTACCGACGCGCCGACAAGGTATGGCACACTCCCTGGTTTGTCCTTTTCTACCAAAAGGGCTCGCGATACAGTGTCGCCTTCGTCGCCGGGAAAAAGGTAGGCAAAGCGGTCGCGCGCAACCGTGCCAAACGCCGCCTTAGAGCGCTCTTTCAGGAACGGATCGCCGAGTATCGGCCCGGAAGTTACATTCTGGTGGCCAAAGCGGCGATCCTCGACGTAGAGTACGCAGAGTTGCAACAGGCGTGGAGCAAGGCGTTGGAACGCTCCGGGGCTATTCAGCCTTCAGCGCGACGTGCCGTCCGTTCCTGAATTTCCTCCCACTCTAAAACCCTCCCCATATTTCAGCTTCGATCCTCCATAAAATTGTAATCCAAAAGAGGGTATAATCCCGCCCTATTCGTAAATTACTCTCAAAGGCACTATTTTGGAACAGATGGATATGAATAAGCGGTTGATGATCGCTCTCGTACTCTCCTTCGTCATATTGATAGGCTTCAGCTATCTGATGCCCCAACATAAAGCGACGGTGGATCAAAACGGCACCGCCGCCCCTTCCGCTCAGGCCGCTCAGCACTCTCAGGCTCCCCAGGCCCCGGCACCTGCCGCTTCCGGTACGGCCCCCGAAGCCTCGGCGGGTACCGCACCCGCCGCCCAGACCGCTGCGCCGGTCAGTGTGGACAAAGTCATCAGCACCGTCGAAACCAAAAAATATACGCTGAAATTCGACCAGTTCGGCCGGATCGTCAGTGCCGTGCTCAAAGAGCCCAAATATCGCCAGGATGACGGGAAGCCTCTGGATCTCATCGATCCCAAGCGCACCCGGCCCCTGGAAGTGCGTTTCAAAGACCCTGCGATCAACAAAGCGGCTTTCGAAGTTCCCTACAGCGCTTCTGCCGGCACCCTCGATGCCCGTTCAGGCAAAGCGGTCCTGACTCTGACTCAGAAGCTTCCCCAACTTACCCTTACGAAGACTTTGACCTTCTATCCCGAAGGGCACTATGACCTGAAGGTCGAGCTCAGCCGCAAGGTTCCCTACTTCATCACCACCGGCCACCGCCCCGAAGCCGATCACTCCCGCTATATGATCGTTCGGGGTGTACTGGTCCGTAACTCCAAGGGGGTCATCACGACCGTCGAGGATGGAAAGGCCGATCAGACTGTCAAAATCCCCGATGCGACGATTCTCTCCTCGTTTGATCGTTATTACGCGTCCCTCTTTTTCGATTTTAAAAAGCCTTTTTCCGTCATCATCACTCCCGACGAGAAAAAAGATCCCCTTCCTTTTGTCGTGACAGACTCGAGCCTCCAACTCCACGGCTATGTGGGCCCCAAAGAGTGGAAACTCTTCGAGAGTCTCGATCCCCGTTTGACCGATGCCATCGAGTTCGGCTGGTTTACTTTCCTGGCCAAACCCTTCTTCCGGATCATGCTGGCGATTTACAATTTTGTCGGCAACTGGGGATGGGCGATCGTTCTCTTTACCCTGCTGGTGAAGCTCGTGCTCTTCCCCCTCTCTTACAAAGGGCTCCTCTCGATGCAGAAGCTCAAGGATCTCGCGCCCAAGATGAAAGAGATCAAAGAGAAGTACAAAAGCGATCCCGCCAAAATGAATCAGCAGATGATGGCGCTTTACAAGAAGCACGGTGCCAACCCGATGGGCGGGTGTCTGCCGATGCTGCTGCAGATCCCGGTCTTCTTCGCCCTCTATCGAGTTTTGCTCAATGCTGACGAGCTCCAGGGGGCTCCCTGGATCCTCTGGATCCACGACCTCTCCCGGCAGGATCCCTATTTTATTCTCCCGATCCTGATGGGTGTGACGATGTTTATCCAGCAGCACATTACTCCCAACACGATGACCGATCCGATGCAGCAGAAGATCTTCAAATGGTTCCCGGTCATTATGACCTTCTTCTTCCTGACCTTCCCTGCGGGTCTGGTGCTCTACTGGTTGACCAACAACATCCTCTCCATTGCCCAGCAGTATTACATCAACCGGGTCTACGATAAGCACAAGGCCAAGCTCAAAGCGGCGAAAAAACAGAGTTGAGGAGGCTGTCGTGAAAAAGATCGAAGCCCCCACCCTCGAAGCCGCCTACCGCATTGCCTGTGACACGTTCGGTTGTTCTATGACCGAGTTGAAATATGAGATCGTCCAGTATCCCAGCAAAGGATTTCTGGGACTTTTTTCCAAGCCGGCGATCATCGTCGCGATGGCGGAGCCCCGCGCATCCGAAGCTGCGCCGTACACCGAACCTTCAGTTGTTCCCGAAAAGCAAGAGTCCAAAGCGGCACGGGAAGAGCCGGTAAGTGTGAAGGAGGAGGAAGCCCCTTCGGCCGTCGAAGAGGCGGTAGAAGAGGTCGAGGAGACCGAAGAGGAAGCGAACAGTTCCGAAGAGATCCTCGACCGTTTCTTCTCCGAAGAGTCGGCAGGATCGGCTCAGGAAGCCGGATCCGAGACGGAAAAGAGTGAAGAGGCCCTGGCCCGGGAGATAGAGGAGACGATCCGGGATATGATGGAGCAGAGCTGCTTCGATATCGACACCGTCGAAGTGGATGTGATGGAGGGGACTGCCTACATCTTCCTCGACGGAGAGGATGCGGCGCTGCTCATCGGCAAAGAGGGGTACCGCTACAATGCGCTCTCCTATCTGCTCTACAATTGGATCCACAGCAGCTACGGCCTCTTCGTCAAACTGGAGGTTGCCCAGTTCCTCTCGACCCAGCAGGAGATGATCCGCCATCATATCCAGCCGGTGATCGAGCATGTCCGTCAGGAGGGGTGGGGACGCACCCGCCCTCTGGACGGAATTCTGGTGCAGATCGCCCTGGAGCAGCTGAGAGAGGAGTTCCCCGACAAGTATGTCGCCATCAAACGGCAGCGTGACGGCGGACGCTACGTCCTCATCAACGAATTCAACAGCCGCAGGAAATGAACGACACCATCGCGGCGATCGCCACGGCTCACGGTGTCGCCTCCATCTCCATCATCCGCCTCAGCGGCCCCCAATCCCTCGACATCGCCCGCAAGATCGCTCCCAAAGCTACCTTCACCCCCCGATATGCCCAGCTCTGTGACCTCTTCGATGCCGAAGGGGTTCTGATCGACCGGGGGATCGTCCTGCGTTTTCAGGCTCCCCACTCCTACACCGGGGAGGAGATCGTGGAGTTCCAGGTCCACGGCGGCCTGGTGGTGGCGGAGCAGATCCTGGAGAGCGCGCGTCGTCATGGGGCACGCCTCGCCGAACCGGGAGAGTTCAGCAAGCGGGCTTTTCTCAACGGCAAGATCGACTTGAGCGAAGCGGAAGCCATCGCCAAGATGATCGAAGCCAAGAGTGCCGATGCGGCCCGGATTCTGGCTCGGCAGATCAAAGGGGAGCTGGGGCGTTTTGTCGAGGAGAGCCGCGAAAAGCTTCTGCGGGCCCTGGCCCATTCGGAGGTGATGATCGATTATGCCGAGGAGGATATCCCCGAGGATCTGATCCGGGGCCTGGAGGCGCAGCTCGTGGAGTTGAAGGATTCCCTGGAGCGGATCGTGCAGAGCAGCCGCAGGCGCCGGGGATTGATCGAAGGCTTTCGCGTGGCGATCGTGGGCAAGCCCAATGTGGGCAAGAGTTCTCTGCTCAATGCGATGCTCAGTTACGAGCGGGCGATCGTCAGTGACGTCGCCGGCACGACCCGGGACACCATCGAAGAGCAGATCCGTATCGGTTCGCATATCGTGCGGATCATCGACACCGCAGGCATCCGCCAGACCGAAGACCGGGTGGAGCGCATCGGAGTGGAACGCTCCCTGGCTTCCCTGGAAGAGGCGGAGGTGGTCATCGCCCTCTTCGACGCTTCCCGTCCCTGGGAGAGGGAAGATGAGCGGATTCTCGAGCGGATCGAAGCCCTCCGGGACAAAGAGCTCATCGTGGCTCTGAACAAAACCGACTTGCCCCGGCGTCTGGAGGAGCCGCGTCTGGAGAAGTTTCATCCGCTGGAGATCAGCGCCCGGCGCGACTTCAGCCATTTGATGGAGGAGCTTCAGAGGCGTTTGGACGCGCTGGGGCAGGATGAGGAGCTCATGCTCGCTTCGGAACGCCAGATCGAAGCGGTGGAGGAGTGCGCCCGTCAGATTCGGGAAGCGGTCGCACCGCTGAAACAGGGGGAGTTGGAGTTTTTCAGTTATCACATCCAGGAGGCGGTCCAGGCTATCTCCCGGATCACACGCCCCTACGAGAGTGAACAGATACTTGACCGAATGTTCGGTGAATTCTGTCTGGGGAAGTAGAAATTTCTTTCCATTTATCCCCTCTAATCTTCTTGGGGTATAATTATGCGCATTACACGATCTTGTCAAAAACATAGATTATTATCAATATATTTGAAAAAAAAGGAAAGCCGATGTCAAAAATTCTCAAGAGTCTGGCTGCGCTGTTTTTTGCCTTGGCTCTCAGCGGCTGTGTGCATCAGGAGCTGATCCTTCCCAATTTCAACGGCGAATCGGGAAGTGGCACGCAGCAGAGCACCGTGGATGTTTCGGACCTCAATACGACAGTCCAGAGCGAGGGGACGGTTCCCCGTATCCCCTTTCCCCAGGAAGAGTACAATCGCCTGGCACGCACCGGCAATGCGACGGTCTCCGGGACGATCTATGTCGTGACCGCCTCGGGTCAGCGCATCGTCGGTAAACAGACCCGCCTCTATCTCAATCCGGTCACCAGCTATTCCCGCCAGTGGTATGAGCAGAGTTACCTGGGCGGACGGAAAATGGACAAGGCCGATCCGCGGCTCTTCAATTACCTCCGCTTCACCACTTCCGACGCGACGGGGCACTTCGCCTTCTACGGTGTGCCGGCAGGACGCTACTATCTCATCGGTGTGGTCCGCTGCGGTCAGGAGTGCGGTTATGACACCCCCCAGAATATCCGCGTCGCCAAAGAGATTAGTGTCGGCTCGAGCGGGACGGTCAATGTGGAGCTGAGTAAGCAGCTTTGACTTTTAGCAATAATTTTAGTTTATAAAACCAATTATATTATATTGAATTCACTAAGGTACATTTATGACGAATTTCAAACAAAAAGCTGACCTGATCTGGGATATTGCCGGGTTGTTGCGTGGTGATTATAAACGTTCCGACTATGGTAAAGTGATTCTGCCTCTGACGGTGCTGCGGCGTCTCGATGCAGTACTGGCACCTACGAAAGAAAAGGTACTTGCCGCATTGCCCCGTGTAGAGAAAATGTCTGAGAATGCCAAAGATCTCTATCTCAACAAGATTGCAGGCTACAACTTTCACAATCGAAGCCGTTTTGACTTTGCGAAAATTGTCGCTGACCCCAATAATGTAGCGATGAATCTGCGTAATTATATCAATGGATTTTCTTCCAATGCTCGAGAGATCATCGAGTATTTCAATTTTGACGATCAGATCGATCGGATGGATGACCCAAAATCAGATCTACTCTATCAGGTGGTCAAAGCCTTTGCCGAGATGCCTTTTGACGATGTGGACAGTATGCAGATGGGGTATATTTTTGAGGAGTTGATTCGTAAATTCGCCGAGCAAAGCAACGAGACAGCCGGTGAACACTTCACACCCAGAGAAGTGATTGAACTGATGGTCAATCTACTTTTCAACAGTGATCGGGAGATATTCAAAGAGGGTATCGTCAAGACACTTTACGACCCTGCGTGCGGAACGGGCGGGATGCTTTCTATCGGGGAGAATCACATCAAAAGGCTCAATCCCGATGCCAAGTTGGAGTTGTTCGGGCAGGAGATCAATCCGGAGTCTTATGCCATCTGCAAATCTGATACGTTGATCAAGGGGGAGAATCCATCCAATATCAAATTTGGAAACACTTTTACCGTCGATGGTCTCAGAGACGAGAAGTTTGATTATATGCTTTCCAATCCTCCTTTTGGGGTTGAGTGGAAAAAGGCAGCCAAGACGATTAAAGCCGAGTATGAAAATTTGGGCTTTGCCGGTCGCTTTGGGGCCGGGCTGCCGAGGATCAACGACGGTTCATTGCTCTTTTTACAACATATGATCTCCAAGATGAAGCCTGAAGGCAGCCGTATAGGCATCGTTTTTAACGGTTCGCCGCTCTTTACCGGTCAGGCGGGAAGCGGAGAGAGTAACATCCGCCGATGGATTATCGAGAATGACTGGCTCGAAGCGATCGTGGCATTGCCAGATCAGCTCTTTTACAATACCGGCATTGCAACCTACATCTGGGTGCTAAACAACCAAAAAGATGCAAAGTGCCGAGGAAAGATCCAACTCATCAACGCCACAGGCAGCAAAGATGAAGCACTGATGGAAGAGGGCAAAAGAGACTTCAACCGCTTTTGGGAGAAGATGCCTCGCAGTTTGGGAGACAAGCGAAAGCGGATCCCGACTAATGATGATGAACGGGGGATCAACTACATCACGAAGCTCTACGGTGAGTTTGAGGAAGGAGAGTTTGTCAAGATCTTCCCCAATGACTATTTCGGGTATTGGCGCGTGACGGTAGAGCGACCCTTGCGAGATGAAGCCGGTAATATCGTCACAGATACCAAGGGCAGACCCAAGCCCGACAAAGAGCTGCGAGATACAGAAAACATCCCCTTTTTGCGCGAGGATGAAGAGGGGAACTTGGTGCCTCAGAGCATTGAGGAGTATTTCGAAAGAGAAGTGCTTCCTCATGTGCCCGATGCATGGATCGATGAGAGCAAAACAAAAATAGGCTATGAGATCAACTTCGACAAATATTTCTACGAGTTCAAACCCTTACGCTCACTCGATGCTATCAGGGCTGATATTTTGGCACTGGAGGAGAGTAGTCGAGAACTAGAGAGACAGGTGCTTCAATGAGACTTGATCAGGTCAATGGACTTGACATTAGTGCACTGGTATTGTATAATAGTCTCAACATATCTCCTCCACCTCTTGCCTTTGGCAATGTGCAAATCGGGGAGATTTTATGAAGCTTTCCTATACGAAATCCCCATTAACTTTTTCAGAACAAGTTCACCTGCTCCAAGAGAGAGGGCTGATCGTTCCCAATTCTGCTTACGCTGAATTAAAGCTCGCCCAAATCAATTATTACCGTCTCAGTGCCTATATGCGCTTTTTTCAGGATGATGCATCGCACTGCTTCAGAGAGGGAACGACTTTTGAACAGGTGATACGCCTCTACTATTTTGATAAAAAGCTTCGCAATCTTATCTTTTATGCGATGGAAAAGCTTGAAGTCTATTTCCGTACGACGTATGCCTATCACACAGCGATGGAACCTACTCTGGGAGCCTTTGGCTATACCAAGAGCGCCAAAATGCACGATTTGGAAAAACACGCTTCGATCTTGGAGGCGATACGACGGGATGTGGATCGCTCAAAAGAGGTTTTTGTCACCCATTTTTTCTCGAAATATGATGGAGATTATCTGCCGGTGTGGATGATGGTGGAGGTGATCTCTTTTAGTACGCTTTCTCGGCTTTATGGCAATCTCAGAGCCCCGGTACAACAAAAAATCGCTGATTCGGTGAATCTGAATGCCAAAGTCCTGGCGGGATGGCTGCATTCGCTGACCTATGTGCGCAACCTCTGTGCCCATCATGCCCGTACCTGGAACAAACTCTTGGCGATTCGCCCTATGGTTCCTCGCGGGAACCCTGCTTTTAGCGGACTGAACAACCGCAAAATCTTTTTTGTTCTGAGTATGATCCGCTATCTGCTTGAGGCGATCGATGGAGATGAGTATGATTTTCGCGGTGAGCTGATGCGACTGCTTGCTGCCTATCCTGATGTTCCGCTTTACAATATGGGCTTTCCAGAGGACTGGAAAGCGCGTACGTTGTGGGTAGAGAGCAAAGAGGAGAAGATGTGATGAGTGCTATGACTCGGTACAATCATTACAAAGAGAGCGGCATTCCATGGCTTGGGGAGATACCGGAGCATTGGGTGATTTATAGATTAAAAACCCTGATACCTAAAACAAGTAATGGCGTTTGGGGTTCTGAAGCTCAAAATGATGAAAATGATGTCATTTGTATACGTGTTGCAGATTTTGATATGGAGAGTTTAGGTGTCGACAAAAGCAATTTAACTATAAGAAATATAGATGACAACCAACTTCATTCCAAGGTATTGAACTTTGGGACTTAAAGCGGGTTTTCGGGTTGCTATTTCATTGCTTTTTCTAGGAAATCAGTGATGAGTTTCTTCTTCATAGAGTCTCCAATACCCCGATGGATTTTCAATAAGGATTTCAGCGGTGAGAAAAGTCCACCATCGAGTGCATTGGTCGTATTGGCGATGTCAAGATTAGGGTGGGTTTTGTAGGTGAAGAGATAAGGAAGATTGCGTTCAAGACTTCGATAGGCCGAGCGGAGTCGATCATGGGTGTAATGCCATCCACGTGGAGAATCATCCGGGGTTTTCTCTTCATAGAATTTCCTGTGTCGTAGAAGCCAGGCTTCCAGCATATAGCGAAAACGGCAGAGAGTTGTCTGGCCAAGATAGGAGGCGATACATTTGAGATCCTTGGAGGCTTGATAGGTAGGTTTGCGTGTTAGATAACGGGTCAATATCGCCTGTTGATGGAAATGGCACATTTGAACCGGAAGGTCGGCAAAGAGCCCAAATAATCCCCGTCGCCCATCGACGGTCACTGCCTGAATCACAAAGCCCTGATCGAGAAGGTTTTGCCGGATCATTGCATATTCAAAAAGCGTTTCAGTTTGAATGAAACGATACGCTACCGGTTGGCCACTCAGGACATCCTTGGCCACAAGTACACCAAAGCCTTTGACCCGTTTTCCGAAAAATGTCGCATCGATAACCAGCGTGATCGGTCTGGGACGAGCTAAGCTCTTTCGTGGTTCATAGCTATGAATCTGACGTTGAATCCACACCCGATCTCTATGATAGGTCCGAGATAAGGCTTTGCGCGTTTGGTGTTCATAGAAGTAGGCATTAAAGAGTTGTTTCTGTATTCTGGAGGGACGTCTACTTGAAGAAAAACTATGCCGACAGTTTAGACATAAATAGCGCTGAATTCCAGCTCTTTTCCCATTCTTTTTCGTCTGCCGGGAACCGCATACAGGGCACTTTTTTACAAGCCATCTGTAAAAAAGTCCTTTTTAAAGCCCATATTACCGAAGTTCTGAAAGGTTTTTAGCAACCCGAAAAGCCGCTTTAGCTCAACTTTGGTGATCTTCTTATCGAGAAATCAGGAGGAGGCGAGAAACAAACTGTCGGTCGTGTTATACAAAATGATTTGGATGAAAGAGCAGTTTATTCTAATTTTATAGGAAAACTATTCACCAATAAAAAAATGATCGACAATAGGTTTCTCCTGTATTATTTCACAGCCTTGTATTCTTTTAGGGTTAATACTAGATCTATCAAACAGACAACTGGAATTCAAAATCTTGATATAGGAAGTTATCTTAATGAAAATATTGCAATTCCAACAGATATTAAAGAACAACAAACCATCGCAAAATTTCTTGATCGGAAAACAGTAGAGATCGATACGCTGATCGCCCAGAAAGAGCGTTTGCTTGATCTCTATGAAGAGGAGAAGCGTGCCGTCATTAACTATGCCGTCACCAAAGGAATCGACCCCGATGTTCCGATGAAAAAGAGCGGTATTCCATGGCTTGGGGAGATACCGGAGCATTGGGATGTGAAGCGATTAAAATTTATTGGTGAAGCAATTATTGATTTAACATATAAACCTGAAGAAATTGTATATGATAAATCTGGGAAATTGGTATTAAGATCATCAAATATACAAAATAATAAATTGAGTCTTAAAGATTGTGTTTATGTAGAAACAAGTATTCCAGAAAAATTATTATTGAAAAAAGGGACCTAAAGTAAAGAAACGTGTGTCTAAAAACCTTTAAGAACTTCGGTAATATGGGGTTTAAAAAGGACTTTTTTACAGATGGCTTGTAAAAAAGTGTCCCTATTGCGATTCGAGACACACAAAAAAGTACGGTCACTTCCGTGGAATACAACGCTACTATTGCCTTGAATGCCGTCGGACCTTTTCTTCCTCGAGGCGTCAGAGACGATTGACTCGCCGCCTTTTTGAAGAGTATTTCTATCACCGAAAGACACTCAAGGAACTGGCCAAAGAATATGGGCATTCCCGTGCCTGGATTCAAGAGAGAATCCATCAATACGGACCCTCTGTAAGAGGACGTCATCCCCGACCTGTCGTCCTGGTCATAGATGCCACCTTTTTCGGGAAACGTCAGGATAAATTCGGTGTACTTGTCGCAAAAGATCCCCATAGATCGGAAGTGATCGCATACCGCTTCATCACGTCTGAAACCCTGGAAGAGTACCTACTGCTTCAAAAGAGCATCGAAGCAAAGGGCTATGAGATCAAAGCGGTCGTTACCGATGGGAAACCTGGATTATTTGGGCTCTTTAGAGATATCCCTGTTCAAATGTGCCACTTTCACCAACAAGCCATTCTGACCCGTTATCTGACTCGAAGTCCAAGGATGAAAGCCTCAATAGATCTCAAGAGAATAGGAGGCTATCTGGGAAAGGTCACTCAAAGGAGATTCACTCTTCTTCTGGATGCTTGGCTCAGCAGACATCAGAGCTTTTTCGATGAGAAGGTTCCAGATGATTCCAAACGGGGCTGGCACTACAAACACAAACGGTTACGTTCCGCCTATCGCAGTCTCAGAAGGCATCTTCCTTGGCTTTATACCTACCGGAGATATCCTGAACTCAAAATCCCCAATACTACTAATACACTCGATGGAGGAGTCTTCTCTCCATTGAAAGATCTTCTCAAAGTTCACAGGAGGGGTATCAGTCAGGATCTCAAGAGAAAATTGATCATTGACTATCTGGGAAATGGCCCCAAATAGCCACACGAAACTTTACTTTAACTCAAAAAAGGCGATATTTTAATATGTTCAAGAAATGGTAGCAGAAATCTGATTGGAAAAAATATTACAATCGATGAAAGTATGGTGGGAAATACATTTGGTGCTTTTATGACTGTATTTAGAACTAAGTATTATAAGTTTGTTTCCAAATATTTTAATTCGCAAGTTTTTAATGGCCAATCAGGATTGTTTCTTACGTCCACTGTAAATCAGTTGACAATAAATGTTTTAAATAATTTTTTTATTGCATTACCTCCTCAGAAAGAGATGGATACAATTGTAAAGTTTATTGACGAAAAACTTACCACAATAGACCAAAAAATAGCAAAAACTAAAAAGATCATCGCACTGCAAAAAGAGTATAGAGCTGCTCTGATCAGTGAGGTTGTGACGGGCAAGATCAAGGTTGCGGAGGAGAAGTGAGATGTCGTTGTGCGTTGCGTGGCTTAGAGAAGAAAATGGTAATCAGGAAATGATTTTTGCTACAGACAGCTGCCTGTCTGCAGGAGAAAGATGGCATTATGGTGTTAAATTATTTGAATTGCCTAGAAAAGATTGTTTGATAAGCTTTGCTGGTGATACGAAACGTACATACACACTCATTCTCAATTTAATTTCTTCTATAAAATTTGACAAACATTTATCAAGCCCAAGTACAGATATAGAAGAGATCCTTGAGTATTTAAGTAACCTTTTTACAGATTTGTCTAATTCTATTACAAGTTATGGAACACAATCATTTGATGATGCTGTTGGCAATTTTGAGTTTTTGTTTGGTGGATGGTCATGGAAACAAAATAGGTTTAGGTTGTGGAAACTTGAATATAAGCACGATCTGCACGCTGTTGGACATGATGAGATCACACAGGACACAAAGCTTTTTGCTTTTATTGGTGATGAAATTGAAGTAGCAGAAGATCTTTTGAAAACTGAAATAAGAAACTTGGGTAGAGAATTTTCAAGAGAATTTGACATGGAACCGCTGAAGGTGCTTGTTGAAATGATTAGGAAAGAAGAATATGACTATATTGATGGTGCAATACAGTTCGCCAAAATATATCCACCTGGAGAAACTGAATTTTTTGGAGTAGTTTGGCCATCTATCGATGGTAAAAAAACATTTTTAGGAAAAGATGTTACATATAAAAATAACCCTCATGTAAGATACATTGATCCAGACACTGGAATAGTGCTCAATGAAACAATACCTCAAAAATTAAGTGAATTACCTTCATCGGTAAATAGTTTTGATATGACTTTTATAGAGAAATGTTACATCGGTGATAACTTGAAGTTAAAAGAAGGCGTTTCTATAAGGGAACAGTCTATGCTCAAACAAATTTTTGAAGAGATGTTATACCGAAAATTTTTGGAAGAAAATAATGGTGTAGATGATGAACAATTTAACGACTGAAAATACCTTTGAGTGTGCTATCGTAGATGCACTCTGCAAAGATGGTGGATACCGGCAGATAGAAGGAAGTGACTATAGCGCTGAGATCGGAATGTTCAAAGAGGAGGTGATCGCCTTTTTGCGTGAGACACAGCCTAAACGCTGGGAGAAGATCTCTGCCATTCACGGAGAGGATGTCGAGAAACGTGTCTTGGCGCGCCTCTACAAAGAGCTTGACTTGCGAGGCAGTCTCGATGTCCTGCGCAACGGTTTTACCGACTATGGCGTCAAATTTCGTATGGCCTATTTCGCGCCGGAAAGCCGACTTAATCCCGAGACGATCGCCCTGTATGAACAAAACAGACTTGCCGTTGCAAGACAGGTCTACTTCAGCCGCAAAGACAAAAAGTCGATCGATCTGGTTATCGTTCTCAACGGCATACCGGTATTGACCATAGAACTCAAAAACCATTTTACCGGGCAGAGTACGGACGATGCCAAAAGGCAGTACCGAAACACCCGTGACCCCAAAGAGTTGCTGTTTGCTTTCAAAAAGCGGGCATTGGTGCATTTTGCTCTCGATGACGAAGAGGTCTATATGAGCACCAAAATCGAAGGCAACAAAACCTTCTGGCTCCCTTTTAACAAAGGCTACAACAACGGAGCCGGAAATCCACCAAACGATGACGGATACAAAACGGAGTATTTCTGGAAAGAGATATTACAGCGCGATAGCCTGCTGGAGATCATTGGCAGGTTTATCCACCTGCAAAAAGAGGAGATCACTGTTGAGGGACGCATCTATACCAAGGAGAAGATGATCTTCCCGAGGTACCATCAACTCGATGCTGTACGACTCCTGCGTAACCGTGCACGTAAGGAGGGAGCCGGGCAGAACTATCTCATACAGCACTCTGCCGGATCGGGAAAGAGCAATACCATCGCCTGGCTGGCCTACCGCCTCTCCAGCCTACATGACGAACAGGATGAACGTGTCTTTGACTCGGTGATCGTCATCACCGACAGACGGGTACTGGATAAACAACTACAAGATACCATCTATCAGTTTGAACACAAAACAGGCGTCGTGCGAAAGATCGACAAAGACAGCACTCAGCTAGCCGAATCGATATCGAGAGGTATCCCCATCATCATCACGACACTTCAGAAATTCCCCTATATACTTGAAAAAGTCGGTGACATACCGGGGCGAAACTATGCCGTTTTGATCGACGAGGCTCACAGCTCCCAGGGGGGAGAAGCGAGTAAAAAGATGAAGGAAGTCCTCGGGATGCCTGTACTTGATGAAGTGACGAAAGAGGATGAATATGATGATGAAGATCGTATCAACGACATGGTGGCAAAATCTGCAAAAGCCCGAGGAAAACAGTCCAACCTCTCCTTTTTTGCATTCACTGCCACACCCAAGGAGAAGACGCTATCGATTTTCGGAGAGACAGGGGATGATGGCAAACCAAGGCCGACACATCTCTACTCGATGAGACAGGCGATCGAAGAGGGATTCATCCTCGATGTATTGCAAAACTACACGACTTATGAGCGTTTTGTCAAGATTACAAAAGCGATCGAAGAGGATCCAAAAGTCAACAAAAAAAAGGCGGCTAAAGCGATACGGTCGTTCATCGATCTGCACCCCCATAATATCGCGCAAAAAACAGAAGTGATAATCGAACATTTTCGTAGTGTTGTCGCTCACAAGATCGGCGGTAAAGCCAAGGCGATGGTCGTTACCTCTTCACGGCTTCACGCCAAACGCTATTTTGAAGCTTTTGAAGCATATATCGAAGAAAAAGGGTACGAACAAGAGCTAAAAGTGCTTGTGGCTTTTTCCGGCAAGATTATCGATCCTGAAGATTTGACATACCCTGATGGTGTTTCTGAACCTCAACTGACAGGGTATGGTGAAAAAGAACTCCCCGAAGTTTTCAAAAAAGATGAGTACCGTATCTTGATCGTGGCCGATAAATACCAGACTGGTTTCGACCAGCCACTGCTACATACAATGTATATCGATAAAAAGCTCTCGGGAGTCAAAGCGGTACAAACCCTCTCACGGCTCAACCGTATAGCACCCGGTAAAGAGGATACCTTTGTACTTGACTTCATCAATGATCGAGAGACAATTCTCAAATCGTTTCAAGATTACTATGAAGTCACGTCGATCGAAGAAGACAACGACCCTAACCACCTGTATGATCTCAAAAATACGTTGGATGCTTTTCAGGTATATTGGCCTTCAGAAGTAGAGGCACTGGCACATATCTATTTCGACCCCGCTTATCAGCATAATGCCAGAATGCAATCAAAACTCTATGCACTGATCGATCCCGCAGTAGATAGATTTAATGTTTTGGATGAGGAACAGCAGGATAGTTTCAAAAAATCTCTGAGAACTTGGACAAAACTTTATAGTTATTTTTCACAGGTTATGCCTTTTTGGGATGCGGAGTTTGAGAAATTTTACGCCTATGCCAAACTCCTGCTGAAAAAACTTCCAAAAAAAGAGTTGGGTGAGAGTTTGCAATTTGAAGATGAATTGGCACTGGAGTATTATCGTCTCGAAAAGATTAAGGAGGGTCGTCTGGAGTTACAAAAGGGCGAAGAGGGTGTCTTACAGGGAATTAGTGAAGCAGGACTCCACAGAGAAAAAGATGAGAAAGAGGCACTTTCGGAGATTATCAAGATTCTCAATGAGCGCTTTGGTACAGAATTTGAAGAAGCCGATCGACTTTTCTTTGAACAGATAGAAGAAGATCTCGTTGCCGATGAGACATTGCAAAAACAGGCTAAGGTCAATAAACTGGATACATTCAAATATGCCTTTAATGATATGTTTACAGATAAACTCATAGAACGAATGGATCAAAATCAGGATATATTTGAGAAGATTCTTGAAGATAAGGATTTTGGTGAACTTGTTAAAGGAATGATGATGAAGAGTGTGTATAGAAGGTTGAAAGACATGAAATAATCGATCAGACCCCAATCACAAGCTCCAGAACCTCTCCATAATCAGCTCAAATTGTAATACAATTAGAGAACTTAATCGGATCAAAAAAGGAGTGTGTGTATGGCCAAGATCAAAAAGTGGGTTTGGTAACATAAATATTCCCCCGATTTTCAATTCAATTGCACCGCTCTCGGCCTCTTGATATCGCAGGTTTCCAGAATCAGATCAAACCATCCAGCAGCCTCTTCTCTTCTTCCTTAGTAAGAAAACGCCACTGACCGCTTTCGATATCGAGATCGAAAGTTCCGATGCGGACGCGTTTGAGATCGAGGACCTTTAATGGCGTTGAAAATTTGGGATCTTTCAACGCTCCGAAGAGGCGGCGGATGTGGCGGTTCTTTCCTTCGTCGATGACGACTCGGAGTTTGGTCTTTGCGCCGCCGGTACCAAGCTTCTCAACGGAGAGTGCTTTGAGCAAGCCCTGTTTGCTTTCCACACCCTTTTTGGCTGCCGCGATGTGTTCATCGGTCACATAGCCTCTCACCCAGATCTCATAGACCTTTTTGCAATTTCCGGGCCGGGTGAGGGCATCGCCGATCTTTCCGTCGGTGGTGAAGAGCAAGAGCCCCTTGGAGTCCATATCCAGGCGGCCCACAGGCATCCACCCATTTTCGAACGCCCAATCGGGCAATAGGTCATAGACCGTTTTTCGGCCCAATTCGTCAGAGCGGGTGACCACATAGCCCTTGGGTTTGTGGAGGGCCAGCAATTTTGGCGAATTTTTTAGCGTCCTTTCCATAAAGCCTCTATCGCTCAACCGTTGTCGCGTTTTCGGTAAAACTTCCGTTTGAATTCCGCGAATTTCCCCTCCAGGATCGCTTCGCGCATCTGACGCATCAGGTCGAGATAGTAATAGAGATTGTGGATCGTCGCCAGGCGGAAGTAGGTGAGCTCTTTGGCCCGGAAGAGGTGGCGCAGATAAGCCCGGGAGTAGGTGCGGCAGACGATACAGCCGCACTCCGGGTCGATGGGCTCTTCGTCGGTGGCGTAGCGGGCGGCTTTGATGGTGACCTTGCCGAAGCTGGTGAAGAGGGTCCCGTTGCGGGCGTTGCGGGTGGGCATGACGCAGTCGAACATATCCACACCACGTTCCACATTCTCCACCAGATCCTCCGGCGTGCCCACGCCCATCAGGTAGCGGGGCTTGTCCGTGGGCATAAAAGGCGTCGTCCACTCGACGGTATCGTACATCTCCCGGTTGGCTTCACCGACGCTGAGCCCCCCGATGGCGAAACCGTCGAAGTCCAGGGCGCAGAGCTCCGTTGCAGAGATCTTGCGGAACTCTTTGTCGGTGCCCCCTTGGATGATGGCGAAGATGTTTTGATCGACACCGATGCCCTCCATCTGTTTCCGGCGGTGGTAGTCGATGGAGCGCTGTGCCCAGCGGGTCGTCCGCTCGATGCTCTCCCGGATGCGCTCCCGGGTGGCGGGGAGGGCGACCAGGTCGTCGAGGATCATCATAATGTCACTACCCAGGTTGTACTGGATATCCAGGACTTTCTGCGGGGTGAAGTGGTGTTTCGAGCCGTCGATGTGGCTGCGGAAGGTGATGCCGTCCTCTTCGATCTTGACATTGTCGCTGAGGCTGAAGGCTTGAAACCCTCCGCTGTCGGTCAGGAAGCTTTTGGGGAAGCGGGTGAAGCCGTGCAATCCCCCCATCGCTTTGACGATCTCGTCGCCGGGCCGGAGATAGAGGTGATAGGTGTTGCCCAGAATGATCTGGGGGCTGAGATGGTTTTGCAGGTCCAAAGCATCCAGGGCTTTGACCGCTCCCACGGTGCCTACGGGCATAAAAACCGGTGTCTGGATCACCGAATGGGCTGTCTGGATCGTCGCGGCTCTGGCGGCCCCGTCCTGCGCGTCTATACGGAATTGCATTGTGTTATAATGCTCCCTTTCTAAGCGCCCCTGTGGGGCGGAGTATTGTCGGATTTTAACGTAAAAAGAGTGGAATGAAGCATATCCTTATTCTGGCCCAGGGCTTGGTGGCCGAAGAGTTCGTCCGGATCGTCAACAGCAAACGCATCCCCGATACCGCCTATACCGTCGTCACCCCGGGAGAATTTGCCTTCCCCGCCAAAGCCCAGATCCCTATGGAACGGCTCTCCTTCGATCCCACCAGCTACAGCAAACTCCGCCAACTCTTCAATCGGCAAGATTTCACGATGGTCTTCATCCTCCTCGATACCCTCGAAGAGGCGGGAGAATCCCTCAAAAACATCCGCCGGATCGACGAGCGTATCCGGGTGCTTCTGCTCGATCAGTGGAACGCCTTCGGCAAGCTCAAACAGAACAACACCCAGGTCATCAACAGCAATGAGCTCCTCGCCAATCAGCTCTACAACCATCTTCCCGGTGTCCCGGTCATCGCCCGCAACGTGGGCCTGGGGGAGGGGGAGATCATGGAAGTGCTCGTCCCCTTTGGCAGCTCCTTCGCCTATCGGCATGTCGGTTCGATCCAGCAGATCAAATGGCGTATCGCCGCCCTCTATCGTGACGGCAAACTGATCCTCCCCAACAACGCCACGATGATCCGTCCCCAGGATATTCTCCTCCTGGTGGGGCGTCCCCAGGTCCTGAGCAACCTCTATCAGCGCATCCAACAACGCACCGGAATGTTCCCCGAGCCCTTCGGCCGGCACCTCTATCTCTTCCTGGACCTTTCGCGTGACAAAAATGAAGCGTTGGGTTATTTGGACCAGGCCCTCTATCTTGTGGAGAAGCTCAAAGAGCGGGAATTGATCGTCCGGGTGGTCAATCCCGGGGATTTCGAGCTGATCCGTCAGATCAAAGCCAAAGCCTCCGAGCGGGTCGATCTTCGGATCGACTATACGGCAGAGAATATCTCCGAAGTGCTGACCGGGGATATCCAGCGTTTCGACATCGGCCTGATCTTCCTTTCGACGGCTTCGATCAAGCGGGAAGATCTCTTCGAACAGGTTCACGATCTGAAAAAGCTGGTTTACCTTTTCGGCAGGACACCGCTGCCCGAGCTCAAACGCGCCGTGATCCTGATGGGGAAACAGGAGGAGATGGAAGCGATCTCATCGACGAGTTTCTATGTCGCCGAGACCCTGGAGCTCGAACTCTGCCTTTGCAATTTCGATCCGGAAGGGGACTTCGAAAGAGGCAAGGCGATCGAAGAGCATTTCGAAAACCTCTCCCATATTTTCCACTACCCGGTGAAGATCGAAGAGCAGCAGGTCAACCCCGTGCGTGCCCTGGCCAAAATGGAAGGAGCGCTTCAGATCACCCCCTTCGTGCGGCGCCTGAAACGGCGTTGGCGACTCCCCTTTCTCTCCACGGATGTGGAGCACTATCTTCTCGAAGGGCTCGAACACCCTAAGCTTCTCGTGCCCGTAGAGATGGGTTAAACGATTTTCCGCTAAAATAATTCAAATTTGACCCAAAAGAGCGCCCGTATGATCGTCCCTATTGAGATCCGTCAACCCGAGTTCAAACGCTACGACATCACCATCGACACGCTGCCGAAACTGCACTACGATCGCAAAGTGGCCATCGTAACTAACACCACGGTGGCCCCGCTGCATTTAGCCAGAGTGATGGAGCGGCTCGAAGCTCCGCAGATCGAAGTGATCGAGTTGCCCGACGGCGAAGAGTTCAAGACGATGGAGACGGTGCTGAGCATCCTCGATCGGCTTTTCGAGGCGCGCTACGACCGCAGTTCCCTGCTCATCGCCCTGGGGGGCGGGGTGATCGGGGATATGACCGGTTTCGCCTCCAGCCTCTATCAGCGGGGGATCGGCTTCGTGCAGATGCCCACCACGCTGCTCAGCCAAGTCGATGCCAGTGTCGGGGGCAAGACGGGGGTTAACAACCGCTGGGGCAAGAACCTCGTCGGCGCCTTCTATCAGCCCGAAGCGGTCTACATTGACCCCGCCTTTCTCGAGACACTGCCGGAGCGGGAGTACGCCGCCGGGATCGCTGAAGTGGTCAAGATGGCGGTGATGTTCGATCGGGATTTCTTCGACTTTCTCGAAAAGAGCGACCTCAAAGCGCCCGAGACCGCCGTGGAGATGATCGCCCGATCCGTCTCTCTCAAAGCCGATGTGGTCAACCGTGACGAGAAAGAGGCGGGAGTACGCGCCGTGCTCAACTACGGCCATACCTTCGGCCATGTCATCGAGAATGAGACCGGCTACGCCCGCTACCTGCATGGAGAAGCGGTCGCCATCGGGATGGTGATGGCCAACGAACTGGCCGTGGATCTGGGCCAGCTCAGCCGCGAAGAGGCGGAGCGGATCCGCGTACTGCTGGAGAAATGGGGCTTGCCCACCCGCTACCGGGTCGAGAATCCCGAAGCCTTCTACGAGCACTTTTTCCTGGACAAAAAGAGCCGCAACAACCGGATCAAATTCATTCTTCCCGGCGGGTCGATCGGAAGCTATGTCATGCGGGACGATATTCCCAAAGCCCAGGTCCTCAAAGCCCTGGAACGTTTCAGGGAGTCTTGAGTTATGAAGAGACTCTGGATCGCTCTGCTGCTCACCCTCTCGCTGCTGCAGGCCGAGGACAATGTCAGCACTCAGGCGGAAAGCAATCGCACATCTGCGACATCTCAGAAGGTTCAGGCAAGCTCCCCGGCCCGGTCGGTGAGCCCGGCGGCCCAGGACCGGCTCAATCGTCTCGGAATGCAGCTTCGCACTCTGACGGCTCAGGGGAGTGAAGGGAATGTTTGGACTAAGATCTACAGCAGCTACAAGACATACGAGGCGCTGAGAAAGCGTCAGGATCAGCTCATCCGGGAGATCTTTCGTCTAAAACACAAGCCGACTCTGACCCCCGAGGAGCAGAAAGAGCTGGAAAAAGAGATCCTGGAGCGTCAGACCAATGTAGGAAAACTCCAACTCCTTAGCGAATTCCAGCACGATCCCTTCAAAAAACTCCTGGAGCCCCCGGAGACGGGTGACGTTCCCGTCATCGGCAACCCTTTCGGGATCATTTCTGCCATCAGTTACCTCAAAAAGCTCCAGAGTGACCGGCAACTCTACGAAGAGAATTTCAAAAGCCTTGAAGCGACCATCAATCGTCTGAACCGGGAGCGAAAGATCCTTCGTGAAATGCTCAAATACCGTCCGAAGGACCCGGAGATCACCCGGCGTCTCAAAGAGGTCAGCGAAGCGCTCGACACCCTCCAACCTACCTATGAGATCTTCAAGACCACCCGGGAAGTCTACAACAAAAAGATCGAAGAGATCCGCCTCAAGGTCAACGGCGAAATCCGAAGGGAAGCCGAAAAGGCAGCCACCATCGGAGGGATCATCCTCTTCCTCTTCCTCCTCTTTCTGATTTTCAAGCGGCTGATCCGAAAATATATGGCGGACAAGGAGAGTTTCTATACCGTCAACAAAGTCTCCAACCTTCTCTTCATCACGGTGATTCTTCTGGTCCTCCTCTTCGCCTACATCGAAAATGTCAACTACCTGGTGACGATCCTGGGATTCGCCTCGGCGGGAATCGCCATCGCGATGAAAGATTGGTTCATGTCGATGATGGGATGGTTCGTCATCGTCCTGGGAGGAAGCATCCACGTCGGCGACCGGATCAAAGTGGTGCGCAACGGCACCGAGTATGTAGGGGATGTGGTGGATATCTCCCTGCTGCGCATGACGATCCAGGAGGATATCACCCTGACGACCTATATGCACAACCGGCGGGCGGGGCGGATCATCTTCGTGCCCAACAATTACATCTTCACCGATATGATCGCCAACTACTCCCACGCCGGGCTCAAGACGGTCTGGGACGGGATCGATTTCACCATCACCTTCGATTCCGACGGGGCCAAGGCAGCCTCCATCGCCAAAGAGATCGCCAAAAAGTATTCCAAAGGCTATACCGACATCACCCGCAAGCAGCTCAATAAGCTCCGAAGCTCATATCACTTGAAAAACACCAACGTCGAGCCGCGGGTCTTCACCTTTATGGAGGAGTACGGGATCCGGGTCAGCGTCTGGTACCTGACCAACGCCTTCGCCACCCTGACGCTGCGCAGCACGATCAGCAGCGAAATCCTCCAGCGCATCCGCGAAGAGAAGGAGATCGCTCTGGCCTATCCCACCCAAGCCATCTATATGCAGCATCCCATTCCCCACGCCGTCCGCAGTGAAGAGCCGGAGCCCAAGGCCCCGGCCACAGGGGCTTCCCGGGAGGAGCCGCTATGAGCCGCCAAAAGGTCTATTTCAAAACCTTCGGCTGCCGGACCAATCAGTTCGATACCCAGGTGATGATGAGCCGCCTGAAGGATTTCGAACTCTGTCTGGAAGAGAGCGAAGCGGATGTGGTGGTGGTCAACTCCTGCACCGTCACCAACGGCGCCGACGCCACGGTGCGGGGCTACATCAACGCTCTGCGGCGGCGTCATCCCGAGGTTCGGGTGGTCCTGGCGGGGTGCGGCGCCCACTCCAAAGGAGAAGAGCTTCTCAAACAGGGAAAGGTCCACGGGGTGATGGGCCATTCGGAGAAGGAGCGGATCAACGAGATCCTCCACCGCCCGGAGGGCTTCTACGAGATCGGGGACCTGGAGCATGTCGATTCGACGGTCGTGAGCGAATTCGTGGGCAAGAGCCGGGCCTTTATCAAGATTCAGGAGGGGTGCAATTTCCGCTGTAGCTACTGCATCATCCCCTTCGTGCGGGGCAATGCCCGCAGCCACGACGAGGAGCAGATCCTCGAGCAGGTGCGGCGCCTGGCGGCCAACGGCTTCGGGGAATTCATCCTCACCGGGACCAATGTCGGCAGCTACGGCCGGGACCGGGGCACTTCCCTGGCGAAACTGCTCAAACGGATGAGTCAGATCCGGGGGGTGCGGCGGATCCGGATCGGATCTTTGGAGCCGATCCAGATCGACGCGGAGTTTATGGAGCTGCTTGCTGAACCCTGGATGGCACGGCATCTTCATATCGCCCTGCAGCACACTTCCGATCGGATGCTGGAGCTGATGAACCGGCGCAACCGTTACCCCGAGGATCTGAAGCTCTTCGAAACCCTCGCCGCGAAAGGGTATGCCCTGGGGACCGATTTTATCGTGGGACATCCGGGAGAAGGGGAGGCGGAGTGGCGTGAAGCGATGGAGCGGATCGACGTGCTGCCCCTGACCCACATCCATGCCTTTACCTACTCTCCCAGAGAGGGGACCGCCTCCACGTCTCTGGAGCTTCCCCGTCCCCGGGGCGATGTGGCCAAGGCGCGGCACCGTGAGCTCACCGAGGCGATCAGACAGAAGAACCTCCGCTTCCGGCGCAGCCACAACGAAGGTTTGACGGTCCTCGTCGAGACGCAGCGGCAGGACGGCCTCTATCAGGGCTTCGATCAATATTACAACAAAGTGCTCATCGAGAGCTCCGAAGATTTGAACAACACCTGGGTCTACCTGGCCGAGGTGGAAGCCGGAGAGAGGGAGAACCATGCCCGATTTACGCTCTAAAAACGTCAGAATCATCGCCGCTTTGGTCCTGGTGCTGCTGATCCTGGGGCTTTTTCTGATCCTGCGGGACTCTTCCCGCCTCATTACCGCCGATCAGCTCGACATCCTGGCGCAAAAAAAGCTCATCACCCGCGTAGTCCGGGAAGATCCCTACCTCTATGTGCGGACATCACGGATGCTTTATCGTGTGCCGGTGGATGCGGTCGATTTGAAAAAGCTGGGCCGTGAATTTCCCATCGAGATCCGCCAAAAGTGGAATCTGATCAATCTGGGGTTGATCCTCCTGCTGCTGATGCTGGTCGGTCTGGCGGTGGTGATCTACTACCTCTCCCGCCGAGACCGGTTGGAGTCGACGCTGAGGCAAGGCTCGAAAGAGACGTATACTTCCGCTCCTTCGGAGGAGCCGCTCAAGCCGACGCGATCCAAGGTCCGTTTCGACGACGTGGCCGGCTCCGAGGAGGTCAAAGAGGACCTGCGGGAGATCATCGATTTTCTCCGCCATCCCGCCCGTTACAAAAAATTCGACATTCGCCTCCCCAAAGGGGTCCTCCTGGCAGGGCCTCCCGGCGTGGGCAAGACCCTGATGGCCAAGGCGGTCGCCGGCGAAGCCAAGGTTCCCTTCTTTTACCAGAGCGGGGCCAATATCGTTGAGATCTATGTGGGGATGGGCCCCCGCCGGGTCCACGAGCTCTTCCAGGCGGCCAAAAAAGCGGCGCCCGCCATCATTTTCATCGACGAGATCGATGCGGTGGGCCGGAGCCGGGGCAGTCTGCGCAACGAAGAGCGGGAAGCGACGTTGAATCAACTGCTCACTGAGATGGACGGCTTCGAGAGCGACAGCGGCGTGGTGGTCCTGGCGGCGACCAACCGTATGGAGATGCTCGATCCCGCGCTGCTGCGCCCCGGGCGTTTCGACCGCCGGGTCCATCTCTCCCTGCCCGATCAGCAGGACCGGCGCGCGATCCTGGAGCTCTATCTGAAGCGCAAAGCCCACAATGTCGATCTGGAGGCTCTGGCCCGCTCCACGGTGGGATTCAGCGCCGCGGCCCTCTCGACCCTGGTCAACGAAGCGGCTCTGCACGCCCTGCGCCGGGGGAAAAAGGTGATCGATCAGGAGGATTTCGACGCGGTAAGGGAGACGGTGATCTCCGGCAAGCGCAAGATCCTCAGCTTCAGCGATGAGGAGCGCCGGATCCAGGCGGTGTACCAGTCGGGCAAAGCCCTGGTGGCCACCTGGCTCGATGTCCCTTACGAGCGGATCGGGATCGTGACGACCCGGATGCGCGAGGCGGACCGGGAAATCATCTCCCGCAGCGAAATGCTGGCACGGATCAAAGTGCTTTTGGCGGGCTCGGCCGCCGTGGAGATGATCTTCAAGGAGCAGTACAGCAACGGCGCCGAGGACCGCGCCCTGGCGATCTCGGAAGTACGGCGCCTGGTGAGGGAATTTGGCAGCGGAGAACGCCTCGTCGCCGGGGAGGAGGAGGCGGAGCGCCTGCTTACGGAGCTCTACCGTGAAGTCCGCCTGATGCTAGAGAAGCTCGAAGAGGTCCGCAAAACGATCGAAGCCTGGTTGCTGGAGCACGAGAATATCGGGGAGGAAGAGGCGAGGAGGATCCTGCGTGATCTATTTTAGCGGCTTCGCTCTCCGGGGAGAAGAGCGGCTCTTCGCTCCCTGGCTGATCGAAAGCGACTATGCCGTCGCGGGATTCAGCTATGGGGCGATCAAGGCTTTGGAGTTCGCCCTGAACCATCGGGGACGGCTCGACCGTCTCCTTCTCTTTTCCCCCGCTTTTTTCCAGACACGCCCGAAGCGTTTTGTCAAGATGCAGCTCGAAGCCTTTCACCGGGACCCGGAGCTCTATCGCCGCCGCTTCCTGGAGAATGTCGCCTACCCGGCCAAAATCGATCTGAGCCCTTATCTCCACGGAGGAAGCGAGGAGGAGCTCGAGGAGCTTCTGCGCTATCGTTGGGAAGAGGAGAAATTGAAAAGAATTATGCAACGGGGCACCATTGTGGAAGTCTTTATCGGCGAGCGGGACCGGATCATCGATGCCAAGGGGGCCTTGGAGTTTTTTACCCCTTTGGCGACGGCGACCTATCATTTTCGGGAGGCGGGACACGTTTTGATAACCGAGTAATGAGTAACCGAGTAATGAGCAACCGATGAACTAGTAACTAGGTCTCCAGTTTCACCACGTTGTTGATGGAAGGTGTGAGCTTGGGTTCAATTTGAAATTCAAGAGAGGAGTGATAGGCTGAGACATCTCAGAATAAGGCAAAGGAGAGATGAAACAGCACTATCATTGCAATGCGAGGACCAACTCGCATATACGCCAAAGTATACAGAAATCCAAGGCAAGCAATCAAGAGTTGGCCCGACGTTTCGGTGTCAGTGTTCAGACAATCAGTAAATGGCGGAACCGTCAAGAGACACAAGATCGTAGTAGTAGGCCCCATACGATTCATTATGCGCTAAATGACCTGGAGCGGGAAATTGTACGCATCGTGCGAACCTGTACCTGGATGCCTTTGGATGATCTGGTAGAGATCCTGAGCAGTGTGCTTCCCGGTATCAGTCGTTCTGCCGTGTACCGAACACTCAAGGCACTGAAGATCAGCCGTGTTCCCGAAGAGAATCGGGCCAAGGCAAAGAAGTTCAAAGAGTATGCTCCGGGCTTTGTCCATATGGATGTGACCTATCTGCCAAAGATCGATGGAGTCAAATACTATCTCTTTGTAGCCATCGATCGTGCGACACGCTTGATGTACTACAAGGTCTACCGATGCCGAAGTGCCGGTAGTGCAATGGATTTCCTCGAAGAGTGCCGACGTTTCTTTCCCTTTACGATCACTCATATCCTGACCGATAATGGAATGGAATTTACCGACCGATTCAGTCAGGGACGAAAGGAACCGACCGGAAACCATCGCTTCGACAAGCTCTGCAAAGCGTTAAAGATCACCCATCGTCTCACGGAACCCTTCACTCCACAAACCAACGGAATGGTCGAACGAGCCAATGGTCTGATTAAAGAGCGAACCATCAAAGTACAGAACTATGAAAATGTGAATGTCTCCACCGGCTAATAGCCGGTGGCTTCAGATTACGGCTGAAAGCCGGTCATTCAGCCTGAAGGCCGTCGGTTGATCAGACAACTCGGAACTCATCATCAAGCTCTGGTGGTTGTTGGTTCTTGATATATTCCATCCAGACTTCATCGGTCACATTTCCACTCGTTGCAACCCAGTATCCTCTCGCCCACAAATGCTGCCCCCAATACCGCTTCTTCAGCATCCGAAATTCACTCATCAATTTATGCGAACTCTTCCCTTTCAAATATTGCACTGCCTTTGATACGGACATATTTGGCGGTATCCCTATCAACAAATGTACATGATCCCGATTGATGGATCCTGCATAAATCACCATCTCCCGACTCATCGCAATCTCACGTAACAAATCTCGGCATCGGTACCCCACATCCCCTTTTAAGACGGGATAACGGTATTTTGTCGTCCACACGAGATGGTATTTACAGTCCCATACTGTATGCCCACCATTTCTATACTCTTGCATCTTTCAAGCATACCATATCCCGGCCGCCTAAAGGCGTGGGGTTTACGGATCCCCGATGGGGGACTCTAAAGCAGATGATAATGGATTTGGATAAGTTCCTTCTTTACTATCTCTTTACCAGACGCCACGGAGGACTCAGAAAGGAATTGAAAGTCAAAACACCTTTTGAAGCATTGCGCTACTGGTATAATCTGGAATCTGATCTATTCAGGAAATCTCCTGAGATGTTCAAAGCCGACACACTGCTCTGGCTTCAACAACGTGGTGAAACCTGACAACTAGGTAATAGAAAAAGATCGATGATTTTTATTGTAACACTTAGCACGTAACACGACTCAAATCTTGCGACGTGAGGGGCGAAGCCCCGTGCTTGCGACTTGCGACTACTTAAATGAGGTGACAAAAATGAGTGATGAAACAGTGAAACAAGTACAAAAGAAAGATCAACCCGTCGTGGTGATCACCGGTTGTTCCAGCGGGATCGGGCGGGTGACGGCGGAGTATCTGCGGGAGCGGTTTTGCACGGTCTATCCTACGGCGCGGACCGATGAGGAGGTGCGGGAACTCGAGGAGGCGGGGTTTGAGGGGGCGATGCGTCTGGATGTGCGCAAGCCTGAAGAGATCGCGGCGGTGATCCGGGAAGTGCTCAAACGAGAAGGGCGGATCGATGTCTGGTTCAACAACGCGGGTTACGGTCAGATGGGCGCGGTGGAGGATTTGCCCCTCGAGGCGCTCAGGGAGCAGTTCGAGACCAACGTCATCGGCTTGCACGAGTGTACCCGGCAGATTTTGCAGGTAATGCGGAAGCAGGGCCGGGGCAAGATCATCCAGCACTCTTCGGTACTGGGTCTCGTGGCTCTGCCCTTTCGCGGGGCGTACAACGCCAGCAAATATGCCGTCGAGGGGCTCACCGACACCCTGCGCCTGGAACTGCACGGTAGCGGCATCTATGTCAGCCTGCTCAACACCGGCCCCGTCACCAGCCGATTCCGTGAGAATGCCATTAAAACTCTCTCTAAGATTGATATCGACAAATCACGCTGGCGCAGCACGTATTACAAGGCACTGCGGGGCGAAAGCCGGAAAGTGCCTTTCAATCTGCCCCCGGAGGCGGTGGCTTCGGTGGTCCATCAGATTGTATTGAGCGATCGTCCCGCCCCCCGCTACTACATCACCAAGGCCACCTGGATGCTGGGCATCGCCAAGCGTCTTTTGAACACCCGTTTGCTCGATCGGCTCCTCTTGCGGGTATAATAAAACAAAAACGTCAAGGATACGAAGTATGGATAAGATCAATATCGGAGTCGTCACCACCAGTGACCGGGCCAGCCAGGGGATCTACGAGGATGAATCGGGCAAGGCGATTATGGAGACGATGAAAGAGTATCTCAAAAACGAGATCGAGTTTTACTACCGCTGTGTCCCCGATGAGAAGCACATCATCGAGGAGGCGCTTTTGGACCTCTCCCGGGACAAAAAGTGCGACCTGGTCGTCACCACCGGCGGGACGGGCCCGGCGCCCAGGGATGTGACGGTGGATGCCACACTGACGGTCTGCGACAAGATCCTGCCGGGCTTCGGGGAGCAGATGCGGGCGGTGAGCCTGCAGTATGTCCCCACGGCGATCCTCTCCCGTCAGACGGCGGGGATCTGCTGCAGCACCCTTATTATCAACCTTCCGGGCAAACCCAAGTCGATCCGGGAGTGCCTCGACGCGGTTTTCCCCGCGGTCCCCTATTGCCTCGATCTAATCGGGGCGGGCTATATGGAGGTCAATGAAGAGGTGATCAAGGCGTTCCGACCCAAGGGAAAATAGTTTTTGATGGAAGATTGAAGATGGAAGATTTTGGATTTTGGATAGAAGGGTAGGGCGATATGCAGATTGAGTTTATAGAAGAGAAGTTCAATGAGATTTTTGCGGAACTGGAAAAGGAAGTGATGGAGATTCTTCAGGATCAGAGCCTGGACAAGAAAAATACGAACCTCCGTATGAAGCCGCTCAGCTCTACCAAACAGATTCTCCAGAATGCCCTGGAGAGTATCCGCCTGGTGGACCGGCTCAACAGAGAGGGCCGAGAAGAGGGCAAGGAAGGCTGAGATGCCCGGCGAAGAGCAGGAGGAGAAAAAAATCCGAAAATTTTTTGTCCACGACGGGCCGATCGAGGAGCTCCCCGAAGAACTGCAGACGGGGATCGCCGAGCGGGAGTGGCACTATCTCGACGACAAGGCCTTTTTCCAAAGCCGATTGGGCCCCGAAGACCGTGTGGTGGCCTACGGTTCGCTGAAGTTTTTGAAAGAGGCGATCGTCAAGGCTGAAGCGGAGGGATACTCTCTGGGCCTGATCCCCACACCGAAACAGCGCAAACTGGCGCGGATTCTGGATATAACGGGCTCTTTGCAGGAAAATCTCGATTTTTTGGAAAGGGCAGAACCCCAATCCATCGATCTCCTCTATTGTGAAGAGGAGCTGGTGATCTTCAATGCCCTGGTGGGCGATGCGCCTCCACTCTCCCTGCACAACGCCTTCCTCCACGATGACATCGAGACGAACAAATTCGAGCTTTTCATCGAAGCGATCCGAAAGACCGTATCGCTCAAACGGGTGCGGACCAAAGTGACCACGGCGAAGGGCCAGCAGATCGTCACGGCGATCACGGGATCGCTGATCTTCAACCGAAAAACCAGTACCTTCGCCGCCAACCTCCTGCCCGATAATACCTACAACGACGGGCAACTCCGGGCGATTTTGATTTCACCCCTCTCCATCGTCTCCTACATCTATCACGTCTTTATCACGATCTTCACCCGATATCACAAACAGACTCTGCCCAGTTCCGTCGGCCTCATCAAGTCCCAGGCCCTGACCTTCGAGTGCGATCCTCCACTGCCGATTTCCATCGATGGGGAAGAGAAAGGGACAACCCCGGCGACTTTTCAAATCCATCCCAAAGGGGTCCGTTTCTGTGCCGGCGAAAAGTTTTGGGAGCGCAACAAGCCCACCCAGACCGACAAGGAGACGATCCGGGTCGACCATCTCCCCCAGGGAGACGAGGCGGTGGAATATGCGCAGAAACGCCTGCCGCTTTTGACCCACGCCAGCGAGCAGGAGTACAAAGAGCTCTTCGCCACGCTGCGGGAGGAGGGGAAACTCACCAGCACCTTTATGATCCTGATGATCTTCAGTACGCTGCTGGCGACGGTGGGGCTGTTCCTCAACAGTGCCTCGGTCGTGATCGGTGCGATGCTTCTGGCCCCTCTGATGCAGCCGATCGTCACCTTTTCGATGGGGATGCTTCGTTGGGATAGTACGCTCTCATACGGTTCGCTGCGCACCGTCCTGGTCGGTGTGGGGTTGACGCTTGCCAGTGCCATGAGTGTCGCCTGGCTGCTCCCCTTCCGTCAAGTGACGGCTGAAATGGCGGGCAGACTCCATCCGACGCTTCTGGATCTGATCGTCGCCGTCGTCTCCGGCGCGGCGGCGGCCTATGCCAAAAACAATCCCAAAATCAGCGGCTCCCTCGTCGGGGTCGCCATCGCCGTCGCTTTGGTCCCGCCCCTCTCGACGGCAGGGATCGGCCTGGGCTGGGGCGAACTCTCCATCTTCTATCACGCCTTTCTCCTCTTCCTCACCAACTTCGCCGGCATTGTCCTGGCAGCGGCGTTTATCTTTATGCTGATGGGCTTTTCGCCGATGCACCGGGCCAAAAAAGGTCTGGGGTTCAGTCTGGGGATTGTCGTTATGGTAGCGATCCCCTTGACGCTCTCCTACCGTCAGATGGCCTGGGATGCACAGCTGATTCACCGCCTTCAAAACCAGGAGTTTCATATCGGGAAAAAGGTGGCGACCCTCGACCGTCTGGAGATTCGCCACGCCCGGGGTGATCTACTGATCTGTGATCTGGTCGTTTCCAGTCCGCTTGAAAACGAAGAGATCAAGAAACTCAAAAAGCAAATCGACACGATCGCCGGCAAAAAGATTGAGCTGGAATTCGTCCAGCGCATCCGTCTCAAAGATTGACCCGTCTCAATAGGGTGGATGAGGTGCTTAGGTAGAATAGAGCAAGCCAAAGAAGGAGGAAACTATGGATACCAGCTTTGATATGTTTATCGAAACAGAAGTGCCCGAAAATGAGCTCATCATCTCCCGAACCGATCTCAAAGGCATCATCACCTATGTCAACGAGACCTTCGCCCATATCTCGGGCTACGAGCCCGAAGAGCTCATCGGCAAACCCCACAACATCATCCGTCACCCCGATATGCCCAAATCGGCTTTTGCCGACCTCTGGGCTACGATCAAAGCGGGCAAGACCTGGGAAGGTTATGTGAAGAACCTTCGCAAAGACCGGGGATATTATTGGGTCTACGCACGGGTCTCTCCGATGATCAAAGACGGCAAAGTGGTGGAATACAAATCACTCCGTGAACCTGTCCCGAGAGAAAAACGGATCGAGATGCAGCGGCTCTACGACAAGATGCGTGCCGAAGAAGAGGGGACCAGCCGGGTGGTGATGTATGTGAATAATGAATTTCTCGATGCGCTGAAACAATATGAGCTCTGACAAAATATATTTGTTCATGCATATTTAATTTTTATTTGACATAATTAAATAAATTTTTTAAAAAGAAAGAGATTAAAGAGATTATATGAAAGCAATTGTAGTATCGGTTGTAGTATTGGTGGGATTACTGACGTTGGGGTATGCCGGCGTCGCGACAGAGGTGGTCAAGCACAAGGTTAAAAAAGGCGTCAAAGAGGGCGTCAAAGAAATGGGCAAATCGAGCGTCGAGAAAAAGGTTGACAAAAAGGTCAAAAAAGAGAAGCGTAAAATCGAAGCTGACATTGTGAAAAAGGTACTGTAATGAAGAGACGCGATTTCATAAAAGGTGTCGCGCTGGCTGCCGGAGCGATGAGTGTGGGTCTATCCGCTTCCGAGGCAAAGCCAAACATTTCCGAAACTGCCCGGAGCGTTTCGCTCCAGGATCTGGCCAAAGCGACGAATGCGATGCCGGAGATCACTATCTACACCGCCAAGAAGTTCCTGACCATGGACCCGACGAATCCCGAGGCCAAGGCCGTGGCCGTCGTCAATGACCGTATCCTCGCCGTGGGTTCTCTCGACGAGCTCAAGGCGATGGCCAAGGGCCAGCCCTACCGGGTCAATCACAGTTTCGACGGCAAAATTGTCACTCCCGGCTTTATTGCCCAGCATGTACACCCTTTTCTGGGAGCGCTTGCTCTGGAATCGGCCATCATCTCCATCGAAGATTGGGACTTGCCCGGTGGCTATGTGAAAAAGGCAAGGGGCCACGACGAGTATATCGCTCATTTTAAGGAAGAGTTAGCCAAACTGGACAAGAAGGATCCCGAAAAGAAGCTTCCGCTTTTTACCTGGGGATACCACCAGACTTTTCATGGCAAACTCAACCGCAAGATTATGGACGCGATCGAGAGCAAGCGCCCTATCTTTGTCTGGCATCGTTCCTGCCATGAATTTATCCTCAACTCCGGCGCGATCAAGCTCACCGGGATCACCAAGGAGTTCATCGATACGCTGCGCCCCGAAGCCAGGGCGATGACTGACCTGGAGGACGGCCACTTCTGGGAGACAGGGCTCTTTGGGGTCCTGGGCAAGCTGGCTCCCTATGTGGCGACGACCGATCAGTTCCGGCACGGCCTCAAGACCTTCCGGGATTACCTTCACCGGCAGGGGATCACCTCCGCATCCGAACCGGGTGGGGTCATTTCCAAACCGATGACCGAGATCATCAACTCTATCCTCGGAGACGAGAGTACTCCCTTCCGCTTCTATTTTCTGCCCGACGGCAAGAGCCTGGCGGAGCGCTTTGTCGACGGAGACCTGATCGATGAGACGGAAAAACTGCTCAGTTGGGGCAAAGGAAAATGCTCCTACCAGCCCAAGCAGGTCAAACTCTTCGCCGACGGGGCGATCTACTCCCAGCTGATGCAGCTGCGCGAGGGCTATACCGACGGGCACAAGGGTGAGTGGATGATGACGCCGGAGCTCTATGCCAAAGCCTTCCGGAAATACTGGGATGCGGGCTATATGATCGTCACCCATGTCACAGGGGATGCCGGCTTGGATATGATGCTGGACAATCTGGAACTCAATATGCGCCGCAATCCCCGTTACGACCACCGCACCACGGCGGTTCACTTCGGGGTGGCACAGCCCGACCAGATTAAGAAGATCAAACGTCTGGGTGCCATCGTCAGTGCCAATCCCTATTACGTGACGGCACTGGCCGACAACTACGCCAAGCACGGTATGTCCCCCGAGCGAGTCAAACGGATGGTCCCAGCGGGTGATCTGGAGCGGGCGGGGGTCCACTTCTCCTACCACTCCGATATGCCGATGGCTCCGGCCCAGCCGCTCTTTCTGATGGATTGCGGCGTCAATCGCATCTCCACCTCGGGCAAGGTCTCCGCTCCCGAACAGCGGGTCTCCCGGATGGCCGCGTTGCGTGCGGTCACCATCGAAGGGGCTTACTCCTGGCGGATGGAGAAGGAGTTTGGCAGCATCGAAGCAGGCAAATTGGCCAACTTCACGATCCTGGAGGAGAACCCGCTCACTGTGGAGAGCCGCAAGATCAAGGATATCGCGGTCTGGGGGACCGTGCTCGAAGGCAAGGTGCTCCCCGTTAAGCCCAACGCCAAGCCAAAAAGCGGGAAGGACACGGAAGAGAGCCTGGTTTCGGCGGCTCCTTTCTTCTCTTCCGGTGCTGCGACTTTCGGAAAAGAGGACGACCATTTCATGGAGCATGGTGACTGCGTCTGTGCCCTCAATCATCGATTCGCCCTGGCGATGATGGATGCTGCTCAAAAAAGCAGATGAATCAAGGAAGAGGTATGAAACGTTCACTGCTTATCGGCATACTCTCCCTGGCCGGCCTGGGCCTGACGGCTTGCAATGCGACGGGCGGCTCTCCCTCCGCTGCGGTGGAGGCCCAGCGCCCCGCGAAAGCGGGGGCGGACCGGGATGCGCACGGCTGCATCGCTTCGGCGGGCTACCGCTGGTGCGCCAAGACCCAAAAGTGCGAAAGGCCCTGGGAACTGGCAAAGCGTGAGGGTTTCGCCAAGACCGAAGAGACCTTCGACGATTTCTGCGGAAATCGATAATCTTCGAAAAGGATCCACTTTAGATGAAAAACAGTTCCATGATCCAAAGAGTTCAGGCCTTTCGCCGTATCGGCGCTATCTGCCTGAGCGTGCTCTCCCTACAAGGCTCTCTGATGGCGGGCCAGGCGGGAGCGGCCGCCAATGCTCCGGCACAGGGGAGGCAGACCCACGAAGAGGCGGAACTGGCGAAGCAGCTCGCCAACCCCATCGCCACGCTGATCTCGGTCCCCTTCCAGCTCAATTACGACCGTGGCTTTTTCGGAACGTCCGGCAACGATAGCAACAAGTGGACTCTCAATATCCAGCCGGTCATTCCTTTTTCCCTCAATGAAGATTGGAATGTGATCTCCCGAACCATCCTGCCGGTCATCCGTACCGACAATTATCCCTTGGGAAGCGGGATCGACGGAGGAGTGGGCGATATCGTCCAGAGCGTCTTTTTCTCCCCGAAGGCTCCGAGCGATAGCGGATGGATCTGGGGGGCAGGCCCGGTCTTTCTCTTCCCTTCGGGGACGGAGCAGTCTGCCAAGAAATGGGGGGCAGGTCCCACGGCTGTCGCTCTGAAGCAGCAGGGACCTTGGACTTACGGTATCCTTGCCAACCATATCTGGTCCTATGCCGGGAGCGACGAGAGGGTCGATCGTATCAATCAATCCTTCGTCCAACCCTTTCTCACCTATACGACTCCTAGTGCGCTTTCGGCGACCTTTATGACCGAGTCGACCTATGACTGGACAGCCGAAGGAGGGGAACGCTGGAGTGTGCCCCTCTACCTGACGGTTTCCCAGGTCGGGAAGATCGGCAAACAGCTTGTCAGTTACGGCGGCGGTGTGAAATATTATGCTAAAAGCCCTGACAACGGCCCCAAAGGCTGGGGAGTGAGACTGGTCTTCACTCTTATGTTTCCCAAATAATTCAGCTCAATCAAAAATCAAAGGAGAAAAAATGAAAATCAAACAACACGCCAAAGGATTGGTCACAGCGGCCGCCGCGATTATGTTGCTGGGCTTCAGCCCCGCCGATGCCTGTACCGGCTGCCAGATCAAGACCAAAGACAACGCTGCCATCAACGGTCGGACTGTTGAATTCGGCGTTTTCCTCGATACCAGTGTCGTCGTCGTTCCCCGGGGATATAAGTTTACCGGTACCACGACCCTCGGGCCCGGGAAGCAGTGGACTTCCAAATATGCTTCAGTCGGGATGATCCTCGTTGACAACGAAGTGATCGTCGACGGGATGAATGAAAAGGGCCTGGCGACCGCCAGTTTCTATTTCCCGGGATACGCGAAATATTCGGTGACCACCAAAAAGAACCAGAAGATCTCCCTCTCCTCCTCTGACTTCACCCAGTGGATTCTCTCCCGCTTTGCGACGGTCGACGAGGTCAAAAAGGCGATCGAAAATAACGAAGTGGCGATTTCACCGGTCCTCACCCCCGGCTTCCCTCCCCAGGTACAGCCCTTTCACTTCATCGTCTATGACCGCACGGGCAAGAGCATCGTCATCGAGCCCCTCAATGGCAAATTGAAGATCTATGACAATCCCATCGGTGTCATCACCAATTCCCCGACCTTCGATTGGCATATGACCAATCTGCGAAACTATGCCAACCTGCTGGCCCACACACCGAAGGAGGTCAAACTCTTCGGTATGACGATCAAACCCCTCGGACAGGGGGCGGGTATGCTCGGTCTCCCCGGAGATTTTACTCCTCCTTCCCGTTTCATCAGAGCCGCTGCTTTCGCCGCAACTACCATTCCTGCCAAAACAGCCGAAGAAGGGGTAATGCAGGTCTTCCACATTCTCAACAACTTCGACATCCCTGTCGGTGCGGCCCGGACCATCGAAGACGGCAAAATCTTCTCCGACTATACGATGCTGACACTGGTCAGAGATACCAAAAACCTGCGCTTTTATTACAAGACTTATGACGATCAGAGTATCAAAGTGGTCGATCTGAAGAAGTTCAACCTTGACGGCAAAAAGATTTTGCGGCTGCATACCAAAAGCGATCAGCGCTTCATCGATGTCAGCAAAAAGCTGAAGTGACTCCGGCGATCAAGCACTGCGCTCTTATCGCAAGGCTTTCCGGAGTTCTGTTGCGGTTTTGCCGGCATAGTCTTGACCATTGGCTTGGCTGCTTTGATGATGATCTGTGCAATGATCGGGTGCCTGATTGAAGGCTTTGGCTCAATTCAGATCCAATGACTCCTTTATGAAATCGAGATAGCGACGAATATCATCGAGTTTTTGCAGCGCTTCATCGCAGATGAGAAGATAATCTATTTTCTGACTTAAAGCGGGTTTTCGGGTTGCTATTTCATTGCTTTTTCTAGGAAATCAGTGATGAGTTTCTTCTTCATAGAGTCTCCAATACCCCGATGGATTTTCAATAAAGCTTTCATAGGAGAGAAGAGTCCACCATCCAAAGTATTGGTTGTATTGGCTATGCCAAGATGAGGATGGGTTTTATACGTGAAGAGATAAGGAAGATTGCGTTCAAGACTTCGATAGGCCGAGCGGAGTCGATCATGGGTGTAATGCCATCCACGTGGAGAATCGTCAGGGGTTTTCTCTTCATAGAAATCTTTGTGCCGTTGGAGCCAGGCTTCCAGCATATAGCGGAAACGGCAGGGGGTTGTCTGTCCAAGATAGGAAGCGATACGCTTGAGATCCCTAGAGGCTTGATAGGTAGGTCTGCGCGTCAGATAACGAGTGAGAATGGCTTGTTGATGGAAATGGCACATTTGAACCGGAAGGTCGGCAAAGAGCCCAAACAATCCCCGTCGGCCATCGACGGTGACGGCCTGGATGATAAAGCCCTGATCCAGAAGGCTTTGCCGAAGCATCGCATATTCATTGAGCGTCTCAGTCTGAATGAAACGATACGCTACCAGTTGGCCACTCAGGATATCTTTAGCTACAAGAACACCAAAGCCCTCTCCCCGTTTTCCGAAGAATGTCGCATCGATAACCAAAGTGACCGGTCTGGGATGTGGTGAAGTCTTTGGCGGTTCATAGCTATGAATCTGACGTTGAATCCACTCCCGATCCTTATGATAGGTCCGGGATAAGGCTTTGAGGGTTTGGTGCTCATAGAAGTAGGCAGTAAAGAGTCGTTTTCTGAGGCGGGAGGGACGTCTACGAGAAGAGAAGCTCTGCCGGCAACTTTGGCAAAAAATAGCGCTGAATTCCTGCTCTTTTACCATTCTTTTTCGTCGCTTTTGAACCACAGATAGGGCACTTTTTTACAAGCCATCTGTAAAAAAAGTCCTTTTTAGGCACCATATTACCGAAGGTTTAAAGGATTTTTAGCAACCCGAAAAACCGCTTTAGCTCTATTTTCTCATAATCGTGAGCCAGAAAATTTCTAAATGAGGAGATTTTGGCAAAATCATAGGCAAACTCCCTGGGGATGATCCCTCGTTCTCCCAATGTGTCGATCGCTTCGTAATAGCTCTGCGCCCGGCCGATCTTTAGCTTTTTTAACAACATCTCCACCAGGGAGACAGCCCCATCGCTGACGAGATAAAGATAGTGTAGAAGGGCCCCTTCGAACATCGGATCGCTTCTGAAGCGTTCTTTGCAATCATCCCGGTAACTCTCCAGCAGCTCGAGATAGTATTCGATCCGTTTAATCTTCGCTTCGATTCTATGCCGCATCGATGTATCGCTTGAAGTTTTTGAAATCGATGATTTCATGCCCTTTCAAGACTTCGAAATAGTCTCTCTCCGGGTGATCTTTGACCACGATTCCCTCATCGAGAATCTTTTCGAGCAGATAAATGTTTTTTAGCTCATTGAGGCAGAGAAGATCGACATCACGCCGCAATGCTTTTTCAAGTCTATGGTGAAGCTCCAGTCTTATGTCGAAGCTACACTCTTCGAGATAGACCGCAAGATCCACATCGCTCTTTTCGTCGGCATCTCCCCGAGCATAGGAGCCGAATAGATAGGCGAATCGAACATTTTTATCTCGAGACAGGAGTGTTTTTATCTGGTCAATCATAGAGAGATTATAACCTATGAAATGGAAGTTGTTAGATTTTGGATATTGAATTAAATGGAAATCCTCTACAAAATTCCGTGAAGTGAGAGACGCAGCCCGATGTTCGTGACTTGCGACTCTCAGTAATCCCTCGCCACCTTATACCCCGGATCATCCTCCTCCTGGGTGATGTTGGCCCGGGCGCGTTTGAGGACCGCTTTGCAGTCATCGCTGAGGTGGCGCAGCGTGAGTTTCTTGCCCGCCTTCGCGTATCTTTCCGTCAGTTTTTCGATCGCTTCCACTCCCGATGAGTCCATCACCCGCGCGTTTTTGAAATCGATGACGACCACTTTGGGATCGTTCTCCACGTCGAAGGTGTCGTTGAAGGATTGGACCGAGCCGAAAAAGAGGGGGCCGGAGAGTTCGTAGAGTTTGGCGTTTTTGCCCAGCTCTTTGGTACGGGCGTAGATGCGGGCGTGTTTCCAGGCGAAGACCAGGGCCGAGATGATCACCCCGATAATGACGGCGACGGCCAGGTCGAAAAAGATGGTGATGACCGTTACGACGACCATCACAAAGGCATCTTCGGGCGGCATCTTCTTCAGATGGCCGAAGCTGCTCCACTCAAAGGTCCCGATGCTCACCATAAACATAATCCCCACCAGCACCCCCACGGGGATGATGTTGAGCAGGTCGGTCAGGGAAGCCACCAGCACCATCAATCCGATGGCGGCGGTGGCCGAAGAGAGGCGGCCCAGCCCGCCGGAGGTGAAGTTGATGATCGACTGGCCGATCATGGCACAGCCGGGCATGGCGCCGAAGAAGCCGCAGGTGACGTTGCCTACTCCCTGGGCGACGCACTCCCGGTTGCCGCTGCCCCGGGTACCGCTCATCTCATCCAGCACCGCCAGGGTCAGCAGGGATTCGATGAGACCCACCAGAGCGACGATGAGGGCGTAGGGGGCCACCATCTTGATCGCTTCCCAGCTGAAGAGGGTCGGCGGGATGTGGAAGGATGGCAGCTGCCCTTTGAATTCGCTGAGGTTGGCCAGATCGCCGATGAGCAGGGTATGAATATGCCCGAAATAGACCACGAGGGTCATCACGACGATGGCGACCAGGCCCGCGGGGACCGCCTTGGTATAGCGGGGGAGGTAATACATAATGAGCATGGTGGCGATGACGATGGAGACCATCACCCAGTCCTGACCGTGGAAAAACTTCAGCTGGGAGAGGGCGATGACGATGGCCAGCCCGTTGACGAAGCCGTAGATGGCGGGTAGGGGGACCAGGCGGATAAATTTGCCGAAGCGCAGTACCCCAAAGAGGATCTGGATCAGCCCCGCCAGGATAGCGGTGAGGAAGATATACTGCAGTACTCCAAGCTCCAGGGCGTCACCGCTGAGGCCTGCATGCTTGAGGATCGCCGAGGCGGCCACCGCCAATCCCACCAGGACGACCGCCACCGAACCGGTCGCGCCGCTGATCATCCCCGGCTTTCCCCCGAGGATCGCCGTGACCAATCCCAGGATAAAGGCGGTATAGAGACCGATGATGGGGTTGATGCCGACGATGAAGCTGAAGGCGATCGCTTCCGGCACCAGGGCCACGGCGACCACGAGCCCGGAGAGAAGGTCGTTTTTGAGATTGTCCCGGGCATAGTTGCGCAAGGGGATCATAGGGATTTTCATAGTTGGGATTCCTGTTGTGAGTCTGCTCGAATTGAAAATCCGGAATTCTACCATAAACGAAAGACAAACGGGACGCAGAGGTATAATAGAGGTATCACACAAAAAGGAGTCCAATATGTCCATCGAAATCGATACCCGAGGGGTGAACATCACGATCAAGGCAGACGGAAAGCACGAATATGTGGAGATCCGAATGCAGGGCAAACTCCATCACCGGGACTATCAGGTGATGATCCCCGTTATGGAACATGCCATCGAGGCGGCCCGGGACAAAGAGCTCGATATCCTGGTGGATATGCGTCAATTCGAGGGTTGGAGCTTCGAGGCGGCCTTGGATGATATGAAGTTTGGCCTGAAACTGCGAAACGCCTTCAAAAAAATGGCCATCGTCGGCGATAAAAAGTGGGAGGAGCTCTCTATAGAACTCTTCAAACATTTCAGTAAAGGGGAGATACGTTTCTTTAGCGATTACAACGAAGCGCTTGAGTGGCTGCGTTCCGATTCCTGATCATCGTTACGGGTCAATGAAAAAGCTCGGCCTGTGCCGGAGAGACGCTATGGCCCTATGATATACTGAAATCATCAGTATCCCAGGAGGCAAAAGATGGGCAAAAAGACGATGACTCTGATCGACAACCGCAACGGCAAACACTATGAGTATCCCATCCTCGAAGGGAGCCGGGGGCCCGCGGCGGTGGATATGCGGAGCTTTTACCGTGACAGCGGGATGTTCAGCTACGATCCCGGTTTTACCTCCACGGCGAGCTGCCGCTCCGAGATCACTTTCATCGACGGCGAAAAGGGGGAGCTGCGTTATCGGGGGATCCCCATCGAAGAGTTGGCCACAGGCCACAGCTATCTGGAGGTTTGTCATCTGCTTCTTGAAGGGAAGCTCCCCACCGAGGAGGAGCTGACGGCTCTGGACCTGGAGCTGCGGCACCGGGCCTTTTTGCCCGAAAGCCTGGTGAAGCTTTTCGAGACCATGCCCGACAATGCCCACCCTATGTCGACCCTCAGCGCCGGAGCGACGGCACTTTCGGCTTTTTACTACGAGCACCTGAAGCTCGAGAGTGACGAGGATTACCGCGAGATGGCCCACCGGATCATCGCCAAGATGCCCACTCTGGCAGCCTTCGCCTATCGGCACAGCCTGGGGGCCACCTATATCTATCCCGATATCGACCGGAGCTTCACCGAGAATTTCCTCTATATGCTGCGGGCCTATCCCGGAGGCAAGCTCCACCGCGACCCCTCCGGGCCCAGGGAGATCAAGCCCATCGAAGTCCAGGCCCTCGATACCATCTTCACCCTCCACGCCGACCACGAGCAGAACGCTTCCACGACGGTGGTGCGCAGCGTCGCCTCCACCGGCGCCCACCCCTATGTTGCCATCGCCTCCGGGATCGCGGCGCTCTGGGGGCGGGCCCACGGCGGAGCCAACGAGTCGGTGATCGAGCAGCTCAGGATGATCGGCAGCGTGGAGAATGTGGACAAATTCATCGCCCGGGCCAAAGACCCCAAGGACCCCTTCCGGCTGATGGGCTTCGGCCACCGGGTTTACAAAAACTTCGATCCCAGAGCCCGCATTCTCAAGACGCTCCAGGATCAGCTCGTCGAAGAGCTCGATCTCGATACGGAGCTGATGCGTATTGCCCGGCGGATCGAGGAGATCGCCCTGAGCGACGAATATTTCATCAAGCGCAAGCTCTATCCCAATATCGACTTCTACTCCGGTATCATCCTCACCGCCCTGGGACTGCCCCGCTCTATGTTCACTCCCGTCTTCGTCATCGGACGGACCGTGGGTTGGGTGGCCCAGTGGATCGAATTCCGCAAATCCCCCGAAGCGAAGATCGCACGGCCGAGGCAGCTCTATATAGGGAAATGAGGAATGAGTAACCGAGCAACTGAGCAACCGAGCAACTGAGCAACCGAGCAACCGAGTAACCGAGTAATGAGTAACCGATTAATTGAGAATGGAGAGTTGAGAATTGAGAATTGAGAATTGAGACTTAAAGCGGGTTTTCGGGTTGCTATTTCATTGCTTTTTCTAGGAAATCAGTGATGAGTTTCTTCTTCATAGAGTCTCCAATACCCCGATGGATTTTCAATAAAGCTTTCATAGGAGAGAAGAGTCCACCATCCAAAGTATTGGTTGTATTGGCTATGCCAAGATGAGGATGGGTTTTATACGTGAAGAGATAAGGAAGATTGCGTTCAAGACTTCGATAGGCCGAGCGGAGTCGATCATGGGTGTAATGCCATCCACGTGGAGAATCGTCAGGGGTTTTCTCTTCATAGAAATCTTTGTGCCGTTGGAGCCAGGCTTCCAGCATATAGCGGAAACGGCAGGGGGTTGTCTGTCCAAGATAGGAAGCGATACGCTTGAGATCCCTAGAGGCTTGATAGGTAGGTCTGCGCGTCAGATAACGAGTGAGAATGGCTTGTTGATGGAAATGGCACATTTGAACCGGAAGGTCGGCAAAGAGCCCAAACAATCCCCGTCGGCCATCGACGGTGACGGCCTGGATGATAAAGCCCTGATCCAGAAGGCTTTGCCGAAGCATCGCATATTCATTGAGCGTCTCAGTCTGAATGAAACGATACGCTACCAGTTGGCCACTCAGGATATCTTTAGCTACAAGAACACCAAAGCCCTCTCCCCGTTTTCCGAAGAATGTCGCATCGATAACCAAAGTGACCGGTCTGGGATGTGGTGAAGTCTTTGGCGGTTCATAGCTATGAATCTGACGTTGAATCCACTCCCGATCCTTATGATAGGTCCGGGATAAGGCTTTGAGGGTTTGGTGCTCATAGAAGTAGGCAGTAAAGAGTCGTTTTCTGAGGCGGGAGGGACGTCTACGAGAAGAGAAGCTCTGCCGGCAACTTTGGCAAAAATAGCGCTGAATTCCTGCTCTTTTACCATTCTTTTTCGTCGCTTTTGAACCACAGATAGGGCACTTTTTTACAAGCCATCTGTAAAAAAGTCCTTTTTAGAGTCCCCCATCGGGGATCCGTAAACCCCACGCCTTTAGGCGGCCGGGATATGGTATGCTTGAGAGATGCAAGAGTATAAAAGTGGTGGGCATACAGTATGGGATTGTAAATACCATCTCGTGTGGACGACAAAATACCGTTATCCAGTCTTAAAAGGGGATGTAGGGTATCGATGCCGAGATTTGTTGCGTGAGATTGCGATGAGTCGGGAGATGGTGATTTATGCAGGATCCATCAATCGGGATCATGTACATTTGTTGATAGGGATACCGCCAAATATGTCCGTATCGAAAGCGGTGCAATATTTGAAAGGGAAGAGTTCGCATAAATTGATGAGTGAATTTCGGATGCTGAAGAAGCGGTATTGGGGGCAGCATTTGTGGGCGAGAGGATACTGGGTTGCAACGAGTGGAAATGTGACCGATGAAGTCTGGATGGAATATATCAAGAACCAACAACCACCAGAGCTTGATGATGAGTTCCGAGTTGTCTGATCGACTGACGGCCTTCAGGCTGAATGACCGGCTTTCAGCCGTAATCTGAAGCCACCGGCTATTAGCCGGTGGAGGCATTCACGCACCATATTACCGAAGGTTTAAAGGATTTTTAGCAACCCGAAAAACCGCTTTAGCTCAGAATTGAGTGTTGAGAAACGGGACGGCTAGCAACCAAATTGATACCAACGACTGACGACTAAAAACTTGCGACGTGAGGGCCGAAGGCCCGTGCTTGCGACTTGCGACTTTAACTTAAGTGTTCTCCGATTACCCATTCCGTGAAGGGGAGGGCGCAGGTGAAGGCGGGGGAGACGGCGTTGAGGATATGGAGGCTCTTCTCATCCCCTTCGACGATGAAATCATGGACCAGCTCCAGGCTCTCTTTGTCGAGGAGCTGGGCGCGGATGCCGGGGGTGCTCCAGGTGTCGAAGCGCTCGGGCTCGATCTGCTGCACCATCTCCGCGGCGAGGGCGGCCAAATGTTTTTTGGAGTATTTGCGAAACTCTTCCAGGGCCAGGCGGCGGAAGCCGAAGCTATCACTGAGGAAGAGTTTGGCGTCGTACCAGAGGATTTCGCTCAGCTCATCGGGGCGGAAGCGGCTAAGCCCCTGATAATTCTCCCGCCAAAAGGCGGGGATGGCGGTAGGCCCGATCTTGACCGTGCCGTCGACGGTCACGGTGTAGTGGACTCCGAGAAAGGGATTTTCGAGCTTGGGGACGGGGTAGATGTTGGTGCGCAGCGGCGCGGGGCTGCCGCTGTATTTGAGGTAGATCCCTTTGAAAGGGAGGATCGTATAGCGCTCCCCGAAACCGTAGGCCTGGGCGATGCGGTCGGCGTAGAGCCCGGCGCAGTTGATGATGCGGCCGGCGGTAATGCTGTGGGTGCGGGTGAGGATGTGATTGTTGCCCAGGTTCCCCATCCAGGGATTGCCCAGCATGAGCCGGGTCCCTTCATCGGTAACGATCTCCCGCAATTTCCTCAGCACCGCTTTGGGATCGACAGTCGCCGTAGTGGGGCTGTGGAGGGCCTCCCGGTATGTGCGGCAGTTGGGTTCGATCTCCCTCGCTTCCTCTTCGCTGACGATTCGCACATCCACGCCGTTGGCCTCTCCCCGTCGCAGCAGTTCGTGGAGGGTTTGGCGTTCTGATTCATTGCGGGCGACGACCAGCTTGCCGCATTCGTTGATCGCCAGGCCGTGCTTATGGCAAAACGCCCGCATCGCCGCGTTTCCTTCCCGGGTGAAACGGGCTTTGAGGCTTTCGGCAGTGTAGTAAAACCCGGCGTGGAGCACCCCGCTGTTGCGGCCGCTGGCGTGTCGGCCAAGCTCCGGCTCCTTGTCGATGACGACGATGGAAGCTTCGGGATAGCGTTGGCGCAGGTTGTGGGCCATACTCAGGCCGATGATCCCGGCACCGATGATGAGAAAATCGCAGGTCATACACGATCCTTTGGCAAAAAAGGGGCTTTGAATTCGTGATTATAGCGAAGGAAGGGGAAGAAAAATGGGTGGATGATCGCAAAATACGGGCCCGGAAGGCCCGGTAGGAGAAGCTTAGATTTTGCCGTCGAGGTGATCGGCGAGGCGCTGAAGCTTGGCTTTGTAGGCGTCGAGGTCGAACTCTTTGACCCGGGCGACCCCGTCTTCGACGGCAGCCTGGGCGACGGCGGAGGCGACATAGACCAGAACGCGGCGATCGAAGGGAGAGGGGATGATGTAGTCGGGTCCAAACTCCATCGTTTCACGCCCCTGGGCTTTTTTGACGTGCTCGGGCACGGGCTCTTTGGCCAGGGCGGCCAGGGCTTTGGAGGCGGCCATCTTCATATTTTCGGTGATGCGGGTGGCACGCACGTCGAGGGCTCCGCGGAAGATCTGGGGGAAGCCCAGGACATTGTTGACCTGGTTGGGGTAGTCGCTGCGGCCGGTACCGATGATAATATCGGGGCGTGCCTCTTTGGCCAGTTCGGGCTTGATCTCGGGGTTGGGGTTGGCGCAGGCGAAGATGATGGGGCTCTCTTTGCTCATTGTTTTGACCCACTCGGGTTTGATCAGGTCGGGGCCGGAGAGGCCGAGCACCATATCAGCGCCCTTCATCGCGTCTTCGAGGGTGCGGTCGGGTGTGTCGAAAGCGAACTCCTGCTTGTATTTGTTCAAATCAGTCCGTCCGCTGTGGATGACTCCTTTGGAGTCGAGCATCGTGATGTTTTTGACGCCGAGCTGCTTGTACATACGGGCACAGGCGATTCCGGAGGCGCCGGCACCGATGACGACCACTTTGAGGTCTTCGGGTTTTTTGCCGGTCATCTCCAGGACATTGATGAGGCCGGCGGTGGTGATGACGGCGGTACCGTGCTGGTCGTCGTGGAAGACGGGGACGTTACAGATCTCTTTGAGCCGTGCTTCGATCTCGAAGCAGCGGGGAGCGGAGATGTCTTCCAGGTTGACTCCACCGAAGCTGTCGGCGATGCGGGCGACGGTCTCGATGATCTCATCGGTATCTTTGGTATTGATCTCGATGTCGACGGCATCGACGTTGGCGAAGGTTTTGAAGAGAACGGCTTTCCCTTCCATGACGGGCTTGCCCGCCAGATGGCCGATGTCACCCAGGCCCAGGACTGCGGTTCCGTCACTGATGACGGCGACCAGGTTGCCTTTGTTGGTGTATTCGTAGGCTGCCTCTTCATCCTTCTCGATCTCGAGGCAGGGGTAGGCGACGCCGGGGCTGTATGCCATAGAGAGCTCTTTTTCGGTGTCGCAGGGTTTGGTGATCAGGGTGCCGATCTTCCCGTTGGTATCGAATTCGTTACGTGCTTTATGGTACTGAAGGGATTCTTCTCTGAATTTATCGTTGCTCATGGCATCTCCTGTGATTGTGAAATAGTGATACAGTATCTTACATTGAAGAGCTTTAGAATGGAGGATTCGCTTCCGGGAAAGGGATGGCAAATCGCTGAAGTGTAACGAGATTACGCAGAAGGGAGTGTTGAGAGCTGAGCGTTTCGCTCAACGCTCAATAAGCTTCGCACAGAGCTCGAAACGGTTGTGGGTCATCAGGTGGACCTTGGGGTGCAGGGCCATGATCTCGTCGAAGATCCGTTTGGAGAGGGTGAAGCCAACCTCCTGCTCTTTTTCCACACCGTCCATAGCGGCCAAGTTCATTTCGTCGATGATCCTTTTGGGGACGTGGATGCCGGGGACTTTGTCGTCGATGAAGGTGGCAGTGCGGGCCCGGACGATGGGGAACTGTCCCAGGATCAGCCGGGCTTCTTTGGCCGTTTCGCGGATGCTTTTGCCCTTGGCCTCTTCGAAGATCTCCAGGAGTTCCCGGGCATTGTCCAGGTCGAAGACAGGCTGGGTGATGATGGCCCGGGCGCCGTAGTCGAGCTTTTTGACCATCCGTTTCATCAGCTGCTTCATATCTTTGGCATAGGCGTTGCTCACGGCGAAGGGGTAGATGGGCCTGGGCTTGGGGTCGAGCTCCTGGCCGGAGTAGTCGTAGCCGTTGTTGAGGCGGTAGATGATGCTCAGCAGCAGGGTGCTGTCACGCTCCAGGACCCCTTTGACCTCGGGTTGGTCGGAGAACTTGGCTGGGTCACCCGTCAGGGCCAAAATCAGGCGGATATCGAAGTCGTTGGCCCCAAGCAGCGAGGATTGCAGGGAGAGTTTGTTGCGGTCGCGCATACTCATCGTGGCGATGACGGGCTTGCCGAAACGCTGCTGGACTCGGATGGCGCTGAGGATCGCTGACATTTTGAGGCGGGCAAGGGGATTGTCGGTCACGGAGAAGCCGCTGATTTTTTTTTGCACAAGCCCCGAGGCTTCGATCGCTTCGAGAATGGGGTCCATCGATGCGCCGTGCGGCGGTGTGATCTCCACGGTGATGAAGGGAGAAGTCCCCTGAAGGTTCTGGCAGAAGGTATCGAACATATAGGCGTCTTTCATTCCCGGGCGGGTTGATTTGGCTATAATTCTACCAAATTTGAGCAAAGAGAGCTGATGAAAAGACTGGCCGTATTCGATTTCGATTCGACACTGATGGATGGGGAAACCATCGATTTTCTCGCGGCGGAGCTTGGGCTGGAGAAAGAGGTCGCCGCCATTACCGAGCAGGCGATGGCGGGGAAGCTGGACTTCTTCAAATCCCTTCAGGCCCGAGTGGCGCTGCTGGAGGGGCTGCCCGCCGTTCGGGTCAAAGAGATCTGCGAAGGCCTCCCGCTTATGCCCGGGGCCAAAGAGGCGGTCTCGGGGCTCAAAAAGCGGGGCTACAAAGTGGTCTGCTTCTCCGGAGGCTTCCGCCAGGCGACCCACCACGCCGCGGAGGTCCTGGGTCTCGATGCCGATTTCGCCAATTATCTCCACGATGACGAAGGGATCCTCACCGGCAAGGTGGGGGGCGAAATGATGTTCGGCGACTCCAAGGGACGCATGATCGTGCGGCTGCAGAATCTCCTGGAGGTTCCTGTCGAAGAGACGGTCGTGGTGGGTGACGGGGCCAACGACCTGAGTATGTTCGCCCATGCCGCCACCCGGATTGCCTTTTGCGCCAAGCCGATCCTCAAAGAGGCGGCGACGCATACCATCGAAGAGAAAGATTTGAGTCGGGTCCTGGAGATCGTCGACAGCCTCCAAGGCAACTCCCCCTCGTGACCATGCGCTCCTGCCGGATCGAGGGATTGCTGCGCCGGGCGCTGGAGTACCGTTCGGCATTGATCCGCGGCCACATCGCGGCGGTTTTGGCGACCTTCCTTACCGTAATGATCCCCCTTTTCATCCCCATTCTCGTAGATGAGCTTCTGCTCAAGAAGAGCGATACAATGACCCATTGGGTGGCGACCCATATCCATCCGATGAGTTTGGAGGGGTATGTCTTCTTCTTCCTGGGGGTGGTGATCGTCCTGCGGGGGCTCGGCTTCCTGCTGAATGTCTATCAGGTCAAAACCTTTTTGGGGATTTCCAAGGACCTGGCCTACCGCCTGCGCCGCTCCGCCATCGGGCATCTGGAACACGTCTCTCTCAAAGAGTACGAGACCAGCTCTTCCGGAGCCATCGCTTCGCGGCTGGTGACCGATATCGCGACCGTCGATACCTTTATCGGGACCACGGTGAGCAAATTCGTCATCTCCGTGCTGACCCTGGTGTTGACCGCGGTCGTGCTTCTGATCATCGATTGGAAGCTGGCCCTTTTCATCCTGGTGACCAATCCGGTGGTGGTCTTTTTTACCGCCAAACTGGCCCGAAACGTCGGTCGGCTCAAGCGGGAGGAGAACCGGGCGGTGGAAGCATTTCAATCGGCGCTGACGGAGACTCTGGAGCTTTTTCATCAGATCCGCGCCGCGAATAAAGAGGAGTATTTCTTCTCCCGGATCATCCGGGAAGCCCTGGGGCTTCGGGACCGTTCGGTGGAGTACGGTTACAAGAGCGACCGGGCAATGCGCCTCTCTTTCCTGATCTTCCTCAGCGGTTATGAGCTCTTCCGCTCCGTCAGTATCCTGGCGGTGGCCTACGGCGGGCTGAGCGTGGGCTTGATGCTGGCGGTTTTCGGCTATCTGTGGATCATGATGACCCCCACCCAGGATGTGATCAATTTCCAATACGCCCTGGCATCCGCCCGGGCCGCCTGCAAGCGGATCAATACGATCTTCGAAATGGAACGGGAGCCGGAGGTCGCCGATCCGGTCGATCCCTTCAGCGGGAAGACGACGGTTGCCATCCGCACCGAGAACCTGGGCTTCTCTTATCGGAAAGGCCGAAAGATATTAAAAAATATTACTATGGAGATCCCCGCCGGGACCAAGGTGGCCATCGTAGGGCCCAGCGGCAGCGGCAAGACGACCCTGGCCAACCTGATCGTCGGTTTCTACCCGGTGGAGGAGGGGAGGATCCTCTATGACGAGGTCCCCCACGACCGGATCGCCCTGCCGACGATCCGGGAGCACGTGCATGTGATCCTTCAGCACCCCAAGCTCTTTAATGATACAATGCGGTTTAACCTCACGCTGGGCAGGGACGTGCCCGAAGAGAAGATCGCCGAGGCGATCCGGATCGCCCAGCTGGAGGATCTGATCGAGACCCTGGAAGCGGGGCTCGACACGATGGTCGGACGCGACGGAGTGCGACTCAGCGGCGGTCAGCGTCAGCGGGTAGCCATTGCCCGAATGATTCTGCTCGACCCGGAGGTGGTCATCTTCGATGAATCCACGTCCGCACTGGATGTGCACACCGAAGCGAAGCTTTTTGAAGCGCTGCAGGCTTATCTGGCTCCCAAAACCGTCATCACCATCGCCCACCGCCTCAGCACCATCGAAAAGGCGGAGTACGTCTTCGTCCTTGAAGACGGGCACCTGGCCGACCAGGGGAGACCCGAAGAGTTGATGGCCAAGGAAGAGGGATACTTCGCGAGGATGATTTAGCGAGGCTCTGCCTCGAATGAGGAACGAGGAGTGAGGAGTGAGGAACGCGGGAAGATTTTGGATTGAGAAAATATCCTACATAAAAATCCTGCGACGTGAGGGGCGTAGCCCCGTGCTAGCGACTTGCGATCGGAAAGTGAAAACTTAACACGTAGCACGTAGCACTTAACACAAATTAGAGAGTAAAATGGACTATTTCCAATCAATTATCATCGGAATCATCGAGGGCTTTACCGAGTTTCTACCTATCTCTTCTACGGGGCATATGATCGTGGCGGAGAAGTTTCTGGGGGTGGCTCAGAGCGATTTGACCAAGGCTTTTGACGTCATTATCCAGTTCGCCGCGATCCTGGCGGTGATGCTGGTCTATCGCGAAAAGCTGAGTTTGCGCCATCTCGAATTGTGGAAGAAGTTGATCCTGGCCTTTTTACCTCTGGGGATCGTGGGCTTCATCTTCCGACACCAGATCAAAGCGCTCTTCAGTGTGGAAGTGGTGGCCTGGATGTTCATCATCGGCGGGGTGATCTTTTTGATCGTGGAGTATTTCTACGACGAGGAGTATCCCCACCGGGTGCGGGATGTGGAAAAAGTCAGCTACCGCCAGGCGCTGGCCATCGGCATCGCCCAGGTCTTCGCCCTGATCCCCGGCACCTCCCGGGCGGGAGCGACGATCATCGGCGGGCTGCTTGCGGGGCTTGACCGCAAAGCTTCGGCGGAGTTCTCCTTTTTGCTGGCGATCCCGGTGATGGCGGCGGTGAGCGGTTTCGATCTGCTCAAACACTATCACGAGTTCGCCCAGGCTGATTGGGGGGTCTATCTGGCGGGATTCGTCACCGCCTTTGCGGTCGCCTGGATCACCATCAAACTCTTCCTGGCCTTTCTCTCCCGATTTACCTTCGTTCCCTTCGGCATCTACCGGATACTCTTCGGGGCCTTTTTGCTTTGGTACTTTTAGTGGATGGAGGATTGAGGATTGAGGATGGAAGATGGAGAATTGAGAAACTAGTAACTAGTAACTAGGAAACTAGTAACTAGTTACTAGAAATTTCTATTTAATGCCGTTAATGGTCTATGACTTTGGATTTCTTCAGTCTCTTTAGAGGGATTGAGGAGGTTCAAAAGAATGGAATCACTTCGTGAAGTCTGCTTTTGAACGAAAGAGGGGATCTGCCCCTGAACGAGAAAGGAATGTATATGACATTTAAAGATTTTGACTTGCACCCGGAGGTGGCCAAGGGAGTCCGCATCGCCGGCTTCAAAGAGCCCAGCCCGATCCAGAAAGAGGCGATCCCCATCATCCTGGAGGGGCGTGATCTGGTGGGTCAGGCCCACACCGGGACCGGAAAGACCGCAGCCTTCGGTCTGCCGATCCTCGACCGGATCGCCCGGGGAGAGATCGAGCGGGCTTTGGTAATCACCCCCACGCGGGAGTTGGCGACCCAGGTCAGCGATGAGCTTTACCATTTGGGGCGCTTCGCCGGGATCCGGACTCTGGCGGTCTATGGCGGCGTAGGCTACGGTCGGCAGATCGCTCTGATCCACCGGGGCGTGCAGATCGTCGTGGCAACCCCGGGACGGCTCAAAGACCTCTACCAGAAGGGCAAAATCGATGTCTTTAACCCCGAAGTGGTGGTTTTGGACGAGGCGGACGAGATGCTCGATATGGGCTTTCTCGACGATGTGCGGGAGATCTTCGAATACATCCCCCAAAACCGCCAGACGCTGCTTTTCTCGGCGACGATGCCCGATCCCATCAAAGAGCTCGCCGATACGCTGCTCTATGAGCCGGAGTTCATCTCCGTCGTCGGGGAAGAGACCACCAAAAACGTCGATATCGAGCAGTATTACTATGTCATCAATGAAAATCAGCGCGACGAAGCGATCGTCCGGCTGCTGGAGACGGAGAATTACGACAAAGCCCTGATCTTCTGCCGGATGAAGCGGGAGGTGGACCGCCTGGCCGAAGAACTCAAAGCCCTGGGCTTCAACGCGGCGGGGCTGCACGGCGATATCGACCAGATGGAGCGGGATGCCATCGTCAAATCCTTCCGGCGGGGAGAGACCCGGATCCTCATCGCCACCGACGTCGCGGCCCGGGGACTGGATATCAAAAACGTCACCCACGTCTTCAACTACCATATCCCCTTCGATCCCCAGAGCTATGTCCACCGCATCGGCCGGACGGGCCGGGCGGGCAAGCGGGGCCGGGCCATCACCCTGGCTTCGACGGAAGAGTTCCGGGAGCTTCAGCGCATCCGCAAAGAGGTAGGAGCCGACATGAAGCTGGCGACCCTCCAGGTAGCCGGAAGCGGCAGCATCGGCGACGAGCAGATCGAGATGCTCAGCCAAAAGCTTCAGGAGACCGCGCTGCACCCGATGGTGGACCAGGTCCTGGCCAAAATGTCCGATATGGACCAGAGTACCTTTATCAAAAAAGCGATCAGCTATATCCTGGAGACCGAAGAGTTCGACGAGAGCGATCGGATCGGCTATGACGAAGAGGAGCTCGAAGCGCTGCTCGGGGAGTTCGAAGCAACCCAGCGCCAGAGCAAAAGCGGCAAAAAGCGAAAAAGAAGACGCTAAAGAGATTCCTTAAGAGTCATAAAGGTTAATCTATCCTACAATAACCCATCGCCAACGCAAAGGAGAGGGGATGGAAGTCCATCTCGTCGAGGAGAGTATCAAGTTTATGATACTGGGGATGGGGATCGTCTTTGTCTTTCTCTATATCCTAGTGCTTTTGATGCGCCTCCAGGCTTGGATCATCGAACGCTTTTTCCCGGAAAAATCTTCAAGACAGAAGGCTGCTCCGGCGCTCAAAGCGGACGATGAAGAGGGGGCCCGGGTCGCGGCGATCGTCGCGGCGGTGGCTGAATACCGCAAAGCCCGTGCCGGAAAGGCTTGATCATGGCGAAAAAGTATATCGATGTGATGGATACCAGTTTCCGGGACGGCTTTCAGTCGGTCTTCGGCGGGCGGGTGCTGATGGAAGACTTCTTCCCCGCGGTGGAAGCGGCTCTGGAAGCGGGGATCACCCACTTCGAGTTCGGCGGGGGTGCGCGTTTCCAAACCCTCTACTTCTATCTCCGGGAAGACGCCTTCGAAATGATGGACCGTTTCCGGGAGATGGTGGGCCCCAATGTCAATCTCCAGATCCTCGCTCGGGGAATCAATACGGTGATGCTCGATACCGGCAGCCGGGAGATGATTGACCTCTTCGCCAAACTCTTCGCCAAGCACGGGACCACGACCGTGCGCAACTTCGACGCCCTGAACGATGTGCAGAACCTCCAATACAGCGGCGCCTGCGTCAAAAAGCACGGCATGGCCCACGAAGTGGTGGTGACGATGATGGATCTGCCGCCGGGCTGCAAGGGAGCGCACGATGTAGCCTTCTACGAAAAGGTGCTCCGGGAGATTCTCGAGAGTGACCTGGTCTTCGACAGTGTGGCCTTCAAAGACGCCAGCGGCACTTCCAACCCCCATAAAGTCTACGAGACGATCCGGATGGCACGGCAGCTTCTGGGAGAAGATACCCATATCCGCCTCCATACCCACGAAACGGCCGGAGTGAGTGTCGCCGGCTACCTGGCGGCTCTGGAGGGGGGCGCCAACGGTATCGACCTGGCGGCGGCACCCGTGAGCGGCGGAACTTCCCAGCCCGACATCCTGACCCTGATGCATGCCCTCAAAGGGACCGACTACGATCTGGGCGGCCTCGATCTGAACAAGGTTCGGCGCTATGAAAAGCGCTTTCGGGAGTGCCTGAAAGATTATTTCATCCCGCCCGAAGCGACCCGGGTCAATCCCATCATCCCTTTCGCCCCGATGCCCGGAGGTGCCCTCACTGCCAATACCCAGATGATGCGCGACAGCGGCAACCTCGACAAATTCGACGAAGTGATCGAAGGGATGACCGAGGTGGTGGAGAAGGGGGGCTACGGCACTTCGGTGACGCCGGTGAGTCAATTCTATTGGCAGCAGGCTTACGCCAACGTGATGTTCGGCCCCTGGAAGAAGATTGCCCCCGGATACGGCAAGATGGTGCTGGGCTATTTCGGCCGCACCCCGATGCCTCCCGATCCCGAGATCGTGGAGCTGGCCCGAGAGCAGCTCCATCTGGAACCGACCGAGGAGAATCCCCTGGATATCGCCGACCGGGACGAAAAGAAATCCATCGCCTACTGGAAAGCGGTGCTCCAGGCCGAGGGGATCGAAGCGACGGAGGAGAATATTTTCATCGCGGCGGCCTGTGACAAGAAGGGGATCGCCTACCTCAAAGGGGAATCGCCGCTGATGGTGCGCAAGGGTGCCCAAAACGAAACGAAGCAAAGCGAGGGAGCAGAGATGGCAGGGAATTACACCGTAATCGTCGACGGCAAGAAGTACAGTGTGCAGGTGAGCGAAGGGGAAGGGGAGATCACGGTCCAGCCGGCCGGGGAATCCTCCGCTTCCGCCAAAGAGAGCCCGGAGGCCAAGCCGGCGACTCCCACCGGCGGCAAAGGGACGATCGAAGTGGAGGCCCAAACTCCCGGTACCGTCTGGAAGATCCTCAAAAAACCCGGCGATCATGTCGACGAGGGGGAGCCGATTATGATCCTGGAGGCGATGAAGATGGAGATCGAAGTGGCCGCGCCCATGCAGGGGACCGTCGCCACCATCGATGTGGAACCCAACGAACAGATCGAGGAGGGGCGTCTCCTGGCGACGCTGGCATGACGATGATCCGACATCTCATCTTTCCGTTTTTGATCCTGCTGGGGACGATGCAGGTTTGGGCTTCGGGCTCTTCCGCTCAGCCCGCCGCCGCCTCGGAACTCTCCCAGGCTCCCGCCCGGGAGCTGGCCGTCAAAGAGACCCACGTCTCCAAACCCCTGACTCAGCTGCTGAAAGATTTTTTCAAGACCACCGGCATCTACGCCCTGGTCAAGCCCAAAGAGGGAGCCAAAAACGGCCAGGGGGAGGCGATGAGCCGTTTCGCCCAGAGTTGGGGGCGGATCATTATGTTTCTGGTCGTATTCGTCCTCTTCTATCTGGCGATCGTCAAAAAGTTCGAGCCGCTGCTGCTGCTTCCCATCGGCTTTGGCGGCCTGCTGGCCAACATTCCCGTGGTCAATATGACGGCGCCTGATAACTTTCTGGGCATCATCTACAATATGGGGATCGCCAACGAATTTTTCCCGCTGATCATCTTTATGGGGGTTGGGGCGATGACCGATTTCGGCCCTTTGCTCTCCAACCCGAAGACGGCCCTGCTGGGCGGAGCGGCCCAGTTCGGTATCTTCGGTTCGCTGGTGGGGGCGGCGGCCCTCTCCCAATATACGGGCCTGGTCGATTTTACCCTCAAACAGTGCGCCTCCATCTCGATTATCGGCGGGGCGGACGGGCCGACGTCGATCTTCATCGCTTCGGCGCTCTCTCCGGAGCTGCTGGGAGCCATCGCCGTGGCGGCCTACTCCTATATGGCGCTGGTCCCGGTGATCCAGCCGCCGATTATGAAGGCGCTGACGACCGAAGAGGAACGGCGGATCGTGATGCCGAGATTGCGCAAAGTGAACAAACGGGAAAAACTGATCTTTCCGCTGCTGATCGTGATGCTCTCGGCGATGCTGCTTCCGGAGTCCACCCCGCTGATCGGTGCCTTCGCCTTCGGCAACTTCGCCAAAGAGTCGGGGGTCGTCGATCGTCTCAGCCACGAGATGCAAAACTCCCTCATCAACATCACGACCATCTTTCTGGGCCTGGGTGTGGGGTCCAAGCTCCAGGCAGACAAGTTCCTGGTCCTGGATACGATGGGTATTCTCGTCATCGGGCTGGTCGCCTTCGCGGTGGGAACTGCAGCGGGAGTTTTGTTGGCCAAGCTGATGAACTACTTCAGCAAGGAACCCATCAACCCCCTCATCGGCGCGGCAGGGGTCTCCGCCGTGCCGATGGCGGCGAGGGTCGTCAGCAAAGTCGGCGCCGAGGCCCGCCCCGGCAACGTGCTGCTGATGCATGCCATGGGGCCCAATGTGGCCGGAGTGATCGGTTCGGCTGTGGCCGCCGGCGTACTGTTGTCGATCTTCAATTAAGATACGGCATAATTGCACATCATCTGCAGAGGAGATAAAAATTATCATGCAACCCAACGGATTGGACAAGCTCGACATCGAGAATATCGGGAAAGTGATCTACAACCCTGATTACGCGAAACTCGCCGAAGACGAAAAGGTCAAAGGGGAGTGTGCCTTTACCGACAACGGTACGGCTATGGTCGATACCGGGATCTTTACCGGCCGCAGTCCCAAAGACAAATACTTTGTCGAGCAGCCCCCCTCCAACGAGCATATCGCCTGGGGGTCCATCAACCAGCCTCTGACTCCCGAGATTTACCAGGAGCTTCGTGAGATTACGATGAAGCAACTCTCGGGCAAAGATCTCTACATCATCGACGCCTACGCCGGGGCCAGCCCGAGCAGCCGCAAGGCGATCCGCTTCGTCACCGAGATCGCCTGGCAGGCCCACTTCATCGAAAATATGTTCATCATGCCCAGCGAAGAGGAGCTAAAAAATTTCGAGCCCGACTTCGTGCTCTACAACGCCTGCAAAGCCACCAACCCCAAATTCAAAGAGCAGGGCCTCAACTCCGAAGTCTACGTCGCCTTCAATATCGAGCAGAACGAAGCGATCATCGGCGGTACCTGGTACGGCGGAGAGATCAAGAAGGGGATTTTCACGATGATGAACTATTGGCTCCCCTTGGAGGGCAAGCTCTCCATGCACTGCTCTGCCAACATCGGCAAAGACGATGACGTCTGCCTCTTCTTCGGCCTCTCCGGTACCGGAAAGACTACGCTTTCCACTGACCCCAACCGCCGCCTGATCGGTGACGACGAGCACGGCTGGGACGATGAGGGCGTCTTCAACTTCGAAGGGGGCTGCTACGCCAAGGTCATCAACCTCGACCCCAACAGCGAGCCCGAGATCTACAACGCCATCCGCCCCGGCGCGCTGCTCGAAAACGTCGTCGCCGACGAGCAGGGCCACGTGGACTACTCCGACGACTCCAAGACGGAGAACACCCGGGTCAGCTATCCCATCGAGCACATCGAGAACCACGAGTGCACTCTGATGGGCGGCCATCCCAAAAACATCATCTTCCTCACCGCCGACGCTTTCGGTGTGCTTCCTCCGGTGAGCAAACTGACCAAAGAGCAGGCGATGTACTACTTCCTGAGCGGCTACACCGCCAAAGTCGCCGGAACCGAGCGGGGAATCACCGAGCCGGTAGCCACCTTCAGCGCCTGCTTCGGCGAAGCCTTCCTCCCCCTGCATCCCACGGTCTATGCCGAGCTCCTGGGTAAAAAGATCGACGAGCACGATGTCAATGTCTATCTGGTCAACACCGGCTGGACCGGCGGCCCCTACGGCGTGGGTAAGCGGATGAGCATCAAAGACACCCGCGCCTGCATCAACGGCATCCTCAACGGCTCCATCAACGAAGCCGAGTTCGAAACCCTGCCGGTCTTCGACCTCCAGATCCCCAAAGCCCTCGAAGGCGTTGCCGACAACGCCGTCCTCAATCCCCGCAACACCTGGGAAGACAAAGAGGCTTACGACGAGCAGCTACGCAAACTGGCGGCGATGTTCATCGAGAACTTCAACCGCTACAACGACCGGGGGAGTGAGTTCGATTACTCTTCGGCGGGGCCGAAGCTCTAAGAGAGGGCTTCTTCTCTACTGCGTATCTTTTCTCCTTGCTGGTTCCCACGTTAAACGTGGGAACCACTACGATATTTACAATACATGAGGGCAGGCACGTTCAGCTAACCCTTATAATGTGTTTCTTTATACTTGTTTCTTTCGATTATTCAGAGAGAGATCTACCAATGATGTTTATTAAGAATAGTATATTATAATAAAAATATGAGAATCAAACATGATCCCATACATACTGATATTATATTAACGCCATTAGAGAGCAGGGTGATCAACTCGGGTCTTTTTAATCGTTTGCAATATATTATGCAGACATCAACTTCTTATTTTTCTTTCCCTTCTTTGAAACATAGTCGATATTCTCACAGTGTTGGTACAATGCATGTAGCAGGTGTCATGTTTTGTAATATTGTTAAAAATACTGATGTAGAAACTATTAACACTCTGCTCCAAAAGGTAGAAACTATTATAAACAATCATATATTGGACTCTAGAATTATTCAAGAGTTAAAAACAGGATCTGATAATTTTAAAAAAGAGCTAACAGGTTTTTGTGTCGAAAATACAAAACCTATAAACTGTGAATATTTTTATAAAAGTAACAATTCATATATTTTAAATGAAACATTAAGTATATTTAAATATTCGGATGACAGGAAGTTGTTTCTCTATCAAATTCTTCTGGAGTCTATACGAATTGTAGGGTTGCTACATGATGTTGGGCACATGCCGTTTAGCCATTTATTTGAAAACGTTTTAAAAGAGATATATGGAGACTTAATTGATTTAGATAGGAATAGTGATTTAACAGAGAAACAGAATTATTATTATGAATTACTGAAATCACTTATTGAAAATAATAAAAATAATAAAAAAATACCTATTCATGAGTTTCTTGGAGAAAAGCTTGGTTTATTGATTTTTGATGAGATACTTGATGATTGCATAGAGATAGAAGAAAAAATTATTATTTATATTATAAGAGAATTAGTCTCTATGATTTTTCAAGAAAAGGTTATAGAAGAGTTTAAATTTAAAAAATTGCATCAAATAGTTGATGGAGCCATTGATGCAGATCGTATTGATTATGTTCAAAGAGATGTATTGCATAGCGGGTTGAAAATATTGGCTTTTGATCAAAATAGGATAATTAATAATATAAAATTTGATAATAATTTTAATTTATTATTCCCAAACTTTGTTCTTTCTACTATTGAGAACTTTTTTGTTTCAAGATATGAATCTTATAATGAAATTATTTTCCATCACAAAGTAATTAGAACAAATATGTTATTGGAAGATATATTGATATATCTGATAAAAGACTATCTTGTTCAGCAAAATGACTCTACCGATAAAGCTGGTTCGCGTATTACATATCTTCTTGAAGATAATATTACAGGACTTTTTAATGTACTAGAATATGTTTTGAATAATAATATTTTGGATATGGTAAAAATGGCTTTAATAAATCAATTCGAAGAAAATTGGCTTTTAAGATTATTGAAACACTTTAGATATGAATTAGAAGAAAAAAATACAAGAAGAAATGATATTGAAAACTATTTATTGGATTGTCTAAAAGATGTTTTAGATGATGAAGAAAACTTTATTACTATATGGGATAATAAAGAATTATTCAAAGATGATTTTTTTTCATTAATGAGAAATTATTTTGATGTTAAAAACGATGATTTTATAGACGATTTTTTTTATACTTATGTATCTGTAAATAATTTAAAGGAAGATGATGAAAGTATTAAAGGAATTGTTCATAAAATAAATTCTAAATTATCAGGAAATAAAAGACTATTATACACTATCCGTGATTTCAAACTCGGCACTCCAAATGTGAAAGATAATATTAAAATTGAATATAGTGATAGTATAAGAGACTTCGAAGAGGTATCAACGGTAGATGAAAGACTTAAGAATAGATTTTTAGAAAATATGAAAATATTATTTTTCACTAACGAGGATCATGAAAAAGTTGAGGAATTAAAGAAACAACTTTTAATAGAGCTTGGGTTGCATTTTGTCAGTTTTTATAATAGTACATCTTTAGTGTATTATTTGTTAGATGAATCTATTGAATTTGTCAATGCACGAATAGATAGTGAAAACATTAAAAATACACTAATGCAAGCTATGAGAAAAGTTGAGACTTTAAAACGTTTTTTAGTACGAAAAGAAATCGATGTGACTTCAGAAAGAGGAGAAGATATAATCATGACCCAAGTGGAAAAAGTAAAAGATATAATTAATGGTTTAAGTATTGTTGAACAGATTGAGATATTCAATTTTATGTCTGAAGAAGGCTATAGTGTAATTTTAGTAAAGGAGGAAGATTATGTGTAAGGCATATGATGCTACCGCAAAATTATTTGATGAGATTTTGAGAGTAAATCTTATTAAAAAAAACAACCATTTAAGCTATGATGAATTCATACATATAATAAAAAATAACAGCTATATCAATTATCCATATGACTATTCTACTCGAGAAACAATTTTTGATAGACTGGAGTATTTGAGAGCATCAGGGGAGATTAGCCTTGATGAAGATGGAAAATACTATAGGTCACCAAGAAAACAATTTTTTCGGAAAAGGTCATTTTTTTCAAAAAGAAAAAGAGAGTTTACTTAATAATAGTGTCTCCATCGGAGATGGTTGAAATCCCTCGTTTTCATAAAGATAGAGGGGTCAGGTGATAACTGATAACATCCTTGAAGGAAGAAATATGGGAATCGGTTACTATCCAAATCTTGAAAAGCGAAAAGACTTCAAAAAAGAGGATCCAAAGTTTTCATAACCGTTTGATGAATCTTCTGAAGTAGAGTGAGCTCTATAACCCCGATCTTTTCTACAAAACGATCATCCGAGAAATTTTTAATCTGAAAGCAATCGATTGCTGAGGGCTTTGAGAGGCCGTTGGTGGAACTTGGAGTGATTGGAATCATCCAGGGGTAGTGCTCATATGAGGGCTTCCAATCGGTGACGGGAACGATGGTTTTAAGCGGGAGACGACCGATTGTATCGTGACTGATAATGATGGCCGGACGCAGTTTGGATATATCGCTACCGACTTGAGGGTAGAAACGAACCATCCACACTTCCCCCTGCTTGGCCTCAATACTCATGCAGTGATCCTCCATCTGCACCCAGCTCTTTGTTTAGCGCTTTATATTCCGAATCTTTCAAAGCCATCGAGACGCCTTTTTCCCACTTTTCCAACTCTTTTTCCCGGAGATACTTGGTTATGGCCTCGTTATAGAGACTTGAGAGTGAAACATGAAGCTCATTTTTCAAGGCAAGCAACCTCTCTTTGAGTTCAACCGAGATATTGAATGTTACCTTTTCTGTCTGTTTGCCATATGATTGTGCCATATGATTCTCCTTCCCTATATAGATGGTATATTAATACATTGCCCTGTTTTTGTCAATGCGTAAATTTGATCGGCCGGCAAAAGGCCATTTAAGACTGGTCAAAGATTTCAAAACTGATGTATAATCAAAACACTTTGAGATTCAATGGAGAGAACGGAGGTAAAGGTGGAGAGTTATCGCTTTATCGTTCACGGAAGAGTGCAGGGGGTCTTTTACCGCAAGTTCGTCGCCCAGAAGCTCAGGGCGCTGGGGATCCAGGGCTATGTGCGCAATCTGCCCGATGGGACGGTGGAGGTGGTGGCGCGGCTCAGTGAGGATCAGCTCGATGCGGTGCTGCAAACCCTCAAAGAAGGGTCGCCTATGAGTGAGGTGGAGGATATTACCGTGGAAGTCCTCGACGAGGACGATCTCCTCTACGACGGTTTTGAAATACGCTACGAGTAGGAGGCGAAGATGGCGAGTGGATGGGGATGCCAACATCAGACGACGCACGAGGGGATCGCCGACTGGTGCCGGCTCCTGTCGCACCCCTGCGATCCGGGGTGCAAGGGGTGTGTACTCTATGGACATAGGCTGTTTAGCGTGAGCGATACGCCCTCCAATGCTGCTTTTGAGCGGCGGAAAAAGAAAGAGCGGAGTGATAATCCTTTGGGGGATAGGTGAGCTTTTCGGGAGAGTAAAGATGATATGCTGCTTCTTATCCTCGTTTACTCTTAGGGGTAGCGACTTCAGTCGCTAAAATCAAAGCATCATCCTTCTTTACCAATGCGACTAAAGTCGCATCTGCTGGTTCATTGCACAGTCTTTAGTGCTTGACCTTCTCCGGGAATTTTTCACGTACTTTGAGGACCTTGGGGGCAACGACCACTTGGCAGTAGCCATGATGGGGGTTTTTGGCGAAGTAGTTTTGGTGATACTCTTCGGCGGGGTAGAAGTTTTTGAGGGGCTCGATCCTGGTGACGATCTTTCGCTCCAGCCCTTTTTGCACCTCGGCGGTCACTTCCTCGGCGATCTTTCTCTCTTCTTCGTTTTGGTAGAGGATGGTGGAACGGTATTGACTGCCGAAATCGGCTCCCTGGCGGTTGAGGGTGGTGGGGTCGTGGATGGCGTAGAAGATCTTCAGCAGGTCCCGGTAGCTGATCTTGCTATCGTCGTAGAGTACTTTGACCACTTCGGCGTGGCCGGTGGTGTCGGTGCAGACTTCTTTGTAGGTAGGGTTTGCAACGTGGCCGTTGGCGTAGCCGCTGATCACATCCACTACCCCGTCGACTTGCCGGAAAGCCGCATCGAGACACCAGAAACAGCCTCCGCCCAGGATCGCTTCTCTTATCGCCATTCTTGACTCCTTTTTAGAGTTTCTCCCACTTGGTCCCCTCGGGGGTATCCATCAGGGCGATCCCCTTCTCTTTAAGCTCATCCCGGATGGTGTCGGCTTTGGAGAAGTCTTTGGCCTTTTTGGCCGCGTCGCGTTCGGCGATCTTCGCTTCGATCTCCTGGCGCTCCTCCTCACTGACCCCGTGCTGGAACCAGGCGTAGGGGTCGGAGCCTCCGAAGCCCAGCAGCTCGTCGATGAAGGCGATGTTGCCCAGCAGGGTGCGTTTGAGGACTTTGTCCCTGGGGTTGGCGTCGAGGGCTTCGTTGGCGGCGGAGACCATCTCGTCCACGATGGCCAGGGCTTTGGAAGTGTTCAGGTCGTCGGCCATCGCTTCTTTGAGCGCCTGGACGAAGCCCGCTTCCGCTTCCCCGACCTTGCCGGGAGTGAGGCGTTTTTTGAGACGGTAGAGTTTGTCCAGGCGTTTTTTGGCTGCCTGGAGGTCCACTTCGTTGAAGTTGAAGTCGTTGCGGTAATGAACGCCGATGAGGTAGAAGCGCAGGAGCTCTCCCGGATAGATCGCCAGGGCGTCTTTGAGGAAAAAGCTGTTGCCCAGGCTCTTGGACATTTTTTCCCCGTCGATCTGGACGAAGCCGTTGTGCATCCAGTATTTGGCGATCTCGTGGCCCGTGGCGCAGCGGGTCTGGGCCGCTTCGTTTTCGTGGTGGGGGAAAAGAAGGTCGGCGCCGCCGCCGTGGATGTCGATGGTGTACTCTCCGTTGCCCTGGAAGTGCTTCTCGATCATCGCCGAACATTCGATATGCCAGCCGGGGCGTCCGCTGCCCAGCTCGGTGTCGAAGCAGACATCCCCCTCTCCGGAGCAGGCTTTCCAGAGGGCGAAGTCCCTGGGGTGGCGCTTTTCTCCGGTCTTGATTTCGCAGAGGCGGCTGCGGGCCTCTTCCTCGTCGCCCAGCATATGGGAGATCTCGCCGTAGTGCTCGTCTTTGCACGTATCGAAGTAGACATCCCCGCTCTCGGTGCGGTAGGCGCAGCCCTTTTCGATGAGCCCTTCTACCATCGCCTGAATGGCGTCGAGCGATTCAGTGGCTTTGGGTTCGATGTCGGCCCGGCGTACGCCCAGAGCCGCCATCTCTTCCAGGTAGCGTTGGATGTAGTAGTCGGTGAGCTCTTGGAGGCTTTGGCCCGTTTCGTTGATCTTTTTGATGATCTTGTCGTCGATGTCGGTGAAGTTCTTGGCCAGGGTTACTTTGTAGCCCAGGGACCGCAGGGTTCTCGAGAGCAGGTCGAAGCTCAGGGCGCTGCGGGCGTGGCCCAGGTGGGCTTCGTCGTAGACGGTGGGGCCGCAGACGTAGATAGAGGCTTCGCCGGGACGGATCGGTTCGAAGGGGACTTTGGCTTTTTTGACGGAATCGAAGATTTGCATTTGCATCGGCTGTTCCTGAGGGGAAAGTAATAGGGGGATTATAGCGCATAGGAAGTGGATGGAGGATTGAAGATGGAAGATGGAAAATAGAGTTGAGAGCTGAGCGTTGAGTGTTGAGGGAGATTATATGATTTTTTTCTGGTTCCCACGTTCAACGTGGGAATCCATACGGGAGACAGTGGTACAGTTTTCATATGGCGTCAAGCTTACATAGGCATTCCCACGCACGGCGTGGGAACGAGAGCAGGGCATTATGCTACTTGGGTCGGCTTCTCCGATCCGGGATGTCGCTACAATAAGAGAAAAATTCTATTTCAATAATCAAAAAGGTTTTACCAAAGATGCAAGAGAAGAAAAAACATATCGCAATGCTGATCGACTGCGACAACGCTTCCCCCTATGCCATCAAGGGGATACTCAAAGAGCTTTCCAAATACGGCGAAGTGATCGTGCGGCAAGCCTACGGCAACTGGAACAGCCAGCAGTTGGCACCCTGGATGGAGCGTCTGCTGGAACATTCGATCAAACCGATCCAGCAGTTCGACTATACCAAGGGGAAGAATGCCACCGATATCGCGATGGTGATCGACGCGATGGATATTATGTACACCAAGGATCTCGACGGCTTCGCCCTGGTTACTTCCGACAGCGACTTTACCCCCTTGGCCCAGCGCCTGATGTCCAACGGCTTGACCGTCTACGGGTTTGGGGAAAAAAAGACACCCAAAGCCTTTATCAACTCCTGCAGCCAATTCATCTACACCGAGAACCTGGAAAGAGAGGAGAAGAAGTCCAAGAGCCGCACCGAAGAGGTAGTCAAGAAGAAGCGCATTACCAAAAAGAGCCCCAGCGAAGCCGAGAGTAAAATCGACCGGGTGCTGGAGGATGAGGAGTTTATCGATCTGCTCCTGACCGGCCTGCGCAAGACCGCCGGAGAGAATGGTTGGGTCAATGTCTCGGACCTGGGGCAGTACCTGAGCAACAACTCCGCCTTCAGCCCCGTCAACTACGGCTATGAAAAACTGGGAGCCCTGCTGCGCAACATCCCGTTCCTGGAGAGCAAGTTCGAGAATAACAATTCGATTATGTATGTGAGGGAGAAATGAGTGTTGAGTGCTGAGCGTTGAGGGTTGAGGAAATTTTCAGCTATTCGGTTACTCGGTTGCTCATTACTCCGTTACTCGGTTACTCGGTTATAAAAGGTTATTCCGGCGGTTGGTCGGCGAAGATGGCGATGGCATAGATGACGATCGTTGCGATCAGAATCAGGGGGATGAGGTTGATAGGGTCGCTGAGATCGACCTTGAGCAGTTCACTGATCTTTTCCATTATGACTCCTTGATCTATCATAGCATTTTGACCCGTGCGATAGGTTAGAATATCTCTCAACGCTTGACAAAGGAGTCTTATGACAATCGATTATCAAAAGATCAGTGCCTCTGATCGCTACAAGCTGATGGCCCAGTCGGTTGTGCCCCGGCCTATCGCCTGGATCGTGACCGAAGATGAGGGGGTGCTCAATGTGGCGCCTTTCAGCTACTTCACACCCCTCTCTTCAGAGCCGCCGAGTCTGGTAGTCTCCGTGGGGCATCGTCCCGACGGTACGCCCAAGGATACCCTAGCCAACATCCGCAAGCACGGCCGCTGCACCCTCTGCTTGGTTTCACCGGAGCTGCTGGAACCGATGCACTTCAGCTCCAAGGCCCTGGCTCACGATGAGAGCGAAGCCGAGCACTTTGGGATCGAAATGGAAAAGCGTTTCGAAGGATTCCCCCCGGCGGTCAAAGAGGCTCCCGTCGCCTTTGCCTGCACACTTTTGCAGGAGGTGGACCTCCCCGGTAGCAAGACCCGCCCGCTGATCCTGCAGATCGAAGCGCAGTACCTTGCCGAAGGGTGCGTGAAAGATCCCGAGCGTCTCTATCTCGACTGTAGCGGCTTGGTTGCCAGGATCGGGCCCAACTATGCTTTGATGGGGGAGAAGGTGGCGGCTCCGGAAATAGCGGAATAACCGAGTAACGGAGTAATGAGTAACCGAGGAGTGAGGCGATAATGGCGAAGATCGGGCCTTTTGAGGAGCATACCGAAGCTTACGAGGAGTGGTTTGAGAAGCATCCCGATCTCTATCGCTGGGAGATCGAGGCGATCCGGGAGCTTTTGCCTCCCTTTGAGAAAGGGGTGGAGATTGGGATCGGGACGGGGCGTTTTGCCCTGCCGTTGGGGATAAAATTTGGGATCGAGCCATCACCAAGGATGGCGGCGCTTGCCGGCAAGAAGGGGCTGGAAGTGACCCCCGGTACCGCCGAGGAGATTCCACTGCCCGATGAGAGTGTCGATTTTGTCCTGATGGTGACGACGATCTGCTTCGTGGACGATCCTCTGAAAGCTCTCAAAGAGATTCACCGGATTCTGCGTCCCGGTGGATGGGTGATCGTGGGCTTCGTGGACCGGGATACTCCCCTGGGGCGATTCTATCTGAAGCACCGGAATGAGAGCCGTTTTTACGCGCCGGCAACCTTTTTCAGTGCCGATGAGGTGGCGGAGCTTTTGCGCCGGGCGGGCTTTTCGGAGCTCAAGGCGGTGCAGACCCTCTTCGGCCCTCGGCTGGATGAGATGGAAGGCGGGGTGAAACCCGGTTACGGGGAGGGGGCCTTTGTAGTGATCCGGGGGAGGAAGGAATGAAGATGATAAATTTTGGATTTTGGATTTTGGATTGTTGAGTATGGAGGCTGGATGAGAAAGCATCGGGGGCCGGCGCCGGAGGATGTACTCTTTCGTGACGCATCCCGGCTGAAACGCCTGCGGGAGGCGGTGGCGGATTTGAGCTGGCTGCTGCGCCGGGGTTATTCGGCCAAAGCGGCGTCGGAGCTCGTGGGCAACCGCTATCAGCTCAATGCCAGAGAGCGCCTGGCCCTGAGCCACGCCAGCTGGGACCGAAGCGATCGGCCGGGCCAGGTGGCACCGGAGGAGCTCAAAGGCTCTAGGGTCTGCATCGACGGATTCAACCTCCTCATCACGCTGGAGACCGCCTTGGGGGGCGGGGTGCTGATCCGGGGAGTGGACGGCCGGATAAGGGATCTGGCGGCGGTGCATGGCAATTATGCCCTGAGGGCGGAGACGGAAGAGGCGATCCGCCTGAGCCTGGAGACACTGCAGGAGCTGGGGGTGAAGGAGAGCCTCTGGTATTTCGACCGTCCCGTCTCCAACAGCGGCCGCCTGGCGGCCCTGGTGCGAAGTATCGCCGAGGAGCTGGGTGTCAAAGCGGAGGCACGAGCGGTGGATCGAGTGGATAGCCTTCTGAAGCACTGTGATGGGATCGTCGTCACCGCCGACGCGGCGATCCTCGACAGCGGGGTGCGCTGGTTCGATCTGGCCGGTTATCTCATCGCCGGGAAGATTCCCGGGGCCTGGATCGTCGATCTGGGGAAGGGAGTGGGTAGAGAATAGTGGGTAGTGGGTAGAGGGCTTTGTCGCCTTTGAAGTGATGAATCGGTTTGCGACGTTTTTTGAGACCCTCAAGATTGGTTGCTATCGTCTTTTTTTTGGAAGTCTTTCCAGAGTTTTTGGGCGTTCTCTTTCGGCGGGGCACTTTTGGAACGGTTGTCCGCGGGGGTGACGGTGAGGTTTTTGCGGCCCAGAAGCCAGCTGGGGGGCGGGTTTTTGCTGCCGTTGGCAAAGTTCCATCCCCGGAAACTCCAGATCGGGCCGTGGCCGTTGAAGTGGAGCCGCCCCAGGGGCGTGTCGATCAGATCCCCGTCTCTGCGGGGGCAGACTTCCTGACCGTTATGGGTCAGGAGCCCGAATTTCCCTTCGCTTCGGGTTCCTTTCTGCATATACCAGACCTTTAACTCCCAGCCCCCTTTTTGATATCGGAAGTCGGGTGAGTGTTTGGGGACGGAGTCGTAATAGGGTGGGCAGGCGGCGAAAAGCCAAGCGCCCAGAAGCAGTGTGATCACCGTTACCTTTTGCTGAACATTCATCGCCGATCCTTTCTCGCTTTTTTAGGATCATAACAAATAAGCGTAAAAAGTGCTATGCTTTTTATCATCAACGATGCCAAAGGAAAAGAGAATGAAATTGACGATCCTCTTCGACAATGTCCCTTTCCGGGAAGATATGCAGCCGCTCTGGGGCTTTGCCTGTTGGGTGGAGGATGAGGGGAAGGCTCCCTGGCTCTTCGATACCGGGAGCAACGGCCGGGTGCTGCTGGCCAACGCCCAAAAAGCGGGAGCCGATCTGAGCCGTGCCGCGGCGCTGGTGATCTCCCATCCCCACTGGGATCACGTGGGCGGGATCGATTCGGTCCTGGAGATCAATTCCGGCTTGCACCTCTATCTGCCCGAGAGCCTCTCGAAACACTGGATCGAAGATTTGGAAAAGATGAGCGGCGGAGTGACGGTGGTGGGGGAAGAGCCTCAGCCGCTTTTCGACGGCGTGGTATCGACGGGCATTATGTCAGAAGTGGGAGAGCAGGCGGCGATCATCCACAGCGACAAAGGCCCCGTGGTTCTCACCGGCTGTGCCCATCCGGGGATCGTGGAGATCGTGGCGCGGGCGACGGAGCTTTGCAAAGAGCCGCTGGCCTTACTGATGGGTGGTTTTCACCTCTTTCGCAGCGACGAGGAGGAGATCGCCGAAGTGATCGAAGGGTTGATCGCCCTGGGGGTGAGGCAGGTCTGTCCGACTCACTGCACCGGCGAGCGGGCGACGGCGATGTTCAGGGAAGCCTTCGGTGAGGATTGTCTGCGCGGCGGTGTGGGGGCGGTGGTGGAGCTATAGCCCCTGGCGGTCCATCGCCTTTTTGCTCTTTTGGGTGGGCCGGGCGCTGAGGGGATCTTCGGGCCAGTAGTGTTTGGGATAGCGCCCCCGCATCTCTTTGCGCACTTCGGGATAGATCGCTTGCCAAAAGTTGACCAGATCCCGGGTCACGGCCAGGGGACGCCCGGCGGGGGAGAGGAGCCGCAATGTCAGGGGGAGACTCCCCTCCAGGATTCGTGGGGTCTGTGTCTCTCCCAGCAGCTCCTGCAGTCGCGCTTCCAGGGCGGGGGCCTTGGGCTCGCTGTAGTCGACGGGGGCCCGGGTGCCGGTGGGAAGGGTCCAAAATTCCGGCAAAAGCTTCTCCAGCTCCTGGAACCGTTCCCAGCCCAGATAGCCTTTCAACGCGGCGTTCAGATCCAAGGCTTTCAGCTCATCGAGAGAAGTGACCCCCTCCATCCAGGGCAGCAGCCACTCTTCCAGATTGTCCAGCAGCGCCTCTTCGCTCCAGTCGGGGAAGGCTTCCCCCAATTGCTCCCCGGCACAGCGGACTCGCTCGATGAGCCGGCGGGCTTTGGGGCTCGGGGCGAGAGCTAAGATGCCTTGCCGCCGGATCTCCTGGAGTAGAAGAGGCGCCGCTTTTTCGGATTCGGGTTTGGGAAGGCGTTTCTCTTCGAGGACCAATCGTCCGAAACGCAGCCGCTCCCACGCTTCGATACGGCCGCTCGCTTCGTCGAGTCGGAGTTCCTCTTCCCACTTGAGGGTTTCGGGGTAGAGGGTTTTCAGCTCCTCCAGGCTCAGGGGAGCCGCACGGAGGATCCGTCCGCTTTTCCCAACTGTGCTGCTTTCGGCTAATCCCAGGAGAGGATGGCGCGCCAGGGGATCACCAGGATCGAGGCGCAGGCCCCGGCCCGCGGCGCTGAGATACTCCCCCGCACCCTCTTCCCGACGTGCAGCCACCCGCTCTGGATAAGCCAGGGCGCAGAGGGTTCCAGTGGCCTCAAGATCGGGAGCCTCTTTGGCTTCGATGTCCAGAAGCCGCAGTAGACTCTCGTAGCGGCGCCGGAGCAGGCTGCTTCTTTCGCGTCTGAGCAGCGTGTCGAGGGCTTCGAGTGTTTCGCGCAAATCCGTGCCTTTGCCCAGAGAAGGGCGCTCCGTCAAGAGGAGGGTCAGTAAGATCCCCTCATACCCAAAGCCTAGTTCTACGGCCCGCAGGAGCATATGGGCGATGCGGGGGTGTTCCCCCAGCTTCAGGGCCCGCTCCCCGAGGGGTGTGATGCGCCCCTCTTCATCGAGCATCTCCAGTCTGCGAAGCAGGGCGTTCGCTTCCGCAAGACGTTCCGGCGAAGGGGAGTCGATCCAGGCCAGCTCCTCCGCCTCGGCTCCCCAGCGGGCCAGCTCCAGGCATAGAGGGGTCAAGTCGGCCTGGAGGATCTCCGGTGTGCTGCGGGGCGGGAGGGTTCTGTGTCGGTGCCAGAGGCGGTAGCAGACACCGGGAGCGGTGCGTCCCGCCCGTCCCGCCCGCTGCCGGGCCGAATCGGCGGCGATGGGCCGGGTGCGCATCCGCTCCATTCCCAGAGTCGTATCGTAGAAGACTTCCCGGCGATAGCCGCCGTCGACGACGATGCGGATCCCGTCGATGGTGAGGCTGGTCTCCGCGATGTTGGTAGCGAGGATCACTTTGCGTCGGCCCTCGGCGGCGGGCCGGAGCGCCTGGCGTTGTTGTTCAGGGCTCAGCCCCCCGTAGAGAGGGCAGACTTCGACCGCATCAGGGAGGGATTCCAGCGCCCGGGCACAGCGGTGGATCTCACCGGCTCCCGGCAGAAAGGTCAGGAGGGAGCCTTTATACTTCCTCAGAGCTTTTTTGACGGTGTCAGCGGTAAGCCGGGGAAGGGTCTCGGGGGTGACGAGGGGGGCGGTAGCGTCGAGGTAATGCAGGCTCACTTCGTGGCTTCGCCCTTCGCTTCGGACCAGGGGGGTCTCGGGGCCGAGCAGATGGAGGAGTTCTTCGCTCTGAAGGGTGGCCGACATGATCAAGATCCGCAGATCCTCCCGCAGGAGTTCTTGGCTTTGCAGAGCCAGGGCCAGCCCCAGATCGGCGCTGAGGGAGCGCTCGTGAAACTCGTCGAAGATCAGCAGCCCCACCGCTTCGAGCGCCGGATCCTCTTGCATCAGGCGAACAAGCATCCCCTCGGTGACCACTTCGATGCTGGTCCGGGGCCCGGTGCAAGATTCTCCCCGCATTCGGTAGCCCACCCGCTGCCCTGCCTTTTCATTCAGCGTCTCCGCCATACGGGTCGCCACGGCCCTGGCCGCCAGGCGGCGGGGTTCGAGCATCAGGATCTTTTTCCCCGCCAACCAGGGTTCATCCAGGAGCTCCAGGGGTACGATGGTGCTCTTGCCCGCGCCGGGATCGGCCTGGAGGATGACGCGATTGTGTGCTTTCAGCGCTCTTTTTAGCTCGGGCAGTACCCCGTAAATGGGGAGCAGGGGCTTCATCGGCGTTCGCGCTCCTCCGCTCTGCCGAAGAGTTTGCGCCAGCACTCCCGGGAACGGGGGATCAGAGGAGTGCGGCTGCGATAGCGGCGGTAATCGTCACCGAATTTGGCGATCGCTTCCCGCTCTTCGAGGGTCAAAATCATAATGAGAATGAAAAGCGCCTCCGCCGGAGCGACGAAAAGGATAAAAGTCGGCGAGCCCAAAAGGAGGGCCACGGCCATTGGCAGGGCCATCAATCCGAAGAGCATCGGATGGCGGGTGCAGGCGTAGATGCCGCCAGTGACCAACCGGTTGGTCTCCAGCCTCGGTAGATCGCCCTCTCGGCCGCTTCTAGCCAGCTCCCGCCCTCCGGCTGCTGCGGCGCGGAAAGAGAGGCGCAGGAGCAGGAGCCCGGCAAGGAGAGTCAGCAAATGAAAAGGAATACTGCCAAAAAGTTTGGGGAAACGGTGCAGGTCATTCGTGATGGAAATGTAGGCTCCGCCAAGGAGCATCACAAGCCAAAGCAGGATGCGGATAACGACCGAGGGGGTGGTGGAGATTTTCACCGGCTTAGATCCACTTCTGTTTCTTGAGCCAGCGGAAAATGAGCCAGGCGATGAGAATGTTGACGATCCAGACGGCCAGGTAGCCATATTTCCAGTCGAGTTCGGGCATGTATTTGAAATTCATTCCATAGTTGCCGACGATAAAGGTCAGAGGGAGGAAGATGAGGCTGATGGCCGCCAGGCGCTGCATCGCCTGGTTCATTCTATTGCTCATAAAACCCATAAGCAGGTTCTGCAGGTAGCCTGTGCGGTCGAGGTAACTTTTGGATTCGTTGATGGTGTAGGAGAGGTGCTCCTTGAGGTCGATGAATTCATATTTGAGTTTTTTGCGCACATCGACGGGAAGGTGATTGTAGATTTTGTTGATGACGTCGGTGGACTGTACCGAGAGTTTGGAAATACGGTTGAGGGTGCGCCGGGCGAAGTAGAGGTGCTTCTGGACCTCCTGCTCATCCAAATCGTCGGCGAAGATCCGATCCTCGATTTCCTCAAGCGTATCGTCGATCCGGTCGATGATCCACATCGTGTGGTCGACCATAATATCGATTACGGTATAGGTGATATATGGAAGGCTGTCGCTCTGCCTGTAGCGCCGATAGAGTTTGGCGGTGATGGCTTTGATCACCTTTTCACTGCGAGCCAGGAAGATGAAGGTGTTTTCCGTGACGATAATGACGACATTCTCATCCTGGTAGTGGAGCTCATCCTCCTCATCCCGGATGAAATATTTGAGAATGATGAGCTTGAAACGCTCGTGTTCTTCGTAGGTGATACTCTGTTCCTCACTGCGGATATCCTCGATAAAACTTTCGGGGAAATCGTGTTCACGCAGCCAGTCGAGGATGGTTTGGTTGTTGATGGTGGTGAAGATCACCTGTTTTTTGGAATCGTCGAGGACGATTTCGTCTTTTCGGTAGAGACGATCGGAAAAGAGATACATATCAAGCCTCCTTGGCCGGCAATAATTTACAAAACTCTTCTCGGGGAAGAGGGTGGCCGAAATAATATCCTTGACACATGATATTTGGGCTGATTTCAAGGAGTTTTTGCATTTGAGCTCTGCTCTCGATGCCTTCAGCGACGACCTGGTAACCGAGTTTGGCAGCGATATCGACGATATGGCCTATCAAAAAGGCCGCGTTACTGCTTGTTACCATCGAGGTAATGAAACTTTGATCAATTTTCAGAATGGAGAAGGAGAGCCGTTCGAGATAGGAGAGGGAGGAGTACCCGATCCCGAAGTCATCGATGGCCCATCGAACGCCTGCTTTTTTCAATGTTTCGAAAATTATGTGATAGCGCTCAAAATTGTCGATCAATGAATTTTCGGTAATTTCCAGGACCAGGTTGGATGGATCGAGATCGTATTTCTCCAAAAGATCCAATATTTCTTTTGTAAAGTTGTTGTATCCCAATTCTCGTGCATCTACATTGGTAGAGATGAACTCCAACGGACACCCGTTTTCCCGAAAATAGATGAAGGCTTTACAAGTTTCTTCTCTAATCCAGTGACCGATTTTTTGAATTTCGCCGCTTTCAATTGCCAGAGAGATGAACTCGGCAGGCGTCAAAAGACCCAAAGTGGGATGGTGCCAGCGAATCAGGGCTTCGGCTCCGACAAGCTTGCTGCAACCGAGTGCATGGAGGGGTTGGAAATAGAGCACCAGTTGATTGAGAAAATCGTTACGGGCCATCTCCTGATGTATAAAGAAATTTTTTCTCTGGTTTTCATCCATACTACTGTCATAAAAAGCATATTCGAGATGCCGGCTCTTGGCCTGGTACATAGAGATATCGGCCCGGCGAATAATTTCGTCACTGTTATGCATTTGGGGAGTGATGACGATGATCCCGATACTGGCGTGTATCGAGAGACGATAATCCCCGATGATTAACTTTTTGGAAAGGGTTTTGTTGATTTTTCGGGCAAAAACAGCCCCCCGTTTCCGAGCCTCTTCTTCTGTCGGACAGCATTTGGGATGGAGGATGACAAATTCATCTCCGCCAAGACGAAAGACCATTGCTTCATCCGGAACCAGGGATTTCAACAGACGAGAAACCTCTTTGAGTACCAGGTCTCCAAAATGGTGGCCCAGGGTATCGTTGATAGGTTTAAAGTGGTTGAGATCTAGATAAAAAAGAAGGGAGAGGAGATCTCCCTTCTTTTGTTCATCGACGAGATGCTCAAGGTGCTGAAGAAAACTCCGACGATTGCCCAGCTCGGTCAGAGGGTCGAGTGTGGCCAACTCTTCAAGGTATTCGATACTTTTGATCTCCAGTGTCCTGTCCTGGAAACTGGCGATCCCCCCGATTAATTCTCCTTCGTCATTAAAGAGCGGAGCAATTTTTGCCCGGAGCCAATAATCCTTAGATGTAAAAGTGGAGAAATAGGGGCCGTCATATTCTCTCGGTTCACCACGTTTGAGAACCTCACGCATCATTTCAACCGCTTCCTGGGATTTAAGTTGCGTGAGATCAAAGCCATCCAATGTGGTTTCGGATGATATTTCAAAAAAATCCTGAAATGCTTCATTATATTTTTTGATCTTCAATTCCTTGTCAAAGTAGAAAATCGGTGTGGGAGTCTGTGTAAAAAGTGCATCGAGTTCTTCTTCTTTCATTTGGAGCTGTTTACGTTGTTGATAAACCTCCAGCATATAACTTTGCGTTACTTGAGCAATCGAGGTCAGTACCACGACCAGCATAAATATGGCTAGTGCGCTTATGAAAGCGTAGGTATCCGGCAATGTCAAAAAATAACTTATGAGAGGGAGCGTAATGAAAAGGGTGTAAGTAACTGCGAGCAGGGTACTGGGGAAGAGTGCGGCAGTAGCACCGGCAGCGATACCGATGATGAAAATAATGAGCACGAAATGGAGGAAAACATTATGAATATAAGGGATGAAGAGCGGAATGACCATTCCGAGTAGAATGGAAGTTACAACGGCACTCAGGAAAAAGAGAAGATATTTACGTTGGTTTTGTGCCTGATCGTTCCTTTGCCTGTCCATCTTTTTCAGGGACTGCTTGACATAGACAATCCGTAAAATAATCACGATCAGGATACTTCCCGCCCATAGTAAGAGCGGTAGAGCCGGTACTGATCCAGCCGAGAAGAGGACGATGGCCAGGCTTAGGGTCGAGAGTAATAAAAACCATAGACTCCGACAGGCATGGGTAAAGAGTTGCAGCACCACAAAAGGGAGAATTTCCTTCTGACATATGGGAAGAAATTTGCATAAGGCATTTTTGATATTTCGCTGAGAGGGACCTTTTTTCATAAAGATGATTGTATCAAAAAGTATTTATTATCGCACCAAAGCACCGGCGCGCATCTCGATGGTGATGGGAGTGTTTTTCGTTCTTGATCTAGGCAAATTCTAGAAAACCTCAATAACCTCTATGGCATCAGGCCTGTCTCGGATATCCAAGGCTCTTTTATTTATTCTTGGAGTAAAATATACCCTCAAATTACACTCGCCAAGGGATCGAAATCATGAGTAACTATATGCTCTTCTCCGGCACTGCCAATCCTCCGCTTAGCCAAGCCATCGCCGATTATCTCGAGATGCCTCTCTCCGGAGCCACCATCAACCGTTTCTCCGATGGGGAGATCAATGTTCAAATTGCTGAAAGTGTCCGCGGGAAGGATGTTTTCATCATTCAACCGACCTGTGCTCCCGCCAATGCGAATCTGATGGAGCTGCTGATTATGACCGATGCCCTCAAGCGCTCTTCTGCCAAATCGATTACGGCCGTCGTGCCCTATTACGGTTATGCCCGTCAGGATCGCAAAGCGGCTCCCCGGGTTCCTATCACTGCCAAGCTCGTGGCCGATATGATGGAAAAAGCGGGGATCACCCGAGTCGTCACCGTCGATCTGCACGCTTCCCAAATCCAGGGATTTTTTGATATTCCTGTCGACAATCTCTACGGATCGATTCTTTTCATTGATTACATTCGTTCCAAGAATTTCGCCAATCCCATCATCGCTTCTCCCGACATCGGCGGAGTGGCTAGAGCCCGCTATTTCGCTTCGCGCCTGGGGATGGATATGGTGATTGTGGACAAGCGTCGGGAAAAGGCCAATGTCGCCGAGGTAATGAACATCATCGGTGACGTCAGGGGACGGGATGTGATTTTGATTGACGATATGGTGGATACTGCCGGTACGATGGTCAAAGGGGCCGCCGCTCTCAAGGAAGCCGGGGCTACCAGCGTTATGGCCTGCTGCACCCATCCCGTCCTCTCCGGCCCTGCCATCGACCGGATCCGCGATGGAGCTCTCGATGAATTGGTCGTCTCTGACACGATTCCGCTTAAAGCTGAGTGCAAGAAGATCAAAGTGCTTTCTACCGCTCAGATGCTCGGTGAAGTGATTCGTCGTGTTCAAAACAATGAAAGTGTCAATTCACTCTTCGCCACCACATAAATCCCTGACTGGCAGGGGTTTCCCAATCAAAATATTTACTCTTTAAAATTTTTTCTTCACTTCATAAATATGATAGAATCAGCTTAAAAGGCTAGAGACGCAGTAAAGAGGAGAAAGAGTGAGAACAGAACTATACACTTTTCGTGGAACGTGGAATCGCCCATTGAATTTGGATTTTGATTCGTGTAATACCCTGATTCTTGCTTTTGGGGCGATGGGGAGGGATCATAAAATCGATACCGCCTTGCAAGAGCTTCGAGATACTTTTCCCCGTAGTGTCATAGCCGGATGTTCCAGTGCCGGTGAAATTTATGAAGAGGAACTATTGGAGAATAGTCTCGTTGTAGCGGTTGCCAAGTTTGAGAAGACTGAAATTCGCAAGGTTGAAGAGCCGATTCATACACCGGAGGATTCCCGTAAGATTGGAGAAAAGATCGCTCGGGAACTTTTGGATTCTCGTTTGAAAGGGGTGTTGATTCTCTCAGAAGGTTTGATGATCAATGCCACGGAGTTGACCAGAGGCCTGAACAATGTATTACCCGAAGAGGTGACGGTTGCGGGTGGCCTCGCCGCCGACGGGGCGCGATTCGAAATCACTTTTATCCTGGATGAGAGGGGCAGACCGACACCGGAACTGATTACAGCCGTCGGGTTTTATGGGGAGGAGATACAGTTTCTTTCCAGCTTTCGGGGGGGATGGGACAAATTCGGAATCGAGAGGGAGATTACTTCGGCCCGGGAGAATGTCCTCTATACACTCAATGATGAACCGGCTCTAGCCGTTTATAAAAAATATTTGGGAAAGTACTCCAAGGATCTCCCTGCCAGTGGGCTTCTCTTCCCTCTGGGAATACGGGAGAGTCTGGACTCCGAAGAGATTAAGGTTCGGACCATCCTCGGTGTTGATGAGAAAGAACAGTCCATTACCTTTGCCGGGGAATTGCCTGAGGGAGGATATGCTAGCTTTATGAAAGCCAATGTGGAACGTCTGATCGATGCAGCCTATGAGGCGGGTGAAGATATTTTGCCCGTTTCGAGGCATAAGGGAGAAGCTTTATTAATTGCTGTAAGTTGTGTCGGGAGGAAGCTTCTTTTGAAACAACGGACTGAAGAGGAGCTCGAGGCGATTATGGAGCTGATGCCGGAAGGGGCGCATCAAATAGGCTTTTATGCCTATGGAGAAATTTCTACCAACGAGTCGGGGCGCTGTGATTTGCACAATCAAACTATGACGTTATCATTGATTATGGAAGAGTAAGATGCATCGATTACTTGAACGAATTTTGAGAAAAGAGGGGCTTAGTCCCGAGCGTGCCCCCGATCCGGATAAATGGAGAAGTTTTCTCAAAAAGATAGAACGGTTTTTCATCAGCGCTGATGAAGACCGTTATCTCCTGGAACGCTCCCTGGAGATTTCTTCTCAGGAGATGCAGGAGCTTATCGCTCGCTCGAAGGAGGATTCCCGGCAGCGGATCACTGCATTAGTCAGTGCCATACCCGACTTGATCTTTTACGTGGCGGAAGACGGAAGATACCTTGATATCCTCTCAAGAAATAATGATAGTTTTCTCTATCTTCCTAGAGAACAGATTATCGGAAGAAAAATTTCGGAAATTTTTCCTCAAGGCTATGCTGTTTTTTTTATGAACGCCATCCGGGAAGCGATCCAAAGTAATACCCTTCAAATCATCGAATACAGTATGCCGGTTCAAGGTGAAAAGCAATACTTCGAAGCACGAATTATGCCGACTAATTTGAAAGAGGAGGGTAAAAAGACCGTTGTGGCCATTGTACGTGATATGACGGCATCCAAACGCTCAACAGACTATCTCAATGTAATCAAGAAGATTTTTGAAGATGCGACGGAAGGAATCTTTATCACATCCTATGACGGATCTTATGTCGAGGCGAATGAAGCTTTTTACCACATCCTCGGTCTGGAGGACAAAGCTCTACCCGGTATCAGACTGGATGATTTCCAATCTCTGGTAGATCCCCGGACTTATCAGCATATAGTTCAAAGTCTGGAAATAGATAAATCTTTCCACGGCGAGGTACAGATTCGCAATGAATCGGGGCATGATAAATTGATCTGGTTGACCATTGATACGATTTACAATGAATATGGAGAAGTTGAATATCGTGTGGCGATGTTGACCGATATTTCCGAATTGCAGAGATCCAGAGAAAAACTTCGTTACACCGCCACCCACGATATACTGACGAGGCTTCCCAACCGGGCTCTGCTCTTCGAGCGGTTGGACGAGGTATTAAATCAGAGTCAGAGCAACGGTTCAGAGGGAGCACTCTTTTTTATCGATTTGGACAATTTCAAAATCATTAACGATACGGTCGGTCATGCGGTTGGAGATAAAGTTTTGGTTGAGTGTGTCGAACGCATTATGCGTGTTATAAGAAGGGAAGATATCTTCGGTAGGCTCGGCGGTGATGAATTTTTGTTGATCGTTGAAAATATCAAGGATCATGATGTGCCGATGTATCTTGCACAGAAAATACTTGAGGAAATACGCAAACCGATGGAGTTTGAAGGGGAGAGATTTGAGATTAGCGCCAGCATCGGTATTGCGGTTTTCCCCAAAGACAGTTTGGAGAGAGAAGAGCTTATCCGTTTTGCCGATATGGCAATGTACCGTGCCAAACAAGAGGGGAAAAACCGATTTTGCTACTATTCCACAAAGATGGATCAAGCTATCAGAAAGTACCATCAGATCGAGCGTCAATTGAAAGAGGCCCTCAACTCAGAGGGTTTCTATCTGATCTATCAGCCTCAAGTAGATATTGCATCGGGGAAGATTGTTGGGGTCGAGGCACTTTTGAGGGTTGACGAGTACATCGCTCTCGATTTTAATCCGTCAGAATTTATCCCAATTGCTGAGGAGAGTGAACTGATCAATCGGATCGGTGAGTGGGTCTTTCACGAATCTTGCCGCCAAGTGAGGCATTGGCTCGATGAGTCGGGTACGGCACCTTTGGTGGCAATCAACCTCTCCCGACGTCGACTTTTGGATGAGTATTTCCCTGAAAGATTGACTGAAATTATTGCAGGATACGATCTTGAACCCTGCCACTTTGAATTGGAGATCACCGAGACAATCTTCTCACAGATGAGTGAATCAAATTGTCAAGTGATCTCCCGTTTGCAAGAAATGGGTTTTTTGATTGCCATCGATGATTTCGGCACAGGCTACTCTTCTTTGGCCAATCTGAAACATTTCAATGTCGACAAGCTCAAGGTTGATCGTTCTTTCGTGTCGGACATAGCAAAAAACGAATCGGATCGAGCCATTACCGAAGCCTCGGTTAATTTGGCTCACAGCCTGGGCCTGAAGGTTATCGCTGAGGGGGTTGAGACACGAGAGCAGTTGGAGATTCTGCGTGAGATGGGCTGTGATGAAATGCAGGGACATCTCTTTTCTCCCCCTATACCTCCTGAGAAGATTCAGCAAATGATATTAGAACACTCTTTGGAAAATCTATGGTAAAAACGTGATGGCGTAGAGTCTGAAGGTTTACATATTTACGCTAAAATACCGCCACGATTTTCTGCTCACAAAGGAGCGCTCTTGGCCGCCAAAGTTCCCCAGTCCCATATCCGTAACTTCTCCATCATCGCCCATATCGACCACGGCAAATCGACCCTGGCCGACCGAATCATCCAGGAGTGCGGTGCTGTCACCGATCGGGAGATGAGTGCCCAGCTGATGGATACGATGGATATCGAGCGGGAGCGGGGGATTACTATCAAGGCCCAGTCGGTGCGCCTGGACTATGTCAAAGACGGGGAGCATTATGTTCTCAACCTTATCGATACTCCGGGCCACGTGGACTTCTCCTACGAAGTGAGCCGCTCCCTGGCCTCCTGCGAAGGGGCTCTGCTGGTCGTCGATGCCGCCCAGGGAGTTGAGGCTCAGACTATCGCCAACGTCTACATCGCCATAGAGAACGACCTGGAGCTGATCCCCGTCGTCAACAAGATCGACCTCCCTGCCGCCGATCCCGACCGGGTCTTGACGGAATTGGAAGAGGCGATCGGCATCGACGCCACGGAGCATGCCCTGGTCTCCGCCAAGACGGGCCAGGGGGTCAAAGAGCTCATTGATATGATCGTGGAGAAGATCCCCGCTCCCGCGGGGGATGAAGAGGCCTCGGCCAAGGCGCTGATCTACGACAGCTGGTTCGACAATTACCTGGGGGCCCTGGCGCTGGTCCGGGTCTTCGACGGGACCATCGAGAAGGGCCAGAAGGTCCGGATCATGGGTACCGGCGAAGAACATCAGGTGCTGGATCTGATGTATCCCCACCCCATCAAGCCGATCAAGACCCAGAGCCTCTCTGCCGGAGAGGTTGGGATCGTGGTCACGGGCCTCAAGACCGTCGAAGCCCTGCAGGTGGGGGATACCATCACCGATGCCAAGAACCCCACCGCTGAGCCGATCGGAGGCTTCGAACCCGCCAAACCCTTTGTTTTCGCCGGGATCTACCCCATCGAGACCGACAAATTCGAAGACCTGCGCGACGCGCTGAACAAGCTCAAGCTCAACGACGCCGCATTGACCTTCGAGCCCGAATCCTCCGCGGCCCTGGGGTCGGGATTCCGGGTCGGTTTCCTGGGGATGCTCCATATGGAAGTGGTCAAAGAGCGGCTGGAGCGGGAGTTCGGCCTGGAGCTCATCGCCACCGCTCCCAGCGTCGTCTATAAGGTCAAGCTCACCAACGGCGAGGAGATCACGATCCAGAACCCCTCCGAGATGCCCGACGCTTCCAAGATCGACACCATCTACGAACCCTACGTCAAAGCGACGATTCTGACGCCCAACGACTATGTGGGCAACCTGATCAAGCTCCTCAACGACCGCCGGGGGATTCAGGTCAAGATGGATTATCTCAATGAGAACCGGGTGTTGATGGAGTACGATATTCCGATGAACGAGATCGTGATGGACTTTTACGACCGGCTAAAAACGGTTACCAAAGGCTACGCCAGTTTCGACTACGAGCCCATCGGCTTCCGGCCGGGAGACCTGGTGAAGCTGGATATCCGTGTCGCCGGTGAAGTGGTCGATGCCCTCTCGATCATCGTCCCCAGGGACAAGGCACGCAGCCGGGGCCTGGCCTTCGTGGAGAAGCTCAAAGAGCTGATCCCCCGACAACTCTTCGAAGTGGCGATCCAGGCGAGCATCGGCAACACCGTCATCGCCCGCTCCAACGTCAAATCGATGGGCAAAAACGTCACCGCCAAATGCTACGGCGGCGATATTACCCGGAAGCGAAAGCTCCTGGAGAAGCAGAAAGCCGGTAAGAAGCGGATGAAGGCGATCGGAAAGGTCAATGTGCCCCAGGAGGCCTTTATGGCCGTATTGAAAATCGATGAGGATTAATTAGCATGTTGGTCATTAGTCATTGGTCATTAGTCATTGGTGATTGGAGATTCTCGAAAAACAAATGTCGACTTGTTCATTCTCTATTTCTCCACTATTCGGTTGCTCGGTTACTCGGTTACTCATTACTCATTCCTAATTATTCGTTCCTCATTCCTCATTCCTCATTCAATTCATCGCTTTCCGGAGGAAAACGATGAATTGGCTGACCGAGTGGGCTTTTCACCTTCATCTGCTCATGGCGATCTCCTGGATTGGGGGATCGGTCTTTATGTTCATCCTCGGAGTTACCCTGAGGGATAAAAAGGCACAGCAGTCGGTCTATCCCTATGTGGGCCCGATCTTTGGTTGGTTCGAAGTGGGATCGCTGATCATCCTACTGGCGACCGGGTTCATTCTGGGATACCAATACCACCTTTTCAGTTTGCTGCTCCATCCCAATGGAAGTGAAGTTTCGCAAGCTCTGGTAAAAAAAGCGATCCTGGTGGCGATCCTGACGGTGGCGACGGTGGTCCATTTCGTCATCGCCTACCGCACCAACGGTAAAGAGCGGACGAAATGGCAGCATTTCTTTTCCCGTGGTTCCTCGATGCTTATCTTCTTCCTCAATCTTTTCGTCATGCACTACGCCATCGTGCTACGGGATATTCTCTAGTCGAATCCCTCAGTCGAGATACTTCTCCTTTTTGAGCTCTTTTTCTTTGAAGATCTCTTTGAGGATCATTGCGACGATCCCGATGGCGACGACCGCCACGGCCGCAGTGACGCTGATTTTGAAAAAGAGCTTCCACTCCAGCCACTCGTCCCAGATCTGCCCTACCAGTAAAATGGCGTAGAGCCCGATGATCAGAGCGACCAGGTATCCGGCGATTTGCATAATCTTCACGAGCGTTTCTCCCTTTTCATAATGACGACATACCCTTCACGACTCCAAAAAAGGAGCATCCTGCGTATATCCTTTTCCATCGTCACCACTTCCCACCCGTCCTCGGCATTGGCGTTGAGAAAGGCGCTGAAACGCACCGGATCGATCTTGGACTGTCCCAGCAGGAGGGAACCGAGCATACTCTCTTGATAGAGTACAGCTTTATATTCATACATATCAAACTCCGGAATTTCTCTATTTCAAGGGATTATAGCCAAAGGATTGTGGGTCGATCGTGGAGAGGCTCAGGGGCGCAGGTCGTGGCGCATACGCTCGTAGAGCTCTTTGGGGTTGAACTGGGCGATGCTCTCTCCGGTCAAGCGGTTGGGGATATATTCGAAGAGAAAATAGAAGGCCCAGATCATGGGGTAGAAGACTTTGTACTCCCGGCTAAAGGCTTTGAAGGTGTAGCGTTCCCTGAACCAGCGCACGGCGCTCTCGACCCGGTTGTGGTAGAGGAGCATCTGGATGGCGAAGACCAGGCCCCAGACCAGGTAGGTCATCACGATGACGATGACGCCGGCTTCGACCCCGTAGATCGAAACGGCGATGGCCAAAAAGAGGGCCATAAAGAGGGCAAAGGAGTGAAAACCGAGGGCCGCGACGACCACGACGACCGAAAAGACGAAAAGCAGAGCCCCGAACATCACGATCGCTTCGATATAGCTCTGCTCTTCGGCGAAGGTGGGGCTGGTCCACGCACCGGCGAGCAGGAGGAAAAAGGCGGCGACGACGGCGAGGATGAAATAGAGAGACTCTTTTTTATTCATAGGAAAACCTGGGGAAGGAATGAGGAATGAGTAATGAGTAATGAGTAACCGAGTAACCGAACGATGAGAGAATTGAGAATTCTGGATTTATGATTCTACTTGCGACTTGAGGGGCGAAGCCCCGTGCTTGCGACGTGCGACTGAATTCCATCACTCCATCCCGTAGAGGCGGATCAGGGATTCGAGCCTGGCTTTGCGGCCGAGCCATTGCTGGTAGAGGCTGCTCATCTCTTCGCTGCCGCCGCGGCTGAGAATATGCTCGTAGTAGCCCTGGGCCATTTTCCGGTCGAAATTCCCCTCCGGGTCGAGGCAGGCGAAAAAGGCGTCGGCGCTGAGGACTTCGGCCCATTTGTAGCTGTAGTAGCCCGCGGCGTAGCCTCCGGCGAAGATGTGGGCGAATCCGTGCTGGAAGCGGTTGTAGGCGGGGGGCTTCAGCAGCGCCGTTTTCTCCCGGACCCAGTCGAGGAGCTCCTGGACTTCATCTCCCTGATAGAGGCGCTGGTGAAGCTTGAAATCGAAGAGGGCGAACTCCAGCTGGCGCAGCATCCCCAGTGCCGCCTGGAAATTCTTGGCGGCTTTGATCTTGGCCAGGAGCTCCTCGGGCATCGCTTCACCCGTTTGATAGTGGCGGGCGAAGCGGCGCAGGATCGGCGCTTCGTAGGCAAAATTCTCCAAAAACTGGCTGGGGAACTCCACCACATCCCAGGCGACGCCGTTGATCCCGCTGACGGAGCGCTCGGGAACCCGGCTGAAGAGATGATGGATGGCGTGTCCCATCTCGTGAAAGAGGGTCACCACATCGTCGTGGCGCAGAAGGCTGGGCTGATCCTCGCTTGCGGGTGGGAAGTTGGCCACGACGAAGGCGCTGGGGAGATGGTCCTCCCCCCGGCTGTCTATGAAACGGGTCTCCCAGTCGTGCATCCACGCGCCGCCACGCTTCTCTTTGCGGGCTTCCAGGTCGAAGTAGATACGCCCGGAGAGCTCTTCGGCGCGGTAAATATCGTAGGCTTTGACGCTGGGGTGCCAGCGGGGGACCTCCATCGCTTCGAAGCGCATCCCGAAGAGTTCGCTGACGATCTGCAGAAGCCCGTTCAGGACGGCTTGCTGTTCGAGATAGGGTTTGGTTTCACTCTCGTCGAAGTCGTAGAGGTGCTTTTTGAGCTTTTCGCCGTAGTAGGCGACATCGTAGCTGGCCAGGTCTTCGATCCCGTCGAGTTCCCGGGCAAAACGCCGCAGCTCCTCGAGCTCGGCACGCCCCTGGGGGAGGGAGAGCTCGGTGAGTTTTTCCAAAAAGTCGGTCACTTCCCACTCATCCCGGGCGTCCCGCGTTTGCAGGGCATACTCGGCATAGTTGTCAAAGCCCAGTAACTTGGCTTTCTGCTGCCGCAGCTCCAGGATCCGGTCGATCACCTGGGCATTCTCAGGGGCCCGGGTGGTGTAGGCACGATAGAGCTCTTCTCTCAACTGACGATTGGGGCCGTAGGTCATATAGGCCAGATAGCTGGGGATCTGGAGCGTGAAGCGCCACTGGACCTTGCCATCCTCTTCGAAACGGGCGGCGGCCAGATCGCTCTCGGGGATCCCGGCTACATCCTCGGGATCTTCGATGATGAGCTCATAAGCCTTGGTGGCATCGAGCAGGTTTTGGCTGAAGCGGTTGGAGAGTTCACTCAGCTCCAGGTCGATGCTTTCGAGCTCCTTTTTCTTATCCAGAGGAAGCTCGGCACCGCTGAGGCGAAAGTCCCTGATCTCGTTTTCCAGGACCTTTCGCTGCTCAGGCGTGCGGGCCTGCAGCCGCTTGAGCTTGGTATAGAGGGCTTCGTTCTGGGCAATTTCGCTGTGGAACCGGCTCAGCAGGGGGAGAGAGGCTTCGTAAGCCTTCTGGGTCGCTTCGGAGTTGAGGACACTGTTGAGATGCGAGAGGGGGGTAAAAAAGAGGCTCCGCTCCTCATCCAGATCCTCCATCGGCTTGAGGACCGCTTCGTAGCCGTCGCTCTCGGAGGCCGCCAGGGTATTGATGGCCTCTTTGTGGCGTTTGAGCAGCTCTTCGAGGCGCTGGGGAAAATCGTTGAGTTCCTGATCTTTCAGCGTAAAAGTTTGAAACATAATTCTTCCATTCTTTATAATTTTATGCGTATGGATGATTGAGCGAATTGTAGCACAAATAAAGCGTCAGCTTTTTTCGGGTGTATCGCTCAAAAAGTCCCGAAGCAACGGCCAGAATCGGGGTGAATCGACGATATCGCCGTGGGTAGTGCCCGGAAGGGTTTCGACGAAGACCTTTGCCCCTCTCAATGCCCGGATCAGGCGGCGGCTATGCTTTGGGGGGATGATCGAATCGTGCTCAGCCAGAAGGATTAGAGTAGGGGCATAAACGTCGGGGGCTTCCCGGATCGCTTCGAAGGGGTCCTTGCTGAGCCATCGGACGGGAAAGAGGGGGTAACGCCTCTGACCCAGTGCGGCGATGGAGTCGTAGGGGGTGATCAGCACCAGTCGATGAATTGGTCTATTTGCCGCCAGATGGAGGGCGACGCCGCTGCCAAGGCTCCGTCCGACGACGTCGACGAGGCTGTGACGGGAAGCTATGTGGTCATAGAGGGCCAGTGCGGCTTGGTAGATAGTCTCCTGGGAGGGAGCGCCCTCACTGGCCCCGTAGCCGGGGTAGTGGAGAAAATAGAGGGTAAGGTCGGGCAGGTGTGCGGCGATAGTGTCGGGATCATCCCACCAGTGCTCGGAGTTGCCGGGGAAATAGAGCAGAGCCTTTTCCCGGCCCGAATGGCGGACTTCGACCCAGACTTTTCCACCGGGGAGGCGGAGGAAGAACCCCTTTTGGGGTCGGGTTTCACGGGTGGGGTGGAAGAGGATCCTTCGCTGAAAGAGATAGAGCCAGAGCATTCCGCCGAGATAGAGTGCAAGCAGGAAGAGTGCCAGGAGGCCCGCCGCTCTCATCCTTTGCGCTTCCTGGAGTGTGAAGGTTCGGGTGCCAGAGGGTGCTGGGCCAGCTCTTCGAGCAGGGTGGTGGCATAGGCACCGGGAGGCAGGGTGAATTCCAGCCAAAGCCCGCGGCGCTTTTTGTCGTATTCGCCGCCGACATCCCCGGGCCAGATCCAGGCATCTCTGCGGTCGCCGGGCAGGGCGGTGAGCTCTTCGTCGTCGTAGGGCGCCTCCAGGTGCCGGGCATCCTGCCGGGCCCGCCAGACTTTCGCTCCGGGGAGGAGCCCGGTGACAGTCACTCTCTTCTCTTTGAAGGGCCGGGAGGAGGCCAGCGGGTCTTTGCAGCTAAAGAGCTTTTGGGTCTTCCGGTCCCGAAGGAGATCGCCGCCGAAGAGTTTGAAGAATTGAGGTTGTTTTTTCAACGCTTCGACAAGCTCTAGGGGCCATTGGAGCTTGTGGGAGGCATCACGGATGGAGCGTTCCCGGATAAGTCGGCTAGCGGCGACACGGCGGCTGAGCCACTGGTTGAAAAGCCGGCTTTGCCACGCGGCGACGAGGAGGCGCTCCCGGCTTCCCTTGAGCCGTTTGCCCGAGTGGGCGATGGCGCGTCCCTGTTCCCAGGCCAGGCCGTCTTCTCCAAAACGCTGGTAGCCGAAGTAGTTGGGGAGGCCGAATTCCTCCATTTTTCGAGCCTCATCGAGCAGACGTGCGGCCTCCTTTTCGTCGATCCGATCCAGAAAGATCCTGAAACGGTTGCCGAGCAGGGCCCCGGTCTTGAGGGGATGGCGGGTGCGTTGCTTCTGCAAAAGCTCCACCCGTTCCGTCTTGAGATTTTTGAGCCCCTTTTCATAACGGATGGGGAGGGTGAAATACTGGATGGTGGTGGCGGCCTTGTCTTTGAGGCCGGCGTAGCCGATCTCCCGCTCACTGGCCCCGGTGGCGGCGCTGAGAATGTTGAGCAAGCGGGAAGTGCTCAGATCCTGTTTGCGGAGTTTGAGCAGCAGGTACTCTCCCCGTCCGGTAGCGGGAGCAAGAGGGATCTCTTCGACATAAAAACGCTCAACACTTTGGAAAAAACGAAAGGAAAAAGGGGCAAAATCCCCGGCATAGGTATGATTCATAGGGGGATTATAGCGTTTTGGAGGGAAAGGGGGGCGCTTAGGCCAGATTGGTGTAGACCACCTGGACATCGTCGTCATCTTCGAGTTTGTCCACCAGGTTGGTTACATCGTCCATCTCTTCGTCGCTGAGCTCCAGAGGCGTGCTGGGGATACGCTGGAGCTGGGCTTTGGTCACTTCGATCCCCCGCTCTTCGAGGGCCTTGGAGAGGCTGCCGAAATCTTTGTAATCTCCGTAGAGACGGATGATCTCTTTGTCTTCGCCGTTCTCCTGGGGAATTTTGTCCTCTTCGATCTCTTCCAGACCGTAATCGATGAGATCCAGCTCCAACTCTTCGAGGTCCAGATCGGGCTTTTTGTCGAATTCGAAGACCGCTTTGCGGCTGAACATAAAATCAAGAGAACCGCTGGTGAGCAGCTCCCCACCGTTGCGCACCAGGATCGCTTTGACATTGGCGACGGTACGGGTGGGGTTGTCGGTGGCGCACTCGATATACATCAGGGTGCCGTGGGGCCCCTTGGCTTCGTAGGCGATCTCCTTGATATCGGCCGCATCCTTGTTAAACGCCCGCTTGATCGCCGCTTCGATATTCTCTTTGGGCATATTCTGGGCTTTGGCGTTGGCGATGGCGGTGCGGAGTTTGGCGTTCATCTCCGGGTCGGGAGAGCCCCCTTCTTTGGCGGCGATGGTGATCATACGCCCCAGTTTGGGGAAGATGCGCGACATTTGCCCCCAGCGCTTGAGTTTGGCTGCTTTGCGGTATTCAAAAGCTCGTCCCATTTGGCTTACCTTTGGAGAAATTTTTTGGAATTATACCCTAGTTCCGTTTACCGCGGAGTATTAACGGATCCGCCGGATCCGCTCCTTGCCTAGGCGCAGAATCGGCGAGGGGGGAGCGGGGGTTCCGAGGGGTTCGACGACCACGTCGGCGTTTTGGCGGGCGAAGTTTTCGTCATAAGGGGCTCCGGCTCGGTTGGCCGAGGTGGTGTACGCCCATCCCCCCAGTCGCGCAAGCAAGAGGAGATGACGGGGATCGCGGATCAGGCGAAAAGAGTTCCCGTTGGGGAGGATGAAGGTCGTCCGTTTACGGCGCCGGACGAGGCGACGGTGTTTTGCCGGAACACGGCCCAGACGGCGGAGGGTATGCAGAGAGTCTAGAGCGTGAATGTAGCGTTTATGCCCGGGGCGCCCCTTGATCCGGTCGAGGCGGGAAGTGTCCTGGCTGAGGAAACCCACCGTCGTATCGGTATCGCTGAGAAAAACCAGTTTTCCCAGAGGCGCCTGCGGGAGTTTCATGCCTGGGAAAGGTAGTCCTGCAGGGCCTTGGGTTCGATGGCGCCGGAACTCTTTTTCAACTCCCTAATCGCCAGGGCCGCCGCTTTGGCCGCCGCCAGGGTGGTGAAATAGGCGACATGGTTGGCCAGGACCGACTGGCGGATCTTCTTGGCGTCCTCTTTGGCCGCTTTGTTGTCGGAGGTGTTGATGGCAAGAGCGATCTCTTCGTTGCGGATCATATCGTCGACATTGGGGCGGCCTTCGCTGATCTTGAGCACCTTGGTGCTGGGGACTCCGGCGGCTTCCAGGGCGGCGTGGGTCCCGGAAGTGGCGACGATCTCGAAGCCCAGCTCTGTGAACATCAGGCCGATCTCCCCGGCGTAGGGCTTGTCGGTCTCCGTCAGGGAGAGGAAGACTTTGCCCTCCAGAGGGATCAGGTTCTTCGAGGCGAACTGGCTCTTGGCGAAGCTCATCCCGAAGGTGCCGCTGATCCCCATCACTTCGCCCGTCGATTTCATCTCGGGCCCGAGGATCAGGTCGGAGCCGGGGAGCTTGTTGAAGGGGAAGACCGCCTCTTTGACGGCTATGTGGTTTTTGAGTCTCGGCTCCATCGGCACGGTGTCGTAGTTGACCACTTTAAACGTGTCGTAGAACTCCAGGGCTTCGCGCAGGTCGCCCCTCACCATGACCCGGGTAGCGACCTTGGCCAGGGGGACTCCAGTGGCTTTGGAGACGAAGGGGACGGTCCGGGAGGCGCGGGGATTGACTTCGATCAGGTAGATTTCACCCCGGTGGATGGCGTACTGGATATTAAGCAGGCCCACGACTCCGAGCCCCAGGGCAATCTCCATCGTTTGGCGCTTCACCTCTTCGAGGAGTTCGGCATCCACGGAGACCGGGGGGAGGGAGCAGGCGCTATCTCCCGAGTGGATCCCCGCCTCTTCGATGTGCTGCATCACCGAGCCGATGTAAACCTCTTTGCCGTCACTGATGGCATCGACGTCGAGTTCGACGGCATTGTCGAGGAATTTGTCGATCAGGACGGGAGAGTCGTTGGAGACCTGGACCGCCTCGTCCATATACTCCCGCAGTTCGGCGTCGTTGTAGACCGTGCGCATCGCCCGTCCTCCCAGGACGAAGCTGGGGCGCACCAGGACCGGATAGCCAATGCGGTTGGCGATGGCGATGGCTTCCTCTTTGGCGAAGGCGGTGCCGTTGGCTGGCTGCTTGAGGCCCAGTTTTTCGATGAAGGCGCTGAACTTCTCCCGGTCTTCGGCCAGGTCGATGACCCGGGCGGGGGTTCCTATGATCTTGGCGCCGATGGCGGTGAGGTTTTTGGCCAGTTTCAGGGGTGTTTGGCCTCCGAAGTGGACGATGACCCCATCAGGTTCCTCGGTTTCGATCACTTTACGGACATGCTCGAAGTCGATGGGCTCGAAGTAGAGCACGTCGCTGGTATCGTAATCGGTGGAAACCGTCTCGGGGTTGCAGTTGTACATCAGGGAGTCGATCTTCATATCCTGCAGGGCGAAGGCGGCGTGGACGCAGCAGTAGTCAAATTCGATTCCCTGGCCGATCCGGTTGGGGCCTCCGCCGATGACGAGGACCTTCTTTTTGCCCGCTTCGGGTTTGCGGCCCGCGTCGGGGAGGGGGGTGATGTTGGTGGTGGAGTAGAGGTAGGGGGTGAGGGCTTCGAACTCGGCGGCACAGGTGTCCACCTCGTTGTATTGCTGCTCAACGCCCAGCTTTTTGCGGGCGGTGTAGATATCGTTTTCGGTGAGGCTGAGCCCCTCTTTTCGGTTGAGGACCGCCGCGATCATCGCATCGCTGAAGCCGTCGCATTTGAGGCGGTGGAGCTGTTCGGCGTCGTGGAGGGTCTCCAGGGTGACGGCGGCTTCAGCGGCGGCTAACTCTTCAAACTGATAGAGGAACCAGGGGTCGATGCGGCAGAGCTCGTGGATCTCTTCGACACTCTTGCCCCGGCGCAGGGCTTCGAAAACGTAGCGGAAGCGCTCGGCATTGGGGCGGCGGATCTCCCGCACCAGGGTCTCTTCGTCGCAATCGACGGGGTCGAAACCGATGAGCCCCGTCTCCAGGGAGACCAGGGCCTTTTGGAAAGACTCTTTGAAAGTCCGCCCGATGCTCATCACTTCGCCCACCGATTTCATTGCGGTGGTGAGGGTACTGTCGGCCATGGGGAATTTTTCGAAAGTGAAGCGGGGGATCTTGGTGACGATGTAGTCGATGACCGGCTCGAAACTGGCGGGGGTACCGGTGATGTCGTTACTGATCTCATCGAGGGTGTAGCCCACGGCCAGGAGAGTGGCGACCTTGGCGATGGGGTAGCCGGTGGCCTTGGAAGCCAGGGCCGAGGAGCGGGAGACCCTGGGGTTCATCTCAATGACAATCATACGTCCCGTCTCGGGATTGACGGAGAATTGGACATTCGAGCCGCCGGTATCGACGCCGATCTCCCGCAAAATGGCGAAACTGGCGTCCCGCATACGCTGATACTCTTTGTCGGTCAGGGTCAGGGCCGGTGCGACGGTGATGGAGTCGCCGGTATGGACGCCCATAGGATCCAGGTTTTCGATGGAGCAGACGATGATGCAGTTGTCGGCGCGGTCGCGGATGACCTCCATCTCATACTCTTTCCATCCCAGGAGCGACTCTTCGATAAGGATTTCATTGATGGGGCTGGCTTCAAGCCCACCTTTGGCGATCTCTTTGAACTCGTCCATATTGTAGGCGACGCCGGAACCCCCGCCGGCGAGGGTATAGGAGGCGCGGATGATCAGGGGAAAGCCGATCTCTTTGGCGGCGGCGATCGCTTCATCCATATTGTAGGCGTATTTGGAGATGGGAAGGTCCATCCCGATCTTTTGCATCGCCTCTTTGAAGGCTTGGCGGTCTTCGCCTTTTTTGATCGCCTCGGGATTGGCGCCAAGGAATTCGACCCCGTCGAGCATCCCCCGCTCATACATCTCCATCGCGACGTTGAGGGCGGTTTGGCCTCCCATCGTGGGGAGGATGGCATCGACCTTCTCTTTTTCGATGATGCGGGCGATGATCTCGGGTTCGATGGGTTCGATATAGGTGCGGTGGGCAAACTCGGGATCGGTCATAATGGTCGCCGGGTTGGAGTTGATCAGGACGACCCGGTAGCCGAGCTCCTTGAGGGTCTTGGCGGCCTGGGTACCGGAGTAGTCGAATTCACAGGCTTGGCCGATGACGATGGGGCCGGAGCCGATCAGTAAAATGGTTTGGATATCTTCGCGCTTGGGCATAGAGAGCACCCCTTCGGTTTTAGTTGGATATTATACTCGAAAGTCCCATAGAAGCGTATTAGTTATTTTCAGAGAGCTGAGAGTTGAGAGCTGAGCGTTGAGCGCTGAGAAGATTGGTGCCATTGACTTCCGAATCCCAAATCCATAATCTTCAATCTTCTATCTTCCATCCCACTCAGGGGCGGGTTTCGTTTAGGATGTCGAAGGGGGAGGGATGATGGCGTTTTCGGGGTGCTTTTTTCTCCGGGATGGGTTGCTGTTGGAGCGGTCCCATATTCTCTTTCGGGAGCGTCTGTTGTTGGGTCGGCAGGGTCTTGGCTTTCGGCAGGGTAGAGCTTTTGGGGTGTTTTTTGGGTTTGTTGATCCTCACGGGTTTGGGTTCGGGTTCCTGGGGGATCTCAAACTCCGCGGGATTGATCTCCAACTCTTTGGTCTGGACCGCTTCGGGAATACTGCTGATATTGTGATCGGCCTGGCGGGGTGCCTGGTGGGCATAGGGATACTCTTGCCCGGGGAAGGAACGGTTCTGATCGTAGGAAGAGGCCAGATAGGGCTTGGCATCGGTGATCAGGAAGAAGAGCCTCGGGTGCATCGTATCGGCATAAGGGCGGACGTAGGCGGTTTTGTAACTCCCCTCGATGGCGACGCGGACCACTTCTCCCACGGGGACATAGGCGAAGAAGATCCCGTCGAGCCCGCTGGTCTCGACCCGGTCACCCGGTCGGATTTTAGCCCATTTTGGGATGTATTTGACGGCGATGAGCTTGTCGCCGGTTCCCATAGCGATTCCCGGGTAGCGTTTGGGCCCGGTATAGACGCTGAAACGGCTTTTGGGATTGGTGATTAGATAGCCGTAGAGGATCCCCTTTTTGAGTTGGGCGGTTCCGGCGACCACTTCATCCTGGATCAAGCCATAGACCTTGCCCTCTTCGAGGGGGGTCTTTTTGGGAAGGCTGAGGAGGATTTCGTCGAATTTGTTGAGCTTGACATAGGAGACGGTATCGACAAGGGTGATGTTTCTGTAGGGAAGCTTCTGCAAAGAGGGAAGCTTGTTATAAATACTGGCGATCTGCCGCAGGTAATGGGTTTGGTCGAGGAGGTATTTTCTCAGGACCCGATTTTCCCGGGTGAGCTTCTCGATCTGCTCTTTTTGCATCAGGTAGCTGTGGCTCTTGTCACTGAGATTGCGAAGGATGTTTTTGTATCCCGTTTTGATGGGATTGATGAAACCGATAAGGCTGCTTCGGATTCCCTGCCTGTTTTGACCCAGGAGCACAAAGAGGATCGTCGCCAGGAGCAGGAGGAGAAGGAGACGGGACTTCATTCAGTATCGGAAAACGACGATCAATCGTCGAAAGCGGCCTGCTGGAGAAGATCCAGCTCATCCAGGGCTTTGCCGGTACCTTTGGCGACCGCCAGAAGCGGGTCTTCGGCGATGTAAACCGGAAGCTTGACGATATCGGAGAGGTATTTGTCCAGGCCGCGGATCAGGGCCCCGCCGCCGGTGAGGACCACTCCGTTTTCCACGATATCTCCGGCCAGGTCGGGAGGAGTTTGCTCCAGGACGCTCTTGAGGGCTTCGGCGATCTGCTTGAGCTGTTCAGCCATCGCTTCACGGATATGCTCACTGGTGATCTCTACGGACGTTAGGGTCCCCTCCACCTGGTCACGACCCCGCACAGTGGTGATGAGCTCCTCATCGAGTTTGATGGCGGTCCCGATCTTGATCTTGAGCTCTTCGGCGACCCGATCCCCGATCAGGAGGTTGAATTTCTTTTTGACATAATCGACGATGGAAGCGTCGAGTTTGTCCCCGGCGACTCGGATCGATTTGCTGATGACCAGGCCGCCCAGGGAGATGACGCCGATCTCGGTGGTTCCGCCCCCGATGTCGACGACGAGGTTCCCCTGGGGATCTTTGACCGGCAGGCCGGCCCCGATGGCGGCGGCCATAGGCTCTTCGATCAGGTAGACATAGCGGGCGCCGGCATTGAGGGCGGACTCTTTGACCGCTTTGCGTTCAACCTGGGTCAAACCGTAGGGAACGCAGATGACGACCCGGGGAGAGGAGAAGCTTTTTCGCCCATGAACTTTGCGGATGAAGTATTCGATCATCATCTCGGTGACGTGGAAATCGGCGATGACGCCGTCTTTCATCGGGCGGATCGCTTTGATGTTCCCCGGGGTTTTACCGACCATGTTTTTGGCTTCCTGGCCGACGGCGAGGATGTGCTCCTGGCCGTGCTTGTCCACCTGGATGGCGACGACGGAGGGTTCGTTGATGCTGATCCCCTGGCCTTTGACCAGGACCAGGGTGTTGGCTGTCCCGAGGTCGATGGCCAAGTCTTTGGAGAAGGCCCCGAAAATGTTTTTGACAAATCCGAACATGCTGATCCTTTATGCGCTTTTTTTCTGTTTGAGATAGAGAGGCTGTGCTTTCTTCTCCACGACATCAGGGGTGATGACCACTTCGTACCCTTCCAGCTCAGGTAGTTCGTACATGATATCCAGCAGGATCTCCTCGAGAATGGAGCGTAGACCCCTGGCCCCTGTTTTGCGCTCGATGGCTTTTTGAGCGATCTTCTCCAGGGCTTCGGGCTGGAAGGTCAACTGGACCCCGTCGAGCTCGAAAAGCTTCTGATACTGCTTGACCAGAGCGTTTTTCGGCTCGGTGAGAATGCGGACCATATCCTCCACCGTGATAGGGTTGAGGGTGGCAATGACGTGCAGACGGCCTATGAGCTCGGGGATCAGGCCGTAGTTGACCAGGTCGTCGGGCTCCACGAAACGCAGGAGGTTCTCCTCCTCGTTCTTGCTGTGCTGCTTTTGCCCGAAGCCCATAATGTTTCCACCCAGGCGACGTTTGATCATTTCATTGAGTCCGTCAAAAGCTCCCCCGCAGATAAAGAGGATGTTGGACGTATCGATCTGGATGAAATCCTGGTTGGGGTGTTTGCGTCCTCCCTTGGGCGGGATGTTGACGACGGAGCCTTCGATGATCTTCAGCAGGGCCTGCTGGACCCCTTCACCGGAGACATCCCGGGTGATGGAACGGTTCTCACCCAGGCGGGCGATTTTGTCGATCTCGTCGATGAAGACGATTCCCTTTTCGGCTTTGTCCACGTCTCCGTCGGCGGCCATTAGGAGTTTGGTAAGGATGTTCTCCACATCTTCGCCTACATAACCGGCTTCGGTGAGGTTTGTCGCATCGGCAATGGCGATGGGCACATCGAGGAAGCGGGCGATACTCTGGGCCAGGAGGGTTTTCCCGCTTCCGGTGGGGCCGATGAGCAGGATGTTGGATTTGGAGATCTCGGTATCGTCGTCTTCAATATGCTTGAAGAGGCGCTTGTAATGGTTGTAGACGGCGACGGAGAGGGTCTTTTTCGCTTCCTCCTGACCGATGACGTATTCGTCGAGAAAGTGTTTGAGTTCTTTGGGGGTCAGGAGTTTGGGGTTGAATTCCCTTGCCGGCTGCTGTTCCTCTTCATCGCCGAAGAGGATTTTGTAGGCGGAGATGACACAGTTGGAGCAGATGTAGGCATTGTTGCCCGCAATGAGGGGATTCTCTTCCCGTTCGAGGCTTCCGCAGAAGCTGCATTTTTTTGGTGACATTATTGTTTCCTTTTAAAGGGAATCCCGCGTTGGGATTCCAGAATGAAGCGGCAGAGATTGGCGACGGCGGGATGCTCCGTCGACTTCCGTAGGGATTGGGCCGTCTCTTTGAGCGGCTTGCCGCTTTCGAAAAGTTCCCGGTAGGCCTGCTTGAGTGCGTCGATGGTTTCCCGCTCCATTTTGCGGCGCAGGCCGGTGAGGTTGAGGCCCCGCAGGTGGGCCCGGTTGCCCTCGGCCAGGCAATAAGGAGGGATATCCTGGCTCAGGGCACTGGCCCCGGCGATCATCGCATAGTCGCCGATCCGGACGAACTGGTGGATCGGCGTCATCCCGCCGACAACCACATGGTCTCCCAGCTCCACATGCCCGGCCAGGGTTGCCGCATTGGCGAGGATGCAGCGGTCGCCGATCCGGACATCGTGGGCGATGTGGACATAGCCCATCAGGAGATTCCCGTTGCCGATACGGGTGACTCCGCCGCCCCCTTCGGTCCCCGGGTTGATGAGGGTGAATTCCCGGATGATGTTCTCATCCCCGATCTCCAGGCGTACCTTTTCTCCGTGGTATTTCAGATCCTGGGGGATCGACCCGATCACGGCGTGGGAAAAGATCCGGTTCTTTTTACCGATGCGGGTCGCTCCCTCGATAAGAGTATGACTGCCGATCTCGGTCCCGTCGCCGATGCTGACTTCCGGTCCGATCACGGTGTAGGCTCCGATGCTGACCTCTTCACCGATTCGGGCTTTCGGATCGATCAGTGCGGTAGGATGGATAGAGTTTGCTGACATCACTTGTCCACGATCATCGCTTTGAGCTGGGCTTCCGCCACCAGTTTCTCATCGACGTAGGCTTTACCGTCGAGGAACCAGACGGCGCCTTTGTTTTTGACGACCTCCAGACGGTAGACGAGCTTGTCTCCCGGTGTGACGGGAGCACGGAACTTGGCTTTGTCGATACTCATAAAGTAGACCACCTTGTCCTGGGTCGCTTCCTGCCCCTGGCTGTCCATACTTTTAAACGCGAGCACTCCGCCGGCCTGGGCCATTCCTTCGATGATCATAACGCCCGGATAGATGGGGTGATCGGGGAAATGGCCCTGAAAGACCGGTTCGGAGATGGAGACGTTTTTGTACCCTTCGACCGAGCGTCCCGGCTCCAGGGCCGTAATGCGGTCCACCAGCAGGAAGGGGAAGCGGTGGGGGAGGATCTTCTGAATCTCGATGACGTTGTAGAGCGTTGCTGACACGGATGACCTTTCGGTGGGAATCTGCTCCGGAACACCGTCGGAGCATAATGAGCAATATTTTATCGAAAATAGGTAAAGAAGCCGTTTATCTTTCGAAGGGAAAGATCAGCCGTTCCCGGACATCCTCGAAGAGGCGGGTCTGGAGGGTCAATTCGACCTTGTTCTCGGGGATCGACTCCACGACGAGCAGGGCGCTGAGATCGTAGGGGCCGGGGAGGAGCTGGTGCCGCAGCTCGAGTTCCTCCTCGAAGGTGGGAGGATGGAAGATCAGTTCGGTGACATCACGATAGTTGCGGCCGCTGAGGCGGTTGTAGCTCTCCAGGGTAATGAATTTGACTTCATCCCGGTTCATTATGGCCACTTCGCCGATTAGCTCTTCGATCCGTCCCCGGGTATAGGAGCGTTTGAGGGTGGAATAGGGGAGGATATGGGCGGGGACGGGACTTTTTCGCACCCTGAGCAGCCCGGAGAGCAGCCGCCAGTTGAGGAAACGCTCTCTGACGATGCGGTATTCGAGCCCCTGCGCTTCGAGTTCGAGACGCCGGGTGTAGAGCTCCAGACGCTCTTCGATCGATTCGGGTTGGATCTGCCCCGAGATCGGTACCATCAGCTCATCGGCCAACTTCTCCTGCTGTTGGCGCTGGATGGTCAAGCCGAAGAGGCACCCGCAGTAATCCTGTCGGTAGAGCTGGGCCTCTTTGGCCATAATGTTTTGCTCCTGGGTCCCTGACGCCTTGCGGTAATCGGGGGCGATGAACTCCAGGCCGTAACGTCGGGCCAGGCGTTCTCCCTCTTCGCGGAGTTGCTTGAGGGATTTTTTGGGAGAGGTCAGCAGGGTGGAGGTGAAGCGCCGCTCACCCAATTCGGCTGCTTTGGCGGCAGTCACTTCAAAGCGGCGGTCGAAACAGACGGCGCAGCGCCGCCCCTTCTCCGGTTCATTCTCCAGGCCGCGCACCGCTTCCATCCAGCTTTCGAAATCGTAAGGGCCCTCGATCAGCTCGATCCCGAGTTGACGGCAGCTGCGCTCGACTTCCAGTAGTCGTAAACGATATTCACTATAGGGATGAATGTTCGGGTCATAGAAAAAACCGATGAGCTTCTCTTCGGGGAAATCCTCTCTGAGTTTTTGGAGGAAATAGTGGCTGTCGACGGCGCAGCAGATGTGGACTAGCATAATTTTTCCTTTTGGGAAAAATTATGGAATGAGGAATGAGGAATGAGGAATGAGGAATTTCGGTCTGTGTCGCTTTGCGACACCTTTATTGGAGTTATTCGATCTTTCATTGTCAGCCTTATTCGGTTGCTCAGTTACTCATTACTCGGTTACTAGTTATTAGTGTTATCCCATCTTGAGCCCGGCGAAGAAGCCGGCGACGGAGGAGGTGCCTCCTGCGACTCCGAGGCGGGAGAGGCGCTCTTTGAGGAAGAGGGCGAAATGTTGGAAGAGGGTCGAGCCCTCGGAGACGGTTTGGGTGAGGCCCTCTTCATTGAGGGTGATGAGGTGCTGATGCTCCAGGATGAAAAGCAACGCTACCGCCAGTCCTCCGAAAAAGAGCAGGATTTTGAAGCTCTTTTTGATTACATAGCCGACGGAGAGGCCGATGAGGAAACCGCTCCCCATCTGCAGCCAGGGAAGCCCCGGCAGATGCTCCTGAATGACACGGGTCAGATTCTCATCCATCGCTTATCTCCTCACACTGCTCAGCCAGCGGATCATATCAGTCGAGAGCCGGAAAATGGCCCGGTTGGCCGCTTCGACGAATCCCCGGGCGTCGGTCTGGGTGCAGGGGATGCTGTAGTTGAAGATTTTCGAAGCGATCAGCTTCTTGTCCTCGGTACGGATCAGTCGCAGTCCGATGGAGATTTCGGCCGTGGAGCCCTGGGGGGTGATCTGGTGTTCGAAACGGTAGACGGTGCATTCGAGTTCATAGGGGGCATCGGCCTGGGACGCGTAGTCGAGGACATTGCGCGCGATGCCGCTGCGTTGAAGGGCTTCGATGAGGTTGGCCATCAGGATCCGGTTGAGGGATTTGCTCCACTGGCTGTAGCCGTAGTAGGATTGGGTCAGGTCACTCCGGCTGAAATAGATACGGGTCCCCATCGTATCCTCGATCCCCTTGGGGTAATCGACACGAATGGCACTGAAACGGGGATGGACTCTGGGAAGATTTCCCGCTGCGTCGAGGGTATACATATGGATCGTTTTGCCGCTGCATCCGCCGAGCAGAAAGAAGAGAGCGCCCGCAATAAGCAGAGAGAGTAGATTTTTCATTCACCGGGTCCTTTGGGTGGGCTTCCCGCACCGAAGATCAGGGAGCTGGGATGCCGGCTCAGGTTTTTCAAATCTTCAGCGAGCTCCTGGTAACTGTAGCTGAGCTCTTTGATGTCGATCTGTATGGGACGGATCATTTTGCGCAGATCGTATTCGCCCCGTTTCAGACGACGGTCAATCCCTCTGGCAAGGTCGGCGATATTACGGCCCGCTTCATCCACATGATCCATAAGGGGCGGGAGCTTCTTTTGCAGTGTATCGGTCACCTGGTCGACGGAATCTACCAATTGGGCGCTGCGTCGATCGAAATGGGCCAGGGTACGGTTGAATTCATCGGAGAGAGTGATGAGTCGATTCTCTACGGCGACCGCTTTGCCGGTAGCTTCGGCCGTATTGTTGAGAATCTTCGTCAATTGCTGTTGATTATGTTGACTGAAAAGTTTGTTGAGGCCATCGGCAGTGTGCTGGAGTTTGTCGAGAAATTTCGGAGCGCTTTCGCTAAGCCGGTGCAGAAGTGACGGGTGGGTTGGGATGACCGGGATCTGTCCCTCGGGTGCCGTCAAGCGAGGTGCCCCCTTTTTGCCCCCTTCGATCTGGACATAGGAGAGGCCGGTGATCCCCTGGAGCTTGAGCAGGGCGTACATCCCTTTGACGATGGGGGTTCCCGCTTTGAGGCGGATCTTGACCCGGATCCGCTCGACATTGGTGGGATCAATTTCGATGCGGCTGACCTTGCCCACATCGACCCCCTTGAGTTTGACGGTGGAGTCCATCGTGAGCCCGTCAACAGGTTCGGTGAAATAGAGATAATAGTAGTCGTATTTTTCCTCAAAGCCGTATTTGGCGAGCCAAAAGGCGAAGGCGAACGCCAGGATGGTAAAGAGCAGCACAAAGAGACCGACAAGAGTATAATTAATCTTACTGTACATCGCTGGCTCCGCTCCCGGCTGAATCTTTTGCGTCTATTTTACCCATAAATCGTTTGGAGATGTATTCGTTCTTGAAAAAGCGTTGCACAAAAGGATGATCTGTCGCCATCACTTCCTGGAGGGTCCCCTCGGCGACGACGTGTTTGTCGGCCAGGACCGCCATACGGTCGACAATGGTGAAGATGGAGTCGAGGTCGTGGGTGATCATCACCACGGTGATGTCCAGGGCATCCCTGAGATCGACGATGAGCCGGTCGAAGGCCCGGGCGCCGATGGGGTCCAGTCCCGAAGTGGGCTCGTCGAGGAAGAGGAGCTTGGGGTCCATGGCCAGGGCCCGGGCGAGGGCAGCCCGCTTGATCATCCCACCGCTGAGCTCGGAAGGGTAGAGAGCCGCGGCCCGGCTATGGAGCCCCACCATCTCCAGCTTTTCCCGGACGATCTTCTCCCGCAAATCCTTTGGGATAGAGGTGTACTCTTTCAAAGGCAGAGCGATGTTCTCTGCGACGGTCAGGGAGGTGAAGAGGGCCCCGAATTGAAAAAGCACTCCCCAGCTTCGCCGCAGCTGATGCCGCTCGACGTAGTTGAGATGAGAGAGCTCCTTGCCCAGGACTTTGATCGTGCCGGAGGTAGGCCGTAGCAGCATAATGATCTCTTTGACCAGGACCGATTTTCCCGCGCCGCTCTCTCCGAGGATGCCGTAGATTTCCCCCGGATAGACCGTCAAATTGACCCCGTCGTGAATCACTGTGTCGCCGAAACGGGTGACGATGTTGCGCATTTCGATGATCGGTTCGGCCATGCTCAATATCCCAACTGAGTGTAGATGACGGCAAAAAGAGCGTCGCAGGCAATGACGAAAAAGATCGCGTGAACCACACTGGCGGTGGTTTCGATCCCGATGCTTTCGGTATCTCCGGTCACCCGAAAGCCGTGAAAACACCCTGTCGCGGCGATGATCAGGGCGAAGAAGGGCCCTTTGACGATTCCCAGGATGTAGTGCTTGGCCGCCAGGACTTCCTGCAGTCTTTCGATAAAGAAGGTGAAGGAGAGATCGACCTGGACCTTGGTGGCGATCATTCCTCCCAAAATTCCGATCACATCGGAGAAGAAGATCAGCAGGGGCAAAGCGATCATCATGGCGACAATCCGGGGAATGACCAGGAAGTAGAAGGGATCGAAGCCCAAAGTCTGCATGGCGGCGATCTCTTCGGTGATCTTCATCGTCCCGATCTCCGCGGCATAGGAGGAGGCGCTGCGTCCCGCGATGACGATGGCGGTGATCATGGGCCCCAGCTCCCGGGTAATGGCGATGCCGATCCCGTCGACGACGTAGATATCCGCCCCGAACTGAACCAGCTGCACGAGACTCTCGTAGGCGATGACCAGCCCCACCAGAAAAGAGGTCAGGCCGATGATGAAAAGGGCATTGACGCCGGAGTGCTGGATGTGGTAGACGGTTTCGCGCATACGGAAGTTGGAGGGCTTGAAAAGCAAGCGCAGGAAACTGACGGAGAGTTCCCCCAGGAAATGAAAGAAGTCGCGCACGACTTTGAGCTCTTCGACGGTGGCTTTGCCGATACGCCAGAGCAAACCTTCCCGCCGTTTGGGCAGAGGTTCTTCACCGTATCCCCGCTCGATGAGGTGCAGCATTTTCTCTTTTTTCTCATCGAGACCGGTGATTTCGCACGCTTTGCCCGCCTTTTTCATTCGCTCCCGCAGCTCTAGAAGCAGGAGGATTCCCGCGCTGTCGAAACGCTGCACCTTTCCAAAATCGATCCGGCAGCGTGGAGTCTCGGGGAGGGGGAGGCGGCGGAGCTCCTTTTCGATGAGTCGGGCCTGATCGAGAGTCCAGTCTCCCTGACATTCGATAAGGGTCTCTTCGCCGTTTTTACGGAGTTTCAGCGGGCTTTGATTCATAGGCAGATTATAGCGTCATAGTTTTAATCGGCTTCATTTCCAGGGCTTGCCTATAGGGGAAATCGGCTAGAATCACGCAGCGAAAAGGAGCAAATATGAACCGGCAGATCCTCCGCCTGGCCCTTCCCAATATCCTGGCCAATATTTCCGTTCCTCTCATCAGCTCCGTCGATACGGCGCTTATGGGGCATCTCTCGGCAGCCCATCTGGCGGCGCTGGGGATCGGGGGGATGATCTTTATGTTCCTCTACAGCAGCTTCGGTTTCCTCCGGATGGGCACGACGGGAATGACGGCTCAGGCTTTCGGAGCTGGGGACGGGCACACGCTCAGCGCGACCCTCTATCGGGCGATGATCCTGGCATTGATCCTGGCGCTCCCTATGATCATATTTGAAAATATTATTTTTGGACTCGCCGCTGAGTGGATGAATGTGGAGGCGAGCTACCGCTCTTTGGCCCAGGAGTATTTCTCCATACGAATATGGACGGCGCCCGCGGTGCTGTTGATGTTCGTTCTGACCGGCTTTTTCTTCGGGATGCAGAATTCCCGCTACCCCCTCTATGTCACCGTGCTGGTCAATCTGGTCAATGTGGGGCTCAGTATCTTTCTGGTCCGGGTTTTGGAGTGGGGGATCGCCGGGGCGGCCTGGGGGACGGTGGTGGCTCAATATGCGGGATTGGCCTACGCCTTTTGGCTGCTGGGGCGTTACCGCGCTTCCATACAAAGGGTTCGGCGCAGGGAGCTGCTGCGCTGGGAAGCGCTTTCGAGATTCTTCCACGTCAACCGCAATATCTTTATCCGGACGCTGGCGCTGACCTTTTCTTTGGCTTTTTTCTATGCCCAGGCGGCCAAGGGCGGCGAAGTGACCCTCTCGGTGATGATCCTGCTGCTGCAATTTTTGATCTGGAGCAGCTTCGCCATCGATGGCTTCGCCAATGCCGCAGAGAGCCTGGTGGGCCGATACTACGGAGCGGGGGACCGTCGATCTTTCGCCGCGGCGGTCAAATACTCCCTGCTCTGGGGAGGGGGCCTGGCGATTCTCTTTTCCGTATCCTATGGCCTATGGGGCGGGGCGATCCTGAGGATCTTCACCGACAGTCCTCCGGTCCTCGAAGCGGCCGAGAGGCTCTTGCCTCTGGCTTCGCTGCTGCCTCTGTTGGCTTTCGCCGCCTTCATCTACGATGGGATTTTCATCGGGATGACCGCTGTCAAAGCGATGCGCAACGCCGTCCTGAGCGCCACGGCGATCTACCTGGGGAGTTATTACCTCCTCAAGAGCTTTTTACCTCTGGAGTGGGCGCTTTGGATCTCTTTCTTGGGATTTTTCTTTTATCGTGGGGTATTGCAGTGGTGGATGTTTCGGCGCAAAGGATGGGAGCTGAAGTAGCCTGAGATAATATAGGAAACAGCGTAAGAGAGTGAAGTTTCGATCTTCTGGAATGAAAAAGGGTGGGAACTCGGAATGCAGCTATGCTATAAAATGAATAGGTCAATTGAAAAATGTGTAATTTTATTATTAAAAGAATGTTTGAAGTGATGGCTCCGGATGCTGGAGCGATTACAATTCCCAAAATATGGGCGCTCAACCCAGGGTGTCGGCTACTTTGTCAGTAGCTTTTTTGTTGAATGGGTCAATTTCGCGGCTGATCTTGAGGTGCTGCTCATTGATGAACCGCGCGTAACTCTGCATGATCTGTTGGGCGTTTTTGTGCCCGACGATCTGCGCCAATTCCAGAACCGACAATTCTCCACTCATTAACATGTGGGTGATGAACGTGTGCCGCGTCGTATAGAGATCGCGGTATTCTATTCCCAGCCTCTCCATCAGGTTTTGCCAGTGATACATCACTTTTCGCGCCCCGTTGTAGTGGCCTCCCCTCGGTGACTCGAATAGCCATTCCCCCGCCTGCATAAGCTGGCCCCGGAGGTAGGGCAGCAGCGGATCAAGGATCGGCACGGAGCGCACGGAGTAGGCCGTCTTTGGCGTCGTCACCTTGCCGTGCCGGATGTTCCGCTCGATGCGGATAACCCGGCGCTTCAGGTCGATGTCCTCCGGCTTGATCGCCAGGATTTCCCCAGGTCGTGCGCCGGTGTAGAAGGCGACGGCCAGGTAGTTTCTAAACCACCCGGCAGCACTCTCCAGGATCAGGGCCACCTCTTCGGTGCTGAATGGCGTGCGGTTCCTGGTAGGGGCCGTCTTACCGGGCAGCTTGATCCCTGTGGCCGGATTGACCTGGATTGCTTCATAGTCCTTCGCCATCTCCAGGATGCCGCCAAGGACGTTTACATATTTGCGGGTAGTAGTGGGGCTTATCGTTTTCAGTAGCCCCATTGCCCAGTCTCTTACCATCCCGCGTGTGATCTTGTCCACGTCGGTTGATTTGAACTCGGCTTCCACCCGCTTAACCATCTGCAAGAGTTCCCAATAGGTCTTCAGGTGCTCTTTGCTCTCCAGGTATTTTGCGGCATAATGTGAAAGAGCTTTCGGTATCTCGTCGCGGCGTGCTTCTTCTGCAAGTGCGCCACTTTCGATGCGACGCTCAAGCTCCGGGATCACCCGCTCCCTGAGATACTTCCTATTTGCCGGGGTATCATCCAGCCCCGTGCTCTTCTGTTTTCTTTTCCCGTTCACGGTATATTGCAAGTATAGCCGTGAACCACGTTTGTAAATACTGACCATTTTATATCCTTCTGGTCAGCCGAAAACCGGCTATTCATTATAACAGTTGTCTTTTAAGACACCTTTTTCAGAATGTCTTCTGTCCGCTCGTCGCGTTCTTCGGAGCGCACCCAGGCTTCCATCGCCGCTACGTCCCAGAACGGCTCTCTCTCTGTGGGCGGCTGGTGGTAGTGCTTGCCCTTGATGAAGATTACGTCCTTGTTCTTCTTGATCCAGCGGACGGAGCGGCCAAGGAACTCTGCCATTTGTGATGTTTTGAGGTATTTGGGTTTAGTGTTCATTTTTGTGCATCCCCCCGTTTAGGTTCAAATTTATCACTGTAAAACCACTTGCACATACCGCAAGCAGGGCTATTTTTGTTGTAGTGCTTGCAGTTTTCGCATAGCGGCAATATCTTTTCTTCGCACCCACCGAAAAATGGAGAAATGTTAAAACCCTTTATCCCCCTCTGTTCTCTATATTTCTGATATACGTCATTGTCGATAAGCGCGCAAAACGCGTCATCAAGCGCATCACGAATCGCAATACTGTCATAGCACGTCAAATAGTTGTTTATCCCTTGGGCGGCTTGAAAAAACCGACCTATCGCATACTCCTGCATCCCCTTGTGCGCCCTTGTCTTAGTGCTCATCTTTCTGCCTCCTTATCCGGCATTGAATGACGCACAGATGACGCCAGGCTTCACGTCTCTATCTGTAGTCCCCAAAAACTTTACTTTGATATTCTCCAGCTTATTGGCCCAATCACCTCTTTCCTCCGGCTCTGCGCATTTTTGTTTATGGGGAAGGAAACACCACCCATTATTCACCCAGGCATATGCTCCATCAGGAGATATCTTCCTGGCCTGATCTTCGTCTTCGGCATAGACCACCATCGAATCGTAGGTGTCGTACCCGGTGTTCTCGTCCTGTGAAAGTAGATATATATTCATCTATGCCTCCTTTGCTTTTCATCCCATACCTTTTTGCTGCCACTGTATCTGGCGACAACTCTCTTGCTACCGTCCTTTTGGATGGCGTAAACCTTGTCGTCCACTGCTAGTCCGATGATCCAGCCTTTTGCCATTTCTTTCTCCTCATTCTCGGCCTCTTGAAGTGCCGGGACCCGCTCAGGTCCTTCCGTCGTGTCGTGGCCCGTATGTCACGGATATAGACGCCTCTCGTCATTTCTCCGTTATGTCTTTCCGAGTGCTCAAGGGTGGCACGGAAATAGCCGCCGATCATATTGTCTGTATTCAGGATCACTCTGCCTCCGGCTTCCCTGACGTAACACTCTTCGCCAATGGCTGCGGCGATCTGGTGGAGTCTGCGGAAATGCCGGGGATAGAATTTCTCGATGTGATACTCTTCCCATTGATTGACGAATTTCACATCAAGGAACTCGTCGCCTCGCTCGTCCACCTTCTCAAGCATCTCGATGATCTTGAGTGTCTGCGGCCCCGGGCGGGCGTTGTAAACGATCTCGCTCTCGAACTCCGTGACGTCTATTTCCATCGTGCCTTATCCTGCCTTCTCGAAAAACTCGTGGAACGTGCCTACCAGGACGAAGTGCATCACGCCCCGGTCCCTGATCTTTACGAAGCCGTCAGGGGAGAGGGCCTTGACCTCCACAATCCCGCCATCACCGAAGCGCCTCTTGTAGCGCTCCCCAACTTCCGGGGGCGGGAGCAGGGGAGAATCAGACGGGGATCTCTTCGCCTGCATATCCGGCCTCCTCATTGAATTGCTCGATCAGGGCGCGTGCCGCTCCGTCGTCGGCAAAGAACTCTCGGACGTTTTCGGGGGTCAGCCCGGCCCAGGCGATGAAGGCATCCACGTCGTCAATGTTCAACCCCCTGGCTACGAACATTCCGCGATACCGGGCGAACGCCAGCTTGGGATCAGGTGCGGGAGCGGGAGCCGCTTCGGGTTCCGGTGCGGGCTCCGGCTGCTCTTCTACCTCTGCCTCGGTGAACTCCGGCTCTTCATTCTCCTCGATGCCGTAGTAGTCATTGATATAGCGTTTGATCTCCGCGTCGGTCTGGGTAAAGAACTTCTCTACTTCGGCCTCCTGCATTGCGGTGAAGTCCATATGTTCCGCGAAGTCGCGGAGGTCTTTCTTTTGCACCCCCAGCTCTTCCAAGCGGGGATAGTGCTTGGAGATATACCGGGGCATACGGGAGCGCTTGGGCTTCTCTTCCACTGGAGCTGGCTGCACTTGCTCTTTGGGCTCTTCAGGGACGGGCTCGGCCTCCTGGATGGGCTGTTCTGCTTTTTTTGAAGCCCCTTGGATCAGGGCGGCATTGATGTCGTTCACATTCTGCGGCTCGGCGGGGATGGGCTCGGCCTCAATATCCTCGACCTCTCCCTCGACCTTCATCCCCATCAGCACGTCAGGGGCATAGAGGCGGGCGAACCAGGCGGCGGCGCGGTAGCGTGCCATTTGACCTTTCATTGTTTTCCATTTCGGGTTACTCAGCCATCCCTCCGCCTGGATCAGGGCGTCGTCGATCCAGGGGCCATCGATCTTCTCGCCGTCGATGTAGGTATAAGCCCGAACTCCCCAGGGCTTTTCGCGCTCCTCGAACATAATGGGCTTGTCAAACTTGCCGCTCTGATTCATCAGGGCGATTGCTCCCTGGCCGGAGAGCTGGGGGGTTCCCTTGACGACATAGAGCTGCTGTGCCAGCATTACCATAGGGACATTGAGGCTCCGGCTCATTTCATTCAGGATCAGAATATCTCCGATGTTCTTGTATCTCTGGGGAAGGATATTCGATGTGATGTAGGCTTTCGCCATCCTCTGTTCCAGTTCAAAGCGCTTTGCGATTGCGTCTGCCGTGCTTTCCATTTGTCTTACGATTGCCGTGCTCATTTCTTTCCTCCTTCATTTTCTCCGCTTGCCACCATCGTGGCTCTCTTGATTTCCGTAATCCGCTTCTTGATTTCAGTCAAGCGCCGCCGGGCTCTTTTGGCAGCGCTCTTCTGCCCGTATCCAGCCTTTGCCGCGCTCTCCATGGCTTGCGCCGCCATCTTCAATTCATCCGCGAAGTCAAGGACTTCTTCGATTGCTTTCTCTCTCATTCTTATTTCCTCCTTTGTGAGTTTTTGGGTTTTTCTTCCGAATACAACGTGGTAAAGCACCTCTCCAGGCATCCCCGGCAAGGGGGGGGGATTTCCCAACAACCCGGAGCATCTATTCCTCCTTGAATCCCCAGTCGGGGATTGAAATGGGCTTGACGATATTCGCCACGCCTTTGGTCTTGTAATTGTGATATTGCGCCAGCAGAGTGTTGTAGTTTTCCCGTCCCGCTTCGATGGAAAGAGGCTCGATCTCCCAGATGTCCACCATATAGGGCTTGGACGTTTCGACCGTGATGAAGATGAAGGTCTCTGCGTTATGCCCGGCCATTTGCATTGTGTCGAGATACCAGGCGGCTTGTCGGTGGTAACGGTATTGATAGAGGCTCTTTGCGAAACCCCGCTCGCTTCCGTCTGCCGTAGTCTTGAGATCAATGACGATCCCCAGATCGGGCCGGTAATAGTCCGGGCGGCACTTGCGGCGCACCTCATAAAGCTTGTCGTCAGCAAAGATACTTTGCTCTGCCTTGCCGCCTTGCAGCAGGCCCCCGGCGATCGCCATAACGTTTCGGGCCATCGCTTCGGCCTGCTCCCAGACATTCACCGGGACGACGGTCTTGCCTTGGCACTCTTCCAGAAAGAGGGCGTTGGCCTCCTTGTAGGCTTTGGAGTTTTTGTTCAGCTCACAGCCCTCGAAGTCCTCTTTGACGAACTCGTCACCGAGAGTGTCGGGCTCCAGCACCATTTTGTGAACCAGGGTGCCGAGATTGAATTGCGGCCCCTCCAGCTTGAAAAGCTCTTTGTGCTCGTAATGGAGCGGGGATTTTTCCAGCAGCCGGAAGTCGCTTGCGCTGATCCCTTCGGCGGCGTGGTATTCTGCGTTTGTCATTATCTTTATGCCTCCTTATGTTTGATGTATAGATCAACTTCTACACTCCGAAAGTATGGCACAGATAAACTTAAATTAAAATAAATCTTGTTGATTTTTAGGTCAGAAAGTAAAAAATAGGCATTTTGCCTATTTCTTTAGAGGGATTTGAATACCTTGGTGCAGCGTGCCGTATAGAGTTCAGCAACTCGATCTTTTGGGATGACTATTGGGGTACAGCCTTCGCAAGAGGTATTGTCCGGCAACAGGATCACGGAACCGTCGCTTTGCCTCTTTACCCGTTTGATTCCGCTTTCTCCATCGAAAGTATAGTGGACTACCGAATTATCTGAGGGTGGCCTTTTTGTATCGCATACCACGATCTCACCATCGGCTATTGTGGGCCACATACTATCTCCTGATGCCTTTACTGCGTAGGAACTTGATGCATCGACGCCAGGGGGGACGGCTATGTATTCATCCGATTCATAGAAGGCCCCCGTAGGCACGCCGCAAGATGCTTCGCCGATCAGAGGGATATATCTATTTAGAGGTATCTCCTGCGTTTCGTCGAGCAGATAGTCAACTGTTACATTGAGGTAATTGGCTACAGCTTTTAACTTCGATTTCGGAATTTCCTGTTTCCCGCTCACCCATCTACTGACAAAGCCCTTGTCCTCATTCAGCATTTCAGCGAGCTTTGTCTGAGCACCGCGCCCTTTTTCTCTCAAGAGCATTTTTAGCTTTTCGTGTGTTTTCATTATGTCCTCCTTCCACATCACTTTAACTGGAATTGGCTTATCGGTCAATTAAACAATAATAATGTAAGGATTGATTTATCGGACAACCAATTAATAATTAATTAAGTATATGTGTGAGATAATTGACCTCTGAATCAAAGAAGGAGGCAGAAGTATGGCACAAGAGAAAAAGAAAAAGCGTATAAAGCAGCTTGATATTGTAGAGAAGACTGGGATTGATAAGTCAACTATCAGCAGATATCTCAGCGGAGAAAAGACCCCTTCACTTCGCATTGCAAAATACATTTCTGACAAAACGGGACTGCCGATGGATATTTTCCTGTCGAGGGCCGCACAGCAGATTCATTTAGGAAAAGTTTATCTCAAACACGATGTTTTTATTGGAACAAACAGTAAAGGGGCTAAAAATGTTGAAGGGTGAATGGGCCGAAGCCCGAAGATGTGTCACTTTACGTTGGAGGCATAAAGATAAACACGTGGCAATTATAACACGCCCGGTGTCGAGTGTCAAGACTGGAGGCAGAAGATGATAATCAAAAAACTAAGAAGCGACTACACCCATATCCCGAACGAGATCATTACAGACCCCAATGTGACCGACAAGGCACTTCGCATCTATTGCTACATGATGAGCAAGCCGGATCGGTGGAATTTCTACCGTGACGACATCAAGAAGCAGGTAGGCATCAAAACAAACGAAGCGGTAGCTAAAGCGTTGAAGTGTCTCATCGATGCAGGGTGGATAACCCGGAGCAAGGCTACGCCCAACCTTGCCAAGAAATACGGGTGCAACAACGGCACATACATCTATACGATTTTCGACGTTTGCCGAAAAGTCGGGGAAGCCGAAAATACGGGTGAACCCGAAAATTCGGTTGGACCGAACATTCGGGAAACCCGAACACATAGTAAGACTGATATATCCAGTAAGACTGAATTATCAAGTAAGACTGAAGGGGAGAGCCTGCCTCCTTCGGTGAACAAGAAGGCGTGGGCGGAGTGGATCGCCTACAAGGGCAAAGGCTACAAGGGAGTATCCAAGACCAAGGCAATAAATCTGCTGTCGAAGTTCACATACGAAGAGCAGCAGGAAATGGTCGATACGGCGATAATGAGCGGCTGGAAAGGCATATTTCCGCCGAAACGCCGGCCAAAACAAGAAACCCAGCCGGAGTTGATCCTATGCTGACCGACAATCTTGAGCTGGCCGTATTGTCGTCATTCCTGTTCGCCGGGGAGGACGGAGAGCGTTACGCCTACGAGCTTGAGCCTTCGATGTTCTCCACTCCGTTCCGTCGTCGCGTCGCTGAGCGCATCAACGAAGAAACTGCGGGGGACAGGGCCTATCAGGTGCTCTCCACGATCCTGGAGGAGTCGGTGGACGGGACCAAATACGAGCACGACATGATCGAGATACTGGGGGCCTCTCCGTTTGACCTCAAGTCGTCGAAGCGTATCTACGACGAGATCGTAAGAGCGAGAAAGCTTGAAGCGGCAAGGGGGCTGCTGTGACACCAAAACAGATCAAAGAGCTGGCGGACAAGGCCAACCGGCTGCGGGCTGAATACTCCAAGCTGTATGAGCTGGGTGACACCCATAAAGCCATCGGGCTGGAGCGCGAATATCTCAACCTGCGGCGGCGCGTTATCGACGAAATCTCAAGCGAGGTGAGCCGAAAGCGTGCCGTGCCGTTGGCTGAGGTTAAACGCCGGGTCAGAGAACGGCCAAAGAAGCCGCGATACGCCACAGGGATTGACGTTCTTGACCGGGAGCTTGTCCCCGCCAAAGAGTACAACGGCTACAACGTCGGCGGATTCACTTTGGGCAACCTGATCCAGATCGTCGGGGCCAGGGGCAGCGGGAAATCGTCGATCATGATGAAAATTCACGGGAATATCTCCAGAAGAGAGCCCGTGCTGTGGGTGGACTTCGAGATGGGTGAAGCGCGGGTGGTCGAGAAGATCGAAGACTTCCCCCACGACGAAGAGAATCTGCTGTATTACAACGCCTCCCGTGAGATCGACGACATCATCGACGAGATCAAGATGCAATATGCGTCCGGCTGCCGGAATGTGGTGATCGACTCGGCAATGAAGATCAGGGCCGGCAGACTCCAGGGTTACGAGCGGGCGAGCTTTGTCAGTGACAGGCTTTCTGAGCTGACGAGTACGCTTGAGATCAACATTTTCGTAATCAATCAGCTAAGCCAGAATTCGGAGCACGAGGGCCGGGCGGCCATCAAGCACGGCAACGACGCGGAATATGACGCGGACTTTATCTTCTTCGTCGCCAAGCTCCCCAAAAAGGATACCTCCGGCAAGCCGATGAAGGACGAAATCGGGGCTCCCGTAACCGACGACAGCCGGCGGTTTCTGGTCTGTGCCAAAAACCGCCAAGACGACAGATTATTCAAAGTGCAAATCACAAAAGCCGACATTTTCGGTGGTGGCGCGGCCCGCGCTTCCCCACGCCACGAAGAGGTGGTTTTTGAACCGGGGGACGACGGCACGCTATTTGAATCAATAACAAGACAACGAGAGGAGTTGGAATGAAGCAATATATCGGGACAAAAATCATCAATGCAAAGCCTATGACCTTGGGGGGATACAACAATTTTCGGGGCTGGGAAATTCCGAAAGACGAAGACCCCGCACGGGAGGGGTATTTGGTTGAATACACCGACGGCGGGGAGCCCAATACTGCCGAGTATAAGGGCTATGTGAGTTGGTCGCCCAAGGAGGTATTTGAACGGGCATATCGCCTGAATGGGAACCTGACCTTTGGAGACGCACTTGTTTATCTGAAGGACGGCAAGAAGCTGGCTAGGAGAGGTTGGAATGGCAAGGGGATGTTCATATTCCTTGTCCCCGGAAGTACCTTCAAGGTGAATCGCTCCCCTCTCTTGGGGATTTATCCAGAGGGGACAGAGGTGCAATATCACGCTCATATCGACATGAAAACTGCGCAAGGCTATATCGTGCCCTGGTTGGCATCCCAAGCAGATATGCTGGCCGAAGATTGGGAGGTGGTCGAATGAAAAAGATCGCATTGGTCGTAGGACACCGAAAGAACGCACAGGGAGCCTGGGGAAATGCCGGGGTGAGCGAGTTCAAATATAACTCCCATCTGGCCGAAGCCATCAAGGATAAGCTGGATCAGGTTGGCTTTGGCGGTGAGGTAAAGATTTTCTTCCGGGACGATCTGCCCGGCGGATACGGCGAGAAAATGAAGCGGCTGCATAAACGGATCGACGAATGGGGTGCCGACTATTCGGTCTCGATGCACTTCAACGCGGCGGGGCGGCAGGACGTGAACGGCCACGAAGTCCTCTACTGCTCCAAGACGGGCCGCAAAGTGGCCGAGATTTTCGATGAAGCGCTGGACCACTCCCTGAAAAACAAAGACCGGAAGATCAAGAAAAAGACCCGCAAGGATCGCGGCGGGGGCTTCCTGTGCCGCGGCAAGAGCGTATGCGTGCTGGTGGAGCCCTTCTTTGCGGCGCACCAGAAGGAGTATATGCCCGGTACCCCCGGCTACGACGCGCTCCTGCACGCCTACGCAAACGCGATCATCCGCACGGCGAAAGAGGTGTGACGTGAACACCGTTATCGTGTTGGGGACATTGACTAGCGATGTGGACCTGCGTTTCAGTAAGTCCGGCAACGCTATCGGGAAATTCTCTCTGGCTTACAACAAGAAATATAAGGCCTCCTCCGGGCAGATGGAAGAGAAAGTGAGCTTTTTCGATTGTGTCGCCTTCGGGGGCCGCGCCGAAACGATCCAGCGCTACTTTCAAAAGGGGAGCCGGATACTCATTCAGGGGGAGTTGGAGCAGCAAACTTGGACGACAAACGACGGCGGCAAGCGCAGTAGGGTCGTCATAAACATTCTGGGCTTCGACTTCGTCGACCGCAAAAGCGGCGGGCAGTCCCCCCGACAGCCACAGACACCGCCGGGTGGTCAATACGCCGACATTCCAGATGATGAAATCCCGTATTGAGGTTGGGAATGGAAACGATCAAAGAATATGAATCTTTCAGCACCGACGCCCAGGAGATTGCCAATGAGCTGGTGATCGAGGAAGTGGCAAGCACTCCGATTCTGGTGCTGGTGGACGAGCGCGATTGGCACTTGCTGGAAAACTCCGAGAAAGTCGAAGCGGTTGAAGTACGGGGAGGGCCGAAAATGACAGTCGGTGAGCTGAAGAAGAAAAAGGTCGTCTTCTGCACAATCAAAAAGCAGGACGCACCGCTCATTGACCTGGTGGCGGAAGATTGGGAGAACATTATCGAGGGCGGGGTGGTCAGACTGAAGATCGTCCCGGCCCTCGGATTGATCTAGGAGTGAAAATGCGAAAAGAAATCTTGATTTTCGACATCGTCCCCGTCCCGGCTCCGCGCCCGAGAGTAACGAAAAGCGGCGCGTATATGCCGGAGAGTTACCGTAACTTCAAGCGGATCATCGGCTATCTTGCCCGTCGGCAGCTCAAGGCCCCCTTTACCGGAGCGGTCAAAATGAACATCTTGTTTCAGTTCAAGAAGCCCAAAAGCTGGAGCAAGGCGAAGCGGAAGCGGGCATTTTGGCACACGCAAAAGCCGGACAAGGACAATCTGGAGAAGTCCATAAAAGACGCGCTGGAAGGCATAGCGTACCGTAACGATTCGGCCGTTGCGAGCGGGTCGATACACAAGGTCTGGGGCGACTGTAACCGGATCGTGGTAGAATTGGAGGATTTGAGCGACGAAGAGCGTCCTGAAATGTTTTATCAATATGCAAAGGAGGAAGGAAGATGAAAAGATTTTTAAAGGTGGCCGCCGTTGGTTTGATTTTTGGGGCGGGCTGGGCAAATGCTGGGAATATGGCGCCGCCTGAGATAGAAAAATACAGATTCTCGGATTTTCCATACAAGGGGGCGGAGTGGGTCGATAAAGATCAAAATATCAAGGATTCAAATAAAGTCCCTATGCAAAAAGCGGAGAGTATGGTGATATACCAGGGGCTCTACAAAAATGATCTCTACAAAATGACAGGAGGGGGAGAACCTAAAAGGAAAATAGTAATCAGACAAAAAATCCCCTGTTATGTCGTTCCCAAAAACTGGGCTATTGCTGCTAAGGGTCCTTTCAAGGGTAATCGGAAATTTGGCAGAAGGACAGAGAAGATAGATAGCCATACCGTCGCTGTTTACAAAGAAGGCAATGGGGGGCTCCAAAATACTACTCTTACGGGCCAGCACCGGCGTGGACTGATCGATATGAAACTGAGCGGCGGCACATTGACGGACATCACGCCGAAGAAGCTGAATAAGAGCAATTCGACGATCATTCTCGGAGATAACCTCTCGTGCCTGAATAAGCCTAATGAGGAGACGTGGAACGTATATTGGAAGCTGAACGGTAAGTGGGTGCATATGGCGCGGGAGAAGTTTTATCTAAATCAGTAAATAATGCGTTCTAGCGCTAAAAAATTAACTAATTTAATAAAATATTAAGATTACAACTAGTAATATGCAGATGGCGGCTACCTGAACCGCCTCTCCGAAAAAGCGGCTGATTACCGCTGGAGAGACGGAATGAGGTGCAGCGCTGTGGATTAGCCCCCTCTTGATTGAGTGGCAGGCCCCATTAGTCTCAAAAGAGGCTGGTGGGGCTTTTTTTTTGGAAAATTTTGGGTTGAGGGGTGGGGATCTCAGTTAAGGGGGATCGTATGATAGAGCTAATCCACAGCGTCGTGACACCTCACAGGGTCGCATATGTCGCCATAGCCATCATTTATCTCTACCTTGCTTGGGCTTCCAGGTAGGGTAAGAGATGCGCGGGGGACTCATCACCCCCCGCGTTATTTATTTGAATCAGCAGATAAAGCCCTTCAGCGTGAAGGATTAATTAGAAATTAAGATTTTATAGAGCATACTTGCAGAGGTGGCCCTTGAACACCTACCACCAACCTCGATGAAAACGAGGATCATATCGGGCTGGTTACCCGGTATAGGTATGGTGGCTGGGCAACCGGTGAGTAGCATGTCCCTCATAAGATGGGTTCCCCCGGTCATCCTTGGATGGTCGGGGTTTTTTTTTGGTTGGATTTTGCCGGGATGCGGGGTGGTATCCCAATCTTATGAGGTGCAACATGCATCAATTATTACTTCTACTCACCGGCTTAACCAGCCACCAAGTCGCCTATATCATCGTAGCTTTATGCTACTTGATTATGGTTCTCGTTTATCTATTTCTTGCCTTTCACGGTTAAGGGGTAGATAAGAGCGGCGGCCTAACCAACCGTCGCTTCTCTCTTTATGCCTCCAAACAAATTCACTTAATCAAAGCGTGCGGAAACAGCGTATCTCCCAGCGCAATGAAGTTTCCGCCCTCCTGGGGCTTTTCGTCGAAGAAGCGGGAGAGTGCTTCCAGTTCCCGGACATACGGGCGGCCAATGGTTCCCAGCTCTTTTTCTATCTTGTCCCGAAGTTCCTTGATGCGCCGGCCCAATTCGGGAATGACGCCTTTAATGTAAAGCTTCGCCAGCTTTTCATCCAGTTTGGGAAGCTGGCGGTCGTTGTAGGTGATCCGGTTGATGGAGCGGCGGAGTTCGGTGTTTTCCCGCTGAAGGGCGTAAATCCGCTGCTCCAGCGTGGCGATCCGCTCGGCGGCGAAGGTGTCGGGGGCGGACTTTTTGCTCTTTTGGCGCCAATAGGCGTTGATTACGGCGAAGGTTTCCCTCTGAAATGCTATAATACGGTCTCGTAAATCCTTCCGCACACGGTTAGGGTTTATCGAGTAGAGAAACGCGGGGAGATGGTCAACCGCCAAGCTAAGCATCTCCTGCGTTCCGCCCTTTGTAACAAAAGGGATACACATAAGTGAATACCTTGTATCATTCTTTATCTTTTCCGATTGCCTCCCCCAAGAAAGCCCCATACTTTCTACAATAGGTTTAAGTGCAACGTAGATGACGCCTGTCTTTTCATCTTTCGCTGTTAGTAGATTTGCACCTTGGAAGTCAATCAGCGCGGTTTGAAGGTGTGACATAATCTCTCCTTGTGGTTTAATAGTCGAAGCCGACATTCGAAGTATAGCCGGTCGCACTTGTCAAAAAAAGAACGATTGCTAAATTGTGGCTTCGGGAGGGATTATATCACTAAGATAGTTATTATGTCAAGATATAAATAGCTAAATTAGCTATTTATTGCAGAAGGCTTTTTTTGCCTGTTCATATTTTTTCTCCTTGTGGAGGAGTTCAATCATACGCGGAACCCATCGGGGGGTATCAATAACACCTCTTACCCATTGGCTTACGGTGTTCTCTGCTACCCCGATATTCGCGGCAAACTCTTTCTGAGTCATTCCGAGACTTTTGATCTCTTCTTTCAGGTTGTAATCGTTCATTTTGTTGCTCCTTCAGTAAACATTTGATAGCCTTAAAAGAAAGGATTTCTTATGGCTATGATTGTGGCATTTATTATAAATGCGGCCCTCTTTATTGTTTATGCGGTAGGAACCTATACCTATATCTGGCATAATGTGATCGCTGCCGCCGTCGCTGCGCTTGTTCTTTCCGCCTTGTCGCAAAACATCGTTTTGGCGTTTATCGCTTATCCGCTGCTTGAATATTTTACCGTTGGGCACTTGACGGAGTATAGTGTAATGTCAATCGTACTTAATGCTATACTGGCTATCTACTTGCTTTTGGTTGTGTTGTTTAGAAGGCAGCCGGTTGATGAATGGTGATTTCTATTTACCTATCTTCTCCTTAGTTTGCTGCGTATTCTTGCTTAACCTGTCTTGGGTTAGCTCCATAATTTTGCCAAATACCCAACGCAATCCGTCCCACATATCCCGCAGGAGAGCGAACGGGTAGCGGTTGAGCGGGTAGGGGCGCTTCATACCTCCTCAGCGTAGGTGTTCCAATATTCAAGGAGATCATGGATAGTATGTTCTTCAAACTCTATCCCCTCTACATCATAGAGAGATACTCTTTGGTCCATCCCTACCAATACTTCCATATTGTCATATGTCAGAACATCGCCATTTTTCGTGATTAGCCCGCTGGGGTTATCACCAAGATCGACTTCCTTTACTGCCTTATCCTGGAAGATTAAATCGCCTTCCAGGGCCTTTATTCTGCTAATTTTGATTGCTTCCATTTTATGCCTCCTTGCTTGATTTGTTAATTATAGCCGCTCTCACCGAAAAGAGCGGCATTTTTTCGATTTGAGCTATATACCGGATACACGCTTCCCGGCTGGTTGCTCGAAGAAAGCGGCGCACCTGCTCGCGCTCCTCGATCTTCCCGCGCTTTTTCTCCTGGATCGCACTCACACTCTCCAGGAGATAGCGGGCGGTCGGCTCCCAGCCTGCCGGGGGCTCCTCTTGCCTGATCCGGTAGCGGCTCCCCCTTATGATGATCTCCTGCATCTGCTCGCCTATGAAAGCATTTGCAGGATCACGGCGGCGGCGATGATGTGCCAAAGTCTCAGCGCCCAGCGGATCGCCCAGGCTGCCGCGTCTTTAGCGGCTTGGAGTACTTCGGCTTTCATCTGATCCCCTTGTTTCTCCTGATCCTGGCCCAAAATCGGGCCAACTGTGCGGCTGTCCTGCATCCGGCGGCTATGGCCGTTTTGAGTTGTGCAGCGGTCATTTTCTCGCCTCCTTTTCGTAAAGACTGAGTGCGGTTTTGAACGTGTGCGCCTTTTGTAGGGACTTTTCCCGCATTTCATCCGTCCAAAGCTCACGGTCGGAATCCTCTAGGTGGTATAGGTATTTCTCGCGGGCCTGCTGGCGGGTGTAAAGATTGCCTTCGATCTCCTGGATCACGACTTTCCCTATCTCTCGGTTTATAAAGTCGGAGATTTTCCCGTTGTAGATTAGCTCTTTGTTGTCGGTCCCGATCTCGATCTCTTGCGCGATGATCGTTAATTCCTGGGTGTTGATTGTGTATCTGTATTCTTCGCCACCGGTCACGTCGTCGAGGTCGCAGTTCGTGTAATTTGCCGCGATGAATGCGTTTAGCAGTCGCGCGGACCGCAGTGGCTCCGGGTGCAATAGCTTCACAGCCTCCAGCAGCTTATAAGCCATTCCCTCCGGGTATCCGTCATAGTGGCTATAAATCCTCGTGCCGTCTATTGTGATGATACTTCGTGTTGCCATCTTTACGCCTCCAAAGTTTATTAGTTGACCTGTTAATCAACTGAGCGAAGTATGACACGATATAGCTTAATTAAAAATAAAAGCAGATGAGTTTTCAGTCAATTTCCCGTAATTCGTTTAAGAGTAGCCATAAAATGGGGATTTATTAGGGTGTTGAAATGCGCTATAACTTGGCTCCTGGTGGCCTTCTGCGGCTGTTTTGGCTTATTTTTGGCGGCTTAATTGTAATTCATAGGTCAACTATGATAAAATGGTTTTCAGATATGGGGGGATCAGGGGGGTTAGTATGCGTTCCTGTTGTTTAGGATCGTTCCCCGCGTTTCTGCTTTTCCCCTCTTGGTTACCGGTGTAATAGGTTGTTAAACGTGGAAAGTGTAGCCCGGTGATTATTGAGTCAACCGGGTAAGGAAGGAGTGTTAAGAGTGGAGCCAGTTGTTAGGAGTTTGGCGTTAAGTGGGGAGAGCGGGAGGAGGAGCGGGGCCGGTCTGAGAAAATGCAACGCCTCACGCACACACGCGAGACCGGATCACCTGGAGCCCATCGAGGCACAAAAAAGGGCCGGATTAGCTGACAGTTTAGCCGACACTAGCGCAAGAGTGCCCATTTTACGGGGCTTTGCATCGGATGCCCTATCCGAGACACCGAAAAAGAGGGGATCGAGGGCGGCAGAGAGGGCAACGATCCAGGCACTCCAAAGCAAAACCCACCCCCACCCCCCGCGCGTGGCCGTTTGTCATATATATCACCCCACACCGACCCCGCACCAATTTTCAAGCTCTAAGCAAGTTGGCTTTTCAATCAACTCCGCAAAAAGGTTCGCACTATGAAGATAGCCACACTATTCTCCGGTATCGGTGCTCCTGAAATGGCGGCACGTCACATATTCCCAAGTCACGAGATCGTCTTCTCCTGCGAAATCGACAAGTTCGCGCGAAAGAGTTATGCCGCGATCTACGGTGAAGAGCCTCTTTATCACGATGTGCATAATGTCCCGGCGATCTTCTATCAAGGTCATATCGACCTGCTGGTGGGCGGCTCCCCCTGCCAGAGCTTTTCTGTGGCAGGTATCCGCAAGGGCGTCAATGATCCGCGTGGAGCGCTGATCTATCAGTTCTACCGGGTGGTGGACGAAGCACGGCCCAAAGTATTCCTATTCGAGAACGTCAAGGGCTTCAGGAGTATCGACAAGGGACAGACGCGCGAAGAGTTTGAGCGGGCCTTCCGCTTACTGGGATACACAGTTCATTCCGCCGTGCTGAATACCAAACATTACGGCCTCCCTCAAAACCGGGAACGGTATTTCCTTGTCGGCTTCAAAAGCAAAACCGCCGGGGAGCGGTTCCGGTTTCCGAAAAAAGTCCCCCTGAAGCTCATCCTTTCAGACGTGCTTGAAAATAAGGTGGATGAAAAATACTACCTGACCGACAAGGCTCTTGAGTATATGAATCGTGATACCGGCGACGGGCGGACGAATTGGGATAAGGGGCTGCATTACGACACGGCTAAAAAAATCGGCAGTGCCGTACCCGCCAATATGCACAAGGGACTGCCCTATGCCGTCCTGCTGCAAAGACCCAGAGGGAAGAACGCCGGAGGACTGAAGGCCCTCGATGGGGTATGCCCGACATTGGACAGCTCATATTTCGAGCATAACAACCACATAGTGGAACCGGGTGAGCCGATGATTGAGCGCTGGGCAAACTCGAAAATAGGTTCTGTTTTGGACACTATTGCCCCAACGATCAAAGCCAATTCCATGTATTCGGACATCAGAAACCGTCCGAGGATTCATAAGAATGGACATATCAGAAAGATCACCCCGAAAGAGTGCTGGCGACTGCAAGGCTTCCCGGATTGGGCACACGATTCCGCCAAAGACGCTGGAGTAAGCGATACGCAGCGCTACAAGCAGGCTGGAAACTCTATGAGTGTCCCGGTGATCGAGGCACTGTTTCGCTCAATCGCTATTGCAACGGGCATAAAGTCAGAGGAGGTGGCCTATGCCTAAAACTCCCCCCGCCAAAAACTACCTGACGAAAATGGAAATCCGGTACCTGCATCGCTTCGCGGAGCTTATGGACGAGCGTAAGGCGTTGAGGGAAGTGTTCGGCCCATATACCCCCAGGAAGCGCCACGACGAGATTATGGCGAAGCCCCTGGCGCAAAAGAAGCTGAAGGAGATCGTCGATAACGGGATAGCGGATATGGAAAACGCCGCGTATTCCGCGATGAAGAAGCTGGTGAACATCCAGAATACGAATATCGCCGACATCCTGGACTTGCAAACGGGGCAGATAAGAGAGGACATTGACCCCGCCTATGCCGATGCGATCAAGAGCATCAAGTATGACCCGGAGACAGGGGCCGTGGTGCAGGTCACGCTGGCCGACAAGCTCAAAGCGGTTGAAACGACGCTCAAATTCGCGGGCAAGCTGAACAAGAAGGTCGATATGAACGTCAATGTTTCGATCACCGATCAGCTCAGAAACGCCGAGATCCCCGACGAGGAAGTGGACGGCTTCATCAAGCAGATGCTGGGAGCGCCTGACGACGCCATCGAAGCCGAGGTAGAGGAGGGTGGCGATGAATCCAAGTGAGCTCCAGGCCAGGACTTATCTCTTTTTGGAGTACCTGCGCCACGAGTGCGGGATCAGCTACTCCAAAATGGCGCGCAAGGCCGGCCTTGCCATTCCCCCCGTCGCGAAGCACGAGCTATCGAATAAGAGCTGCTATCGCCTCTGTATGGCCTTCAGGGAATATGTGGACGGCTTCGACGAATACTACGGATGGAGGAAATCGGCGTGACCAAAGAGGACATCCTGATCGTCAAAGCCGGGGCCAAGAGCCTTGAGTTCTTTGTGCGCGTCATACTCAAAGCGAAACCCACAAAGCAGCAGATGAAGGCGATCAGGGCCATAGACCAGGGCAAAAAGAAAATCTCCATACGCTCAGGTCACGGGACTGGGAAAACGACACTACTTGCCTGGATCGTCCTATGGTGGGGGCTGGGGAGGGAAGATGCGAAAATCCCTATGACCGCACCGACCGGACACCAGCTTTACGACCTGCTGATGCCGGAGATCAGGAAATGGCGCGAAAAGATGCCCGTGCAATACCAGAACGAAGTCGAGGTCAAGACGGAAAAGATCGACTTCGCCAACGGAAACTTCGCCGTGCCGCGTACCGCCCGGAAAGATCAGCCCGAAGCACTCCAGGGATTCCACGCTACCAATCTGGCGTTTATCATCGACGAAGCCTCCGGTATCCCCCAGGTGATCTTCGAGGTGGCAGAGGGCGCAATGACCGGGGAGAGCACGCTTGTCATTATGGCGGCCAACCCGACGCGGACAGAGGGCTACTTCTATGACAGCCATCATAAGAACCGCTGGCAATGGGAGTGCTTCCAGTTCAACGCCGAAGAGAGCGAGAACGTATCAAAAGAGTGGATTGAAGAGAAAAAGCGGCAATACGGCGAGGATAGCGACGTTTACCGCGTCCGTATCAAGGGGGAGTTTCCCCGGCAATCCTCAAACGCCGTCTTTTCGCTGCAAGAGGTGGACGACGCGACGACGCGCGAGATCGTGGACGACAGCGGGGCAGAAGTATGGGGCTTGGACGTTGCCGACTTTGGGGACGACAAATCGGTCCTGGCGAAGCGAAAGGGCAAGCACTTCCACGAGATCACCGCCAGAAGCGGCTTGACCCTACCCGATCTTGCCGGATGGCTGATCTACGAATACAACCAGGCCAAGCGTAAACCCGCTGTGATCTTCGTGGATGCCATAGGTATCGGCTCCTCTCTGCCGGCAGTCTGCTTCGAGAAGGGCCTGGACATTGTGATTGGGGTCAAAGGATCGAATAGCGCTTCTAACTCCGAGAAATATCACAACAAGCGCGCAGAGTGGTACTACAACCTCAAAGACCTGCTGGAGGATGGGAAAATCCCCGACGACGACGAGCTAGTCGGAGAGCTTATGGCCCAGAAGTACCAAATCTCATCCACCGGAAAGATCCAGCTAGTAGAGAAGAAAGAGATCAAAAAAGAGCTGGGCCGCTCCCCGGACAAAGCGGACGCCTGCGCCCTGACGTGTGAACGGATGATCTATGTCGAGGAGGAGAACGACGACATCCCGGAAGCCGATATGGAGGATGTGAGTGGAACCTATGGGCTGGGAGGTGCGGCGTGGTAACGAGCCTGGATATTTCAAGACACCAGGTGCGCGAGCTTTGCCGGGGAAATCTGCTGGCGCTTTATAAAGCCGTGCTGCGTCACGGTGATATGCGTATAAGTATTTTCCGGCGATGGGCGATAACACATCTCATAAAGACAATGGCGGAAGCCGGGCTAACCGATACGCAAATCGCCGCCGCTTTGGATATGCGGCCCCGTGCTGTGCGTCTAAGAAAGAACAGCCCAACCCCAAAGGCGTTCCAGAGAACACTAAAACTATTTGGCAACCCCCTATCGGCGCTAAAAGCAAGCCGGGAGTGGGCATGTGAGGTATATGTGTCCCGCCAATTTGTCGAGTATCTGCTGATCGAGGATATGGCCCGCGCCGGATGGACCACGCGGCAGATTGTCGCCGCGACAGGCTTCGGGGAACGGCGCGTCCAGCGGATCGTCAAAAAAATAAGAGAGGAGCAAGAATGACAAAAAAAGAGCTGATACTCAGCATGATCGACGAGGCAAAGAAAGGTTTCGACCTGTACCGGGACGACTTTTCAATCCTTGAAGCGGGATACCTCAACCTCCTGCCGGAGGAAACGGTGAAGTCCCTGCGAAGGCGTCGCAAAAGCCATATCACTCCGAAGATCATCAAGGCCAAGGTCCGCAAGGTGGCAATCTCCGTGATGAAAACATACTTCGAGAACGAGGAGTTTGCCAAGTTGACGCCGCAAGTGCCGACCCCGGAAAGCATCAAGGATGTGCAGAAGCTCCAAAGAGCCTTGGATGAATGGACGACAAAGCGGATCAATCTCTACACCCGCTTCAAACCCTCAGTATTGGACGCATTGATCTACGGCACGCCGATTATGAAAATCTACTGGGCCGACGGGCAGCTCCGTATCGAGCGCGTGAAACTGAAGAATATGTATCTCGACCCCAATGCCTCCAATGTGTTTGACATCCAGTATTGTGTCCACCGGGTCACAACGACCATCGGCAACCTGCGACAGCAGTTTGGGAGGAAGTTCAAGTGGAAAAACTATATCGGCGACAGCGAAGACGGTACCAGTTACCTCTCAAGTGCCGACCTTGGGGATGCAAGCCGCATCGAAGTCCGGGACGTTTACCGCTATCAGAGTGGGAAGTGGTATGTCTCCACCGTTCTCCCGGGCGATGCGTTCGTGCGGCTTGACGAGCCACTGAAAGACGGCCTTCCCTTCATCATCGGGAGCGTCGAGCCTCAGTTTGTCCGCCTGGATGAGAGCAACGCGGTGGAAGCCTACGGTGGAAGTTTCATCGAGCCGATGATTCCCCTCCAGGAGGAATACACCGTCACCCGCAACCAGCAGATCGACGCGATAGCCGAGAGTCTTAGTAAGCGATTTTTGGCGACGAAGACCTCCGGGCTGAACGAGAAAGACCTCTTGAGCAATCGCACGAAGATCAGCGTCTCAAGTCTCAATGAGGTCAAGGAGCTACAGGCTCCGCGTATCGACCCCAGTATCTTCGGCATCGACCGCCTAGATAGTGAGATGCAGGAGGTGAGCGGGATCACCAAATACAACCAGGGCCTCAACGACCCGCACAACCTCAATCAGACGGCCACAGGCGTCTCCATCCTGACCGAAGAGGGCAACGCCGTGATCGCGGACATCGTTCGAGCGCTCAACGAAAGCTTTTTCGAGCCCGCGATCCGGCGGATGGTCCGGCTGATCTACAAGTATGGAGAGAGCCCCATTTTTTACGGCCTTGACCGGACAAAAGACCTGAGATTCTACGTCACGATCAACGCCGGAGTAGGGGCGGTAAACAACGAATTGCTACTCAATAACATCGCTGCGGCAGAGGGCGCCGCCCTCCAGAACGTCAAGCTTGCCGCCGAGCTTCAAGATGCGGAACGTGCCAAGCGGTATATGGACGTACTCGACGAGCTTTTCAAAGAGAAGTTGAAAGCGCTCAAGCTTAGAACACTCATCCCAACACTGAAAGGAGAAACAGACGATGAACGAAGAGACACCGGAGACGGAACAGACGGAGGTACCGGAGGAGCTGGAGCTTCAATCCCTCAAGGGGGAGCTGAAGTCCCTGACGGAGCTGCACAACTCGGCGGCGTTCCAGGCGTACCTGGAGAGGCTGACGGAGAAGTACAACCAGCTCTACCGTGACGCCGTAACCGACCCCAAGATCGACGACCACGTTATGCGCCGGAAGATCGAGCAGCAAAGAGGTGTCGCCTATGCGATCAACCTTGTCCCTATGATGATCGACGATATCAGGGGCGAGATCGAAGCTATTGAATTTGAGGAAAAGGAGTAGACAATGGCACCAAGACCCACTAAAGCAGAAGCAAGCAAGCCCGCTCAAAACGAGACCAAACCCAAAACCGAGGAGGTGAAAGAGGAAGAAGCGAAGATCGAAGATCCCAAACAGAAGACGCCTGAAAATGCTGAAGATACCCCTGTACCGGTTCCTGAACCTACACCCGATGAAGCGACCGAGAAAACAGAAGGGCTGAACATCCTGGAGGCTCTGGAAGCTGCCGGACGCTCCAGAAAGGTTCGGCGTGCCGGATGGCCCAAAGAGCTGAAACACCACTACGTCACCATCTATCGGGGCGAAACGCGCCCCACTATGACCAACGGCAAGAGCGGTAGCCCCTACGCCCCTTCGATTGTGGACGTAATGGCTAAAGACTGGCAAATCATCATCGACTAAAGGAGAACACGATGCAAGAGACACCCCCTATGACCCCTGAAATGTACGCGGAGCTTATGCAGCAGCAAGGACAGCAGCCCGAAGGAGGAGTGCCGCCCCAAGCCCCTGCTACGGACCCCGGCACGATGCAGCCTCCCGCCCAACCCGCACCGGCAGCCCCCGCCGCCCCCCAAGGCGAGCCCTCTCCCGAAGAGATCGAGCAGGCGAGAAAGCTCCTGGGGCTTGACAAGGTGGATCAGATGGAACAGGAGTTCAAGCAGCTCAAAGCCAAGGCCATCAAAGATCAAATGCACGCCAAATTCCCCAACGTCCCGGACGACGTGGTGGAAGAGGAGATCAAAAAGTTTGAGGCGGTAAACCCTCAGCTGGCCGAGGCGATGCGCACGACCCCCGAGGGTATGGAAATGGCGTACAAGGCGGCCCTGGCCTCAATCAGGCCCAACGAGAAACCCGACAACCTGACAAAAGGCAGCGAGACGGGAGAGAACGAAGGCAAGGACGACCTGGCCGAAAAGGTCAAATCCGGCAAGGCCGACGAGGTTGATCTGGGATCCTTTATTCTCGGCGCGTAAAATTCGGGGGATTTCTACTCCCCCGACACTTTTCTATTTCCCCATACACCACAATCCTGAAAAAATGCACGATATACATCAAACTATAAGGATTGTGAAATGGCATTGACCACTTACAACAACACCGTGAATCAGAAACCTTCGGTTCTCGATTCGATCATCCTGCAAGGGCCCAGCCAGGTTCCCTTTCTCAAGTGGTTTGGTCGAGGCGATGTGAACGCCCCCAAGCACGCCTGGATCACCGACCGGCTGCGTGACCCCAAGCCCAACTACAACCTGGAGATCACCGGGCTGGAGGAGGACACCGAAGACACCAAGGTGATGCTGGACAATGTGACCCAGATCGTGAAAAACGAGTTCGGGCTCTCCCGCAAAGAGCGGAGTACCGCCCGTTACGGACAGAAAGAGTGGCCCTACCGCGTCGGAAAAGTCGGCAAGGAACACGCCAAGGACCTTGAATTCAACCTCCTGGGACTGCAAAACGACTCCGTGTTCGACAACTATGTCCCCGGAAGCGACACGACCGAGGCGCGGATGGCCGGGATTTTCCACTTCATCCCCAGCGAGCACCGCAAGGACCTCAAGGACGCCAACGGCAATCCCACCGTGCTGACCTACGACAGCCTCTCCGAGATCATCGAGCCGGTATGGGAACGCGGCGGTATCGAGGATGAGAGCTTCATGTTGATCTGTGGTACCTCCGTCAAGCGGGCGATCAACCGTTTTGCCGGAGATCAGTTCTTCCGCAAAGTGAGCGGTAAAGAGAAGTTCGACCCCACCCTCTTTGAGCTGGAAACCGACTTTGGAACGGTTCAGGTCAAAATTCACCGTCTCTTCAACCAGGAGAAACTGAGAGACAAAATCCTGGTGGGCAAGCTCTCCGAAGCCCGCATTATGTTCCAGACTTCGACCGAGTTCACGGAAGTCCCCACGGACAAGACCGCCAAATTCGGGCGCTACTACACCGACCTGACCCTTGAGGTCAAAAACCCCGACTATTTCGCCTGTGGCGAAGGACTGAAGTAATGACCTACGGGGAAGCCAAAGAGTTTGTCTCCGGCTTCCTGCTGGGGGATAACTCAAACCCTGAGATCAGGCCGCTTCATTTCAAAATGGCGATGACCGAAGTAGGGATGCTGTGCGTTCCCGAAAAGCTCAAGGCCGAATACACCGGGGCGGAAACGGACGTGCTGCGCCTGCTCCCGTCCGAAGAGGTGGAGAGAGACGGCGAATACAAGACGGTTCAGCACTACGTGAAGATGCCGCCGGTGTCGCAAGCCATCGACGACGCCGACTCTATGCCCATCGACGAGCAACTTTCGATGGCGGTGATCTTTTTCGTCTGCTCCTACCTGAGCAAGAAATACACCGACCGCTATGAGAAAAAGGCGGCAGCAGCCGTCAGTCTCTACGTCTCAAACGTATTGGCGGCCTGACACTCTGGCCCCGATATGCCACGGCATATCGTAGCGAGCGTGTCGCTCCAACATACAACCAAAGGATATACAAATGGCAGACAATGTAGTTCAAACCCTGATCGAGCAGATCGGGAAACACTGGGGATGGGAAGTCGGTGACAAGGTTCGCCAGGAGATCAACGCGGTTGTTTCCGCCCAAGATGTGGACATCGACCAGCTTCAGGCCGCGATCCAGACGATCCAGCAACTCCTGGACGCCGACCCTGATACCGAAGAGTTCGATGTAGGGCAGAACATCGTAACCCAACTGAGCGACCATCTGGCGCGTATCACCTCCCTCGAAAGCGATATGGCGACGCTCAAGGGTGATGCGACCACCGTCGGCTCCGTAGCCTACGCCGTCAAACAGGAGCGTGATCGTGCTACCGCAACTGAAGCCGGGCTTCAGTCCGATATCGAGACCCTGAACGGCGATGAGACCGTCGAAGGATCCGTCGCCAAAAAGGTCAAGGACGCCGTGGATTCCGAAGCGGCTGCACGCCAAAGCGCTGACGCCAACCTCCAGTCCCAGATCGACGATCTGACCGGCGGAGCTGAAGGCTCCATCGCTTCCGTCCAGAGTGAAGTCGATGCAATCGAGACCGGCGCTGGCTTGAACGACAACGGAAGCTATACGGCCAAATCCGATGCCAACTATATCGCCGACGCCACAAGCCTGAAAGACGCTGACGACAAACTGGATGCCGCCATCAAGAGCACAAGCGACGCGACCGCCACAGCTCAGGCAAAAGCCGACGCCAACGAAGCCGCCATCAATACCCTCAATGGTGACGAGACGGTAGAAGGCTCCGTAGCCAAAGCCGCCAAAGCCGCCCACGACAGCGCGGTGGCAGATGCTCAAGCCTATGCCGATGCCACCTTCGTAAGCAAGCAGCAGATCGCCAACATCAGCGCCGCTACCCTGGCCTCCATCTTCCGCCAGGCACTCGACTGTGGCTTCGACGGCAAGCCCAAAGACGATGTTCTGAACGGAACGGGTGACTGTGCGACTGCCAGCGGTGACGATGGTGGTGACGGCGCCGTCATCTAAGGGGGACTGAATGGCCCTCTATAAAAAGGAAGTCCTGGTAAGGCCCAATTCTTCGGCCGATTTTGAAGCGGCGATGAATTTCGCGCGAGACTGGTTGATGAATAGCTTTCAGGACAAGCCGGAAAACAAAGACGAGAACGGGAATTACATCGACTACTTTTTTGCGGCGGTCACGTTCGCCAAGGGGCACGCGACAAACGGCGGACAGATTTGGCTGATCTTCGCGCCGCCTTGCGAGCAGAAGTATTCAATGACCCCCGATCCCAATACGGGACGGATCGAGTTCATCACGGCAGACCTTGACGGCGTGAACGCACGCATCGAAGCAGTCGAGCAAACCGTAACCGAGAACAGTAACCAGATCGAAAATCACGAGGTGCGCATCGAAGCACTTGAGAACACTTCCAACGACGAAGTGGAAGCAACAGTAATCTAACAAATAAGGAGAAAGAAAAATGCATACACCTACACCGGGGCAAACAGCCACAAGAGATATGAATGAAATGCTTGCTATGGTTTTCGGATTCACCCCGCGATCAAGGGAGGACGCTCCGCTCACTTATGAGCAGCTTGACGCAAATATGGAGAGCTGCCTTGTCGCAATGGTGTTCAAGGAGCTTGCCCACGATAGCCTGCTTGAACTCCCCGCAATCAACAATGCACAGATGCCACCTAATGATGGCGAGGAGGTTGCTCTCACCCCGATTATGGGGTATGCAGCTATTCTCTTAAATGATCCGCTTGGTGGTGGCTCAAGTTTTTCCGGGACACTGAATTTTAGCGAGGACGTCTCTGGATGGTTCTACTCCCCTGGCTATGAGACGGCCAGAAAATTCTCTGGGCAGTCTGTGTCTTGCAGTGGGGACGACTTTGTTTTGGTGGTAGCAACAGGCAACAACAACGTAACAGTATCCGTTCCTGACGCCAGCGCATCCTAACTAAGTAACTCAGAAAGGAGGTGCACAATGGGGAGATACGAGCAGGCGGAGCATATTGAACCTGGGTATAGCCAAAGCGGGTATGTAGAGGGAGATAGCGCAGGGTTCCTCCCTGATGGAATCTCCGGCGTCTCAATGAGGTTCTTTGTTTCAGATGGGAAGGATAATGGCCCGTCCCCACTTGACACGGTAAAAGGGCTCATTTCGGAACAGCAGGTAGGGCTTTTGCTCTATCCTGAAACTGGTGATATCGTTTTAACGTCGAAAACCGAATCTGCAAAATTTTCCGGTGTTACCGATGATATTAAACAAGCGATAGCCGATTTGCAATCAAGGGCCCCCACAATTCTCCAACCAAGCATCGTGAATGCAGATGGTGAAGAAGTCGCAGGGGCCACAATCACCCAGACAGGAAACAACACCTTTGAGGTAACAGTCCCGGATGATCTGGTCGCTACCGGGTATAGGCTGAAATTTTCGGCTGTGGGGTGATTTAAGATGGCAAACAAGTACATCGAGATAAAAGCTGACGGATCGGTAGTTGTCTCTCAAGGCATCTTGGATGAATACCCAGAAATAAACGCCTATATCGACAACGGGAAGCTCATCGTGGAGAACGTTTGGCACGAAGAGTTTTTAAGGACAATCGGGCCTGGGGTATTCTGGTGCGAGGCACAAGAGTTTGAAAGCTACGGCGTGCTCTTTAGAGATGGGAACAGGGCCGTTGTCGATTCAGTCGATGGGCTTGTCGTACGATATATGAGTCATAACCCCAGCGATCTTGCACTAGAGGGGCCTATTGCGTCAGAGAATATGGAGCGCCTTATTTCCCCCTATGGTGGCATTGCTATCGACATAAGGGGAGAGCTCGAAAAATATGTCAGTGGAGGGCTTTCGCTAGATAGCCTTGCGACAATCGCCGCCGGGAAAATAAGGAGCGGAAAATTCGATTCTGTGCTAGATGGGAATGCAGTCAAGAGCGCAATCGCCGAGAATATTCAAGTGGTCCCCAAAAGCGAGATAAGCAAATTTCTCAACTCTGCTATAGATACGACAGAGATTTTGTCAGGGTTCTCGTCTATGGTGGGAGGAGAAAGATTCTCAATCACCGGATATGGGAACGACGGGTATATTCATATTGACGTGGAATCAGCCGGGAAGATACAGCTTGATTCTGATGATACTCCAAAGGATGTATCGGCGATTGAAAGATACTTGATTGACAACCATTTTTCTTTTTCCGGCGGGATGGGTGCAATACTGAATCCAGTTCCTCTTGGAGTAATAAGGGGGATGAGCGATGGTGGGATTCATACACTCCTTGGAAAGCACATCCAGAACGGAGATATACTTCATCGCATCGTCGTCACAAGCAAGGCTGGGGCAACAATGGACGGCAGTCTCGATAATCCAGCCTTTGACGCAGAAATGCCATACGTTGACCTGAATTATGACGCTGGGGTTACACCAATAGAAACAGTTGCGGAAATGATTGTGCAATTTTTCAGAGCGTATGGTGAAGCACGCGTATTGAGAATCAATGGCGGGGCCGCAGTATACAAGCCAGATACGATAGCCGCCAATGATTCTACTCCCGAAAATCTCACGGTCCTAGGAAACGTCAGGTTTATTATGGGCGCGTTCGCGTTGGCGCTTCAAAGTGGTGCGCCATTGCAATTATCGTCATTGTCTCTAGTCGGTGATCTATACATTCCTGAAAAAATTGCAGGCGGGATTACTCATCTTTATGTGAACGATTCCAGAGGGCAGTATCAATTCGACTACTCTATTTTGCCTGACAACATTGAAATATCCGGCGGGGGGTGGGATATTTCGCCGGGTGGGACACTGACAATAAGCAGCCCAGAAGGAGCGGCTATTCTTAAAAACGGCTCAATCATGTCGCGGGTATCAAACATACATATCCCGTCCCCCAGTACTGGAGATGGGGCATATTTGTGGAATATCGATGATCCCAGTATCCCCGTATCAATCAACGGAATTGAAGAAGTTGGACCACTCCCGGACACAGAAAATGCGCGATTGACAGAAATACAATATGCAAGATACTGTATTTCCACCGGGAAAACATCCTTCAACTGCTTATCTTCTGAAGTCGCTCTAGCAATTGATAGTACAGATGGGTTAACAATCGCCCATCAAAGGGACGATAACACTGAGGCGCTTTTCCTGGTTGGTGCTTTCAAAAAGGCATACGATGGCACAGATGTGAGCGCCGGGATAATTGGCTCCGGTATCCAAGGGTGGAGAACGGCATTGAGGGATGTTTCGGTTAGGGGCGCCAGACTATTGGGTCCTGGACCAGAGTCTAACCCATCCCCCATTGCGGCGGATATGCTGAGAGAAGGATTGTTGTCGGACGGAGATGTTACTTGCCCCCACGCAATCAGGGCAGAGGACAAGGCTATTATCAAGGACATCTTGAACGCCTTGGCTACTGCGTACATAAACAATATCAGATGGGGCGGATATGGCGGCGGATCACAGATACCAGAGGATAAAAGCAAAAACCCCACCAATATTCTGCGCGAGATATATGACAAAATTTTCTCAGATGAAGGCAGAATCGAAGCATTCACACGCGGTGAAACAATAGATTATACGTCACATGATGGGTATGTATCATTGCACATTTCCCGTAACGGGATATTGCAAGACCCGGCAGCGTTAGCGTTTGGGAAATTGATTGTTGATGGTGACAATATATCCCTCACATACGATGATCCCCATGACTTCAAGGCCAGCAACGGGATCATAAGGGCAAGAATGTGGGATACAGGAAGAGCAGACGGTGGTTTTTCTTACGCGGCTGATACTGTCGCAATGACGGAAAAATATGTTTCAGGCATCCATGTTGATCCAGATGGGAGCATTGATGATATCCCGTATATTGATCCGCCACAACCTGGCCCATACAAGCCATCAATAAGAGTTGAATACACGCCCACAAAAAAAGATGACGGGACAATCGTTGTCTCATATGCCGCGTATGATGAAGACGACAACGATATAACCGACCAATTCTCAACCATTACGATAGGTGATGGGTTCCTTCACAAAGAGGAGGTATAGCATGGGACGGCACGTAAACTACGGCGATTACCGATGGGAGTGGGACCCCGACAACCACACCATAACAATCACCCCGAAGCATATTGATAGAGCTGGCAGCACGGGCAAGTTTGGTCTGGGTAACGCTGTAATCGACTTAAATATTGCACATCCTGAGACAAAGCTTACGCAACCAATAACTGGAGAAACAACATCTGACGGCCTAATCCCCCCGGATTTTTCGCACATTAGGCGCTGGCACGCCTATCCAACACAAATGGCAAGCGTAACCAAGGAGCTTACTGGTTACAACGGGTGGAAGCATGAAATGACCTATATGGAAGCCTCGGCTTGCCGCGTTGTAGAGGTCTCCGCGTCAACAGTCCGTGAAGAGGGTTACTCGTGTAAAAGGGCGGGTGGCTGGTACAGGCTGGACAATGGTGGGCTGGCTCAGGGCGGGGTCTTTTACCCTGTCTCCGTTGGGGGAAGTGTCGGTGCCGCCGATCAAGTTGTGAAAGTCGGGGAGGATATATTTTTATTGTCTGGTGGGGCCGTGAAATGGTGCAGAAGAAGCCTAATCTCTGAAACCGGCCTCTCCTCCCCCAGCACAATTAGTGGAACCATGCTCAATCTAATCGAGAGAGAGAAGGGTGGAATGCTGCCCCAGGATTTTGAAATTCTAGAAATCGCAGGTGGTGGCACTTTGAAAGCCAGATGCTCGGATGGGGTAGCATACATTTTCAGCGTAGAAAACCCTAGCAGGCCGGCAATTGTTGGAAGAGTTGACAACGCAGGAAGAGTAACTAGCCACGGAATTTATGTGTACGACAGCATCGGGAAATATTATCGTACAGGTGGTGGAACGGCTCCGCTTGCGCCATACCTAGAAGGGGAAGTCGTGATGGTTAAAGAAGGGGCTCATAGCGATGCCATTATTAGAAAAGATGATGTTGCTGGTGCCAGTTCACCAATCGCCGACAAAATTTCAGACGTAATTGTCACGGGAACACCGGGCGCTTACGCGGTTAGGGGGACACAAGTTGATGCCTATGGGGTGATTGTCCAGAAGAGAGACGCGCTGGGAGAAATAAGGGTCTGGAAGTCTGGCTCTCCTGTAACGCCATCTGATATTTTGCCGCCTTCGCAAGCAGATTACTTTGCTAACAATAGACAAGATTGGAAGACTGAATGGGCTGGTGCGGGGAAAACAGGCAACGTTGTGGGCGAACCGGATACGTGGTATTCCCTCCTCACGGCTCCCCATTCATCCGAAAGGGACATCTCGATGCTGGTTGTTTCGCGCGGCGGAAAACTGTATGACGCCAGCGATAGCACGTGGAAAGAGCTTGAGACCACCACAGAAAAAGGCGCGGACTTGATAAGCTATATCTACGCTCACGATATGAGCAATGTATATGCAATTGATCCAGGTGCCCTAACCGACATAGAGCCCTTTGACGTTGACGGGCTTATCTTCACGTATTCGGACAATAGGTGGGTCGATGTGGACCTCAATCAGCATTAACATAAGAAAGGACAGAATATGAAAACATATCAAGTAAACCAGAACTTTGTGGAAGCACTCAGCACGCGCCGGACACTCTTCGGTGCACCGGCTACGGATTTTGTGGTGTATTACGCACCCCTCGACAATTTGGCCCAGACGACCGTGATCGACGGTGGAATGACCGAGGCGGTGGAGGAGATCGGAACGGCGCACACCGCCACGACTACGGCAGCCTCTCCCTATGGAAGCCGGGTGCTGCATATCGACAGCGCCAACGGCACCCTGGAAGAGGGCGACGTGATCGAGTACGCAAGCGGAAAATACGCCTACATTATGAAGATCGCCGGTGACAAGGTGTATCTCAAAACGAAACTGAGAGCGAACGTCGCAAGCGGCGCAACATTGACGCAGGTGGGGAACACCGGGGAATATGCCAGTGGCACCATCGCTATCCCCGCTGCCGGGGAATACTCCCTGACCATCGAAAGCCCCTCTCACGGAATCGTCGTTACCGACCGCGTGCGGATCACCGAAGAGGTCACGAGCGCACCCGACACCGACGCACCCGAAGAGGACACGGTAGCCGTCGCCTACTAATGCCGGGGGCTTGCTCCGCCCGACACTTTTCTATTTCCTTCTACACCACTCCTTCCCTATCCTCTTTTTATGATTGTGCGCATTGATACTACCAACATTGCCAGGGGCCGGGAGTTTTCTCTTTACGCGAAGAACTCCAATGGTCTCCCCGTAACAGTCCGGGCACTCAAGCCAAGTACCGGAGAGGTGACGGCTATCGAAATGCAGCACGGCACGGCGGGAGGTTTCGACGTTTATACCGGCACGGCACCGATTCTCGATGGCTACCTGATTGCCACAATAGGCAAACAGAAGATCGCAAAGAAGATCGGCCATCCGCTTCCGTCTTTCGTCTTGGGCTACAAGGACGGATATACCGTGCCATATGAAGCCTACGACATCCACGGTAGCGTGATCGCATCAGGCAATCTGACCGACATCGGCGGGGGCTATTACTACACGATGATCCCTCCTGAGACCCTGGTGGTGAAGGCTCTCAAAAAGCATTTTCTGGTGAACAAGAACCTACTCAAGATGGAGTATGAAATCACGATGGAGGGCGGTGCTCTCAATTCGACATTCGACAATGCTCAGATGGACAACCTCACCCTGCCGGATGTGGAGCTGAAAGATGTGACCCTTGGTGACGCCCAACTAGACAGCACTCTGCCAAACGTAACAATCAAGGAGCTTTGATATGAGTATGGACTTACAGCTTTACAAGGACGCCATCGTCCAGACGATGAACGTCATAAACTCCGATCCAGACTCGGTGATGGCGAAAGCCGAAGCCCAGGTAAAACAATACCTGGAGGACAATACATCAATCACCGATAACGAGCGGGCTTCCATCTACGCCCAGTTTGTGACGAACGTTACGACCAATGCTGTTACGCAGGCTATCAGTGCCGCGACGCAAATCGCCATTGAGGGGCCGGTAAGCGAACAGAAAATCCTCAATATGCAGGGTGAGCTTGCCATCGAACAGGCCAAGAGCGATAGTGACATCGCGGTAAACAATCAGAAGATCGCGTCGATGCAGGCTGAGGATACCGCGAGAAAGAACGAAGTCGCGGCAAAAGTAGCCAAAGCGAAGATCGAGATCGAGCAGCTAATCCCTTCCCAAATTGCCATCAACGATAAAGAGCTTGAGATCAAGGGGAAGGAACTCTCCCTCAAGGATAAAGCGATAGAGCAGATGGACGCCGAGATCGCGCTGAAGCAACAGCAGGTGGCGGTAGAGACGAAGAAGGTCTCTATGATGGATCAGGAGATCGCCCTTAAAACCAAGCAGGTCGCCGTCGAGGAAAAGAAAGTGGGGCTTATGGGCGAACAGCTCAACGTCGAGCGGGAGAAGGTACCGCTGATCCGTGCCCAGGCGCAGGTGGAGGCGAAGAAGGTCTCCCTGATGGAGGCCCAGGTGGAGGAGATGCACAAGAAACTCTCCCTGATGGAGAAAGAGATCGCGGTGGAAGCCCAAAAACTTCCGCTTATGCAGGCGCAAACGGAAGTCGAGCAGAAGAAAGTCTCCCTTATGGATCAGCAAATTTCCGTAGAGAAGGAAAAGGTCAATCTGCAACGCGCCGAAGTCGATCTGCGCTATGCCGACATTTACTACAGACAGCAGCAGGCAAAGACCGTCGCAAACAGCCTGATCGTCAACGAGCGCATCGAGAAGATGAAGGCAGAAACCCAGCTCAAGATCGCCACAATCCAGGCGGCTTCAATCTAACGCAAAGGATAGAGAATGACCGTAGATACCGCATTGCAGACGATGCAGAAGATCATCGACAATACCCTGGAGGAGTACAATCAGTCCCCGGACTCCAAGGACGATCAGGGGAACCGTATCCCGCACCCCCTCGACATCGTAGATCAGGATGACGAGTTATTCGCCCTCGACATCTCCCTGAAAGAAGTGGCGCTCAAGGCGGCCCCCGTCTCTCTGCTTGAGACAAGCGGCAGTACAGCTCCTGAGCTTCGGCGTGTATCGACCGACTACTACATTCGTGTCCCGGCGGAACCGCAGACGGGGCAGAACCTCGACATAGACGATGGCCTATCCTATGCCGTCGTCTATCGAGCTTTGGGTAAATTGTGGCGTGAATACAGCGAGTATGAGCAGGAGTCCGAAGCCATTGTGAGCACTTATATCCAGGCTTATCGAACCTATATGGACGCCTTGATCGCCGGAACGGTGCAGAGTGACGCAGAGGCATATATCCGCTTCAGCGCAGACGGCAGCGAGTGGCACGACAGTTACACCCCCGGGGACATCTATATCAGCTTCCGCAAGATCGACACCGATAGCTGGACTCCGGCGATCCGTTTTGTGGGACAGGACGGACACGATGGGGAGGACGGCCAGCCTTGCAGCGATACGCAATTTGTCGCCCTCCAGGATACTCCGTCGGGTTATGATGGAATGGCGGGCAAAGTTGTGGCCGTCAAATCATCGGAAGACGGGGTAGAGTTTATCGACGCTCCAAGTGGCGGTGGCGCATCCAAATTCACCGACCTACAGGATACCCCGTCTGCCTTGACCGCCGACAAGTGGCTCAAGGTCAACGCGGCAGGCGATGCCATCGAGCTTACCGACGCGCCGAGCGGTGGAGGGGCGGTGACGCAATTCGGTGATAAAGTCTTTTACAGTGAAGACAGCGGTGATGTTGAGTTGGACGCTGAGACATATAATAGTTTTTATTTATATCCATCAGACAATACTACATACTCTTTCAAAAAATTCGATGATGACAATGACACGAGCACAGATCAAGTTTCCGGATGGTTTGGAACGACGTACACCCTTGTAATCGTAAGCATCGGAAACGTTGCTGTGTCTTTCGATACAAATGAGCAATTCTATGGGGACGTGAGCGTAGAGCCTGGCAGCAATAGTAATGGGACGAATATCTCGGCTACGGTCCTTGATCTGTATTATGATGGGGCGGGGTGGATAGTAAAAAATAGGGTAGTTATCACAGATTACAACGCATAGCTATGAAAAAATATGAAAAAGTGCCGTACCCGCGCCCAGACTACACCGACCCGGACCTAATCTCGGCAGAGATGGCAAATGGAACATTCGCTAAGGCTGTGCTTGATGATGTATCCCATTTTCGTCCGGTACTCGATAGATACAACGTCACAGAAGACAAGCTGGTGGAGCGGAGTGTGGAGAGTGGCGCAATCAAGCCGGAGGACTATGACCTATCAATGCGTGATGTGACGCTTGCCGGAGTTAACGAAACTGCCTGGCAGCCGTACTATGTTGAGTTGGAGGATCCTGAACCTGAGATAATTTATAACCCGATTGATTTCTACACGATGGTTGAGTGGCACGGCAGGAACAGTACAGAGCTGCCGGGGATCGCTTCGGATGATACGACTGGCTACCACCTGAGCACGATCTGCTATGACGACGAGAAACCAGGTCTCTTCGGCTTCAAAGAGATAAAAGATGAGGACGGCAATATCATAGAGCGTTACGCCGCCTATTACAGCCTGATTACGGAAACGCTCTCCATCCTTGGGAGGCTGCCGGACGGATACGACATCCAAGACGCAACCTACATCGGCTATGTGAGGGGTGCCTACATCCTGAACTTTGCTGGTGGACGATATGTCAGCTTCCTCTTTGACGGATCGGTTCTCCAGGCGGATGGCTACTCCGACCGCTTTGCCCCGCTTGGGGAATATGGATGTTTCGCCGTGACGGACGGGAGTAGCACCTATATTCTGAACACAAGATTTGAAAGACAGCTATTCGCTCCGCCGCTTGACGACCCCGGCGCCGTCCCGACAGACTCGATCCCAGGCGACTTCTGCGCCGCCGCTATGGGGCTATCTTCCGGCCCTACCAAATATCCTTTTGGTATCAGGGTGGGCCGCTCCCTTTACGTGGCGAAGGATAACAACTCTTCATACCGTTATAGGAACACCAAGAGGGGATGGATGGTGGCGACGGTCAACACCCCGGTATGGAAATACGGGAAGATGCTGAAATACGACTACGCGACAGATAATTGGTTCCATTCACCGCTCAAATTGCTACATTACAACATGATAGCTCACGGGATTTTTACCAGGCCGACTGTGCCGCCCCACAACTCGGTGGGAGAAGTCTCTTTCCCAAACTCTGACAGATATGGCGACTTCGCTAAGGTTGGGGATACAGTGTGGCATACCTACGACTTTAAGAAGTGGGAAAAAGTGACGGGAGACGGAGCGGATCAACTCTACGGATGCAGCGGAAGGGTATGGACGAAAGGCAGGAGCGATGGAATAGTGGGGCTTATGCCATACGCTATCGAGATAGTAGATGCGATTGATCCAAAAGGTGGGAGAAAAACCGTCCTTGTGTTTGAGGGCTTTATTTTTAGAGGAGGAGCGTAATGGCCTACTTCATCGACAGACAGAAAGACAAATACCGCCAGGGCATTTCCACCCAGCAGGGAACGAATGGGGTAGCTCAGGGCGGAGAGGGCTGGAAGAGCCAATATGGGCAGCAGACAAACTCCATCATCAATACGCTCACGTCCGCCGCCCCAAAATTCCAGGCACCGGAAATCAAAGATTCCCTTCTTTCTCAAAAAGGGTTCAATCAGGCTCTCGGCGTTGTCCAGGCGCGGAACAATGCGAAGCTGGATATGATGAACCGCCGCAACCTTTCCGGGGTTTTGGGTTCTCTCCTGGGGAATGAGACGAGACGGTACGGCATCGACACCCAGGCCGGAACACAGCGCTACGGAATCGACACGCGGGCAAAGACCCAGCAGGGAATCGCCGCACTCAACGCGAAGACCCGGATAAGGGGGCAGGACCTTGATGCGAAGATGAAAGACAAGGCCCTGCAGGAATCTGCCGCCTATCACAAGATCATGCAAGACTACTACACCGGTCAGCTCACAAATCAGCAGGCAAAACTCCAGCTTGAGCAAGCGAAACTCAATGCCCCCAGGAGAATCAGCCCCATTGATGAGCAGTATAAGCGGGCCAGGATACTCAAGAGCGCCGGGGGGATTGACGCCTTGATCGCAGATGAACACGCAAAGAATTTGACTAACGAGCAAAAAAACTACATCACCGCGCAATACATCCAAAAGGGAACACTCCCCGCCGGGCTAAAGCTGAAAGAAACGCATATTATTGGCAAAGACGACTACGAGCCGGTATATGTTCAGCCTAAGCAGCAAGAACCGGCGCCACAACAGCAGGCCCAACAGCAAGCCCCGGTAGTCACGGGGAAACTCCTGGACTCTCTATCCAAAACTATGGGGGTGGATAGAAGCAAGTTTAGGATAAGCGACGACGGGAGAGGCGTTGTCTTCCCAGACGGTAGTGTAATTCCCGCCTCTGAAGCCAGAAAGAGACTCGGAGTATAGAGAATGACAATGGCAGAAGAGTTTTTGAAAAGGACACAGAGCAGCGACCAGGATCGACAGCCCACAATGGCGGATCAGTTTTCGAGCAGCCATCCAATACATGAAAAAACAATGGCTGAAAAGTTCCTGGAAAGAACGCCACATCCTCCCGCTCCAAAGGCCCCAGCAACCACAGACACAAAGCGCTATGAAGCCAACGATCCCCGCGTACATCTGTCCAAGGCAGACGTGAAAGCTGCCGAAGCCAACAAGCAGGGGGTATTGGGCAGCTTCGCCAAGGGCTTCACTCACAACTTTGACGAGTATGCTTCGACGATCAATGACGCCGCAGATTGGTGGGCCGACAAGATCACCGGGCGCGATACCAAATTCTTTGAAACCAATAAGCGGTATTGGAACCGCCAAAAGCACATGAACGAGATCGAGACGGAAGATCACCCCATAGCTAAACTCGGTGGCGAAATCCTACTTGACCCCGTGAACCTGACACCAGCAGGTATCGCCGCCAAAGGAGCCAAGGCCGCAAGGATCGCCAAATCTGCGGCAATGGGAGCGCCTATCGGGTATGCGACCTCAATGGTGAAGAACGCCGGGTCGGATACGAAGCCGGAGGCCGTAAAACAGGATGAGAACGAGGTGAGTGCCGGAATCGTGGCGGCATTGAACGGTGTGATCGCGGCATTGACAAAGGGGAAAGTGACCGATGCCATTAAGGACGGCGAACACCTCCGGCAGGTGATGGCCCCACATCAGGGCAAAAGCAAAGATGGCAAAACTATCGGTGGTTTCGTGACAGGGGGAGAACATAGAGCACCTCGGAGAGACCAGCCCGGAGAGCTTGCAAAAGCGGCACTGGACACCTTGGCTTATAGGCCAGAGGCTCTTGGGATGAGCCGGGCAAAGGCAGACAAGATTCTTGATGACGTCAATCACGTTTTAGTGGGAGAGCCGAACCCCAAAGCTCTCAAAGAAGAAGCGCGGCTTAGGGCGCAAAAATCCAAAGAGATGAGAGAGGTTTATAGAGGGAATCTACCCGAAGCGTCCTATAAAGATGTGACTCTAACTGGTGGACAGGCTAAATATGGAGCCGAAAAGATCGAACGGAGGCATGGAAACAACACTCAAAGAGGATGGGTAAACGCCGAAGAGAAGTACGGCATTCCATTCCAGATTGACAATAAAAATAAGGTAGTCGATTATAGGGGTGATACTTATGTGACGAATGGGGCAGATGGAGCTACCATAAACTTAGGTGTTAGAGATTTTGGTGGGAAGAAAGAGGTAGTTACACTACATTCGGACAGAGGGCTGGAGGGACGCAAGCTTCCCCTCACTCTCAAGCCATCCGACAAAGCGGATGCGGGCTGGCCGTCCTCACGATTTTCCAGCCGTCAGCCCTCTGTATCTGAAAGTATAGCACAAAACGAAACACCGCCGCAAATCAATCCGTTCTCCGATCCGCTTGAAAAGATCATGCAAGACCCCATTTTTTACCACGCGCTTGAGCTGGCAAAAAGCCGTGAGGCGGCCTCGATGCGTTATGGGAAGATCAGAAATGCCCCACGGGATATCAGACAAGTAAACAACGGCAATGGCTGGGAAACACAAGTGACGAAAGAGCACGATATCCCGAACCCCAATGCGGACTTTTACTTGAGCAAAGCGGACGTGAAGAAGATCGAAGCGGGTAAGATCACTCCGGAGATCGAGGAGAAGATCAGGAACGACGTAGGGGTACTCCTTAATCATCCCGATTGGTCTGAGGATGCACACCGTATGCGGGAAGAGGCATACAATATCTTTGCCAATGGAGGCCACAACCTTGCAGCCGGGGCCGGACTTGGGACCCTGAACGCCGTATCGGGAGAGTATGACCCGAATCAAGACCTGACGACCCAGGTGGCCCAGAAGTTTATGGAGGGGATGGCTGCCGGTGTCCTGGGAACCGGAGCCGTGAAGCTCCTGGCTAAGCAGCGCCCCGAAGTGTATCAGCGGCTCCAGGAGCTAATCAACAGCCACGAGAACGGCGGAACACGGCTGGGAATGTTTGCAGGCTCCAAGGCGACCGGCTTCAAGGACGCTGAGGAGGCAGGGCGCGTCCATCCCGGCAAATACGACCTAATGCCGCGCTTCGAGATCGACGATAGCAAGTCTACTATAAAGTCTATTGAGCCTGGAACACACCGGCTTGAGGACGTTTTGCAACACGATGAGCTTTATAGGAATTACCCGGAGCTCAAAGATGTAAAAGTCACGTTTGCAGAAATGCCGAAGGGCGAAAAGGGATATTACGAGCCGGGAAAAAATGAGATCGTCCTAAACTCCACTATGCCCAAAGATGAGATCAGATCCTCCCTGCTTCACGAAGCACAGCACGCCATCCAGGATACAGAAGGTTTTGCCGGCGGAGGAAGCTACGACCAGGCACTACGAAAGATCGAAGGACGGATTTACGACTTAGAGAAAAGGAGCAGCCTATCCCCGCTTGAGGCGATGCGCTATAAAGATCAACTCGACGAGCTGAAGCGAGCCAAGGGTGAAAAGGCATTTGAGCTTTATCAGAAGATGGCCGGGGAGATCGAGGCACGGGAAGTCCAGGCGCGACAGGGGCTCACACCCGAGGAGCGCAACATCATACCCCCGTATGAGAATACAGGCACGCTGGCTCAAACCGGAAGTCCAGAAGCCTACAACTCCGCTTTTATGGCCGAACTTGACGGACGGCTTGCCGACCATAACTCTGCTGGCATCCACCCGGATGAGGCCACACTTGATTTTTCCGGCAGCAGGGCGGCCTCTATGGAGCGTCCCGGACGCAAAGGCTCAAAGAAGCTGGAGCATTTGGAAAGCTTGGTGCATAAAGAGTTTGACAGGGATTGGGCCGACATATCCAAGGGGCTCAAAGGGGATTTCAAAGTCCTCTTTACTGACACATTCTCCGGAGCATACCACGAAGCGAGGGACGCGGCTCAGGCAGCGAAACAGGCGGCGGCCAAGAAAGCGGCCAACATCCATCACGCGCTCAAACAGCTTCCGGAAGATAGCCGCGTCAAGCTCCATGAGTATATTGTAGGGGACATTCCCCCCGAAGCCGTGCCGCCCAAAATCCGGCAGATTGGAGACAATATCCGTGCTACGGTCAGAGAGATCGGGGATCAGCTAGTGCAAAACGGCATAGTGCCCCAGGAAGCTATCGACGCCTGGGGAGAGAACTACCTGAAGCGGATTTACGAACCCCACTTCCTCAAGGACAAGGCGCAGCAGATCGCCAACCGCCTCACCAAGCCTGTGATGAAGCGGCGCGGTAAGGTGATGGAAGTGACTAGGGGGCAGCTTGAGCGTATGCACGTAAGCGGCGAGATAGACCCGGAGCTTGTCGGTAAGCCGCTCAAGGAAGGAGGGATCGAAATAAGAAAACTCCCGAACGGAAAGTATGAGGTGCGCAGGGATTGGACGAAAGCAGAGCGCGAAGAGATGGGGGAGATCAAAGATGCCGCCGTGACGATCCCAAATACCATCGTTCACATGCACCAGCTCTTGGAAAACGCCAAGCTCCTAAAAGAGATCGCCCATATCGACGGAGCGGTATTGACCCCGGATATTGCCAAGCAATTCAGCCCGGAAGAGCTGGCCGAAAAAGGATACAGGAAACTCCCGGCAGACCCGCGCTTTGGGGCACTATTCGGGCAATGGGTGAGGAAGGATGTGGCAGATGATGTGACATATCTCAATGACACGATCCTGGAGCGCTACCTTGGAAGTGATAACGAAGTCGTCAAGGGGGCCGGGAAGCTGCTGAATTTGTGGAAGAAGGCCAAAACGGTGTGGAACATCCCGACACATTTTAACAACCTAACATCCAATATGTTCCTTATGCACTTGGCTGGTCTGAACCCGGCAGATATTGCGAAGAACCTGGGCTCTGCCGGGAAGATGATGATAAAAGCAAAGCGGATGAATGAGCTTGAGAAAAAGGAAGTGCTCAATGCTCTCAGTCGTGGAGAAAGACAGGAGCTATCCGGGCTCAGGAATGAACTCAAATACTACCGCGAAGCAGAAAACGCTGGATTGCTCAATACGAGCTATCTGGAAGATATGGGTGGCCTCGGCAACGACTTCAGGGAGCGCGGGACGCTTGGAAAAGTGGATGAACCCCTCTCAAAATTCTACCAGGCCGAAGATGCGGTGAATAAGCTGGCGATGTTCAAATTCCTGCGAGAGCAGGGCTGGGACGTCAAAGAAGCAAGAAAAGCCGTCGAGTCGGTTATGCCGGATTATTCCAGACCGATGGCAAAGGGGTGGAGGGCATTAAGGGACGCTGGGATTTCCCCTTTTATTGCCTGGACTTACTTCACTTTCCCGAAAATGGTGAGGATGCTGGCAAGTAAACGAGGGGCGATCCAGGCGGCGACCGCCCTTGGCGCACTTTATGGATTCTCGAAGCTTGCAACGGGCATAGGGAACCCATACTCCGACGAGCTACCGGACGACTTCAAAATGTCCCGTATCCCCTTCTACCGGGATGGCAGTCAAGTTACTACCTGGAAGGCCGATAAGGTTGTTCCTTATATGCAGATTTTCCATCCACTCCAAACAGCAAGAGAGATCGCCTTCCAGGGGCCGCTTATGCAGCTTGGTAGTGCGGCTGCGGGGATAAAACTCTACAATGGCCGCCCGATCACCAACCCGCATAAGCCCATATCTCAGCAGGCTTGGGACTGGACGAAGTATCTGGCTAATCAGTTTACCCCGGTTCCGGGGCAGGTGATGAATGCTGAGAGTTTGATTGAATCCCTGGTGCGAGACAAAAAGAACCGAAAGAGATCAAGCGACATCGTTCCCAGATCGACGCTCCAGGAGCTGCTTAAATTCTTCCCCGGCATAAACACGCTGACCTATGATGTTGATAAGCTCAAAAAAAAGAGAGAGCGACAGAAATAGGTTTCCTTTCGCCGCTTCAGAAGGATAGGATTCAAATAAAAAGGGATGATATGGGATTACTCGATTTCAACCTTGGTGACATCGGCGACGTGCTAGTAAAGGCAAGAGAGGCCCTGACCGGCAAATCCATCGAGGACCCGGTTAAAAAGGCCGAGATCGCCCTTCAACTCCAGCAGCTTGAACAGGCTATCAATATGGGGCAGATTGAGGTTAACAAGGAAGAGGCGAAGAATCCGAACCTCTTTACTTCTGGATGGCGGCCGGCAATCGGCTGGGTAGGGGCTATCGCCCTTGCCTACACCTACATCGTCGCACCTACGGTTGTATGGATCGCGGAGCTTAATGGCGTAGTGGCGAAACTTCCCACGATTGATACCGGAGTGCTCTTCAACTTGATCCTGGCAATGCTTGGCTTTGGCGGACTGCGAACCTATGAGAAGATCAAAAATGTGCAGGATAAACACTGATGAACATTGAAATAAAAGAAGCTATCGAGGCTATCGCTTTTGTCTCCGGGTGGGTGGCTGCGTTTACGTCTGTCAAAGTAAAAAACAACCAGGCTCTTAAAAAGCTTGAGGAGATCAAGCAAGAGATGGATAGAGAGGATAGATTGCTGCACGAAAGGTTGTCCGAGAAAAAGAGGATATTTGACGATTTCCGGCAGTCGGTGATGGCTGAGATTTCAAAAATCAAAAACGACAACCACAAGTTTCTGGAAACGGATCACGCAGAACGCAAATTCGCCACAAAGACTGAACTTGAGCTGATGATTAAGAATGTATCCACGCAATATCAGGCATTGTCGGATAAGATGGATTCTTTGATGGAGAGACTGCCAAAAAGGTAAACAAGTGTCGGCTAACTGTCAGCTGGAGTGTCAGTAAATTTGCACGAAAATGCACGGTTTTCGACTGACATTTGTTATTTTGTTTGAGTTAAAAGTGCCATAAAATGGGGATTTTGAGTGTAGTGGCTCCGGATGCTGGATTCGAACCAGCGACCAAGTGATTAACAGTCACCTACTCTACCACTGAGCTAATCCGGAATGGAAGAAGACATTTCATCGCTGAAATGTGGGTGGGATTATAATAAAAAATCCCAGCCCTGTCAAGAGTTTTCAGGCCGGAACGTAAAATTTTACTCCATTATTTTCCAAAATTTTGATTTCACCCTTTTCCAGGAGTGTTTGTAGGCGTTTTTGGCTCTCCGGGTCGAAGAGGATCGAAACATCCTCGGGAGTCAGGGGGCGTTTGGCGAGGGTGGTGAGGATCTCTTCGTCGGTGTAGCCCGAAGGGGTGATCCGGGCGATATCCCGCCGGCTGGCGATGTGGACGCTGAGGGAGGGGTCGAAGAGCAGGGAGAGTTCCCTGAGGCGTTCGTAAGGCACGGGGGCTACCCGGTAGGCGGGAGGGCGGTCGATGGTCCCCAGGTCGATCCGGTCGGGGCGCAGTTTCAGGAGGTAATCGTTGAGGGCTTCGATTTCGGAGGCTTTGTCGTTGATTCCCTCCACGACGAGGATCTCCAGGATCAGGGCACCGGAGAACTCTTCCCTGAAGCGCAGCATTCCCTCTTTGATCGCTTCGAGCTCGATTGAGGAGGCGGGGCGGTCGATCCGTTTGAAGCAGCGGGGGGTGGCGCAGTCGAGAGAGAGTTTGACCGTATCGAAACGGCGAAGTGTTTGGCGGATCTCGGGCCGGTCGATCGTCGAGGCGTTGCTGAGGATCAGCAGCCGGGGGCGATCGGGGATTGCTTCCAACCCGGCGACGACTTCGTCGAGATGGGGGTAGAGGGTCGGCTCCCCGTTGGCGGTGACGGTGAGCACGTCGATATCGGGGAACTCATCGAGCCCCCGGCGGACCGCTTCGAGGATCTCTTGGGGCGGGAGGGCCTCTTCGTAACGCTCCATAGGCTTGGCCGGGTCGAGTTCGCAGTAGACGCAGTCGAAATTGCACTGTTTGCGGCCGGGGCTCAGGTCGATGCCCAGGGATTTGCCGAAGCGGCGGGAGGCGATGGGGCCGAAGATGATCGAAGACATAGTTAGAGACTCCTTAGGGGGCGGTGATGATGGAGATCTTTTTGAAGCCCTGCTTCTTGAGCAGGTCGACGACGGTGACGAACTTTTGGAATTGGCTCTTTTGATCGGCATTGAGGGTAATGAGGTCTTTGACCGGATCGAGCCTTTTGAGGCGTTGGCGGAGCTCTTCCAGGGTGACGGGGCTGTTTTGGAAAAAATAGCGCCCTTTGGCATCGATGGTGATGCTGATGCTTTTGGGCGGGATCTTGGCTTGGCTGCCCGACTTGGGGAGGTCGACGGGGAGCTCGTTTTTGACGATGAAGGTGGCGGTGGCCAGGACGATGACCAGCAACACCAGGACAATGTCGATGAAGGGGACGATGTTGATCTCGGTAAAAGGACGCCGGCGCATCAGTCCTCACGCTCACTGCGGTGAATGATCTCCCAATGGGTCAGCAGGCGGTCGACCCGGTCCATCAGGATATTGTAGAAGACGGTGGCCGGAATGGCGACGATAAGCCCCGCGGCCGTCGCTTTGAGGGCCAGGGCCAGGTCTTTCATGATCTCTCCGGTCTGGATGGCGCTTTTTCGCTCACCGATGACGTAAAAGGTGAGGATGATGGCGATGACCGTTCCCAGCAGTCCGATATAGGGAGCGCTGGAGCCGATAGTGGCCAGGGTCCCCAGATGGCGGCTGAGATCGAGCTCGAGGAGTTTGCGATCGGGGTAGCGGTAGAGGTCCACACTGCGAAGATAGAGCCAGCGTTCGATGGCATAGGCGAAGGTGGCGATACTCATAAGGATCAGCACCCCGATAATCCCGTAATCGACAATGCTTTTGAGGGTCTCGACAGGCAAGCGGCGTTCCTTTTTGGCCAAATTATATCGTATAATCCTATTAATGGCTCATTTGAAGGAGGGACGGATCCGCCAGCAACTCATCGCCTTTCAACAGCGTTTTCCCTATCTCTCTTTGGCTCAGCTTCTCGAGTATTTCGCGGTATTCGGCGGGAGGGAAGAGGGGGTGCACTTCGAGTTTTTCGAAGATCTGGAGCAGAGTGTCGAGCGGATCTACGGCCGGAAGTATGCCCGGAGCCGGGAGTGGATCCGCCCCTCCTATCTCCTCGAAGAGCCCTATCGTCGGCTGCTCATAGCGGTAGCAAAAGGAGACGGCAAACTCCACAATGTCCTGCGTCGTGCCAGGCTGGATGAACGAACCGGCGGACGTCTCATCGATGAGCTGGTCTGCCTGGGAGTCTTGCGCTTCGAGGAGAGCCGCGAAGCGCCGCTGCACTCCCGTCCGGGCCGCTGGCTGCCCAGAGAGCTTCGTCGTTACCGCATCCAGGACAAACTCCGTTTCCGCCGACCTTTCGACCGTTTCTGGTTCGGCTTCGTCGCGCCCTTTGCCGGGGATTTGGAGCGGGGGAAGACACAACGCTTTATGGAAGGGTACCGTCAGCATAGGGATCGGGCCTTTTCCCTTCTCTTCGAGCAACTTTCGGCGGAACTTCTCGAGCTCCATTTCGCCGGAGAGGATCCGCTGTCCAGTCTGGGGAGTTACTGGGATCTACACAATGAATTTGACCTCCTGGTCCTCACAGAATCGGGGGAGTTGATCCTGGGAGAGTGCAAATACAAAGGCCGCCCCGTCTGTGCCAAGGAACTGCACAAGCTCAGGGAGAAGGCGAAGGTATCCGGACTCAAGGTCAGTCGCTATGCACTTTTTTCCCTCAGCGGTTTTTCCCGGGAGCTGAGGGAGCGGCGGCAGGGGGATCTGTTGCTTTTCGAGCTGGAGGATTTCCGCCGTCTTTTGGAAGCCGGGTAGGGTTGCGCTTTTTCTCTTTATGAGCCTTTTTGATCTGGCGGCGTTTTTTGCGGACCTCTTTGAGGTGGGCTTTGTAATTTTTGAAAAAGTCGTGTTTTCCCCGGTTGTTACGGAAAAAATATAGGTAGTCGGTTTTTGCGGGATGCAGAGCCGCTTCGATGGCCGTGGTGGAGACGTTGCACACGGGTGCTTTGGGAAGGCCGCGGTGTTTATACGTGTTGTAAGTGCTGTTGTCTTCCCGGATCCGCTCGGGGGTGACCCGCACGTGGGAATAGGGGCCATAGTTGAGGGTGCCGTCCATCTGCAGGCGCATATGTTTGGCGAGGCGGTTGTAGATGACCGAGGCGACCCGCGGCATCTCCCGGCGATCGGCCGCCTCTTTCTGGATGATGGAGGCGATGGTGAGGATGCGCTGCCAGCTTTTGGGGTCGTAGCTGAGATTGGCGTCGGCGGCCAGCTTGCGGTAACGCTTCTGACTGAGGTTGACCAGATAGCTGATGATCTTCGATTCGGAGTAATCGAGGGGGATGTTGTAACTCTCGGCGAGGATCCCCCCTTCGGGGTAGGGGCTGCTTTTCCGGTAGGCTTGTCGGAGTTTCGTCGCGTTTTTGTCGAGGGCTTTGGCCAGTTGCCCGAGGAAGATGACCGTGGTTTCACCGGGAATCAGGGTCACCGCTTTGAAGCGCCCGCGGTCGGAGCCGATGGTTCGGAGAAACTCCAGCCGATCCATAGTGCTGCGTCCCAGGTAGAGCCATCCTCTTTTCGGCGGCGGCATTCGGCGCAGGATCAACCGGTCGATCACCCCCACTTCGACCCCCTGTTTTTGAAGCTTTGATATAATTGAATCAATGGAACTGTCGCTGATTTGAAGGTTTTTCGGCGGGTGGACCGGAAGGCTGAGATAGTAAAGAAACGAGAGGAGCAGCACGAGAATAATGGTTTCCAGGCGGTTGATCAGGCGCAGCATCTTACTCCTCTCGCCCTTGATATTGGTGGGGTTCGGATGGTGGGCTCTCCATCGGGGAATCCATCTCGGGCATCTCTCCCTCTTCGGGTATGAGTCGGAAAAATTATATCTCAAACTGAATAAAAGGCTGACGCTCAAGATCGCCCGTCTCCGCCTCCCCCAAAAGCATACCGCAGCTTCACAGGACGGCCTGAAAAAGGGGCTGGATATCCTTCACCGTTTTCTCAAATATTTCTATGTCGTGGAGATCGGTGCCCTGGAGATCGGAGGCACACCCTATCAGATCCTCTATCGTGACAATATCCTCTATCTCAAAGGGGGGGATTATGAAGTGGCGGGGATGGTCTACGACCGGGGAGATTCGATGGAGATTCAGTTGCCCCTGGTACGCATCCCTTCCCACCGTCTGACCCTCTCGGGAGAAGTACACTATCACTATCGGGACGGCCGGCTTTCCGCCTCGGGATACTATGCGGTAGCGGATATGGACGGCTCTTTCCGTGTGGAACGGGAAGGGAAGCGTCTGCAGTTCCATCTCGATTCGGATCCGACCAAAACGCTGCAACATCTGCAGGGTTTGGTTCCCCTGAGCCCCGTCGCCAGGGAGTGGCTTCTTGAGCGGCTTCACGCTTCCCGCTACCGTCTTGTCTCATTCGACGGAGAGGGGGAGTTGGATTTGGCACACGGCACCGTCAAGCCGGTTCTCTCTTCGCTGCACGGAGTGGCGGAGCTGCGTGATGTGGCCCTCCGCTTCCACGATCAGCTCAAACCCATTACCGCTCCGAAGGCGCGGGTGATCCTGCAAAAGGGCGCGCTTTATTTCACCCTCCAGGCTCCCCGCTACGGCAAACACAGGGTCGATGGAAGCAGCGCGGCGCTTTTGAGCCTCTTCGAGCCTTCCAAACTCAAACTTCTCCTGCGCCTGCGCTACACGGGACGGGTCGATTGGCAAATCCTCAAGATCCTCAATACGTACGGTATCCGTGTGCTTCTCGGGCAAAAGCAGGGCAAAGCGGTGGCCAAGGTCGATATCGACGCCCCTCTGGTCAAGGGGCCTGTCAAGATACGGGGGATTGCCCGGCTCAGTCCCGGAGTGCTGGAATACCGAAAAAAGACGCTTCGCGTCGGTGGAGGCGTTGTGGCTTTTACCAGCCGAGTGCTGGAGTTGAGAGATTTCGCCGTCAACGAACGGGTCTTCCGGGGAGTGCTCAACGGCCGGATCGATCTCAAGAGCCGGGAAGGTGATTTGCGGGTTCTGGTGAAACGTCTCAGTCCCCGCTTTCCCGTCAAGATCTTTGAGATGCGCAATGTCCGGCTGCCGGTCAAGATCCACTGGGGGGAGAAGGGGGTGAAACTTGCTTTCCCCACATTCAAGAGCGGGCTGCGGATCGATCCCCGGGAGCGGCTGCAATTCGAGGCCAAGGATCTGGCCCTTTGGCACCCCTATCTCCGGGGGCTCCTGCGCCTGGTGGACGGCGGTAAGATACGTATCGAAACGGCCGGAGCGAACTCGTGGAAAGTGAGCGGGACGCTGATGTGGAAGGGGAGCCCTTTCTATACCAAGAGGGGGGTGCTTACCCGTTGGCCCTTTGTCGCGGTGATCACGCCCCAGGGTGTGGAGATCGATGCCCTCGATGGGAAGCTGCATTACAGTTCCAAAGAGCAGCTTCTCCAACTGCAGGGAATCAATGTCGATGCCGAAAAGCTTTTGGCTGCGATGAAGCAGATCAAGGGGAGTGCTGCCGCAAAAGGCCGCCTTGTCGTCCTGGGGAAAAAGAGCCTGATCCGTTACGGCCCCTATGTCCTGCTGACGGATAATTATCGCCTGGTCAAACGGGGAGAAAATATCGACTTTGCCGGCGCGCTCGGCTCGGATCGCCTCAGCTTCCAAAAGCATGGAGGGGATTTGAAGATCATGGCCGAGGGGATCGGGGATCGGATGCTCCACGCGCTGATTCACTTCAACGGGATCCAGGAGGGACGTTACACGATTCACGTAACCGGCAATGATAAAAAGGGATATACCGGTGAGATCCTGATCCACGGCGGGGTTCTGCGCGGGTTCAAAGCTTATAACGATCTGATCGCACTGATCAACGCCGTGCCGGCTCTGGTGAGTTTCTCCAGTCCGGGATTCAGCCACAAGGGGTTTGAGCTCAAGCAGGGGACGATCCTCTTCACCCTCAAAGGGAAGCGCCTCAAGCTCGGTCGTATCCTACTGGTGGGCAAGTCGGCTACCGTGGCGGGCAAAGGGGTGGTGGAGCTTGACTCGAAACGGCTCGATGTGGATCTGGCGATTCGGACCGCGCGGGAGATGGGCAAAGCGCTTTCGACGATTCCGGTCGTCGGCTATATTCTTTTCGGCAAGGACAAGAGCCTCACCGCCGGCGTGAAGATCACCGGCACGCTGGACCATCCCAAAGTCCACACCAATCCCGTAGGCGAAGCGCTCCTTTACCCCCTGGAGCTTCTCAAACGCACACTGACCGCGCCTGCGCATCTCTCCGAGCCCGAGGAGGATACGGAATTGCTGACGACGCCTCCGCCGGAGCAGGCCGCACCGCTGCCGCCTCGGTTCCGGGGAAGTTCAACCCCGGAGAACAACACTTCCAAAAAACAATCCGATAACTACTGATCTGCGGAGTTATTCGTTGCGAAGCACCTTGAGGGGGTCGGTCGATGCCGCTTTCTTGGCGGGATAGAGCGCTGCGAGCAGGACGATGACGGCGGTACCCGCCAGAATCATCGCCAGATCGCTCCAGAGCAGGTCCACCGGCAGGCGGCTGGTGCCGTAGACATCGGCGGGAAGGGTGATGATGTCGAAGTGGGTGAGGACCCAGATCCCCAGGAAGCCCAGGAGCGTGCCAGCGACGATCCCGGCGGTGCCGATGGCGACGCCAAGGCGGAAGAAGATTTGCCGGATCTCCCGGCGGGTCGTTCCCAGAGTCCGCAGCAGCGCGATCTCCTTGCGGCGGCTCATCACGGTCATCAGCAGAGAGCTGACGATGTTGAGGGCCGCCACGAGGATGATGAGGAGCAGGACCAGGAAGAGGGCCTTCTTCTCCATCTGCATCGCCGAGAAGAAGTTGCCGTTTTGTTGCCACCACCCTTCGACATCGGCGTCGTCGGGGAGGAGCGCTTTGATCTCTTTGATGGCACCGAAGGGGTCGTCGGTGTAGAGATGGACTCCGTCGTAGCGGTCGGGGGCTTTCTTGAGGATTTTGTGAAAGGCTCCCAGTGTGGTATACATCAGGGCTTTGTCGTAGGCTTTGAGCCCCGAATCGAAGGTGCCCCGGAGCACAAAGCGCTTTTGCAGGGGGAGGGTTCCCAATCCGGCCGCCTGATATTGGGAGAAGAAGAGGGTGATCTTTTGCCCCGGGCGGGCGTCGAGGACCATCGCCAAATCATCGCCGGTGATCAAGTCATAACGCCCCGGCCGGGTGATATTGTGCTCTTTGAGGGTCTTGGCGAAGATCGGGTTGATGGCGGCCTCTTTGGCGAAATCGACCCCATAGAGGATTCCCCCCTCCAGGGCTTCGCCGTTGCGGGCGATCACCTGGGTGGTATAAAAGGGACTCATTTTCATTTCGGGGAAGCGTTGACGGATCTTTTTGAGGGTCGCGCGGCGCACACCGCCCGAGTAGCTGATGATGGTCAGGGGGTAATTCATGACGAAGAGCTTTTTCTCGAACTCTTTTTGCGTGCCCGTCATGATTCCCATAGCGATCATCAGGACCATCACCCCTGCCGCGATGCCCAGAAAGGCCAGCAGAGCCGAAACGAAGATAAAGGGGTTTTCGGGATCGTAGCGAAGATAGTGACGGACGATCCGCCGGACCAGGCGGGAGTCGGCGGGAAGTGCCATCAGGCGAGGAGGCCCTTCTTGGGGCCGCTTTTGCCGCAGCAGTTCTTGTATTTTTTGCCGCTGCCGCAGGGGCAGGGGTCGTTGCGCTTGGGTTTGTGGGGCGCGACGTAGGGAGTGTTCTGTGCATCGGTCGTATCGGAGGGGAGCTCCTGATATTCGTTGCTGATGAGCTCCTCTTCGGGCGGTTCGAGCTCTTCGAGCATCTTCTCGGCGGCTTCGAGCTCCTCTTCGGGGGCACTGAAGTCAAACTGGACCAGATAGAGCAGTTTGAGGGATTCGAACTTGATCCGGCGGACCAGAGCTTCGAAGAGGCGGTAACTCTCCTGTTTGTACTCGACCAGGGGGTCTTTTTGATTGTAGCCCCGCAGGCCGATTCCGGTTTTGAGCACATCCATCTCGTAGAGGTGTTCCCGCCACTCGGTATCGAGGACCTGGAGGATGAGGATCTTTTCGATCTCTTTGCGCTGCTCTTCGTCGAAGATGCTGAACTTGGCTTCATAAGTCTCTTTGAGAATTTTCAGAGTCTCTTCGCGGATCTCGTCGGCCTCTTTGCCCTTGAGCCGCTCGGGGGCGATCTCCAGGCCGGTGTACTCTTTGACCAACGCGATATAGCGATCGAGGTCGTAATCTTCGCTGGGTTGCCCGGCAAAGATCTCCGCTTCGTGGAGCAGATAATCGACCAGCTCTTCGAGGTTCTGTTGGATCTTGCCTTCGATGTCGTACTCGGGGTCGAGGAGCTGATTGCGGAAGGCATAGATCGCTTTACGCTGGTAATTGGCGACATCATCGTATTCGAGGATGTTCTTCCGCGATTCGTAGTGCATCGCTTCGACCTTTTTCTGGGCCTTTTCGATGCTGCGGGTCACCAGCTTGGATTCGATGTATTCCCCTTCCTCCATTCCCATGGAGTTCATGATCTTACCGATCCGTTCCCCGCCGAAGATCCGAAGGAGATTGTCTTCGAGGCTGAGGAAGAATTGGCTCTCTCCCGGATCGCCCTGGCGTCCGGAGCGTCCCCTCAGCTGGTTGTCGATCCGGCGGCTCTCGTGCCGCTCGGTTCCCAGGATCGCCAGGCCGCCCAGTTCACGGACTTCATCGTCGATCTTGATGTCGACCCCGCGTCCCGCCATATTGGTCGCGACGGTGACGGCGCCTTTTTGGCCGGCATCTTTGATGATCTCCGCCTCCTGCTCGTGGTTCTTGGCGTTGAGGACATTGTGAGGGATCTTCTCTTTTTTGAGCAGCTCGTGGAGCATTTCACTCTTTTCGATGGAAGCGGTTCCCACCAGGACGGGCTGGCCCTTTTCGTGGAACTCTTTGATCCGGTTGACGACCGCGTTCATTTTGTCTTTTTCAGTCTTGAAGATCAGGTCGGGCTTGTCGATACGCTTGACCGGGACGTTGGTGGGGATGGTGATGACGTCCAGGCCGTAGATTTGGCTGAACTCCGTTGCTTCGGTCTGGGCGGTTCCCGTCATTCCCGCCAGCTTCTCGTACATCCGGAAATAGTTCTGATAAGTGATCTCCGCAAGGGTCTGGGACTCTTCCTGGATCTTGACCCCTTCTTTGGCTTCCAGGGCCTGATGGAGCCCCTCACTGTAGCGGCGCCCTTCGCTGAGGCGCCCGGTGAACTCGTCGACGATGATAATTTCACCGTCACGCACGACATAATCGACATCTTTTTCAAAGAGGTTGTGGGCTTTGAGGGCCTGATCCAGGTGGTGGACCATCGCGGCGTTTTCCAGACTGAAGAGGTTGTCGACCTCGAAGAGCTTTTCCGCCTTCTCAAGCCCCTCTTCGGTCATGACGATGGTACGGTTCTTTTCGTCCACGACGAAATCGCCGGTGGTCTTCTTGGGTTCGCCGGGCTTGGTGGGGAGCTCTTCGCCCCGGACCAGTTGTCTGGCGACCGCATCGGCCTTCATATAGAGGCTCTGATCCCGCTGGGCGGGTCCGGAGATGATCAGCGGGGTCCGCGCTTCGTCGATGAGGATGGAGTCCACTTCGTCCACGATGGCGTAGTAGTGGTCCCGCTGGACCTTCTCTTCGAGGCGGACCTTCATGTTGTCCCTCAGGTAGTCGAAACCGAATTCGTTGTTGGTTCCGTAGGTGATGTCGGCATCGTATTGGGCTTTGCGCTCGAAATCGTCCTGGATCTCACTGGTGATGCAGCCGGTGCGGTAGCCGAGGAATCCATAGATCTTCCCCATATCGGCGGCATCCCGCTTGGCCAGGTAGTCGTTGACGGTGACGACGTGGACGCCGCGCCCCAACATCGCATTGAGGACCACGGGGAGGGTGGCGACGAGGGTCTTTCCCTCACCGGTTTTCATCTCGGCGATGTTCCCCTCATGGAGGACCATCCCCCCGACGAGCTGCACATCGTAGTGGCGCAGGCCCAGGACCCGTTTGCTTACTTCCCGGGTGATGGCGAAGGAGTCGTAGAGGACATCGTCCAGGCTCTTCTCCCCGGCCTGCACGGCCTGCTTGAGCTCGTCGAAGGAGGCTCTGAGCTCTTCGTCGCTCATCTTTTCATATTTGGGCTCCAGGGCATTGACCCGCTCGGCCCGTTTCATATACCGTTTGACCTTCCGATCGTTGGCACTTCCGAAGACTTTCATTACTGTATTAATCATCGTGCTTCTTTTACCTTCGTATAATATCGGGTAATTTTATCGAAAATGGGTTAATCCATGATGGCTCCACGATGGAGCGGGATAATTCGCTATGATTTCGATAAGAAAAGGAGCCCAATGTTTTTGAAATATTCTTTAATATTAATTGCACTTTTATTCACATTGAATGCCCAGGGGATCACGCTGCCCGCTGCGATGGAGGCAAAGTTCGTTCAGAAGGTCACCAACCCGAAGAAAAAAGTGATCCGCTATGAGGGAAGATTGGTGATGGATAACAAATCCCGCTTCAAGTGGAGTTACCTCAAACCGAGCAAAAAAGAGGTTTGCAGTGACGGCAAGAGGGTATTGGTGGTCGATCACGACCTGGAGCAGGTGAGTACCTACCGGATGAACCGGGGTTTCGACCTGGCGGCGGCGCTGAAGCGGGCGAAGCACTATAAAGGGCGACTCTACACCGCAGCCTATCAGGGACGAACATACACCATCGCCGTAGATCCCAAGGGGTATATCGAACAGATCGCCTACCGTGACGATATGGACAATGTGGTCAACATCCATCTCTACAATGTCCACACATACGCCAAGCCTATGCCGGCCGGACGTTTTCGCTGCACCTACCCCAAAAGCTATGACGTGATCGAAGGATAGGTGATGGAAAAAATCTTTGCCCAGTTCAACATCGACGCGATGGTCTTCGGGGCGATTGTCGCCTCGGTGGTGCTCGCCTTTATCCTGGTGGTGGTGATCTTTTCGGTCCGCTACAAGAGCCAATATGAAAAGATCGAAGACCTCAAAGAGCGTCTCAAAGAGCGGGAAGAGAAGATCGCCATGCTCGAAGAGAGCCTCAGAGAAGTCCAGATCCTCAACGCTTCCCAACGCCAGGAGATCCAGCAATACCAGGACATCGAAGAGCGCTACAAAGCCGAAAAGGCGAAGGTGGAGGAGCAATTGGCCCTTGCCAGAGAGCGCATCGAAGCCCAGCGGGAGAAGATCGCCGATCTGGAGGGGAAACGCAAAGAGTTGGAAGTGACCCTGGAAAACACCCGGGAGAACCTGGCCAAGGCCAACGAAGAGATCGAAAATGTCCGCAAGCGCAACGAATTCTGGGTGGAACAGCTCTCGGAGCTGCGCACCAAACACGAAGCGATCAAGTCGCGGCTGAGGCGTTATGAGAGCTGAGCGTTGAGCGTTGAGTGTTGAGATTATGACGTTCTATCGATGATATATCGGACGGCATTGAGGTAGCTTTTGGTGTTGAGTTCTGCTCTCTTGTAGGCGATGTCGAAGGCTGTGCCGTGGTCGACGCTGGTACGCAGGATGGGCAGATTGAGGGAGACGTTGATACTCTCGTCGAAGTGCAGGGCTTTGAGGGGGATCAGGCCCTGATCGTGGTACATCGCCACGAAATAGTGAAAACGGCGGCGCATAGCGGGGGTGAAGGCGGTGTCGGGAACCAATGGCCCTTCAAAGGGCCGATTTTGGATTTTGGATTTTGGATTTTGGATGATGCGGTTGGCGTTGTCGATGGCGGCTTCGATGATACGCTCTTCGTCGCCCAGGACGCCATGATCCCCGGCGTGGGGGTTGAGGCCGAGCACGGCGATCTCTTCGGCGCCGGTTTCTCGTTGAAAGTCGAGGAGAAAGCGGGTGAGCCTCTCCTCATTCATCGCTTCGGGGACCTCCTTGAGAGGGATATGTTCGGTGTAGAGTCCCACATACATCTGGGGGCAGCCGAGCATCATAATCGCTTCCCGGCCGAAAAAATCCCGCAGGGCATCGGTGTGCCCCTTGTAGGGGATCCCCGCCAATTCCCAGGCTTTTTTGTGGATGGGCAGGGTGCAGACCGCGTCGGCGTGCCCTTCGGTGCAGAGCTCCACGGCGGCTTTGAAAGAGGCGAAGCTGTAACTTCCCGCCGCCGCATCGACGACACCCGGACGGATGGTGAATGGCTCTGCACCGGGGGATTCCAGCACGAAATCTTCGGGGATCTCCAGCCCCAGCAGCTCGGCCGCCTGCTCAAGCATCTCCCGATCGATGAGATAGAGGGGCTCTGCGAGCTTGCGTACCTGAGAATGGCAGCGCAGCGCCAACTCGATGCCTATCCCGTTGAGATCACCGATGGATATTGCGACCTTTTTCATAAGGCGGGTGCCTTATGAAAAGGAGTGAGGAATGAGGAATGAGGAATGAGGAACTTTGGTTTGCGTTGTTTCACAACGCCTTTATAACCGAGTAACCGAGTAACCGAGCAACCGAGCAACCGATCCACTATTTTCTGCCTTTCTTTACCCAGTCCCCAATCTTCTACAATGAGAACACGATTTAACAGCAGCTTTCGGTTACTCATTACTCATTACTCCGTTACTAATTAGTTCTTTCATCTCCCTCACCGCGTTTTCCAATCCGGTAAAGACTGAGCGGGCGATGATGCTTTGGCCGATATTGAGCTCTTCGATCTCTTTAATGGCGGCGATGGGGGCGACATTTTGATAATTGAGCCCGTGGCCGGCGGCGACGCGGAGATGGATGCCTTGGGCGTGTTGGGCGAGATCCTTCAAGACGTTGAGCTCTTCATCGAGATGCCGTTTGAGTTCGTGCCGGGGGAGTTGGAGCTCCGGGATGGTGTGGTGGGTACGGGAGAGATTGCCGTAAAGCATCGCCCAGAGGTTGGCGTAGCGTCCGGTGTGAAACTCGATCCAGTCGGCTTCCAGCTCCTTGGCGGCCAGCACGGCGTCAGGGTGGGGGTCGATAAAGAGGGAGACTTCCACTTCGGCTTCGTGGAGGTGTTCGATGACCCCTTTGAGCCCCGTGGTGTCTCCGGTGACGTCGAGGCCCCCTTCGGTGGTGACCTCTTCACGTTTTTCCGGCACCAGGGTCGCCCGCAGGGGGCGGTGTCGGCAGACGAAGTCGATAATGTCGGGAGCCTGGGCGCACTCCAGATTCACCGGCAGGGGGGAGTGGCGGATGATCGCCGCGGCGTCTTCGTCATGGATGTGGCGCCGGTCTTCTCTCAGATGGATCGTGATCTGATCGGCCCCGGCCCGGGCACAGATCCCAATAGCCTGCAGAGGATCGGGGTCGTTGATGCGGCGGGCTTCCCGCAGCACGGCGATATGGTCGATATTGACTCCCAGTTTCATTGTTCTACTCCCTCACTCAATGTCATTGAGAAGATTATAGCATTCGCAACGTTTCTATAAAAAGAGTTGTGATAAAATCTCCCAAATTTTCAGTGTCCGCTTTTCGGCGGGCCTATAAGGATAAGGGATGTCCAAAAAAGAGATCAAAAAAGCGGTCCTGGCCTATTCGGGAGGGCTTGATACCAGTATCATCCTCAAGTGGCTTCAGGATGAGTACGGCTGTGAAGTGGTGACCTTCACAGCCGACCTGGGGCAGGGCGAAGAGGTAGAGCCGGCCCGCCAAAAGGCACTGCAACTGGGGATCAAGCCCGAGAATATCTTCATCGAAGACCTCAGAGAGGAGTTTGTGCGGGATTTCGTCTTTCCGATGTTCCGCGCCAACGCCATCTACGAAGGGGAGTATCTGCTGGGGACCTCCATCGCCCGGCCCCTCATTGCCAAAAAACAGATCGAGATCGCCCACAAGACCGGGGCCGATGCCGTGGCCCACGGCGCGACCGGCAAAGGCAACGACCAGGTGCGCTTCGAGCTGGGGTATCTGAGCCTCGATCCCGAGATCGCTGTCATCGCCCCCTGGCGGGAGTGGGATCTCAACAGTCGGGAGAAGCTCCTGGCCTATGCCGAGAAGCACGGGATTCCCATCGACCGGAAGGGGAAGAAGTCTCCTTATAGTATGGACGCCAACCTGCTCCATATCTCCTATGAGGGGCAGATTCTCGAAGATCCCGCCGCCGAGCCGGAAGAGGATATGTGGCTCTGGACCACCGCCCCCGAGAAGGCTCCCGACGAGCCCGAATACATCACCATCGGCTACAAAAAGGGCGATCCCGTCTCCATCAACGGTGAAGAGATGTCTCCGGCGACGATCCTGGAGACTCTCAACACCTACGGTAAAAAGCACGGGATCGGCCGGATCGATATCGTGGAGAACCGCTACGTGGGGATGAAGGCCAGAGGATGCTATGAAACCCCCGGCGGGACCATTATGCTCAAGGCTCACCGGGCGATGGAGTCGATCACCCTCGACCGGGAAGAGGCTCATATGAAAGATGAGCTGATGCCCCGCTACGCCACGCTGATCTACAACGGCTACTGGTGGTCGCCTGAGCGGGAGATGCTCCAGGCCGCCATCGACCGCACCCAGCGTTTCGTCGAAGGGGAGGTACGCCTCAAGCTTTATAAAGGTAACGTCACTGTCGTAGGCCGCCAGTCGCCCAAGTCTCTCTACTCACCCGCCCACTCCACGTTTGAAGAGGACGATGTCTACAACCAGAAAGACGCCGAGGGCTTCATCCGCCTCAATGCCCTGCGCTTCATCATCGAAGGCAAGCAACAGCCCGAGCGCCGTCAGGAGGAGCTGGAGGGTTCCTCGGACGATGTCTGCCAGATCGAGACCAAATCGGTCAGCCTCTGTCAAAAGATCAAGAACTTCTTCGGCCTGGGAAATACCCGGAGCTGATCTTCCGGAGCCTGCAAGTAAGGCTCTTTGGCTAAACTCTGCGTATGCCACGTCTCTTTTCTCTTATCATTCTGATTTTCATTTCGACCCTATGGGGCTGCGGCGAATCTCCCCGGCCGAAAGCGCGCCGCTTCTACGTCGGGTTGGCTTCACACTATGGCCCGGAGTGGGAAGGGCGGCGCACCGCCAGCGGGGAGATCTTTCACAACAAGGCAATGACCGCCGCCCACAAAACCCTCCCTTTCGGTACCCGGGTGAGGGTGACGCTGCTCTCCACGGGCAAAAGCGTCACCGTCCGCATCAACGACCGGGGCCCCTTCGTCAAGGGGCGCATCATCGATCTCAGCGACGAAGCGGCCCGCCGCATCGGGATGGGTAGCCGGGGGGTCGCCCCAGTGCGCCTGGAGGTCCTGGGGAATTAGACCCCAAGTTTCTTTTACCCTCTGAGATCATCTCTTTTTTCCGACGACCCCCGCCTTGCGCATCCGATACATTTCGTAATCCTCGTTCCAGAACTCTTCATAGTGAAGCAGCTCGAATTCGATTCCCAGGAGTCTGGGGAGCTCTCCGGGTTGCAGGAGATAGTCCGGATTGCCGTTGGGCTTTTCATTGTCGGGATGCTGCATATAGGTTTCGACGACGAAAATTCCGCCACGTTTCAAAGCCGGGATTATCCGCTCGATCAGCTCCCGGTCGAGGTAATTGGTCATCAGGATCAGATCGTAGTGCTCCTCGGGAGCGCTGAAGGTATCCAGATCCTCCATCGAAGTACGGATCCGATCGGCGAGGCCGCTTTGCTGAGCCTGTTCGGTGAGGATTTGCAGGGCGACGGGCGACAGGTCGACGGCATCGACTTGCCAGCCCCGGCGGGCGAGGGCGAGGGTATTGCGCCCCGTTCCGCAGGCAAGATCCAGGGCCAGACCCGGTTGATGGGCCGGGAGCCGCTCCAGGGACTTCGCCGGAGGACGGGGCGTGCGCAGCCGGGGATTCTCCATATATTTTCGATCCCATTTCTCCTGATCTTTCTGTGCCATATCTGTTTCCCTTTTTTTTCGAGAGCATAGCAAAACTTGCACAAAGTGATATTCCCGCCTCTCTCCTGACATATCCGCTATAATTCATTATAAATCAAGTAGCTTCGCTGACACATAACGCGGAGTTTTCACTTGATGGCGACAAAGGAGCACTCAACCTCGAAGAGGCACCCTCCTTTATGGCTTTGCTTCGCTCCGACCATTTCGGTTCCGAAGCTACAAAGGATAAGCAGTTATCCTTTGCTTACGCTTCTCATATTTGCGACTGCCAGAGCTATCAAGTGAAAACGTGGTCTGGCGTGAGATGTCGGTTGCGTTGATAACTATCTATTACATCAAATACTATAAAACGGAGCAATGAGAATGCCGGATCATTACTATTTTGTCTCCTGGAACGTCAACGGGATCCGTTCGGTCGCCAAAAAGGGCGCATTGAAGTGGGTGGACAAAGAGCCGCCCCATATCCTGGGATTGCAGGAGGTCAAGGCGGAAGAGGATCAATTCCCCGAGGATCTTTTCGAACACCGTTATGCCCATCGCTATGTCAGCAGTTCCCACAAAAAGGGGCAGTCGGGGGTAGCGCTCTTTACGGATCTGGAGCCGGAATACTACTCCCCCTGCTACGAGGTGGACATTCTCAAAGAGGGGCGGATCAACGAGATCCACTTCGATAAGATCGCCTTCTTCAATGTCTATTTCCCCAACGGCAAGCGCAACGAAGAGCGCCTGGCCTACAAACTGGAGTTTTATGACCGCTTCTTCGAGCATATCGAGGGATTGCGCAAAAAGGGGATGTCGATCATCTTCTGCGGGGATGTCAACACCGCCCATCGCCCCATCGACCTGGCCCGGCCCAAGGAGAACGAAGGTATCTCGGGCTTCCTGCCTGTGGAGCGGGCCTGGATCGACAAGCTGATCGAGCACGGATACATCGATACCTTCCGCTATATCCACGGAGACGAACCGGAGCGGTACAGCTGGTGGTCTATGCGCACCAAAGCCAGAGAGAGGAATGTGGGCTGGAGGATCGATTACTTCTTCGTCTCCAAAGATCTCAAGGAGCGTATCCTCGACGCCGACATTCTGGCGGAGATCGAGGGGAGCGATCACGCTCCGGTTTCACTGCGATTGGCCAAGTAGTCGGCTGAAATATTTGTAAATATCAAGGAAGTATAATGAATAAGGATCGATTGCAGAAGATCGAATCGGCCGGTTTCGTTCTCAAACCCGATTCTCCGGAGATCAAACCGATCTTCCAGGAGATCCGGAAACTTTTCGAAGAGCGGGGGATCCGCGTGGCATTGGCGGAGCGCTCCGCCGCGATGATCGGCGAGCGGGGGACTCCCTTTGAGAAGATGTGCGAAGAGAGTGATTTCCTGGTCTCCCTGGGTGGAGACGGAACGCTTCTCTCCCTCGTGCGGCGCAGCTACCCCTGGCACAAACCGGTGGTGGGGATCAATGCCGGGAACCTGGGTTTTCTGGCCGACGTGACCATCGAGGAGGTGCCGATCTTTCTCGACCAGCTCTTCGACGGGCGCTACCGCATCGACTGCCGCCTGATGATCGCCGGCCATATCGAGAAGGCGTCGGGGGCCAAGGTGGAGTTCTTCGCCCTCAACGACGTGGTAGTCAGCAGCCCCATCCCCTCCAAGATGGTCATCGTCAACGCCTCCATCGAAGAGGAGCGTTTCAACACCTATCGCGGCGACGGGCTCATCATCTCCACACCGACGGGTTCCACCGCCTACAACCTGGCTGCCGGAGGCCCGGTGGTCTATCCCCTGACCCGGGCCTTTATCCTCACCCCCGTCCTGGCCCATTCCCTGACCAACCAGCGGCCCTTGGTGGTCCCCGCCGATTTCGCCATCGAGCTTGATACTGAAAAATATGAAGCCATCGCCACCATCGACGGACAGGAGCGTTACGAGATCGAAGAGGGGGATCGGGTCTTCATCTCCGTCGCCAAAGAGGATGCCCGGCTGCTTCACCGCCAGGAGAGGAACTATTTTTCTGTTTTGCGGGACAAGCTTCATTGGGGAGACAGGAACTGGTGAAAATAATGAGTAACCGAGTAATGAGCAACCGAGTAACCGAATGATGGAGAAGTGATGATTTTGGATTTTGGATTGATGAACAGCAAAATAATAACTTTGAATGATGACAATCAATCCCAAATATTCATTGTCCAAAAATCTTGCGACTTGAGGGGCGAAGCCCCGTGCTTGCGACTTGCGACTTTTCAAACGGAGTTTGAATGATTCATCGCCTTTATCTTAAAGATTTGCTCGGTTTCGACGAGGTGGAGCTGGAGTTCGCTCCGGGGCTGGTGGTCTTTACCGGGCCCAGCGGGGCGGGGAAGTCGGTCTTGATGGGGGCGATGCTGGCGGCTCTGGGGCACGGCAGCGCCGAGGCGGCCCTTTGTGAAATGGAGTTTGACCGTCCGGAGGGTCTGGAGAGTGAAGCCTACGCGCTCGATGAGATCCTCTCGGTCAAAACCCTGCGCAAGGGGAGGGTCGCCTATTATCTCGAGGGGCAAAAGATTTCCAAAAAGGCCCTCTCCTCGATGCTGGCTCCCTATTTCCGGACGTTGAGTGTCCGGGATCGGGGCGGGCTCGAGAGTGAAGTGCTGCTGGAACTGCTCGATCGGGCTTTGGGGGCCAAAGATGCCGGATATACCCGGATCTTGGAGGAGTTTTCCCGGCGTTATGCCCAATATGCCGCGAAGCGGGCGGAGTTGGACGCGATCGAAGCCAAAGAACGGCAGATGCGTGAGCGGATCGAATTTCTGCGTTTCGAGATCGAGCGGATCGATGCCGTCGCACCCAAAGAGGGGGAGTATGAGGAGCTCCTGGAGATCAAACAGCGGCTCTCCCGGATCGACCGGATCCGCGAAGCGATGGATCGGGCCTCGACGATTTTTGAGCTGGAAGGGGCCGTGGACGAGGTCTTCGAGTTGATGGGCAAGGACGGCAGCTATTTCAGCGATACGATGAACCAGCTGCGGAGCGATTTCGAAGATATCGAAAACCTGGCCGAAGAGTTGGCCGAGCTGGATGTGGAGCAGATCCTGGACCGTTTGGAGCAGCTGAGCGGTCTCATTACCCGTCACGGCTCCATCGAAGAGGCGCTGCGTTATCGGGATGAGAAGGCGCAGAAACTCGCCGGCTTCGAGCATATCGAGGAGGACAAAAGTGCGCTGGAAGCCTTTTTGGAAGCGGAGGAGCAGGCACTCGGGAAGCTGGCCGGAGAGATTTCGCTCCGGCGCCAGGCTGAGGCTGAAGCGGTGGCCAAGGCGATGGCCCCCAATCTGGAACGCCTCAAGCTCCCCGGTGTCCGCTTTACCTTCGAGCATTGTGCGCTCGGCTCTGCGGGGGTCGATCGGGTCGGCCTGGAGTTGACCAACCGCTCGACGGTGGCGACGCTCAGCGGCGGGGAGTTCAATCGCCTGCGCCTGGCCCTGCTGGCGGCTACCGCCCTTGGGACGGCCCCGGGGGAGGGGGTGATCTTTCTTGATGAGATCGATGCCAACGTCAGCGGGGACGAATCGATCGCCATCGCCGAGATGATCACCCGTCTGGCTTCGGTCTATCAAGTCTTTGCCATCAGCCATCAGCCCCATCTCAGTGCCCGTGCCCATCAACACATCCTCGTGAACAAAGAGGGGGATCGCAGCCGGGCACGAAGTCTGGAAGCCCCGGAACGGATCCGGGAGATCGCCCGGATCGTGGGCGGGGAGAAGGCCGATGCCGAAGCGACGGCCTTTGCCGAAAAACTCTACAGGGAGGCGCAGAATGCTGGTTGATATTCCTAAATATAAAACCCTCGATCTCCATACGCTGGTCCTGGACTATAACGGCACCGTCGCCCTCGACGGCCGCTTCAAAGAGGAGCTCACCTGGCAGTTGGAAGATCTGGCCCTTTCGCTCAAGCTCTATGTCCTCACCGCCGATACCTTCGGTACGGTGGCCGAGGAGCTCTCGGGACTGCCGGTGACGCTGCATATTCTGCAGAGTCAGGATCATACCGCCGAGAAGGCGGCTGTTGTCGAGCGTCTGGGGGCAGAAGGGGTTATAGCCATAGGCAACGGCAACAACGATGCGGCGATGCTGGAGCGAGCGGGTCTGGGGATCGCCGTATTGGGCGAAGAGGGGCTCAGCATTCGGGCGCTCAATGCCGCCGATCTCCTGGTGCCTGACATCGCTCGGGCACTGGAGTTGCTGCAGCAGCCCAAGCGGCTGATCGCCACTTTGAGACGCTAAGCGAAAGCTTACGTTGCGGGAAGCAGCCTTATGTTAGAATAACGCCATTTGACCACAAGGAGAGTATCGATGCTGATGAAGGGAAAAAAGGGGATCGTCCTGGGGATCGCCAACAAAAAGTCCATCGCCTACGGGATCGCCAAAGCGTGCCGGGATCAGGGGGCCGAGCTGGCCATCACCTATCTCAATGAACGTTTCGAGAAGAAGCTCGCACCCATCGCCGAAGAGCTGGGGTGTGCCGAGCGCCTCTACCCCTGCGATGTGAGCAAACCCGAAGAGATCAAAGCGCTGAGGGAATCCCTGGAGCGGGATTTCGGGCAGATCGATTTCATCGTCCACTCCATCGCCTTCGCCCCCAAAGAGGGGCTCAGCGGTCACTTCACCGATATCTCCAAAGAGGCCTTCAACGTCGCGATGGATATCTCCGTCTACTCTCTGATCGAAGTGACCCGGGAGCTCAAGCCGATCCTCAGCGACAAAAGCGCCGTGCTGACACTGACCTATTACGGCGGAGTCAAATACATCCCCAACTACAACCTGATGGGGGTTGCCAAAGCGGCTCTGGAGATGACCGTCAAGTATATGGCCGAAGACCTGGGCCGTGACGGGATCCGGGTCAACGCCATCAGCGCCGGCCCCATCAAGACCCTGGCCGCCGCCGGGATCGGGGATTTCTCCTTTATGCTCAAATGGAACGCCGCCCACGCCCCCCTCAAACGCAACATCACCATCGAAGAGGTGGGTAACAGCGGAATGTACCTCGTCAGTGATCTCTCCAGCGCCGTGACCGGTGAAATCCACTATGTCGACGGTGGATTCAATATTATGGGGATGCCGGCGGTGGAGTTTGACGAGAACGGCAAGCCCCATATCGCGTGGAATGGGGAGGACCGTTGAGCAAACGACACCTGCGTGTCGTTTGTAGGTCCGCACGGCGATCCGTTTATGCGCGCGAAGCGAGCATCGGAGACGCCAGGAGAGAGCTGAGCGTTGAGTGTTGAGTGTTGAGAAAGTAGCAGTAGTATGAAATGTGAACGTTTGGATGTCTGGAAAAGAGCCTGCCGTCTCAGTGTTGATGTTTACAGACATCTATCGGAGTTGAGAGATTTCGCGTTCAAAGATCAGATCACCCGAAGCGCATTATCGATTGCAAGCAATATTGCCGAGGGGATTGAAAAAGATTCCAATCGAGAAAAAGTTCGTTTTATAGAGAGAGATTGCAAGGGGCTCTGCCGCAGAGTTCATCACTCAAACCTATATCGGAATAGAGATAGCATATATCGATAGAAAAGAAGGTATGCGATGGGTGAAAGAGACAGATGAACTCTCTCGTATGCTAATGGGGCTCAAGAAAAACTATGGCTGAAAAAAACTCAACGCACAACGCACAACGCACAACGCTCGTCTCCTATGAGGAGAAAAAAAGCTTTTATGAAAAAGTCCTGACAATCTACGGTCGGAATCCGGTGCTCGAAGCACTGGAAGATCCTTCGCTTCAGATCCATAGGCTGCATTTGAGTGAGAGTAATAAGCCCTCCAAACAGCTCGACCGAATGGTGGCTTTGGCCAAAAAGCGGGGGATCGAGATCCGCACCCACGAGAAAAAGGCCCTCTCCCGTATCTCCAAAAATTCCCGGCAAGACCAGGGGGTGGCATTGGATGTGGTGCTGGAGAATCTGACGACGCCCGACGCCTTTTTGAATGAGCATAAGCGCTTCCGCCTCATCGCTCTGGACCGGGTGACCAACCCGCAGAATGTAGGGATGATCATCCGCTCCTGCGCGGCGGGACGGATCGACGGGATCGTGATGTCGGCCAAGGGCAACGCCCCTCTGGTCTCGCCCCTGACCATCAAAGCCAGCGCCGGAACCCTCTTCAAGATCCCCATCATCCGGGCCGATTCGCTTTTGGGGACTCTTCGGCTCTTCCGGGAAGCGGGCGCGAAGCTCTATACCCTCGATTCCCACGCTTCGACCGATTATCGCAAACTGGATCCCACTTCCCGAGAAGTATTTATCCTTGGAAACGAGAGCGAAGGGGTCAGCCCGGAGATCGCCGCCCTCAGCGACGAGCGGATCGCCATCCCGATGAACCGGGGAGTGGAATCCCTCAATGTGGCGGTGACCGCATCGCTGTTGGCCTTTTGCCTCCCCGAAAATTCAAAATCATAGGAGTATCGATGAAAGTTCTCTTCAAGGCACGTTCAACCTTTTTTGCCCTGCTTTTTGGCATCACAACGGTTCAGGGAGTCGCCAGTACCTCTCTGACCCCTTACAAGTCCACGATGCAACTGGGCGGTGACCTGAGCGTGGACCGTATGCGCCAACAAAACCTCAATGTAGTCCGCAAGGCGGTGGAGGGGATGCGCGAAACCCTTCCCCAGAAGGTCGATGCCTACACGACGCTGGTGGGCGTAGACAGCAACGGCACCAGGCTGATCTATACCTTCGAAGTCGATGCAGGGCCCAAAAGCGATGAGGCGCTGCGCAAAGAGGGACGGGAACGGATGGCTCCGGTGATCAAACGTGGGGTCTGTCAAAACGCCAAACGCTTTCTCCAGGCGGGAATCAACATAAGCTACCGCTACCTGAACAAAACGGGAAAAAATGAGATTTTGCGGGTGAACGTGAGCAAAAATGATTGTCCGAACCTGAAGCATATGAATGACAAATAAAAAGTCCGGGGATTTTGGGGAAAGTAAAGAGGGATAGTAGGTTGAGAAAAGGCTCCTTCCGGCTTTTGCCGGAGGAGTCGACAATCAGCCGGCTTTGTTGAAGCCGCCCATAAAGCCATTGAGCTTTTCGAGGAGATCGTCGAATACCCCTTTGGTCTCTTCGCCTCCCTCGAGTTTCTTCTCGATGGCATCGACCATCTCCAGAAGCTCTTTGTAATCTTCTTCGACTTTGCCGTATCCCAGAGCCTGGGCCAGCAGAAGCTGCTCTTTGGTGTAAGCCAGGAGCTCTTCGAGCTCTTTTCGGTCGGCTTTCTTGCTCTCGTCGTTGGCGGCTGCCGCAGCGACTTCCACCGCTTTTTCAGCTCTGACGATGGGCAGAGGGATGACCACTTTCTGCAGGACCAGTGTCTCGAGGACCTGGACCAGAAGCGCGGTGGCTTCGTCGTATTTCTCCTCTTCGATCAGAGGCACGATCGCTTTCAATGCTGCCGGATAGGTACCGATGGGCAGTGCCGTGATGTAGATATCCAATTCGCTGGCCAGGGTGAGCATCAGCTCTCTGGCCGCCTGGAATTCATCTTTTTCGATCAGCTCTTTGACCGTTTTCTTGGCGGCGACTACCTCTTCGACGGTTCCGGGATAGTCGACGACCTGCTCCTGGACATCGACCGGGAAGAGTTGCAGATCCGGATCTTTGGCGACCAGGACTTCCAGTTTGCCCAGGGCTTCTTCGATGCTTTTGACAGCCTCTTCTTTCTTCTTCTCTTCGACCTGTTTCAGAACCTGTACGACCAGGTTGACGGCGTCGATCGCCTCCTGTTTGACCTGTTCGTTGCGTTCATCCACATAGCCGCTTTTGGCTGTTTCGACTCTCTCTGTGACTTTGCTTTGCTCTTGGCGTCTCTTTTTCTCGCTCATTTCATCTCCTTTGAATTGATTGGTAGGTTGAAGATGAATTATATAGTTTAGTCAGCTATGCTAATGCTACTTTAGTAGCATTAGCTCAATATTTGCAGGGAAAAATGATACAGACCCACCACCAAAGGCGGGCGAGGAGAAGAGAGGAATTAGAATCGATAGCTCAAGGAGCCGATGAAGATGTCGATCCCGTCGTTGGGTTTTTTGATCCCGGCGTTGGAGTAGTGCATATAGCGGAAGCTCAGATCCCAGTTGCCTATGCGTACTCCGGCACCGATACGATCTTCGAAAAGAAAATGAGTCGAGAGGTCCCGAGGGCCCATTTGGGTCTTGGAGAACCAGGAGACGCCGATCCCTCCTTCCAGATAGGGGGTGAAAGTGCCTGAGGTATTGAAGAGATAGGTAAAGACAGGGGAGAGGGCTACCCCGTAGTTGTGGGTTCCGTAGCCGTCCCAGTAGTTGAGAGAGCCTTCCCAATACCCCGAGAGATATCCCAGATCGCTCTGGAACCATCGGCTCTGGAAATCTTTACGCAGGTAGAGGCGGTAGATATCGATATTGTCCTTGCTCTGACCGTAACTGATGCCGATTCCGTCGATCCAGTCGGAGGATTGGGCTGCGGGAGCGGGTGCGAGATCACCGCCTGCCCAGATCGCCGCAGGCAAAATGACTGCCGCGATGGTGTTTCTAAGAATCTTATTCATCTCACTGTCCTTTTTACATATACATAATAGAAAGATTCTATCCCAGACCTTCTGAAATATTCCAAAATCCACCCGATGATTTGTCACAGATCTCAACAATAAGGTAAGATATAGCGATAAATTTTGTCCTGGAGTCATCGTGAAGCCAAAAGAACGTTATGAAAAGCTCAAAAAATATCTCAGTGCGGAAAACCCCGTACTTCTGGATGTGATTCAGGAGTATCAGGAACTCGACTCGGTCGCCCGGAGCCTGGGATTGATCGATGCCAACGAAACCTATACGGCCAGGATCTCCTGGTGGCCTTTGATCTCCATTCTCGGGACTTTCTCCTCGGGTAAATCCACTTTCATCAACGATTATCTCGGGATGCCGGTCCAGCAGAGCGGCAATCAGGCAGTCGATGACAAGTTTACCGTGCTCTGCTATGGGGCGGGGGACAAAGTGACGACCCTGCCCGGCCTGGCCCTCGATGCCGATCCACGTTTTCCTTTCTACAACATCAGTGAAAAGGTGGAGCGTGTCGATCCGGGGGAGGGGAGCCGCGTCAACCTCTACCTCCAGCTCAAAACGGTGCCTTCCGAGAATCTCAAAGGAAAGATCCTCATCGACTCTCCCGGCTTTGATGCGGACAGTCAGCGCAATGCCATCCTGAGGATCAGCAGCCATATCATCGAAATGTCGGATCTGGTTTTGATCTTTTTCGATGCGCGCCATCCCGAGCCCGGTGCGATGCGCGACACCCTGGAGCATCTGGTGGCCCGCACCGTGGAGCAGCGCGACCGTGACAAGATCCTCTACATCCTGAATCAGATCGATACCACAGCCCGAGAGGACAACCTCGAAGATGTCATCGGTGCCTGGCAGCGCGCACTTTCGCAAAAGGGGCTCATCGCTGGTAATTTCTATGCCATCTACAACGAGAGCGCCAAACAGCCCATTGACGATCCGGCCATCGCCGAACGCCTGGAACGCAAACGCAACGAAGATTTGGCGAAGATCTATGAGCGGATGGAAGGGGTCAAAGTGGAGCGGGCTTATCGGATCACCAAAGCCCTGGAGGATTTCGCCAAAGAGATCGAGAACAAGAAACTCCCCGCGATCCGCGAAGCCCTCCAGCGCTGGGGCCGACGGGTTTTGCTGGCGGACTTTTTGATGGCACTCTTGCTGGCGGGCGGGGCCGCCTCTCTCTTCGTGACGGGAGTGCTTCCTGGGACCTTGCCCCTGATCGCGGGTGCGGGTGCGGTCGGCCTGCTTCTGCTCATTCTTTTCCATTTTATGATGCGTGCCAAAATCGCCCGCTCCGAAATCAAGAAGGCAGAAGCCCAGGATCCGAAATTGGCCGGGGCACTGCGAAAACGCACACGCTGGTACCGGCCGATCCTTTCGCTCTGGTCGGGAGGGTGGTTCCGCCGGACCGAAGAGCGGCTCGCAAACATCATCGAGTATTCGCGCGCCGCGATCCGTCGGCTCAACGATCAGTATGTGACTCCTCTGGATACGGTGGATCAAGAGGAAAATAAGCTTTGAATAAAGAGTCAATAATTTTTGCCATTGCCCCCTTGGAAAAGGAACGATATGAGTTTCGACAAGAGAGCTGAAAACTGGGACGCCCTGGACCGGAGACAGGCCCTGGCCGAAACGGTTGCCCGGGTCATTATCCAAAAGATCGATCTGAATCCCTCGATGCATCTGCTCGATCTGGGGGCGGGGACGGGGCTTTTGGCACGGCGGCTTGCCCCTTACGTGGGAAAGGTCGTCGCGGTGGATACTTCGTCGGGTATGTTGCAAAAACTCTCCGAAGTCGCGCCCGAGATCGAAAGGGTCCACTCCGATATACTCAGTTACCGCCCGGAGGAGAAGTTCGACGGAATCGTCAGTTCGATGACCCTGCACCATATAGAAGATACGCAGCTTCTGATGCGGCATTTGCGCTCCCTGCTCAAAGAAGACGGCTTCATCGCTTTGGCGGACTTGGCTCCCGAAAAAGGTGATTTCCACGATGGGGGCAACGAAGGGGTTTACCATTTCGGTTTCGACGAGGCGACGCTGAGCGAAGCGGCCCGAAAGGCGGGATTCGGGAATGTCAGCTATGAATTGGTGCATACTGTAAATAAAGGTGAGGGCAGGGAATACGATATCTTTCTCCTGACCGCTTGGGCAGGCAATAAATGAATGGCGGATCTCAGTTTCGGTATTGGTTTCATCGTGGCCTTTACCGTATTATGCTCACGGCCGTTACCGACATTGTTGGCTTTTTCAGTTTCTTTGGCTTGGCAGCGATCTTCTTGGGTGTTTATTCTTTTGAAAGATTTTCTTACAATTGATGACGGATGATCCGTTCTCCCAATCCCACTAATAAATTAGAGAAAGTTCCTGACCAATTACACGGTAGATTCGCGTGCGATGAAGGCTGGGACAGCATCCGGGGTCATTAGGTCCCGGTTCAATGAGTGAAAGGACGATTTTACTGTCCCGAATCGTGGCGGAATCTATTTTGCTGCGGTCGGGCAGAGAAGCCGGCAGGGAGCTAAAGAAAGTCCCTTTATCCTGAAAGACAACAAAAAGATAGGGGAAAATCCCTGAGCCTCCACCGTTGAAATAGACGGTGACAACATAATCTGTATCACCGTCACCATCCATATCACCGCTTGTCAAAAGTCTTCCGAAATCGACGTAGGCATATTCGGCGGAATTGTGATAGCGACCGTTATATAACCGATACCGTTTTCCTTCTATGGTGTACTCCATATTTTTAAGTCGCCGAATCAATTCGAATCGGGGAAGAGGAGACTGTGAAAGTGCATCTTTTTTCACTCTAATCGGATAATGGGTTTTTACTTGGTAGGGGAAGTGATTTTCACTCGTTGGGGAATATGCTGAGTGGTGCATTCTTTGTGTCGCTGGAGTGATACGCTTTGGCCTGTCAATTCGTTGACGGAGTTCTACAATGCGAGATTTTAGATGCTCCCTAAGGCAGAACCGCCCGCCGTATCCGCAATCTTCCCTTAAACGACGCAGCCATGCTTCCTGATTCCAAATTATTTTTTCGGAATCGCTTGTCCGGCTTTTGGCGACAAAGAGAAGATCTTGGATAGAACTCCATAATGTGCTTAGTTCCCGATCGCTGCATATCGTTTGTGAGAGGAGGCCCAAATTGCCGCTTTTACATCCGGAATGGAAGTTGAATCCATAAAGACTTTGTATAAATATAACAACGGATAGGAAGAGTGAAAAACGCATAGAATCCCTTTATAAATCTATAGTGATTTCGTATGGGAAATTATATGTCAAGAGTGCTAAATGCGCCAGACTAGGAACAGGCGTATCTGCTATATAATTTTTCAGAGTAAACGCGTGGTAGAATAGACAGCAAATCTTGAAAAGTTACGAGGTGAAAAGAGAAGAATGCCAAAACTGAAAATCACCGACCATCTTTCCCTCGACGAAAATGATGTGGAGTTCTCCGCCATCCGCGCCCAGGGCTCCGGCGGTCAGAAGGTCAACAAAGTCTCAGCCGCAGTGCATCTGCGTTTCGACATCGCCGCTTCGTCACTTCCTGAATTTTACAAAGAGAAGCTTCTCGCTCTCAAAGACAAAAGCATCAGCAAGGAAGGCATCATCGTCATCAAATCCCAGCAGTACCGAAGCCTGGAGCAAAACAGAGAAGAAGCTCTCGAGCGCTTGATAGAACTCATCAAAAGTGTTACACGCACACAAAAAAGGCGGATACCCACCCGGCCGACCAAGGGCTCGGTCAAGCGGCGCATCGAGGCCAAGAAAAGGCTCGGTGGCAAAAAACGTCTGCGGGGCAGAGTGAGGGAGGAGTCCTGATGGCCCGCATTGATCAGATCGCCTTTTACGATGAAAAGCTTCGTACGTATGGTCTGAATGCCGAAGGGGTGGCCTGGGATTCGGCCCGGACCCAGCGGCGGCGTTTCGGGGCGATCGCCTCCTGCCTGGGAAGGCTGCAGGGGGATACGCTGGTGGATGCGGGCTGCGGACTGGGGGACTTTTACCTCTACCTCCAGGAGCAGGGCAATCTGCCCGGCCGCTATATCGGCATCGATCTGCATCCCGAGATGGCGGCCGCCGCCAGAGAACGCACCGGATGCGAAATACTCCGCCGGGATATCCTGCGCCAAAAACTTCCGCTTGCCGACTGGTATGTCGCCAGCGGCTCGATGAATCTGCTCACCCGCACCGAGACGGGGATCTTTATCCGTCGTTGCTTTGAGAAGAGTAGAAAAGGTTTTGTCTTCAATCTGCTGGAAGGGCGGGAACGCTCAGGAGAATTTGGCTACTGGAAACCAAGGGAAGTGATCGAACTCTGCCGACCACTCGGGGCCACAGTCAGCATCAAAGAGGGGTATCTGGAGGGGGATTTTACGGTCTTTCTACACTCTTGAGTAATGGCACCTACAGGTGCTTGACACCCCTTTTTACAACGGCTAGCGCAGGCCGGCAAGCTCCCCTTTGACCTTCTCTAGCTTCTGCTCCGCTTCGGCCAGGGCTTTGCGGTTCTGCTCGATCACCTGTTCGGGGGCATTGGCGACGAATTTTTCGTTGCCCAGCATGCCCGAGAGTTTGGCGATCTCTTTTTCGAGTTTGGCTTTTTGCTTCTCGAGCTTTTCGATGATGGGGCCCATATCGATATCGGCGGTGGAGATGTAGCTCTCCAGGTGGTCGCTGACGTCGGTGACGGCCTGTTCGGGCTTGTGGCGGACGAATTCCACTTCATCCACTTTGGCCAGCTTTTCGATGAAGGGTTTCATCAGTTCGGTATCGAGATCCTCGGCATTGAATTTGACGTAAGCTTTCTCGATGCGCTGGTTGGCTTTGTCCACCAAGGTTTTGCAGCGGCGGATGGAGACGATGGCTTCGATGGCCAGGGCAAACTCTTCCATAATCTTCTCATCAGGCTCTCCCGCCTGGGGGTAGGGGCGGATCATGATCGATTCGCTCTGCTCCAGGTCGGTGCTGCCGAGGCGCTGATAGAGATACTCAGTGAGGTAGGGCATGAAGGGATGCAGCAGCTTCATCGATTCGCGGTAGATGCTTCCCAACTCGGGCACGCTGGCGCGGTCGGCTTTGCTCAGCTCGATGCCCCAGTCGCAGAACTCACCCCAGAGGAAGCGGTAGAGGATGGTCGCCGCGTCGTTGAAGCGGTACTGGTCGATGTAGTTGCGGGTCTCTTCTACGGCCAGATAGAAGCGGCTGAGCATATAGCGCCCCAGAGGGGTTTGGATCTTCTCGGGATCGAGCTCATCGAAGCACTCGACGTTCATCAGCAGATAATTGGCGGCGTTGTAGAGCTTGTTGGTGAAGTTGCGGCTCTGCTCCAGCTTCTCTTCGCTGAGGCGGATATCCCGCCCCTGGACCGCCAGCACCGCCAGCGTAAAGCGCAGAGCGTCGGCGGAGTATTTGTCGATCATCACCAGGGGGTCGATGACGTTGCCCTTGGATTTGGACATCTTCTCCCCCTTCTCGTCTTTGACCAGGGCGTGGAGATAGACGTGGGGAAAAGGAAGCTCGCCGGTGAGCTTCTCACCCATCATCAGCATCCGGGCTACCCAGAAGAAGAGGATATCAAAGCCGGTGATGAGCAGGGAGTTGGGGTAGAACTCTTTCAGATCGTTTTCGAACCACTTGACCCCCTTCAGCGCTTCGCCGTTGCCCCAGCCCAGGGTCGAGAAGGGCCAGAGACCGGAGCTGAACCAGGTATCGAGAACGTCGGGGTCCTGATGGATATTGTGGCTGCCGCATTTGGGGCACTCAGTGGGCCGCTCTCCTTCGAAGGCCCACTGATGGCCGCAGTCGTCGCAGTACATCACCGGGATCTGATGGCCCCACCAGAGCTGGCGGCTGATGCACCAGTCGCGCAGGTCTCGCATCCAGGCGTTGAAGCTGTTGATCCAGTGCTCGGGGAAGAAACGGACTTCCCCTTCATTGACCCGGCGGATCGTATCGGCGGCAAACTCTTTTTTGACGAACCACTGCTTGGAGACATAGGGTTCCACGATGTTTTTGCAGCGGTAGCAGTGGCCGACTTGGTGGCGGTGCTCTTCAACCTTTTCGAGGTAGCCCTCCTCTTTGAGCTTTTCGACCACGGGTTCTCTGGCTTCCAGCCGCTCCATCCCGGCGAATTCCCCGGCGTATTGATTGAGGATACCGTTCTCGTCGAAGACGGTGATGAAGTCCAGGCCGTGGCGCAGGCCCACTTCGTAGTCGTTGGGGTCGTGGGCGGGGGTGACTTTGACCACACCGGTCCCGAACTCCATATCGACATGCTCGTCGGCGATGATGGGGATCTCCCGGCCGACCAGGGGCAGGAGGATGCTTTTGCCAACAAGATCTTTGTAGCGTTCATCGGCGGGGTTGACCATGACGGCGGTATCCCCGAAGAAGGTCTCGGGACGGGTCGTAGCTACTACCACGTGCCCGCTGCCGTCGCTCAGAGGATAACGGATGTAGTAGAGTTTGCCCTCGTGCTCTTCGTATTCGACTTCGATGTCGCTCAGTGCCCCGTCGTGGGTACACCAGTTGATCATATAGTTACCCTGGACGATCCAACCTTCGTCGTACATCTTCTTAAAGGCGTGCTTGACGGCGTTAGCCAGGCCCTCATCCATCGTGAAGCGCTCCCGGCTCCAGGCGGGGGAGACCCCCAGGCGCCGCAGCTGGGCGGTGATGGCGTTGCCGGAGTTCTCCTTCTGCTTCCACGCCAACTCCAGGAAGGCTTCCCGGCCGATCTCCTCTTTGGTTTTGCCCTGCTCGAGGAGCTGCTTCTCCACGACATTCTGGGTGGCGATACCGGCGTGGTCGGTGCCGGGCTGCCAGAGGGTCTTGTAGCCGTCCATCCGCTTGTAGCGGACGATGATGTCCTGGAGGGTGAAGGTGAGGGCATGACCGATGTGCAGATGCCCGGTGACGTTGGGCGGGGGCATCATGATGCAGAAGGTCTTGCCCTCCTGCTGGATCGCTTTGTTGCCGTCGATCTCGAAATAGCCCCGATCTTCCCAAAGGCGGTAGTAGTCGCTTTCGACCGCTTTGGGATCGTAATGATTCTTCTTGTTTTCACTCATGCTTTGTCCTTCTCAATGCCGGGCGCCGGGCGCCGGGCACTCATAAATTGACGCGATTATATCCAAGAGGGGGTAAAAAAGCGATGGGGCCGGGTCGTTTGAGGCATTGGAATGGCTTATGCAGTGACGAAAAGAGCGGCTGAATGTTTTATGTGCTTTGCCTAGATGATTTATTTGCTGCCACAGAGATAGCAGCAGTCTTCGGGCACATAGGCGCTGTGAGGTGTGTCGGGCGCTGAATCGAGTCGGTCGCCGCTTTTGAGACGAAGGGTCATTCCCCCTTTGATGATCTCTAGGGTGCCGGAGAGGACCCAGCGCACTTCCTGATGAGGATGCGTATGCTCCCCGTAACGGGTGCCGGCGCTGTCGCACCATCGGAAGATGTTGGTATAGCCTTCATCGCGCAAGATCCGGCGGATCTCCTCTTCATCGGTGATCCCGGTTGAAAGGACACGGCTCATAGCTGGTCAGCTACAGCGGTACTCTTCGTCGATGGCGTTGATCTTTTCGACACGTCGCTCGTGGCGGCCGCCTTCGAATTCGGTTTCGATGAAGGCATCGATCATGCTCTGGACGACCCCCATACCGACGACCCGCTCACCGAAGGCGAGGATCTGGGCATTGTTGTGGGCGCGGGCCATGGTGGCGGTGTAGGCATCGTGGCAGAGGGCCGCCCGGATGCCGGGGACTTTGTTGGCTGACATGGAGATGCCGATCCCGGTGCCGCAGATGATGATCCCGAAGCTTCCTTCGTCGGCTTTGACCGCTTCGGCGCATTTGCGGCCGTAATCGGGATAGTCGACCCGGTCGGGGGTGTAGGGGCCGAGATCCTCGATCTCGTGGCCTTTGGATTTGACATACTCGATGACTTCGGCTTTGTAGTGGTATCCGGCGTGGTCGGTCGCGATGTAGAATTTCATGGTTTCTCCTTTTTTAATGAGTAATGAGTAATGAGTAATTGTGGTAAGCGTTGCTACGCAACGCGATCTATGCACTGTATTTTTGTGACTTTCAATCATCGTCATTACCCTGGAATGATCCATTTGAGGATCCAGCCGACGGGGGCGAAAAGTATATCTGCCAAGGGGGTGAAGAGGATGGCGAAAAGGATGATCATCCCGTAGGGATAGATCTTCTCGTAGGCTTCCACGAAGCCTCTCCAACCCATCTTCGCGGCGAAAAAGCGCAGGGCCTGGGAACCATCCAGAGGCGGGATGGGCCAGAGGTTGAAGACCCCCAGCACCACGTTGATCATCACACTCTGGGCCAGGAAGAGGTAGACAAAGGCCCCCAGCATCCCGTGGGGCGGCCAGGCCAGAGGCAGAAGGGTCGCCGCCAGGATCGCCAGGGCGAAATTGTAGGTGATCCCGGCGAGGCTCACGGCGACGGCAGCGCCGTAACCGCCCTTGCGCAGGACGGTGTTCATATCGATGGGAACGGGCTTGGCCCATCCGAAGAGGAAAGGAGCGTGCATCGCGTAGAGCAATGCAGGAACGAGGATGGTCCCCACAGGATCGATATGCCGGATGGGGTTGATGCTGAGACGCCCCTGGAGTTTGGCGGTCATATCCCCGTAGCGGTAGGCGACCCATCCGTGCATGATCTCGTGCCCGACCACGGAGACGATCAGCGCCAGGATCGAGGCGATGATCTTGAGGAGCTCCAATTCACTCATCAGTCATCCTTGGGGACTTCGAACTGAAAACGGTCGACGTTGCGCCCAACCCGGTCCCAACGGACGGTGAAGCGGTGTTTGTCCCAGGCTTCGCGGCATTCCTTGGAGTCCAGAGGCAGATCACCGCAGACTTTGCGAAGCGCCTGATGATCGCGGCCGCCGCCTTTGCCGTACATGACCCGGTCGTAGCTGCGGTATTCGATGCTGAAGTAGATGACCCAGGGCTTGCCGATGATGAGGCTGTAGGGGACCGATCCCCAGAAGCGGCTGTCTTCGGAATTGTCCCGGTTGTCCCCGATCATATAGTAATGATCAGGCTCCACCTTTTTGTAAAAGACATTCACCGGGGTGCCTCCCATGCTGTAGGCCGGAGCCTTGAGTTCGGGGAGGAAGAGGGGTTTCATATCGACCTGGGGGCTGCGATAGAGGAGCATCAGGAAGCTGTTGCCGTTGTACTCGGGTTTGTACTGGATGCCGGGATATTTGTCCTTGTAGGGGTTGACCACCCACAGTTTGCCGAGGACGGTAACGATCTTGCGGGCGGGGTAGTGGCTGCGGATGTACTCGTCGCCCTCGTGGAAATGGATCAGCAGGTGTTTGTCGTAGTAGAGAATCTCATCCCCGCCCACCGCGACACAACGTTTGACGAAATGGGTTTTGCGGTCCTTGGGGACGTAGAAGATGACGATATCTTCCCGCTTGGGACGGGGCCCGTCGATCAGGTGGCCGTCGCCGCGGAAGTCGGGCAGGAGCTTGAGCCCCACCCAGGGGAGCTCGGGAATGGTGATCCCGTAGCTGAACTTCTTGGCAAAGAGGAAATCCCCGATGAGGAGGGTGCGCTTCATCGAACCGCTGGGGATGACGAAGGATTGGGCGACGAAGAAGATCAGAAGGAGGACGATGATGATCGTCCCGGTCCAACTGCTGGAAAAACGGTAGAGGCCGCGGGCAAATTTTTTCATCGAGCGATCCGCTGCTTGGCCGCTTTGAGGGTGTTACTCAGGAGCATGGCGATGGTCATGGGGCCGACCCCGCCGGGAACGGGTGTGATGTAGCTGCATTTGGGGGCTACGGCGTCAAAATCCACATCCCCCACCAAGCGGCCGTCCTCGAGGCGGTTGATCCCGATGTCGATGACGACAGCACCCTCTTTGACCATATCGGCTTTGATGAGGCCGGGGACACCCACCCCGACGATGACGATATCGGCCCGGGACGTATGGGCTTTCAAATCTTTGGTGTAAATATGGGTGACGGTGACGGTGGCATTGGCGTTGAGGAGGAGGGCGGCCATGGGTTTGCCCACGATGTTGCTGGCCCCGACGACGCAGACATCCTGCCCCTGCAGGTCGATGTCGTAGGCTTCGAACATCTTCATCACGCCCAGCGGTGTGCAGGGGACGAAGCCGTCGAGGTTGGTCACGAGGCGGCCGACGTTGTAGGGATGGAAACCGTCGACATCCTTGGCGGGGTCGATCACTTCGAGGATCCGGTTGGTATCGATGTGCTCGGGCAGAGGCAGCTGCACGAGGATCCCGTCGATGCGGGGGTTGGCGTTCATCATTTCGATGGTGGCGACGATCTCCTCCTGGCTGATGGTCTCAGGCATCTCATGGACGATGGAGTAGAAGCCCACCTCTTTGCAGGCTTTGGCTTTCATCTTCACATAGGCTTGGCTGGCGGGGTTGTTGCCCACCAGGATCACCGCCAGGCCCGGGACAATGTCGTGTTCCCGGTTCAGGACTTCCACTTCCGCTTTGACCTCTTGGCGGATTTTCTGGGCCAGAGCTTTACCGTCGATGAGTTGCATGGTTACTCGCTTTCGTCTATGCCCCGACATCTCGATGATTGGGGGCCGAAATTTTTGGGGTATTATATCGAATCGACTTAAACACAAAGGGTTGCCGGCGATGAAAATCTGGGGAATGCTTCTGCTCCTGGCTACGGTGCTTTGGAGTGACGATTTTATCTCTGAATTCGAATACGGACAGATGCTCTATCAAAACCCCCGAGGGGTCAGTTGCGCTCCCTGTCACGGGGATCACGGAGAAGGGGCGATCATCGCCCGATATAAAGAACACGGCAAAGCGAAAGTCCTGCAAGGCCCCGATATCCGTCACAGCGATCTGGCGACTCTTCGTCGGGCGGTTCTCAAAGGACGGGGAGTGATGCCCCGCTATTTCCTGACGGAGAAGGAGATCCACGCGCTCTACCTCTATATTCAGAAGGCCAATGCCGCCGAAGAGAGCGAAGAGAATAATGCGTCGGAGGCCCAATGAAAAGCCTGTTTGAGAGATTTGGAACACTCCTGGGAATTTTATTGATGAGCTCTGCACTCCAGGCCGGCAGGCTCCCTTCGGATACCCGCCAGCTCCTGGTCGTGGTCTCTCCAAGTTGGCAGGCGGACCACGGGACTCTCACCCGGTGGGAGAGGCATGGCAGGAGCTGGAAGCGTGTCGGCGCCGCGATCCCGGTCAAGCTGGGCAGCCGCGGGATGGCCTGGGGGCGCAGGCTTCTGCCGGCCCCTGCCAGAGGAGCGCTCAAGCGTGAAGGGGACAAGCGCTCCCCCGCGGGGGTCTTTGAACTGCCTTTTCTTTTCGGAGAGGGTGCGTCCGAGTTTCGCTATCCCTACCGGCGGATGGATCGCTTCAGCCGCTGTGTCGACGATCCCCACTCCCGCAGCTACAATCGGATCATCGACAGCCGCCGCGTTGGGCTCGATTACCGCAGCTACGAGCGGATGAAATTCCCCAGCGGGCTCTACCGCTACGGGATCTTTGTCGCCCACAATCCGGGGAGGATCCCCGGAGCCGGCAGTTGTATATTTATGCATATCAAACGCAGGGACGGTAAGCCAACCGTGGGGTGTACCGCAATGTCCGTCGGTGATTTGCGAGGCATTATGCGTTGGCTCGATCCCCAAAAGCACCCCCTCCTGATCCAGGCACCCCGTGAAGCCGTCGGTGCCTTACTTCCCGATAATTTTCAGTTAACCAATCTTCGCTAATCTTTCGCCATATTATCTATATTCAAAGGAATCAAATGATCAAAACTTCGATGAAAACGCTCCTGGCAATTTCCCTGCTCTTCGGTGGCTCCGCACTGATGGCCGGTCCCAAAGAGGCTCCCGCGGCCAAAAAAACACAGGCTCCCAAGCTCAAGCCCCTGACCCCCGAAGCGGAAAAAGCGGCTTATGAACTTTTCAAGGCGCTGAAAATGAAAGAGGGAATCCGCACGGCGCTTGACCGTTCCCTGGAGATCCAGCTCAAGCGTCAGCCCGCGATGGCTCCCTACGAGGATATCTACAAGGACTTTTTCCACAAATATACCAAGTGGGAAGATATGAAAAAGGATTTGGCGAAGCTCTACGCTCAGGCGTTTAGCCCCGAGGAGATGCACGAATTGGCCAAATTCTACTCCACGAAACTGGGTCAGAAATCCCTAAGCGTTCTGCCCCGCCTGACCCAGCTCAGTATGCTCCTGGCTCAGCAGCGCATCGCCAAGCATGCCAATGAATTGAAAAAAGCGGTCGCCCAACGGGCCAAAGAGCTCGAAGCGAAAGCCAAGAAGTAAGAGAGCCTCAACTCTTCTCCCACTCCCGGGGAATGAGGTGAAGAAGCACTTTCGCCTTACCCGGAGCGATCTCCCTCCAAGAATCCCCATCGATCTCGAGAACGACGACCGCAGCGGTCGGTAGCCACGAGAACGCGTCCTCACCACTCAGCATCACCGCCAATTCACTGATGCCGGGATTGTGGGCGACGACCATCAGTGTTTGGATCTTGTCCTCCGTTTTTTCGATTTCTCGGAGAATCTCCCGGGCATCGGCCGCATAGAGTGCCGGGTCGAGCTGAAGGTCGATTTTCTCTTTATCCAGGGCTTTTAAAACCCGTTTGGCGGTGGCTCGGGCCCTTTTGGCGTCGCTGCTGAGGATCAAGTCCGGAATGATCCCTTTTTCGGCGAGGGTCTTTCCGATCATCTTCGCCGCCCGTTTGCCCCGTTTGTTGAGTGGGCGTTCTTGATCGGGCAATGGCTCTTTCCAGCTCGATTTTGCGTGGCGCATCAGGATCAACTTTTTGCTCATCAAGCCTCCTCTGTTTTCATCTCTTTTCACTCATATTTTTTCTATAAAAGCTTTCACATAAATATAGCGCAAAGATAGGATAAAATATTAGAAAAAATCGAGCGCATTATCAGAGGAGTGAAGATGGAAGGTTTTTTGCAAAAAGCGAAAGCGAGCAGCGCGGTCATCGCGACACTGGATGGAGCGACCAAAAGTAGAGTTCTGCGAAAGATGGCTGACGCTTTGGAAGAGGAGATGGAGAGCATTTTGCAGGCCAATGCCAAGGATATGGCAGCGGCTGAAGAAAATGAGCTGAGCAGCGCTCTGAAGGATCGCCTCTTTCTCGACGAGAAACGGGTGGAGGCGATGGCCCGTTCCCTGCGGGAGATCGCCGCACTTAGAGAGCCGGTAGGGCGAGTCCTGGAAGGGTGGCGCAACGACGCCAACCTGCGGATCGAAAAGGTCTCCGTCCCCATCGGAGTGGTCGGGGTGATCTACGAATCCCGCCCCAACGTCACCGCCGACGTGGGGGCGCTCTGTTTCAAAAGCGGCAACGTCGCCATCCTCAAAGGGGGCAAGGAAGCCGAACACTCCAACCGGGCGATTGCGGAAGTGCTTCAGGGGGTGTTGGAGGCGGAGGGGCTGCCGAGGGAAATCATCTCCCTGCTTCCCGACAGCAGCCGTGAGGGGGTGGCCTATCTCATCAGGCAGGACCGCTATGTGGACCTGATCGTCCCGAGAGGCGGGGAGACACTCATCCGCTACGTCTCCGAAAACGCCACCGTCCCCGTGGTCAAGCACGACAAGGGGCTTTGCCATACCTACGTCCACCGGGCCGCCGATCAGGAGATGGCGCTCAAGATCGCCCTCAACGCCAAGTGCGACCGCCCCGGGGTCTGTAACGCGATGGAGACGCTGCTGGTCGATCGGGCCATCGCCCGGGATTTCCTCCCCAAAGCTTACGAAGCCTTCCGCGCGGCGGGAACGGAACTGCGGGCCGACGAGGAGGCGTGCGGGATCATCGACGCGGCGCTGGCGGCCGAAGAGGATTGGGATACCGAGTATCTGGCCAATATCCTGGCGGTGAAGGTGGTGGAGAACATCGACGAAGCCATCACCCATATCCGCCGTCACGGTTCGGGCCACTCCGAAGCGATCATCACCGAGGATTACCGTGCGGCGGAGAAATTCCTCGACGAAGTGGACGCCGCCTGCGTCTATGTCAACGCTTCGACCCGCTTTACCGACGGCGGGGCCTTCGGCTTCGGTGCGGAAGTAGGGATCTCCACCAACAAACTCCACGCCCGCGGCCCGATGGGGATCAACGAGCTGACCACTTACAAATACAAAATCTACGGTGAGGGGCAGACGCGCTAGTGCGAAAGGAAGAGGAGACCGTATTGCGGATCGAAGGGCTGAGTTTCGCCTATCCCGACAGCAGGCAGATCTATGACGGATTTTCCCTGGAGCTGAGACGGGGAGAGTGTCTCGGGATCGTCGGTCCCAGCGGCAGTGGAAAATCCACCCTCTTCGAGCTGATCGCCGGAAACCTCAAACCCCAAAAGGGCCGCATCGAGCACGGGCGGCTCGGCTGGATCTTCCAGGACCCCTACAGCTCCTTCCACCCCTCCTATCCCATCGACCGCCAGATCGACGAGGTGGCGACCCTGCCGGAAGATCCCAGGCAGGTGGCGGCGCTGGGCCTGGATAGAGATCTCTTGGGCAAATATCCCCACGAACTCTCCGGAGGACAACTCCAGCGCTGCAGCATCCTCAGAGCGCTGCGGATGGATCCGGATCTCCTGCTTTGCGACGAGCCCACCAGCGCCCTGGACAACATTACCCAGCTGGAGACGATGAAACTTTTGATCAAACTGTTGGACAGGGTAGGGATCCTGCTGATTACCCACGATATGGACCTGGCCCGCTGGGCCTGCGACCGGATCATCGACCTGAGCCTTTTGCAAGAAAGCTCCGAAAGGCTTGGCGTATGACGCTCGCTCGCCTTTTTCTTTTTATCCTGGCGTTGACGCTCCTCTCGGGGACACTCGAAGCTGCCCCTGACCCCTCCGAGTCCAATAGCTCCGTCAAAGAGGAGAAAACGGTCCGCAAGGTTCCCGTCGAAGTCAAAGGGCTCAAAGAGCTCGATCCCGACGAACTGCTCAAAGTCATCGGAGCGGAGGTCAATCCCTGGTATATCTTCTGGGGGGACCATACCCCCAAAATCCCGGAAAAGCTCATCCCCGCTATTCCCGATACGTTGCGGGGATGGCTCGACAGCCAGGGGTATTACGATGCCACATTCGAAATCAAAAAGAGTCCCGACAAACTGATAATCATCGTTCACGAGGGCAAACCGGTCGTCGTCAAGGATATTAATGTCAGCAGCGACTTCCCCATCGAAGACTACATCACTTTTCACAAAGGCGATCCTTTCAAAACGAAGCAGTTTGTTGATATCAAAAGCAAGATAAAGACTGCTTTGCTCAAAGAAGGGTATTGCAGTTACGACCTCGATACCAAAGCCTATGTGGATCTGGACCGACGGAGCGTAGACCTGGTCTATCGATTGAACAAAGGGGATCTCTGCCATTTCGGGAATACGACGATCAAAGAGAAGCCCGAGGGGCTTCGGGATGCGGTGATTCTCTCTCGGATGCGCTACCGCCCCGGCGATCTCTTCACCACCGAACGGGTCAATGAGAGCTACGCCGCGCTCAATCAGCTGGGGATCTTTGGCCAAACGGTGATCAATACCGATATCAAATACTTCAACGAAGTGCGCCCCGAAGTCTATGCCCGCTTGAAACAGAAGATGCAACGCTACACCGTTTCGGTCGGTTACGACACCGTCGACGGTTTTCGGGCCCGGGCGACGTATGACCATTTCAACTTTATGGGCGACGGGAGAAAAGTGGGGGTCGTGGCGCAATATTCCGCCGAAAAGAGTGAACTGACGGTCAACTTCTTCCAGCCGGCTCTTTTTCAAGTGTGGGACCGCTATATCGATCTCTATGCCGACGGCGGTTATCGGAAAGAGGCCTACGATTTTTACGACGAACAGATGCTCTATCTGGATACGAAACTGGGCTATGACGATGGAGAGTGGTCGTATGATCTGGGGCTGCGCTATGAATTTTTGCGTATCTCGGAAACAGAAACTCCCGATCGATCGGAAGAGAAGGATTTCTATCCGGGAGATTTCAATCTGTTCTATGGATATATGCATCTGAACTACGATCGCAGGGATTCCAAAACCGATCCCCGCAACGGCTATTATCTCTCGGGATATCTGGAGTATGGATACAGTATGGGTGACGAAGAGAATACTCCCTACTACAAAGCCATTCTGGAGGGGCATTACATCAAGAGTTTCGGCCTGTTGACCCTTGCCGGGGTGGGGAAGGCCGGAGTGATCGAAGATACGGGGACCCTGCTGCCCGCTTCGAAATATTTTTATGCCGGCGGAGAGTACAGCAACCGCGCCTACGGAGAGCGCGACATCGGATTGACCGTAAGCCCCACCCGCGACCGCGGCCTTGGCGGCCGGACCTGGCTCAATTTCACCGCCGAAGCCCAATACCCCATCTGGGGTGACCTCTACGGCGGGATCTTCTACGATGCGACCTTGATCGCCGAAGACCCCTACAGTATCACCGGGGCCTCCTGGATCCAGACCGCCGGAGCAGGGATCCGCTATATGACGCCCGTCGGGCCCCTGAAGCTCGATTTCGGGGCCAATATTCACGACCCGGGGATCAATCGTATTTCCATTATGATAGGACAGTCCTTTTGAAAAAGTTTCTCATCGGTACAGCTCTGGTTATCTTTCTCCTCTTTACGGCGCTCTACCTGACGGTAAACTCTCCCTATGTCATCGACAAACTCGCCGGAAAATATTTGCCCCGATACCATATCGACTATGAGAAGATCAGAGGAAACCCGCTGAAGGGGATCGAGATCGACAATCCCAGCTACCGCGGGAAAAGATTGGCCAGCCGGATCAAAGTCCGCATCAATCCCTATACACTGCTGAAAAAAACGCTCACCCTCTCACAGCTGCAGGTTTTGGATGTCAATGTCTCCGCCTTGGAGGAGATGATCAAAGAGTTCACGGCTCCTTCCGAGGGTCAGAGTGAAGAAGAGACGGAATCAAGCGGTTTTTCCCTCCCGCTGAATATCGAACTCGAGGATATCCGACTGACACTCCTGCCCTTCGATCGGTACGGGATCCACGTCTCAAAAGAGGAGCTCAGTATCGATTCGATCTACTACGACGGCGAACGCTTCAATGTGGGCACGCTCAATCAGCTCGCCGAGACCTCGATCGGCCAGGTGGCGTTCGAAGGCACTTACCACAAACGCTTTCTCGATGTGCGCTATCTGAACGTCGACGGATTGGATATGACGCGGCTGGAACATCTCATCGCCTATCTGGGATCGCAAGAACCCACAGCGGCCTCATCGACGAAAAAAGTGGAGCCGTCAAGTGAAAACAATGTGACGGCCGCTCCGGCATCCGAAGATATCTTCCTCCCCAAACGGATCCACGCCGGAAAGGTTCGGCTATCGATGCGCCCCTATGACGTAATGAAGGGGGTCCATCTCCAAAAGACAGCTGTCGAAGGGCAGGGCTTGGATGTGGACCTGGAGCATCTGCGTATCCGCGAAGGGGCGATGCGAGCCGAGTTGCAAAGCAATCTGGCTCAGATCCGACTGAAACTCCACGCCAAAAAAGGGCGCCTCATCCTGGATAACGGAACCGTCTCCGATCTGGATGCCAACGGAATGATCGCTTTGGCCGGATCGAAGGAGACAGAGAAGAACGCTACAGCCACAGCCAGGCCGGCTCCTGAAACTCATCCCACCCCGGCGAAAAAAACGGCTTTGGATTCGCTCCCCTTTGTCCCCCGCACGATCGAGATCAGGCAGTTGCAGCTCAAGCTCAAGCCTGAAGAGATCGAAGGGCTTTCGATCCGTTCCGCCACAGCGAAGATTGAGAATGCCAAATTGGACCTCCACGAGGAGAGGGCGCTGGCTAAGCTCCTGGAAGCGTCGATCGATACGCCGTTGGCTCATACGGCTCTGAAGGCATCGCTGGAGCCCAAGCTTGTGCATATCGAGAATTTTGCCTTGAGCGATGTGGATCTTGAGCGGATCAGGCAATGGCTCAAACGGTTTCAAAAGCCGAAAGCTTCAGCAGCGACGCAAAAGGTATCCGACAATGCCCCTATCTCCCCGAAAGAGAAGGGGGCAGTCAGCAAAGGGTTGAAACTCCCCTTCCTCCCTTCGACACTGCTCGTCGATCAAGCATCGGTCGAGACAAAACCCTTTCATCTGGAGCCCTTGCAGACACGGCGCTCCCGGATCGAGCTGGAGCAGATGTACGTCGACTTGACACAGTTGCTGGCCAAGAGTGGAAAGCTCCACGCCCGGATCGAATCCAACCTGGCAGATATGGAGCTTACGGGCGTCATAAAGGAGAACCGGCTTCTTTTAAACCCTCCCGGAAAAAACCGTATTCTCCTTGCCAAATCGCTCTTCTCGACTTACCGGCTCCCGCTCCGTGCGGAGGCCTTTAGCCCGATTGTTCTTAGCGGAACGGCCGATGCCGAGAATGTCATCCTGCAAGCCTCTTTCCACGCCGAAAAGATCTTGGCGGATCGCAACAGCAGCTTCAACGTGGATATCAATCGTTCAGTAACACAGTTTCATTTCAATCTCGCCAAAGGGCGCTTCTCGGTCTCGAACGATGCGAATCTCTCGACCCCCTATGCGCCTCTGAAACTCCACGCCGAACTCAAACCTGGCACCAGGGGAGCCTTGGGCTATCGGGGATACCTCGAAACCCCGGGAGTCGAATTGGGCGATCCCAAGATCCAAAAGTTGCTCGGGGCGCCGCGGATCGATTTTGCGGGGGATCTCCACTCCGTCCTGGCGAAGCTCGATGCCGGGGCATTGCAGGGCTCTTTTGTCAGCCGAGACTTCAAAAAGGGGCTCTTGAAGCTCGAGAGTAAAGCCCCCATCCGCTTGGCCCGTTATATCAAGCTGCCTCCGAAGCTGCAGGGTGCGCAACTCTCTCTCGATCTTCGCACGCCGGTCGATTTTGCCAAGCCGCTCCCGCTGGATACGGCGATCAAACTCCATTCCAATGTCGCAAATCTCGATGCCCACCTTCTCTACGACGGCAATGTCACCTTGAGCGCACTTACCCGCTTCCCGAAAGATTCTCTGCTCAAAAAAGCCCTGCCCAACCTGAATCTCTCCGCCCTCGATCCCCTCAAGCTCAAGGGAAAAATGGACAAAAGGGTCATCAAACTCTCCCTGGCGAGCAAAGCGATCAAAGCCGATGTGGAGTACGATACTGCGGCAGAAAAAATTGCGGGGCTCATCGATTTGGCGGGAAGCAAGATCAAAGTGGCAGGAAACCCCAAAGAGACGATCACCGCCACGCTTCTAACCCCATCGGTCAAAACATTGACCAAAAAACTCACCGCTATCTACCGTGTGGAGATCCCCAAACTCGACGGTGACCTGAAGATGAAATTGAAGATCGAGAAACTCTCCAAAGCAAGCCTCGAACTCAAATCCAAACAGTTCGTGCCCGATGACAATGCCCGGATCAAAGCGCCGATCAAAAATATCGATATCGTGCTCGGTGCCGACGTGAAAAACAAAACGCTCATCATCAAGAAATACTCTCTTGAAACGGCGGGAATGAAGATCTTCGCCACCAAACCGAGCCGTATCCGAATGGCAAAAGATCGTATTGTAATCGACGCCTTCTGGGTGAACGATTCACTGAAGGTGACCGGGGCCTACGATCTCAAAAAGAAAGAGGGTGAGATCGTTGCGAAAGCGGCCCGTTTCAAAGTGATTCACGAAAATGCGAAATTCGATGCCGCCATCGACATCAAAACGAAGATCAACGGAGATAAGATCGATACGAAGGGCACCGTGACGATCCTGGGCGGAAACGTGATGTACGATTTGCAGGCGAAACATTACGCGACGGATGAAGATATCATCATCGTTCAGCACCAGAAAAAAAACGAAGAGAGTTTCTTCAGGAAAAATGTGCAGATCACCTTGTTTATCAAGACCAAAAAGCCGCTCTTTTTCAAGCAGAAAGATGTCTTTGTGGAGATTCGCCCTCAATTGAGCGTCATCAAACCATACAACGGGGATTTGCAGCTTCTCGGGTCTGTAAAACTGGCGAAAAACGGCTACTATATTTTTGAAGGGAAAAAATTCGTTCTCGAAGAGAGCAGCGTCAATTTCACCGGCAAACCGACCCAGCCGCTTCTGGATATCAACCTTGTCTATCGTCGCTACAGCAAAACGATCTATATCCGAGTCAACGGCGTGGCTACCGAACCGAATATCAACTTCTCCAGCGACCCCTATATGACGCAAAGCCAGATCCTCTCTTTTATCCTTTTCGATACGGAGGATACGGGCAACAATGCCGAAGATATGATGTCGATGGTCGGCGGAGGAATCGCCAAGTCGATTCTCGGAAATATCGGTCTGAAAGTCGATACACTCATCGTGACAACCGCGGGATTCGAAGTGGGCAAAAAGATCACCAAACGCATCACCATTCTCTACGATCAACGTTCACTGGAACCCAAGGTTATCGTGCGGATCAAACATTCGGAACATACCCAAACAGACATCAGTATCGGAAGTGAATCGCAGAGTGTGGATATTATTTACAAAAGGGAGTTTTAGCGATTAAGAAAGGTTCACTTTTTTTGTGCTAAGATTCATAAAAATTTTATAAGAAAGGTTATGTAATGTCACTACTGGAAAAAGCGAAAAAAGCGGTAAAAGAACAAAAGAAAGAGACACTTTCCCCTATGGAACAACTCCTGAGAGATCCCGAGGTGAAAAAGACCGCCCGCTATCTGGTCAAACATATGTCGATGACCGAAGCGCGCAACAAACTCAACGAAATTCTGGAAGAGGAGGGTAAACTCCCCGTTCGCAAGAATGGAAAAGTGGCCAAAATCACCTACATCCGTTTCAAAGAGCTTCTGCCCAAACCCCGCAAGAAAAAAGAGGCCTGATCCTCAAAGCTCTATCTGCATCAGATCGGATGCCAGGTAGAGCGTTCCCTTATAACACTCCCTTATCTCTTTTTCGATCTCATCCATTCTATGAGCCGTATCATATCGCGCACTGAAATGTGTCGCCGCCAGGGCTTTCATTTTCATCTTTTTCGCGGCACAACCCAATTGCAGAGCCGTCGTGTGTTTGAATTTCCGCGGCAGACGGTCGAAGTCTTTCTGGGTATAGGTGGCTTCGTGGATCAGCAGATCGGCGCCCGAATAGGGGCTGAAGCGCTCGGGCCGGTCATTGTCCCCGCCGATGAGGATGCGCCGTCCCGGCCGGGGAAGGGAGAGGACCTCTACTGGCTCTATGATCCTTCCGTTTGGCAGGAGCACCGGTTCGCCCGCCTTCAGGCGGCCCAGCATCGGCCCCTCAGGGATACCCAGTTCCGCGGCTTTGTCCCGGTCGAGCTTTCCGGGCCGATCTTTTTCGATAAAGGCGTAGCCGTAACAGGTGATGGAGTGGGACATCGGCACCGGCTCGATCCGATAGGAGCCGAATTCGAGCCGCTCGGTGCCGTTTAGCTCCCTAGTCTTCACCTCGAAGGGCAGATGCAGCTGGGAAAGTCGCATCACGCTCTCGAGCATCTCTTTGAGCCCCGGCGGACCGTAGATCTCCAGAGGTGTTTCACACATCAACATCCCCCGACTCGCCAGCAGCCCAAAAAGCCCATAGACGTGATCCCCGTGGAGATGGGTGATGAAGATCCGCTCCAGGCGAAAGAGACTGAGTGTACTCTTCATAATCTGATGCTGCGTCGCCTCTCCGCAATCGAAAAGAAGCCATCCGCCGCTCTGCTCCGGCCGTAGCGCCAGGCCCGAGACATTTCTGTGGCGGGTGGGAACGCCTGCGGAGGTGCCCAGGAAGGTGAGTTCGATCATTGTTGTCTCCTCATTTAACTGCATTATCTTGGATTTTAATTTAATAATAATTGTCTATTAATACTTCAAAAAAGAGTGTACCTTTATACAAATCTTCATTTTTTATAAAATGTAGTTTGAATGTATTTATCTTTTAAAAAACATTTTATCTTTATCAGGTTGAGGAGATATTGAAGTTATGCCATGTATCTTTGTTGGTGGGATTATAAATGGTTTAAGATAATGAACAGAACTACATATTGTGTAAAATAATCTATAAAAATCTAGATATATTTTTAACAAAAAATCAATATCTATCTTATCAACTGATTCCAAAAGATAATCTAAATTATCTTTAGTATCAATATGTGCACAAAGTTTATTTCTGATAATTCTAATTTCGTTTAAACTTTCTATATTATAGATGTCCAAAAATGAATTTAATATATTTTGAACATTTTCTAGTTGTGTATCTGTTTTATAATCATATTTTGTTTGCTTTAATAGTATAAAATTACTTAGCTTATTTGTTTGATATTTTAGATACATCCAAGGTCGAATTTGTTTGTCAATTATTTTATCTAGGCCAATGTATTTTGACCCTTCCCTTGTAATTAAGTTATCTATAAAATTTACAATATCAGTGATTAATATAATAAATATGAGCTCTTTATAAACTTTAGTCTGCAATACATAGTAAAGGGAAACTTCGAAATCTATCATTAAATGAATACTATTTAATGATAAAACCTTATCTTGTATTGGATGACAAGGTATTATTGAAACTGCATTGGTTCTAGTTATGGATAAAATATCATTTGAGAAATGAGGTTCTTTTTCTATATTTTTATTATTTACTAATTTTTTTATTCCTCTAATGTCATTTGAAGATAATTTCAAATTTTCGGTTAATATGTCTTGAAAAGCACATTCGTGTTTCAATAAGTTATAAATTTCCAAAACATTAATGTAAAAATTATCAATTTTAGTTTTTGTTATTCTTGACCAAGCATCGGCTCTATTTATGAATTCTAAATCTTGAAAATGTGCACTGAATTTATGTCTTTGAATTTTTAGTTTATCTTCGAATTCATAAGACAATGAGTTTAATTTATTTTTTAATATTATTTTTAAATTATAATCAGTAATAAAGGCATTATTATACTGCCTTGTCAAAGTAATAAAATCATATAATCTGATAATTATCTGTCTTGATAAGACTCTTGAAAAAAAATCAGAATTAATTTTTTCTAATAGAATTTTAGTCATTTTAATTTGAGAAACACAATAATAAATTTTTTTCAATTTCCATTCTCCTTATTAATGTAAAAAATTATTAATTAATGTAAAAAACTTTGTATCATATTCTTTCAACGTCTCCAAACGGTACGATTTTTAAAATGTCTTACTGCTCCTCCCAACCAATATTGCAAATCATCATATATCAAATATATTAACTAGATTTCCCCAGAAATACCTTATATTATGATGTCATTCTATTTATGATGTCATTCTATTGGTTCTAAGACATTATCCGTGTATTTTGTACGTATAATGGGCGATACTTTAAGAGCTTAACTAAATACTCTATTGTGGAAAATGACTTATTTCAGCTATAAGAGAAGAGATAGTGTCTTTTTGGAGAGACTAAGACAATAGTCCTTCTTTTGGTTATTGTTATAGACGGATAGCTGAAGGGTAATAGGGAGATTTTGTAGAGACAGTGCTACGAGACATGCACCGCCATCCCCGTATCGATAGAGAAAGTCCAAAGAACAGTTTTCCCGAATATGCTACCATTCCCCAAAACAAGACAAGGTCATAATGAGAATGAAACGCGCCGTGCTGCTGCTCAATATGGGAGGCCCCAACAACATAGAAGAGGTGGAGCTCTTCTTGCGGAATATGTTTGCCGACAAAAATATCCTGCCGATGAATCCCTGGATGCGGCGGATGATCGGGAATATGATCGTCCGCAAGCGGCTGGCCGAGGCGCAGGAGAATTATCGTCAGCTGGGGGGCAAATCTCCGCTAACGGAGATCACCCTCTCTTTGGAGGCCAAGGTAGAGGAGGGGACGGGGATGCCGGTGCGTCCCGCGATGCGCTATGTGCCACCTTTTGCTGACGAAGCGCTGCGGGAATTTCAGGCGGAGGGTGTCGAGGAGCTGATCCTCTTTCCGATGTATCCCCAATATTCCACCACCACGACCAAATCTTCGCTCGAAGATGTGCAGGAGCGCTGCGAAGCGATGGGCTATGAGCCCAAAATCCGCCTCATCGAGCCTTATTATGACGACTACGACTATGTGGCGATCCAGGCAGAGATGATCCGCCAGGCCGCCAAAGGGATTGATACCAGTGAATATGACCTGATCCTCTCGGCCCACGGCTTGCCGATGAGTATCATCAAAGCGGGTGACCCCTATGAGAAACAGATAGAAGCCAATGTCTCGGCCCTCAAAATTTATCTGAGGGAGCAGGGGATTATATTTAAAAATATAAGACTGGCCTACCAATCCAAAGTGGGCAATGCCGCCTGGCTGGAGCCCAATCTGGCCGATCTCCTGCGCAAGCCGGACAATCTCAAGGTCCTGATCTTTCCCCTGGCCTTTACCGTCGACAACAGTGAAACCCTCTTCGAGCTGGACCGGGAGCACCGGGAGATCGCCGAGAAGATCGGCTACGAGGATTACCGGGTCGCCCGCTGCCCCAACGATACCGATGCCTTCGCCCGATTTATCGGAGAGAAGATTGCGGCCTCTGCCTAGACCGCTCTCCTGGAAGCGGCTTTTCTGGCTTGCTTTGGCGATCATCGCCTTCCTGGCGCTGATGCCCTGGACCCAGGAACTCCCCAAGCCTTTCCGGTGGTCCGACAAACTCAACCACTTCGCCGCCTTTGTAGTCCTGGCCTGGCTGCTGATGGCTGCCTATCGGCCGGGTTGGCTGAGGAGCTGGGGGCTGCTGGTCGCTTACGGGGCGGGGATCGAAGGCATCCAGTACTTCCTCCCCTGGCGCAGCGCCGAATGGGCCGATCTGGGGGTGGATGCCCTGGCGGCGATGACGGGTTTGATCCTCTATCCCTTTTTTGTTTGGACGGTAAATAAAATTCTGAGTATAATGCCGCCCTATAAAATCGATAACGAAGGACAATAAGATGAAAAGTATGACCATCAAAGACACCTATCCCATCCAGGCGGCCGAGATCGGCAAAGATGAAGCGAAATTCTCCAACACCGACGAGATCATCGCTTACCTCAAAGAGGCGATCGAAGCCCACCCCGTCGCTACCTATATCGCTACGTTCGACCACTACACCCACACCAAAAACCTCCCCGATCACAAAATGGACGAGAAGATCAAAGATGTCAAACTGATCGTCTTCTGCTTCGGCAAAGAGCTTCCCATCCCCCAGATGGCGGCTGTCCGCCCCCGCAGTATCGCCGTCGTCGAAGAGGATGACAAGTTCACCGTCAGCTTTATGGACGCTCCCAATCCCCAGGCTCACGAGACGATGATCGCCTGGGTCCAGGGGATCCGCAAATAGTTCCGATAGTCATCGGAATCCGGTTTTTTGCTATACTCCCGGTATGAAAAGACTCATCGGTTTCAAGGGGCGTTATTTCCGCCTCAGCGCCATCGCCGCACTCAACGGTTCGATCCGCATCGCGGAGGATCATGTGCGCACTGTACGCCACCATCGGTGCCAAAAGGGCGGTGAGACCGATGAGCGGTCCGAGGAGCCGCCGCCTTTGGAGCTCTCCGAGCTCTATGAGGCCGTCACGACCCGGGTCGCCCGGAAAGCTTGCCACTGCAACTGTATCTTCCGCCGAAAATTCCGCCGACTCTGGCATCTCTATAAATTTTTCTTCACCCCTCCCGGACGCTATTTCAAAACAAAAACCGGCACTTCTCCACCGTACTTTCTCTTTTCCTAATTCACCCTGAACCCCAAACAAGAGCGATTTGCTGTAGGGAACCCTATAGCCTTTGTTGAAATATTTATAAATATCAAGGATAAGAAATGTCACGGATTGAGACGTGGAATATAGGTTTCGGACGCATCGGCGAAAAGCGTGAGCTCAAATTCGCCCTGGAAAAGTATTGGAAAAAAGAGAGCTCTCTGGAAGAGTTGGAAAAAACCAGCGCCCAGCTGCGCCGCCGCCATTGGGATTATCAGTGCGCCGTGGGAATCGATGCGATCAGCTGCAACGATTTCAGCTGGTATGACCAGACCCTGGATATGATCGTCGCCCTGGGCCTGGAGCCCGAGCGCTTCCGCACGATCAGCGATCCGGTCGAGCGCTATTTCGCGATGGCCCGAGGGGATGAAAGCCGCCCCGCGATGGAGATGACCAAGTGGTTCAATACCAATTACCACTACATCGTGCCGGAGCTCAGTGCCGCTTTGCAGGGGAGGGCGGACGCTTCGGGGATCATAGCACGCTACGCCGAAGCCAAAGCGCAGGGGATCGAGCACCCCAAGATCAATCTCATCGGGCCTCTGACCTTCCTGGCCAACGCCAAACGGCCCGATTCTCCCGACGTGGACGCCCTGGGGCTTTTCGACAGGATCCTGCCTCTTTATGAAACGCTGCTGACTCAGCTGGCCCAGTTGGATGAGGAAGAGATTATCATCCAGATGGAAGAGCCCGTGTTTGTTACCGACAAAGCGGCGCAGATGGGACTGTTGATCCGAAACGCCTACGAGCGCCTGGCGAGCATCGACTCCCGCTTGAAACTCTATGTCGTGAGCTATTTTGATCACGCCGTCGAGGCGGCCCGCGTGCTGGCACAAACCCCGGTTGCGGGGATCGGGCTTGACTTTCTCTATGACGAAGGGCAAAACAGGGAAGCCCTCCAGGCGATCGCCGATTCGGGCAAAACTCTGATCGCCGGTGTGATCGACGGACGCAATATCTGGCGGACCGATCTGGACAAGCGTCTGGAACTGCTCGAAAGCATAGCGCAGACTGTCCCCGCCGAACGCGTCATTCTGAGCCCTTCGTGCTCTTTGCTGCATATTCCCTTTACCCTGCGCTACGAAGAGAAGATGGATCCCGCGGTCAAAAGCTACCTGGCCTTCGCCACGGAGCGGCTGGAGGAATTGAATGTACTCAACGCGCTTTTCCGCAAAAAGTCTTTGGCTGAGTCACAGCACCAGGTTCTGGAAGAGAGCCGCTGTGCTTTGGCTAAACGGCGCGAAAGCTCCCACGTCACCGACCCGGCGGTGCAGGAGCGGATGAAAGCCCTCGATACTCTGCGCCGGAAACGCAAGACCCCCTTCAAAGAGCGGATCGTAACGCAGCATCGGCGCTTCGGGTACAAACCCCTGGCGACGACGACCATCGGCAGCTTTCCCCAGACGCCCGAGCTTCGCAAGATGCGGCGGGATTACAAGGAGGGCAGGATCGATGCCGAAACCTATGAGCGCTACATCGAAGAGCAGATCAAAGCCTGTGTGGAGTTTCAGGAGCGCATCGACCTGGAGATTCTGGTACACGGGGAGTTCGAGCGTAACGATATGGTGGAGTATTTCGGCGAACAGCTCTCTGGAGTCGCCTTTAGCGAGAACGGCTGGGTACAGAGCTACGGAAGTCGCTGCGTCAAACCCCCGCTGATCTACGGGGATGTGAGCCGGCCCGCACCGATGACGGTCCGCTGGAGCACCTTCGCCCAGAGTCTGACCGAGCGTCCGATGAAGGGGATGCTCACCGGGCCCGTAACCATTCTCAACTGGTCTTTTGTGCGCGACGACCAGCCCCGATCCGAGACCTGCTATCAGATCGCCCTGGCGATCCGGGACGAAGTGGACGATCTGCAAAAGGCGGGCATCGGGATGATCCAGGTGGATGAGGCGGCGTTCAAAGAGGGCTACCCCCTGCGCTCGGCCAAACGGCCCGAGTATGAGCGCTTCGCTCTGGAGAGTTTCTGGATCGCTACCAATGTCGCCGAGCCCGAGACCCAGATCCATACCCATATGTGCTACAGCGAATTCAACGACATCATCGACACCATCGAAGGGATGGATGCCGACGTCATCAGCATCGAGACGGCCCGCAGCGGCAATGTCCTGTTGCGGATCTTCAAAGAGCGCGGCTATGAGATGGAGATCGGCCCCGGCGTTTACGACATTCACTCCCCCCGCGTCCCGAGTGTGGACGAGATGGTCGATCAGATCCACGCCCTCCTGGAAGTCCTGCCGCCCCGGCAGCTCTGGATCAACCCCGACTGCGGCCTCAAGACCCGGGGCTGGCCGGAGGTGGAGGCGAGCCTGGCCAATATGGTCCAAGCGGTCAAAGAGGTGCGTCAAGAGCTGGGGATCTAGATCCCTCCTTGGCTTATGAAAGAGCCCTGCCTCTGGGGCTTTTTATCCATCTTTACCCATCCTTCCTGTAAACTCTCCCTATGCAAACGGTTTCCCAAAGTTTTTTCGCCGAGACGATCGTCAAACGATCCAAGTTTCTCAGTTATCTCGTTCCCATCGCCGATTTTGAAACGCTTCACAGCCGGTTGCGAAAGGAACACCCCAAAGCCAACCATATTGTCACCGCCTACCGCCGCTTCAACGAACATCGGCAGATCGTCGAACACTCTTCCGACGACGGCGAGCCCAAAGGCTGCGCCGGTGTGCCCACGCTCAACGTGCTGCGCGGCAACGACCTCGTGGAGTGCGCCATCCTGACGGTCCGTTATTTCGGCGGGATAAAACTGGGCACGGGCGGGATGGTGCGGGCCTATACCCAGGCGGCAAGCAGCGTTATTGATTGTGCGAATTTGAAGCATTGGGTGATGAAGGAGCGTTATCATATCGGCTGTGCTTACAGTGCATTGAACCGATTGGAGTGCCTTATCAATGAGTTGGATATCGAAGTGCTTCATCGGGATTTCCCAGGCTATGAAGTCCGTTTGAAACTCTCTGCAGATCCGGGAAGCTACGCGATGCTTCTTAAAAAGGCAAACGGATTGTTATTAAAAGAGATGTTTTGATGTAGTTTGTCATGGACAATGATAAGTTATATTCACTTATCACTATTGTTTCATATACTTTCCTGTTTGTGCAATTCTGGATACAAGTTACCTGTAATTAATTGCGTACAGTATAGTCTATGATCATTTTCATATAATTCAAAGGTATAGTCTTCTTTTGATAGGCTACCTAAGAAAAAAATATAAATATCATCTGTTTTAATTTTTTTCCGTTCTTCTTTAGATATATCTTCGTATGATTTGTTCTTTTCTTTCATGATTTTTTTAGTCCTACAGAAAATTGTGTTTTGACTTTATCTTTCAAATCTTCAATATCATTGACCACTTCATTTATTTTTCTGTCGCTCCAATCAGATACATCTATTTTTAATGTTATATCTTTCTCTTTATCAAAAAACCTAAACATAATATTGGTACCGTTGTTTTTTACACTATCCTTTGCAAGACTCAATTTCCCAAGATAGATTCTTCTGATTGAATATTTTTCTAAGAACTCTTGATCACTGGTTTCATATGTGCTTATTTTTTTAAAGGCGCTTTTATAAGTATCAAAATTTATCATTGGTATTTCCAGTTCTAGAGTCCCCCATCGGGGATCCGTAAACCCCACGCCTTTAGGCGGCCGGGATATGGTATGCTTGAAAGATGCAAGAGTATAGAAATGGTGGGCATACAGTATGGGACTGTAAATACCATCTCGTGTGGACGACAAAATACCGTTATCCCGTCTTAAAAGGGGATGTGGGGTACCGATGCCGAGATTTGTTACGTGAGATTGCGATGAGTCGGGAGATGGTGATTTATGCAGGATCCATCAATCGGGATCATGTACATTTGTTGATAGGGATACCGCCAAATATGTCCGTATCAAAGGCAGTGCAATATTTGAAAGGGAAGAGTTCGCATAAATTGATGAGTGAATTTCGGATGCTGAAGAAGCGGTATTGGGGGCAGCATTTGTGGGCGAGAGGATACTGGGTTGCAACGAGTGGAAATGTGACCGATGAAGTCTGGATGGAATATATCAAGAACCAACAACCACCAGAGCTTGATGATGAGTTCCGAGTTGTCTGATCAACCGACGGCCTTCAGGCTGAATGACCGGCTTTCAGCCGTAATCTGAAGCCACCGGCTATTAGCCGGTGGAGACATTCACATGCCTATCATGTGGAAAATTTATAAAATGTTTCACAATTGGACGTATGGTTGAACTGATGCGATGATGCTTACCATCGACAGTAGTATGTACAGTATGTTGTTGATAACTTTTAATCTCTTTAGTATCTATATTCTCTTGATTTTCTTTACTTGAAGCAATTTTACGATTTTTATTTATTAAATATAGTTTTGATGGGTAGGGAACAGGAAAACCATCATTACTACTTATTTTTTTCTTTTTCCCTATTTGGACTAATTCTTGATATTTTTTAACCTCACACTCTTTTTCATGCTCTAACACTTTATAATAAGGTCGTCTTAAATTATTAGGCTTATATGAACAGGGAATGGATTTTGCATTACATCCCAAGCAAATAAAACTCTCTTTATCTAATTTCCCATCATTGTACGAATTAGGCAGTTCTTCACTATATACAATTTCATTTCTACTATCTTTTATTCTTGCAGCAGAATTGATATCTTCTTTCATGACTTTCCTTTTTTGAATTTTAAAAATGGTAGCATATTGTTACATTAATTTAACCCATAAGTACAATTTTTTATAAACGCCAATTCAAATCAAAAGTGCAATTTTCCGAATTGAGGTGTGTAAGAGAGGGTTAACCGGAGCTCGGTTATCCTTGTTTTCGACCAAAAAGATAGGAGGTTGTATGAGCTATAGCCAGTTAACCCTGCAGCAACGATACCGTATTTCAGCTTTCCGTAAGATTGATTACAGCCAGAAGGAGATAGCCCGGAAACTAAAGGTTTCCCCATCAAGCATTAGCCGGGAATTGAGACGGAACGGTAATCTCGATGGGCATTACGATCCGAAGTATGCGGCCAGTGAAGCGAGACTGCGTCAGCAGAGAAAACGGAAATATACTGTGTGGACTCCGGGAGTGGAACGATACGTTCGGGCGAAATTGAAGCTGGAATGGTCCCCCGAGCAGATTGCCGGAAGAATGAAGCGTGAGAAGAGTTGGGATAGAAAAACGTCCGAAGATTGTAGAGAAGAAATTTAGAGTCGGAGATTGGGAAATTGATACCGTTATCGGTAAAGGGCATCAAGGAGTTTGACAAGCATATTACGATCGCCGAGGAACTGGAAGCCGGTTTCTATTTCGCCAATCCCTACCGCTCCTGGGAACGGGGACTCAATGAGCACACCAATGGACTCATCCGGCAGTATCTACCCAAGGAAAAAGAATTCCTGACGGTAACAAAAAGAGAACTGGCCATGATTCAGAACCGGCTTAATCATCGTCTACGAAAAGCTATGGGGTTCAAAACGCCTTACGAGGTTTTCTTGGGGGAGTTTCTTAAAAAGTTTGCGGCATGATTAGAAATGAAAATTGCACTTATGGTGTGAATGGGCCATCTATTTAAAAGTCCGCTTTAAATCAAGCTTTCAAAGACTTTGGTAATTGAGGTTTTTTTGAAGATCAAGGTTTATCAATGGGGGTTTGAATGGCGGAGACGGAGGGATTCGAACCCTCGGTGCCCGTTAAGGCACGCACCCTTAGCAGGGGTGTGGTTTCAGCCAGCTCACCCACGTCTCCTTAAGGACGCAGAATTATAGTCGAAAATAGTTGAATCAAAGCTGAAAATAGGCTACAATCGCTTCACGTTCACTACGAGCCTAAAAGGAATCGGCAATGTTTCAAAAAATTGCACCGCTGATAGTGTTGGCACTTTTTGTCATCGCCACTATCTTTATTATGCAGGGATTGGAAAAGGCCAGCGCCATGACCCATCCCAAACCCAAAATCACCCATCAACAAGGAGAATAGAAATGTTCGGAAAAGAACTCAAAGAGTACAACCTCAGTCCCGAAGAGCTTGAAAAGCTCCAATACGCCCTCATCAAAACCCCCAAGGGGACGATCAAGATCAAACTCTACCCCAAAGAAGCCCCCAATACCGTGGCCAACTTCGCCCATCTGGCCAACAGCGGTTTCTACGACGGGCTCAAGTTTCACCGGGTGATCCCCGGATTTATGGCCCAGGGCGGTTGCCCCCACTCCAAAGACAACCCCAGACTCGCCGGGACCGGCGGGCCCGGTTGGGCGATCCGCTGTGAAACCGACAACGGCATCCCCCACAAGCGGGGAGCCCTCTCTATGGCCCACGCGGGCAAAGATACCGGCGGAAGCCAATTCTTCATCACCTTTGTCGATACGCCCCATCTCGACGGGGTCCATACGGTATTCGGCGGGATCGAAGAGGGGGACACCGAGAGTTTCCGGGTCCTCGACAGTATCGAGATGAATGACGATATCGATGAGATCAGAGTCGTGGAGAGTACCGACTGATCGAGAGGATCAGAGGGTAATGACCGAGTAGACGGGGGCGTCGATCCCTTCGCGCCCTTTGAGAAAGGAGAGTTCGAGAACGAAACAGCACTCGACACACTCCGCTCCCACTTTGCCGATGAGGCGCGCTGCGGCAGCGGCCGTGCCTCCGGTGGCGATCAGATCGTCGATGAGAAGCACTTTGGCCGGATGCTCCCGGCACATCCCTCCCTCCCCAAAAGCGTCGATATGGATCTCCACCTCATCGAATCCGTACTCCAGTGAATATTTTTCCGAGACGGTCGTGTAGGGGAGTTTGCCCTTTTTGCGCACCGGCACGAAGCCGATCCCGAGTCGGTCGGCTAGGACACTGCCGAAAACAAATCCCCGGGCCTCGATCCCTGCCACGTAGTCGAGCTCATAATCCCGGTATCTGGCTTCCAGATGGTCCATCAGCAGTTTCAACGCTTCGGGATTGTTGAGCAGAGTCGTAATATCCTTGAATTGGATACCCGGCTTTGGAAAATCGGGGATGGTGCGTATGCTCCGGAGGATCTTTTCCTTCTCTTCTTCGGTCAGAGTCTTCATCTTGGCTCCTTGCTTGGTATCAGAATTCAAAGCCGCCTCCCTGGCCTTTGTTCATACTCTCGTAGACGGCGGTGACGTAGCTTTCCCGGATTTTGCAGCCGAGGATCTCCGGACACTGCAGGCAGCTGGAGAGGTTGTGAGCGCTTTGGCACTCTTTGAGCCGCTCCAGCTCTCTGGCCAGCGCCTCTTCCCATTGATCGGCAGGGAAGGGCCGGGAAGCGGACTCAGAGGACACCGTAAGCCTCCTTCATTTTATGAATCTCGTAACGGGATCCGAAGAAGCAGGGGCTCGTGTCATGAATATGTTTCGCTTTCAGCTCCAGGAGGCGTTTTCCCTGTTCATTGACCGCTTCTCCTCCCGCCGTTTCGTAGATCAGCGCGAAGGGGAGGACTTCAAAAAGAAGGCGGAGCTTACCGTCGGGTTTGTCGCTCGTGCCCGGATAGCTGAAGAGGCCGCCCCCTTTGAGAAGGATCTGATGCAAGTCGGGAACCATCCCACCGCTATAGCGCAGCCGATAACCTTCGGCAAAGAGGGAATCGATGAAGGCTTTGTGGTGGGGCGGCCAATTTTTCTGGGTGCCGCCGGGAGCGTTGAGTTTGCCTTTCTCCTCCAGGCGCACCGCTTTATAGCAGAGATTGAAGAGTTGGCTGCTGCCCGATCGGTAGTGCTGGACTTCGCCGCCGCGCGTCACCGTGACCATCTCGATCCGGGGGCCATAGACGATGTAGGCAGAAGCGACGAGGGTTTCCCCGCTGGGCTCTCCCTCATAGATCCCGAAGATCGTCCCCACCGAAAGGTTCACATCCACAATGCTCGAGCCGTCGAGGGGGTCGTAACAGATGGTATATTTCCCTTCCTCGTGCACGGGCATGACATCCTCTTTCTCTTCACTGATGATCGCTTTGACGAGAGGAAGCTCCCTCAGGCCGTATTCGACGAGTTCATCGGCATAGACATCCAGTTTGAGCTGGTCGTCGCCTGAAGCGTTACACTGCTCACTGTAACCCATCTCCTGGTCTTTGATCGCCTGATCGACCTTGAGGGCGATCTCTTTGATCTTTTGAAATATTGTCTGCATTTTTCAATCCTTTTTCAATAGGGTGGCGTGGCGATCGATCCATCGGATAATGGCATCGATGTCGTTGAGATCCAGGACCTCTATTCGATCGGGCAGTGCCGAGAGCTCTTCATCCGGGACCGTTTGGTCCACGGCGACCGCCTGGAGGACATCGAGATAATCAGGATCGATCGTTCCGCGAAAGATACCGATACGGGGCAGGGGAAAGTGCTTCAGCCCCTCGACCATCAGGAGATCGAACTCCCCGAAAAGTCGGGCGACCTCTTCGATCGTGCGGGGACGGTGGGAAAAGAGGGTCGTCCGTGTCGGGGAGAGGACCGCGGTTTCCGCTCCGGTTTTGAAGAAGCGGTCACTGTCTTTGCCTTCGCGGTCGAAGCGGGCTTTGTCCGACGGGTCGTGTTTGATGATGGCGACGGCTCTGTCGGGAACCAACTTTTTGGCTATTTTTTCGATCAGGGTCGTTTTTCCGCTGTTGGAGGGGCCGGTGAACGCTACTGCTTTGTACTCCATATTCGCCTTTGGAGGAGGAATCTATTTTAAAGGGATTGTAGTATATCTCCCCTGAACAGTAGGAGGGGCCGCCGATTCGCCCTTATGCTACAATTGTCCATCAAAGTCGATAGAAGGTGGACGGATGACCGCACGATTGGTGAGAGTAGGTGGAGGTGCCGTTATTTTGGGCTCGCTGCTTTGGCTGGGGGGATGTGCCGCCAAAAATGATCGGCACATCTATGATCGGCTTCATAAACATCGCTCGGACTTTTCGATGCTCCAACAGAGCGAAAAGATTCTCTTCCGACACGGAGAGGGAAATACGACGGTCGCCATCGTCAGCTATTTGCCGAAGGAGTCCAAAGAGGGAGAACGCTTTATCCTCTCCGTCTATCCGGAGGAGTGTGTGGCCCTGCGCAGGATGAAGCTCGACGGTCAAGCTCCCCGAGCCATCGAAAAAATCTCCCATACGAAACTGCCGGAGGCTTTGCGACGACATACGCCGGGCTGGTTTGACTCCTATCGGATCCTCTTCCCCCATACTTCCGACAAAAAGCTGACTCTTTCTATGGAAGATGCCGTGACCGGCGAAGTGCAAACACTTCTATTCGCCAAGGGTCCCAGGTATCTCGTCACCAAGCCGAAATTCTGACAAAGATCATTACCGCACCGAGTAAGTATTTCCGGCTTAAGCTTTCATCTTATACAATCTAATCACTACAAAACAAAGGGAGAAAAATGAGAAGGATCAACATATTGGCTATGGCAGCCATTTTGTCGCTCGCGGGAATCGAAAGTGCCGAGGCGAGTTTCGGCGATGCGGTTGTCGGCGGGGTCGTCGGCGGGGTCGTCGGATCGGTCATCACCAATGAGGTGTATCGTCACGGACGACGTCACTATCGTCACAGAAGACATCGTGCCGCCCCGGCTGTGCAGGAGAATCACAGTGATGAGATGAAGATCCAGATCGCCCTGAAAAACCTGGGCTACTATCACGGGCCAATCGATGGGCAGGTCAACTCCTTTACGACACGCAATGCACTTCGCGCCTTTAACCAGGCCTATGAGATCGGGGATACTCCCTATATGAGCCCCCAGGAGCGTGATGCTCTGATCTATCTCGGAACGCTTTTGCAATTCGATCGGAATTTGGCGGCCCAGGGAAGCGACCGGCGGACACGGACACGCCGGGTCCAGACGGCATTGAAAATCCTGGGATTCTACAACGGCAAGCTCGACGGCTCCAACGGCCCGATGACCCGACGGGCCATTGCGGAGTACCGCCGCGCCAACGGACTGCCCGCCGGCTACAATCTCGACTATGAGACCGAATATCGCCTGATCAATACGGCCAAACAGTCCAACGACAATTACATTCAGGAGACTTTGGCTTCCCTGAAACGTCTCGGTGGCTCGGCCAACCGTCTGGCCCAGCCGAGAAACCCGATGCCCGCTCCCCGACAGCCGGTCATCCTGCAACCCAGCAATCCCCGGGTTCCGGTCCAGCCCACCATCACCCAGGAGGCTCCTGCTCCCGTAGTCCGGCAGAGCGCTCCCGTCGTTACGGCTCCGGCGCCGTCCGCGCCTGCCCAGCCTGTCCAGCCGCAGAATATGCAGCCGTCTGCTCAACCTGTCGCTCCTGCCCAACAGCCTCAGGGACAGTGAGCTAAAAAATTTGGAGTAAAGAGATGAAAATCTTTCCCCGTTTTATAGCCGGAGTTTTTCTCTCGACGGCATTGTGGGCGATGCCCTCCGACTATTGTCCGCAGCCCCCCTGGTGTTCGACGGACTGGAGTCTCCTTAGTCCGGGAGAGCGGACGGTCTGCAGTGATGAAATATTGAGTATCGAAGACAATCTGCTCTCCTCCATCTACCGGCATCTCCAATTCTATCCTTCCATCGATGTCGATGCCCTCCGTCTGGAAGAGAAAGCCTGGCTCCGACGTCGCAACCGGATCGCCGATCGTGATGAATTGATGCTTTTTTATCTGGAGAGGATCCGTGTCCTGGCGGAACGCCTGGCACGTGCACGGAGAATGCGATAGGGCTTATTCGCTTTTTCGGGTGATCGTCGCTCCCAGGGCTTCCAGTTTGCCCTGCAGATCTTCATAGCCGCGGTCCAGGTGATAGATGCGTCGGACGCGTGTCGTTCCTTCGGCGGCCAGCCCGGCCAGGACAAGCGCGGAGCTGGCACGCAGATCGGTCGCCATTACATCGGCACCGTAGAGCTTCTCGACCGGACGCACCGCCGCCACATTTCCTTTGAGCCAGATATCGGCTCCGAGACGGTTCAATTCACTCACATGCATAAAACGGTTTTCAAAGAGCCGTTCCTCGATGAGACTCTCCCCGGCGGCCAAGGTCGCGACCGCCATGAGCTGTGCTTGCATATCGGTGGGGAAACCGGGATATTCCGCCGTGACGATGTTGACCTCTTTGAGCCCTCCTCGGGCGGGGAAGATCGTGACACTCTCTTCGGAAGGATATTCGAAACTGCATCCCATCGCTTCGAGTTTGTCGATGGTGCTTTGCAGATGCTCGATATTGACCGCCTCCAGTGTGATCTGGGAATAGGTGATCGCTCCGGCGCAAAGATAGGTACCCGCTTCGATCCGGTCGGGAATGATCCGTATCGATTCCGGGAAATGGAGGAGGGTGCCGCCGGTCCCTTCGATGGTGAGGCGCCCGGTCCCGATCCCCTCGATGTTCACCCCTCCGGCCTGGAGCATTTCACAGAGCTGGACGATCTCCGGTTCCCGGGCGGCATTGATGATCTCGGTCGTCCCATGGGCGAGTGCGGCTGCCATCAGCGTGTTTTCCGTGGCCCCGACACTGACTTTGTCGAAGACGACTTTGGCCCCCTGCAGTCCCCCTTCGGGAGCGATGGCGCGGACGTAGCCTCCCTTGATCTCAATTTGGGCCCCCATGGCTTCCATCGCTTTGAGGTGCAGGTCGATCGGACGCTGTCCGATGGCACACCCGCCGGGGAGGCTCACTTCGCATTCGCCGAATCGTGCCAGCAGCGGCCCGAGGACCAGGATCGAAGCACGCATCTGTGCCACGATCTCATAGACGGCGCGGGTCGAAGTGATGGTGCCGGGATCGATCCTGGCGACATGCCCTTCGTGCTCCACTTCGGCGCCAAGCATTTCCAGCAGTTTCAGAAGCGTGCGGATGTCTACGACGTTGGGGAGGTTTTCCAGGACGACGGGCTGATCACTCAGAATCGTGGCAGCTATAACGGGTAGGGCGGCATTTTTCGCCCCGCTGATTCTGATCGATCCACTCAGTCTCTTTCCACCTTCGATTTCCAGATAATCCATTGATACCCACCATACATTTATTAATCTATATTGGCGACATTGTATCCAATCGAGTTGAAGCGTTCTCAACGCTTGAATACTTATTAACTAATATGATCCCATATTTTCTAATAGTATTGTTGATATTTTTAGATATGTTTAATAGAAGGCGTGCTACTATATTACTTAATATTCAGGTGAAGACCTGCTGAAGTGGATGGAAAATATGAGCGATACACTGGATAGACTTAAAGCACTCAACAGCAAGCTCGAAGAGAAACTCAGCGCGAAGAAGGGGACGAAAAACAAAGAGTCGACCCCGCCGAAGGCGACGACAGTGCCTCCCAGAGAGGAGGGGAATGAACCTCCCCGGCCCAAAGAAGTCAAACCCCGACAAGCTCAAGCCGCTGCTGCAAAGGATGCAGCGCGTTCGGAACAGGCTTCGGCAGGGGAAACGTCGCACGATCTATCGTTGCTGGCCCGGACACTTTATACCCATTTGGGGGTCGACCCACACAGCGAACCGGTCCGTGCCCGGAACCTGGAAAGGCTGGCCGAACTCTATCTGGCCCTCGATATTCGCAAAAAGGTAGAGCCGATCGAGGAGCTTTTCATCTACAAAGCGATGAATATCAGCGGAATCGGGCTCAAAGAGGAAGATTTCGGTGAAATTCGCGAGGGCAAGTATGTCCAGGTGATCGCCATCACCTACGAACCGGACAAAAACGGCAAGAAAAAGGCGAAAAACATTTCCCTGGGGTATTTCGGCAAAGCCGAGACCCTGGAGCCGAGCCGCAAGAACCAGGTCATCGAGTTTGTCCTGCGCTGGCGTTACGAGAAAGCCTTTCAGAATCTCGAGCACTATCGGATGCTTCTGGCCAAGGTCGAACCCCGGGAGACACTCTTTTAGAAGTCCCCTCTAATGGAAGATTTGCTAAAATCCGCTCACCAAAGATCAAGAGCGAGGTATTGAATGAATATTGAACTGACTCCCGAAAACCTGCTGATTCAACTCGGCTATCCCGTCAAAGAGGCCACACTGGCCCAGATGCAGCGTATTATCGACAACACACCCGGCTTCGAGAAATTCGCCAAGCACATCCTGACCCTCAACGATGAAGTGAAGCGCTTCGCCGGAGTGGTCGCGATGTCCAACTCCAAAGATTATCTCAAGGTCAAGACCGACAGCACGAACCCCGAAGAGATCGAAGCGTTCAACGAGTATGTCAAGCAGTGGGCCGAAAAGTACAAAGTGGCTCTTCAGAAAGTGGAAGGAAAAAACACCTACTACATCCTCGGCCACAAGTAACCCTCCATGCCGCTGAGCAGGCTCAACCCGGAGCAGCGTGAAGCGGCGACCGCCCCCTTCGGCCACAATCTCATCATTGCCAGCGCCGGAACGGGAAAAACCTCCACTATTGTCGGACGAATCGCCTATCTTCTGCAGAAAGGTGTTCCTCCAGAAAAAATTCTTCTCCTTACTTTTACCAACAAGGCCGCCGGAGAGATGGTCACAAGGCTCAAACACTATTTCCCCGCCCAGATCGTCGATCGGATCGAAGCGGGGACTTTCCACGCAGTCTGCTACCGCTGGCTCAAAACCCGCTTGCCCCAGGCGACCCTCAAGCAACCCGGTGAGCTCAAGACCCTTTTTCGCAGTGTCTACGAAAAGCGGGATATGAAGCGTGTGGGCTACGATGTGAAGCCTTTCTCTTCGACCTATCTCTACGAACTCTATCAACTCTACCAAAACGCGGCCCTGGGGAGTTTCGACGAATGGTTTCTGGAGCGTTGTCCCGAGCAGGAGGTCTGGATGGATATCTATGTGGACATCTGCGACGAGTTCGAACGCACCAAGGAGGAGTACGGTTTTCTCTCCTTCAACGATTTGCTGCTTCAGGTCAAAAAGCGCCTGGAAGAGGGGGAACGCATCCCTTTTCAGGAGGTTCTTGTCGATGAATACCAGGATACCAACACACTGCAGGGAGCTTTGATCGATGCGCTGGAGCCGGCTTCCCTCTTTTGCGTCGGGGATTACGACCAGAGCATCTACGCCTTCAACGGCGCCAACATCGCCAACATCGCTACCTTCACCGAGCGTTATCCTGATGCCCGGGTCTATACCCTGCGGACCAATTATCGTTCCGGTGCGGCGATCCTCGCCCTGGCCAACCGGGTGATCCAGCGCAACGAACGGATCTACCCCAAAGAGCTCATCGTCGGAAAATCGGGGAAGAACCATCCGCCCAAACTCCTGGTTTTCGAGGAGCTCTTCGAGCAGTATCAGGGGATCGCATCCCAGATCGCCGAATCCGCCACACCCCATACTTACACCGCGGTGATCTTTCGCAACAACGCCAGTGCTGACGGGATCGAAGCCAGCCTCCGGGAGCGGGGGATCCCCTGCCGCCGCAAAGGGGGAACCAGCTTTTTCGAAGCCAAAGAGGTGAAGTTTCTCCTGGACCTCGCCAGCCTGCTGGTCAACCCCAGGGATATGATGGCTTTCATTCATATCTTTGAATATGGAAGAGGGATCGGCACAGCCCTCGCCAAAGAGATCTTCCAGTGCCTGATGCATTTCGGGGAAGGGGATCTCAGAAGAGGGCTTCTGCGCCCCGCGATCACGACACTCCCCAAGCTCAACCCCAACAAAAACACGCAGCTGGGGCTCTTCGATGACGATCTGGAGATCGGATCGGTCACCCGCTTCGCCCAGATCGAAATGGAGGAGGAGATTCGCGCCCATCCTCTGCTCAAACACCCGAGGCTCAATCAGGACAGCCTGAGGTTCTTCATCAAGTTTTACCGCTTTTACCGGAGCATCGACCGGAGTCAACGGCCCGCCACGATCCTGCGCAAAGCGATCGCATCGCCTCTCTATCAGGAGATCGTGGATCAGCTCTCGGCCCAGAGGGGTCGGCTCAAGAGCGGGGAGATCGACGAGGAGAAGCGGGAGCTGGCCAGAGAGCGGATCCTGCGCAAGGCGCGGCTGCTGACGGATCTCGCTTCCCACTACCGGGAAATGTCCCGCTTCGTCAACGCGATGATCCTCGGCGGCGGAGAGATGAGTGAGGGGGAGGGGGTCAATCTGTTGACGGTCCATGCCTCCAAAGGCTTGGAGTTCGAAGATGTCTATGTGATCGATCTGATGGACGGGCGCTTCCCCAACCGCAAACTGATGGAACGCACCGGAAGTATGGAGGAGGAGCGCCGGCTTTTCTATGTGGCGGTGACCCGGGCCAAGAGCCGGCTTTTCCTCTCGATGGCCAAATACGATCGCGTCAAGAAGATCGATTTCAAACCTTCGCCCTTCCTGGCGGAGGCCGGCCTCGTTCGGGAAGAGAACGCTTCGCTCCTTACGGAGCCCGTGTGATATAATGCCAAGAAAAAAGGATGAGGAAATGGGTAACAAACTGAAACGTGAAGAACACTTGCAAAAGATCAAAGATGCGATCGCCAATTCAGATCTGAGTGAAGAGGAGAAGAGTAACGCGTGGAAACATATCGAAGAGTGGTACGCCGAGGACCAGGCATTCGGAACCCTCTATGAAAAATTGGCGGAGATCTCTCCCAAGATCGAAGCGCTTCTGGAAGAGCTCGGCTTGATCTAAACCTCGATACATCATCCGTCATTTCCTCCGTAGAAGGGAATGTCGGACAACTTCCGCGCGGTTTATAAACAATCGCACTCACCTATTTCCATATTTATAAATAAGACCTTTACACCATTACGCAAAATCTTTGCTTTCACCCCAAATAATTTTTCATCATAGAGTTTATCATATTATTTGAGCTAAAGCGGTTTTTCGGGTTGCTAAAAATCCTTTAAACCTTCGGTAATATGGTGCCTAAAAAGGACTTTTTTACAGATGGCTTGTAAAAAAGTGCCCTATCTGTGGTTCAAAAGCGACGAAAAAGAATGGTAAAAGAGCAGGAATTCAGCGCTATTTTTGCCAAAGTTGCCGGCAGAGCTTCTCTTCTCGTAGACGTCCCTCCCGCCTCAGAAAACGACTCTTTACTGCCTACTTCTATGAGCACCAAACCCTCAAAGCCTTATCCCGGACCTATCATAAGGATCGGGAGTGGATTCAACGTCAGATTCATAGCTATGAACCGCCAAAGACTTCACCACATCCCAGACCGGTCACTTTGGTTATCGATGCGACATTCTTCGGAAAACGGGGAGAGGGCTTTGGTGTTCTTGTAGCTAAAGATATCCTGAGTGGCCAACTGGTAGCGTATCGTTTCATTCAGACTGAGACGCTCAATGAATATGCGATGCTTCGGCAAAGCCTTCTGGATCAGGGCTTTATCATCCAGGCCGTCACCGTCGATGGCCGACGGGGATTGTTTGGGCTCTTTGCCGACCTTCCGGTTCAAATGTGCCATTTCCATCAACAAGCCATTCTCACTCGTTATCTGACGCGCAGACCTACCTATCAAGCCTCTAGGGATCTCAAGCGTATCGCTTCCTATCTTGGACAGACAACCCCCTGCCGTTTCCGCTATATGCTGGAAGCCTGGCTCCAACGGCACAAAGATTTCTATGAAGAGAAAACCCCTGACGATTCTCCACGTGGATGGCATTACACCCATGATCGACTCCGCTCGGCCTATCGAAGTCTTGAACGCAATCTTCCTTATCTCTTCACGTATAAAACCCATCCTCATCTTGGCATAGCCAATACAACCAATACTTTGGATGGTGGACTCTTCTCTCCTATGAAAGCTTTATTGAAAATCCATCGGGGTATTGGAGACTCTATGAAGAAGAAACTCATCACTGATTTCCTAGAAAAAGCAATGAAATAGCAACCCGAAAACCCGCTTTAAGTCTATTATTTCATGTAACATATTAATTAATATATGCTAGAAGAGGGTGGGTGTGTGATTGCTGAGCTTCACCGAATCCCAGAATAGATCCACATGTTTTTCAAACATCGTGACCGCGGCGGATGTGGATTTGCCGTCGAGTTTCAGGAGTACTACCTGCATCTGATAAAAGAAAAGCGGAGCGAAGAATTCGTTGGCCAGGAGCAGGGGGTCCGAAGAGCGGATCAACTCCTCCTGCATCATTTGGAAAAGATAGGTCGAGAGCCGTTTGACATTCTGCTGATAGAAGTGTTCGTGATAAAGTTCCCGCACCTTTTCATTACGAAAGAGCTCCTGCATCATCAGACGGAAGAGGGCTTCATTCCTTGGATCGAAACTGATGAGTTTGAAAGTGGTGGCGATTTTGGCCAGGAGTTGCTTTCCCTTTTTCGGGTCGAGATCTTTGTCGAACAGATGTACCAGGGCGGAGTCGGTCAAGTCCGCTATGAGGCTTTCCAGGATGGTTTCTTTGCTTTTGAAGTGGTTATAGATCGCTCCCTGCCTCACGCCGACCTCGGCGGCAATATCCCGCATTGTCGTGGCTTTGTAACCTTTCGTCGAAAAGAGCTTTAGAGCGCTTTCGAGTATTCGTTGCTTCGTTGAGACCTTTTCTTTGTCCATTTTATGGCACCTCATCAAGTTTTTCATCATTATAGTGAACAAATGTTCATAAGTCAATGTGTTAGTCTGATATCCTGGTGAACAACTGTTCATATTGGGGATATCACATCATCTTTTTATGTGAACAAGTGTTCACTTTACTTTAGAAGACCTGCTGCAATCTATGAACATTTGTTCATCCTGCTGCTTCATAGTGTTTCCATCTATTCGCTTACGAAGTGCTTTGTCTATTATTTTGGGCGAGATGTTCTGAGGTGACAGAAGTGACTGATCTGCATATGGTCGTCGAGAAGAGACATGCTCGTCGTTATAAAGAGTTTTGCTTGATCGCGAGAAATGCGCCTCTATAATCAAGAGGGATTTTTGGTGGAACTATATTTTATGTGAAATTGGAAGTCTTTAGTTTCCCTAATCTTGGAAGATATTTATCGATTCGATTTCAAGAGTGAAAATTTTGAAGTTGGTAGCGGCTTTTCAGGCAGGTTGGGTCAGTCCGGAATGCCCTGTGATTTTGTTACAGAGAATATATATTATGTTAACCAATATATATTTTACTGAATATGATAGCCCCTGATACCCAAAGCATCGAGAGCCCGGTAAATATCAACGCATCCTCAGAAGTTTCAGCGGATTGGTATGGGCTGTGCTTGAAGAGTCAGCCAAATGGGGAGTTTCTGCAATTTGCTTTTCTTGTACCTGATTGACGATAGTCGATGTCTGTGATCGGGCGCTGTAATAATTTTTGAGATATCTCTCGATTCCGCCGCGGTTGTACCGCTTGGCGGTATACAAGGCATTTTCCCCTCGAGCATCTTTTATCATCGGATCGGCCCCGTGAGCGAGGAGTTTTTTCACGAGATAGATACTGTTGGCTTTGACGGCGCTATTGAGAGCGATGTGCCCGTAGCTATCCGGCTGATTGACGGAGGCGCCTTGATCGATAAGGTGCTCCACCTCTTTTGCGTTGTAGCGGCGTATCGCTTCGATGAGACGGTTTTGCATCAGTCCCTTTCCGTTTTGGGCCGTTGGACGGGGGGAAGAAGAGGATCGGTTAATGCTCTCTACTCCCCTATTCTCTTGAACAGGACGAAACGATCGTTGTTTGTTTGCGGCATACAGTTCTTTCGGGCTGTGTCCGTAATATTTGGCTACATAGAGGGGCTCCGGTTTGTAGCGGCTGTAGTGTCGAATCGTATGAAAACTCCAGCCTCGTTGTTTCATCAGACGGATAAAGCGGCGGAGTCGGGAGGCGCCGGCCTGGGTCCGAAACATAAAATCGTGTGCCAGCAGGATCACTTTTCCCGGTTTGGCCGAGCGGTGGCGCCTATAGAGATGATCGATCTTGGCGGCCACCTTTTCCGGGCTCTCTATAGGTTTGCCTGTGGCGTGATTGTAGTGCCACTCGGTATCCCATCCATATATATAGAAACCGTCTTTTGAAATGCTGTCATACTCGGGGACTTCCACACGACCTCTCAGCGCCACGATCGCCAGGTCGTCGCGCTTTATTTCGGGAGTACGCCAGACATTGCGCCCGGCGAGACGGAGGTATTTTCTCCCTCCGAGGATGAGTTGGGCGTGTTCGATATCGCTCAGAAGCCCGAAAGTATTGCTGTAAAAACGTCTATAGTGACCATTGGCGTGGGAATAGGTATGGTTGGCGATGAGAAGGTTGGGCATAGAGAGCTCTTCTTGAAGCAGCCCGGGATGTTGCTGGGCATGGCGCCCTACGCAGAACATCGTCGCCGGCACCCCCTCCTCTTTCAAAATTTTCAGGACATTTCCCGTTCCTCTGAGCGGTCCGTCGTCGAAAGTGAGGTAGAGCTCTTTGGTCCCGGAACGATTGAAATTGTTCCCCGGGATATTTTGTGTGTTTGGATTGGTTTTGGGAGTGATGGCTTGTCGGTGGGTGTCGGTTCTTGTCTGTGACTCGGGGGATTTTACGGAACCGGTTCCCAGGGCTTCGGAGTTGACATCGGATCTCAGGAGATCTAGAGGCGTGGATTCATTATGCCGGGGAGAGCTGATGTGCATCGTCATTCCGGGGCGCACGAGGGTGAGGCTGCCACTCTGAGCCGTAGCGGGGGGGTGTACCGGCGTAGCCCAGGCCGACAGTCCGGGTAAACATATCAAGGCAAGTAAGCTCATTCCCACTGAGTATTTCACGTCCAATCCTGTATTATTGAATTATTTATCGTATTTTACCAAAACTTTACTATATTTTTTAATAGAACAATGGCTTGCCAATCCTGCCCATAAAATGGATATCTTCTATAGCCAATATTATAAAATATTGCAACTAGGGTAGCATAAACTTATGGATATATTAAGTAATATATAAAAAATAACAGATGAGAGTGATATAATTTGCAAAATATCTCATCGATTTAATATTAAAAGATAGAAAGCAAAAATATGGCAAAGAAAAAAAGAAGACACTACATTAAACTCAACAACAGGATCAAAGAGCTTTTTTCAGGGCTTCCCTTCGATGAAGCGGTGACCCAATTGGATGACGAAGTGCTGATGGAGCTGACAATGCTCCTGGGACTCCAGCTCCCCTCCTCCGATCGTGAAGAGATGATCCGGGCTTTGCGGCGGGTCTGGAGCGACGGAGAATATCCCGTACGCAAACAGATCGTCGATTATCTCCTCCAGAGGAAAAAAGGGATCAGACGCTCAGAAAATACCGGTGCCGTAGTCCCGGACAAAGTGGAGCATATTCTGGCGATGCTGGGAGACGAGGCCCATACGCGGGAAGAGGAAGAGGCGCTTTTGGAGCATTTCCTGCCGATGCGAAGCGCCAAAGTGACCCGGGAAAAGGTATTGAACAAATTGGCTTATCTCCGCCTGCAGCGTCGGCTCGAAGAGCTGGAGAAGGCCATCGACGCGGAGATCGATGCCGAGAACCGTCTGAACTTCGTCCATCCGTTCAAATTCGTGCTTTTCGACAAAGAGTTCACACGGCACCTGATGGTGCGCAGCGAGCCGGTGGATCTGGAGCATCTGCTCGACCTGGAGGATGAAGAGGCCCGAAAGAGACTCGAAGAGGTCAAACAGAAGGCGATCGAAATACGCCAGGTGGAGATCGATAACTTCCTGGCGACGCTGGAGGATCACCCCTATCTCACTCCGGAGGAGATATACGATCATCTCCGCCGCACCCCGATGGAGGGTGAGCTGCGTCATACGCCGATCGAGTTCGGAGTGGTGGAGCGGATCATCCGAAGTCTCGACAGCAAACTTTTCGTCATCCTCGGAGGAGACCATTTCATTCTGGAGCGGGAGAAGGAGCTGGAGCTCTTCGACGCGAGGATCCCCTACAAGCTCTCCCTCTCCTACGAACGGAACTTTATCTACGCCACGATCTGGGATGGGAAGGATCTGCCGGTCCTGGAAGACCTCGAAGCGCTCAATGAAACGACACTGGAACATTTCCACGTCGCCGTAGAGACTCTGGAAGAGCGGATGCGGGAGATGTCGGAGGGCCTGGAAGTGGACGAAGCGACACTCCGGCGCTTCATCCTGCAATTCCTCGAGCCCCAGTTGCTGGCTTCGGGCAAGCTCAAGGTCAAGGAGAAGACAAAACGTCGTATTCTCTACCATTTCGGCGAATACCTCCGTCCCCTGCGCGAAAAGAAGATGCGCGAAGAGCTCCTGGCCAAGACGATCCGGGATTTCAAACAGCTCTTTCCCCTCGCCCGACGCCTTAAGCGCAAGATTACTTTCCACGCCGGGCCCACCAACAGCGGCAAAACCTATGCGGCGATGGAGCGGCTCAAAAAGGCGGAAACGGGTTACTACCTGGCTCCCCTGCGCCTGCTGGCCCTGGAGGGCTACGAGGATCTCAGACATTCAGGCATCGCCGCCTCTCTCATTACCGGTGAAGAGGAGATCGTGGATGAGGAATCGACGCATATCAGTTCCACGATCGAGATGCTCAATACCGAAGTGGAGGTGGAGTGCTGCGTCATCGACGAGATCCAGATGATCGACGACCGTGATCGGGGCTGGGCCTGGGCCAACGCCCTCATCGGCGCCCCGGCCAAGGAGGTGATCCTGACCGGCTCTGAAAACGCCATTGAAGCGGTGCAGGAGGTCTGCGACTATCTGGGCGAAGAGCTGGAAGTGATCCGCTTCGAGCGCAAGAACCCTCTGGAGTTGATGAAGCATCCCGTCTCGACCAAAAAGATCGAGCCCAATACCGCCATCGTCGCTTTTTCCCGCAAAGAGGTGCTCTCACTCAAACAGCAGCTCTCCAACCGCTACAACGTCTCGGTAGTCTACGGCAACCTCTCTCCCGAGGTGCGCCGGGAAGAGGCGCGGCGTTTCCGTGAAGGCGAGAGCCAGGTGTTGGTGGCTACCGATGCCATCGCGATGGGGCTCAATCTGCCGATCCGCACCATCCTCTTCGCCAAGGACAACAAATTCGACGGGCTCAGGCGCCGGGAGCTGACCACTTCGGAGATCCTTCAGATCGCGGGCCGGGCCGGGCGCTACGGGCTCCACGAGCACGGCTATGTGGGGGCACTGGACGCCGGGACACTGCAGACCATCGCCGCTCGGTTCCACGCCCCCCTCCCCCCGATCCGTCTGCCTTTTTCGGTGATGGCGAGCCTGGAGCACGTGCTGCTCATCGGGGAGATCCTGGAGACGGACAAGCTTCTGGAGATTTTGGAATTCTTCGCCCAGAATATGGAATTCGAGGGCCCCTTCCAGGCGGCGAACATCGATTCGATGATGGAGGTGGCGGCCATCGTGGACGAGTATGAGCTGGATCTGCGTTCCCGCTACCACCTGGCCTGCGCCCCGGTGAGTATCAGCTCCCCCTATATCGAATCGGTCTTCCACCGCTATCTGGGCCATCTGGAAAAAGGAGAGCCGGTGCCCTACATCCCCCCGAGGGAGCTGCCCGACTTCGCCGTGAGCAACGAAGAGCTCCTCAACGCCGAAGACCGGGTCAAAGAGGTCTCCCTCTATCTCTGGCTCTCCTTTAAATTTCGGGAGCAGTTCCCCGATACCGAAAAGGCCAGGGAAGCCAGGGAGCGCCTCAACCATTTCATCGAAAACTCCCTCCAAAAGGGCGATTTCGTCAAACGCTGCCGCCGCTGCGGGCGGGAGTTGGATTTCAGCTACCGCTTCAGCATCTGTGAAAGCTGCTACCAAAAGGGGAAACGAGGCTCTTTCCGCTCCACGCGCCGCCGGCACAGTTCCCACAAAAAGGAGACGAAATGAGAGGCCGCATAGCACTGCTATCGGTAATCGCCGCCCTGATTTTTAGCGCCTGCGCCTCCCGCGCACCCGCACCCGTCGATGAGTGCACCGCCTGCCGGGCCGTCACCATCCCTCCTCCTCCCTCCGAACGATAATCATTCGTTCAACTCCTCCCTGCTACAATCTTTGCATAGCAGTCAAAAGGAGGAATCGATGAAACACCAGTATCTCAAACACCAGCCCGATGAAGAGGGATATTTTGGAGAATACGGCGGATCCTTTCTCCCGCCGCAGCTCGTGGAAGAGTTCGACCGCATCACCGAAGCCTATATGAAATTGAGAAAGTCCCACGATTTTCTCAGCGAACTGCGCCGCATCCGCAAGCACTACCAGGGGCGCCCCACTCCGGTCTATCACGCCAAACGGCTCAGTGACGCCGTGGGAGGCGCCCAGCTCTACTTCAAACGGGAAGATCTCAACCACACCGGCGCCCACAAGCTCAACCACTGTATGGCCGAAGCCCTCCTGGCCAAATATATGGGCAAGACCAAGCTCATCGCCGAAACGGGTGCGGGGCAGCACGGGGTCGCCCTGGCGACGGCGGCCGCCTATTTCGGCCTGGAGTGTGAGATTCATATGGGAGAGGTGGACATCGCCAAAGAGCACCCCAACGTGGTGCGTATGCAGATCCTAGGTGCTCAGGTGGTGCCTGCTACCCACGGGCTGCGCACCCTCAAAGAGGCGGTGGATTCGGCCTTCGAATCCTATGTCAAGCAGCTCGATAGCGCCCTCTACGCCATCGGTTCGGTCGTCGGCCCCCACCCCTTCCCCCTGATGGTGCGGGATTTTCAGAGCGTAGTCGGGATCGAAGCGCGGGAGCAGTATATGGAGATGACCGACGGGGAGCTGCCCGATCACGTGGTGGCCTGCGTGGGGGGAGGCTCCAACGCGATGGGGATCTTCAGCGGATTCATCGACGATCCGGTAGAGCTCTACGCCGTGGAGCCTCTGGGCAAGAGCACCCGCCTGGGAGACCACGCCGCTACGCTGGAATACGGCAAAGCCGGAGTGCTGCACGGATTCAAATCGATCCTGCTCCAGGATGAGAAGGGAGAGCCCGCCCCCGTTCATTCTGTCGCCAGCGGGCTCGATTATCCGGGGGTGGGCCCGGAGCAGGCCTATCTCCACGGCATCGGTCGGGTCCACGTGGCCGGAGCCACCGACGAGGAGACCATCGACGCCTTCTACGCCATCAGCCAATACGAGGGGATCATCCCCGCCCTGGAGAGCGCGCACGCCATCGCCTACGCGATGAAGCTGGCCCGCAAACACCCCAACGACGCCATCCTGGTCAACCTCTCAGGCCGGGGCGACAAAGACATCGACTATGTGGTGGAGACCTTCGGTGTGCGGGAGTGGTCGCCGGAAAAACTGAATAATGAGTAACTAGTAACTGAGTAATGAGTAACGGAATAACCGAGTAACCGATGAAGGCGGAGCCTTCACTAATGAGGAGTGAGGAATGAGGAACAGAATAACCGAGTAATGAGTAACGGAATAACCGAGTAACCGATGAAGGCGGAGCCTTCACTAATGAGGAGTGAGGAATGAGGAACAGAATAACCGAGTAATGAGTAACCGAATAACCGAGCAACCGAAGAAAGGGAAGAATCTTAGCACGTAACATGTAGCACTCAACTCTCAACTCTCTCCTAAAAGATTCAACGTATCCCAGTAGATCGGTTCGTCGATGAAGCCGTAGTGTTTTTGCTCTGGTTCCCACGTTTTACGTGGGAATCCATACTTCACTCTATGCGTCAGGGCAGGTATACACTCCCACGTGCAACGTGGGAGCGAGAAGAAAAAATCCAACGACCAACGACTAACGGCCCCCCCTTCAGCTCTCAACTCTCAATTAAATGATGATCCCGGCAGGGGAAACGTCGGTCATTCTCCTCCACGCGGGCAAAAACATTCAGAGGCACTCCCTCTTTTCGTGCGCACTCCCGGAGGGCTTCGAGATTTTCCGGGGCGACGGCGACGAGCATTTCGTACTCTTCGCCGCTGCTGCCGATCGCTTCGGGGATCTCCTGGAGCAGCTCCATTCCCAAACCGTTGTAGTCGAGTAGTTTGTCGGTATCGCAGTAGAGGCCGTCGGAGAGGTCCATTCCGGCGCGCAGATATTTGCGGCATTTGCGCACGAAATCCCGGCGCAGCACCGGCTCGTAGAAGCGGGAGTCGGACGGGATGTTTTCTCCTCGCATCAGGGCTTCCAGATTCCGTTTCGACTCCCCGAGGGTGCCGGTATAGGCCAGCAGGTCTCCGGGCTGAATCCCGCCGCGCAGCAGGGGGGCATCGCTGCAGGAGATCAGGGTGACGGAGAGATGGAGCTCCTCCCCCGCCACGGTATCCCCGCCGATGATTTCGCAGCCAAACTCCGCGGCTGTCTGCTTCAAAGCTCCGGCCAACTCATCGATCTGCCCGGGGCCGAAGTCCCGGGGGAGCATCACCGTCACCAGGGCATAGAGGGGATCGGCGTTCATCGCCACGGCATCGGAGAGATTGACCAGCATCGCCTTGCGACCCACCTGGGCGGGGCTCATCCACTCCCGTAGAAAATGGGTCCCCTCGCAAAAGGCATCGGCGCTGTAGATCAGCCCATTGACCAGGGCGGCGTCATCTCCGATATAGAGGCTTTTGATTTTGCTGATGAATCTCGCTTCGGGGTTAAAGGCTTTCATGCCGGGATTGTAGCATAGACGGGGAAGCTCGCTATAATCCATTTTGATGAACTCTAGCTAAGGAGCCCTTTTGATATTTGAAAATATATCCGCCATCGAATCCCTGAGTCCCGTGGAGAGGCAAACGTGTATCGGCAGTGGCGGCAAAGCCCTCTGCCCCCGGCGCCGCCACCGCTCCAATATGATACTCAATCCATTGATGCTAAAGCATATGAACCGCCTGGATGAGCTGGAGGCAGACTGGGTGACCCTCAATCTCGAAGATGCCATCGCCCCTTCCCGTAAAAAGGAGGCTCTGGTCAATATCGCCCTCTTCCTCTCCCATCTCGAGCGCTCAAACTCCTGCATCGTCGTGCGGGTCAATCCCCTGGAGCTTGGAGGAGAAGCAGAGATCCGATTTCTCAACGATTTTGCCATCGATGCCATCCGCCTGCCCAAGGTCCGAAGCAAAGCGGAGATTGAAACGGCCCTGGCCCTGCTGCCGGAAGACCGTGAGCTACATATTTCTCTGGAGACCAAAGAGGCTTTTCGGGATCTGGCCCATTGGGGCGGGATCGATCCCCGCCTGAGCACCGCCAACCTGGGGATTTTGGATCTGCTGGCGGATCTGGGGCTTCCTCAGCGCCTCGTCACCCAAGGCCCGGGCAATCCTACCGCCGAGGCGATCCTCACCCGTTTCCTGGTCGATGCACGGATCGCCGGTTTGCTTCCGGTCTCTTTTATGTATCAGGATTACAAAGATTTGGAGGGCTTCCGCCGCTGGTGCGAACGGGAGCGGGAGATGGGTTTCGAAGCCAAAGCCTGTATGGGCCCGGCCCAGGTCGCGATCGCCAACGAGATCTTCGGCCCCGACGAAGAGGCTCTGCACAGGGCACGGGAGATCAAAGAGGCCTTCGAAGCCGCCAGCGCCAAAGGAATACACGGCTTCATGCACGAACGCTATGGCTTCATCGACGAACCGATCTATCGGGATGCGTTGAATCTTTTGGGAGAGAGTTGAGCGTTGAGCGTTCAGTGCTAAGTGTTACGTGTTACGTGTTAAGATTTATCCTTTCCTTGTTCTTCTCGCTCCCACGTTACACGTGGGAGTGTATATTTATCCTGAGCACAGAATGAAGTATGGATTCCCACGTAAAACGTGGGAACCAGAGGAATTCGGTTACTCATTACTCGGTTACTCGGTTGCTCGGTTATTCTCACATTCCCGCATAATCTTTTTCCAATCCCGGTCGAAATGTTTCAGGATGAAGGATTTTCGGTGGGGGAGCAGGCACTCGGAGCAGTCGAGGTGGAGGGCTTTTTCACTCTTGAAATAGCGGGCCTTTCGTGAACCGATGGCGCAGAGGCTGTAGCGGATCTTTCCTCCGATCCGGTCGATCCCCTCGTCGCAGAAGCGAAAATAGGGACAGCCGCAGAGGTAGCAGTTGAGCTCTTCCATCTCGTGGCATTTTACGCCCTGGGCATAGAGGGGACAGAAGTCGGGATGCTTCTCTTTCATATTTTCATAGCTGAAATAGTCCACGATCTCTTCCGGGCTCATATCCGGCGGCAGAGATTCGACGATCCTACGGTGCTGCTTGGCATGTTCCGCAAACCATTCACGATAGGTCATGCTCCCTCCCCTTCCTTTTGAGTTTTTGGCTAACCATTCCTGCTTTTTCTTTACCATTTTATGCATTTTTCGGTTACTCGGTTACTCGATTGCTCGGTTACTCGGTTAGACTAAGGTTATAATTAAGCATAGCAAAATCAAGGCCAAAGTATAGATGGAACTTTCACAATATATAGAATCGAAGATCGACAAAGCTCTGGGCAAGCTTCGCAGTAACGAGGAACTGGAGTGGGTGTTGCGTCGGCGTCTGACCAAAAAGGAGTTCAAAGTCCTCAAAGGTGACATCGAAGGCCATTGCGAAGATGCGATCAAAAGCAAATTGAAACTCGACGATGAACGCCTGGCCCAGATCCGGGAAAACATTCGCCATAAGCTCAATCAGGACCGCATCAAACGGGAACTCTACACCAGTGCCGGAGCGGTCGAGTGAAACTCCTGGTCAGCGCCCTGGAACATTCGGCCAATATCCATCTGGCGGCTCTGAACGAGTATCTCCCCGAAACGGTGGAAATGACGGGGATCTTCAGCTCCGAGCTGGGAGAGCCCATCGTGGACCTGCGCTCCCTGGCGGTGATGGGCTTCGTGGACGCGGCGAAAAAGCTCCCCTTTTTCTTCAAGCTGGCCGACCGGATGGTCGAATTGGCCGCCGACGCGGACAAGGTCCTGCTGATGGACTCCTCGGGCTTCAACCTGCCCCTGGCCAAAAAGATCAAGAAGCGCTATCCGAATAAAGAGGTGATCTACTATATCCTTCCCCAGGCCTGGGCCTGGAGAAAGGGCCGGATCAAGACTCTGGAACGTACCTGTGACCGGCTGCTTTCGATCCTCCCTTTTGAAAAAAAACATTACTCTCCCAACGCTCCCATCAAGTATGTGGGGCACCCTCTTCTCGACGAGATCGGCAGGTTCCGCCGGGGGGAGTGGGAGCGGGAGTCGGAGAGATGGCGCTATCTTCCCGCCGAAGGAGAGGAGAGGCTCGCAGCCGAGGGGAGGCTGGAGCGGATCGCCTATCTCCCCGGCAGCCGACGTGGGGAGATCCGGGCGCTCATGCCCTATTTTCACGAACTGCGTCGGCTTTTGCCTGAGCACGAAGCGCAGATCGTTGTTCCCCCCTACTTCACGCCGGAGCAGATCAACGAACTTTACGGAGATCTGAGCAGTTTCGAGATCCGTCACGATACTCATGCCACTCTCTATGAGAGTGATTTTGCCTTCGTTTGCAGTGGCACCGCCACCCTCGAAGCGGCGCTTATCGGCACCCCGATGGTGCTTGCCTACCGGGCCAAGGCATTGGATTATTTCCTGGTCAAAAAACTGACCGACCTGCGCTATGCCGGTCTGGCCAATCTCTTCAGCCTTGATTTTCAGCCGCGCCCTATGCATCCCGAGCTGATCCAGGAGGAGCTGAGCACTGCGAACCTTCTGGCAGCTTATCGGACACTGGATCGCCGCCGCTTCACCCGGGACAGCCGGGCCCTACGCGACTATCTAGGCGGGGGGAGCGCCGCCCGGGTCGCTTCGATACTTATGCAGTAGATCAACCCGGATTATTATCGCTCTTCGGCCCCTTGTCAAATCGTAACATTCCCGTTCTCTTGGCGTAAAAGTGAGAGTTATTCAAGTAGCTTATATTTCATCGGCGCTATAATTGACGCAAATTCATCAGAAGGATCAGGTCATCATGGAAGTAAACGACGTGAAAATCTATGAGTATGACGCTGTGGTGGTGGGGGCCGGACTGGCGGGCCTCGCCGCAGCCAAAGAGCTCAAAGAGGCGGGCAAAAAGGTCGCCGTCATTACCAAGCTTCACCCCCTGCGCAGCCACTCCGGCGCCGCCCAGGGCGGGATCAACGCGGCGCTTGGCGCCGAGGACAGCACCGAGCTGCACGAGTTCGATACCGTCAAAGGAAGCGACTATCTGGGCGACCAGGATGCCATCGAGCTGATGTGTTCCAAAGCTCCCGAGACCATCCGTTGGGCCGAGCGTATGGGAGCGATCTTTTCCCGGACCGAGGACGGCCACATCGCTCAGCGTCCCTTCGGCGGGCAATCCAAGCCCCGTGCCTGCTATGCTGCCGACCGGACGGGCCTGACCCTGCTGCAGACCATCTACGAGCAGGCTTTCCGGGCCGGGATCGAAGTCTTCGACGAGTGGTACTGCGCCGACCTGCTCTATGACGGCAAAGGCAAGGTCAAAGGAGTCGCCGCCTACAACATCCGCAACTCCGAGCCGGCGATCTTCAATGCCAAAGTGACCATGTTCGCCACCGGCGGTTACGGCCGGGCTTACAAGATCAACTCCAACGCCCACGCCAACACCGGGGATGCCCTCTCCATCGTCGCGCGGCGCGGCCTGCCTCTGGAGGATATGGAGTTCGTCCAGTTCCACCCCACCGGGCTGGGCGGATCGGGGATTCTCATCTCCGAAGCGGCCCGGGGTGAAGGGGGACGCCTCTTCAACAGCGAGGGCGAGCGCTTTATGAGCAAATACGCTCCCAACGCCATGGAGTTGGCGAGCCGCGACGTCGTCAGCCGGGCGATCATGCAGGAGATCCGCGAAGGCCGCGGTGTCGGCCCCAACAAAGACGCCGTCTATATCGACCTGACCCACCTGCCCAAAGAGACCATCCTGACCAAACTCCCCGAACTGCGGGAACTGGCCATCACCTTCCTCGGCCAAGACATGCTCAAAGAGCCCATTATGATCGCCGCCACCGCCCACTACTCGATGGGAGGGATCCCGGTTACCAAGCGCTGCCAAGTCAAAAAGAGCCCCGATGAGACCGTCGAAGGCTTCTACGCCGCGGGCGAGTGCTCCTGCGTCAGTGTCCACGGCGCCAACCGCCTGGGAGCCAACAGTCTGCTCGAAGCCCTCTTCTTCGGCCGCGAAGCCGGCAAGGCGATGCTCGAAGATATGGAGAAGATCGAGCTCGAACCCGCCACGGCCGCCGATGCCGAGCCGATGATCGCCAAGGTCAACCGGATCAAGGGCAACAACGGCGAGGAGCGCGTGCCGGTGCTGCGCAACGAGCTCCAGGAGAGCATGACGATGGATGCGGGAGTCTTCCGCACCGAAGAGTCCCTGCTCAAGCAGAAGCAGAAGCTCCAGGAGCTCTACGAGCGCTATCAGAACATTCGCATCGACGACAAATCCCATACCTTCAATACCGACCTGCAGGAGGCGATCGAACTGGGGCACCTGATCGATTTCAGCCTCTTCATCGTGGAAGGGGCCCTGGCGCGCGAAGAGAGCCGGGGAGCCCACTACCGTGAAGATTTCCCCAAGCGTGACGATGAGAACTTCCTCAAACACACCTACGCCAGGTTCAGCGGAGACTATGAACTCGATCTGAGTTACGGCGATGTGGTCCTGGGCAAATTCGAACCTCAAGAAAGAAAATATTAAGGAGCGGTGATGAGCAACGAAAAGAACAACAGCGGCGCAACCCGGAAAGTGACCGTCAAGGCCTTCCGTTTCAATGCCGAGACCGACTACCTCCCCTACTACAAAACCTACGAGATGGAAGTGGGCAAAGATGAGCTGATCCTCGATCTGCTCAACCGCATCAAGTGGGAGCACGACGGTAGCTTCAGTTATCGCCGCAGCTGCCGTCACGGTATCTGCGGTGCCTGCGGCATCAAAGTCAACGGCAAACCGGTACTTTCGTGTAAGCAAAACGCCCAGGAGCTCGTGGAGCTTTTCGGCGACGAACTGGTCTTCGAACCCCAGAGCAAGAAGCGCGCCGTCAAAGATATGATCATCGACAAAGGTGACTTCTGGGAGAAGCATGCCGCGGTCAAGCCCTATGTGGAGGCCGAGGTCGATCCCCATCCCGAGAGCGAAACCATTATGACCCCTGAGCAGGTGGAGAATTTCCTCGATGCCGACTACTGCATCCAGTGCGGTGCCTGCCACTACGCCTGCCCTGTCATCGAAGTCAACGAAGATTACCTCGGGCCCGCCGCGTTTGCCGCCGCCTACCGCTTCACCGTTGATCCCAGGGACGAAGCGACCATCGACCGCCTGGAGACCACGGCGGAGCTGGGCAGCGGAGTTTGGGATTGTGTCAAATGCTTCGAGTGTGCCGAGGCGTGCCCCAAAGATGTCAACCCCATCGAGAAGATCACCAAACTCCATAACCTGCAGTTCGAACACCACGTGGCCGAGCGCAACGTCGCGACCAAGCATGCCGAAGGTTTCGTGCGCTCCATCAAAAAATTCGGCTACCTGGACGAGCAGGATATCGTGCTCTATTCCGAAGGACTCGGTGTGGTCAAGCACCTGAGCGAAGCCTTCAAAATGATCAAGGCGGGCAAGGTGCACCCCTTCGACTTCCAGAAGAAAAAGATGCCACGCAGCAAGAATCTCGAAGAGATCCAGAAGCTGATCGAAATTTCCAAAACACACGAACTCTAAGAAGGAAGCGACATGAGCAAACTCAAATACGCACTCTATACCGGATGTACTGCCCGGGAATCGACCCCGGAGCTGCTCTCCTCCACCCTGGCCGTCGCCGAGAAGCTCGGTATCGAACTGGTACTGCTGGACGAAGCCAGCTGCTGCGGTGCGAGCCACCTGCAGGATTTCGATGAATTCCTCTCTCTGGTCCTCAACGCTCGTAACATCTGCTATGCTGAGAAACTGGGCCTGCCGATGGTCACGATCTGCAACACGTGCCAACTCAATAGCGTGATGACCAAAGAACGTCTGGACCACGATCCCGAAATGCGGGCAAAAGTCAATGAGAAGTTGGCGGAGGTCGGCCTGGAGTACAAAGGCACCAGCAGCGTGCGCCACTTCCTCTATGCCCTGATCGATGACTACGGCCTGGAGAATATCCGCGAAAAGGTGGTCAAACCCCTGAGCCACTTCAACATCGCTCCTTTTTACGGCTGCCACAATATCCGGCCCAGTCATATCCATTACAAACACAACAGCCAGACCCTCCCCCCCAAAGGAGAGTTCGATGTCGGTGAAGGCGGCGGAGAGGCTCTGCACCACGAAGAACCTTTGATGAGCAAGTACAGCCACGAAAACCCTTACGTCCCCACTTCACTCGACCGCCTCATCGAAGCGCTAGAAGGCAAGCCGGTCGACTACGAGAGCAAGAACAAGTGCTGCGGTTTCCACGTGGATCTGCAGGCTCCCGAAACCAGCAATGCCCTCACCGGTACCGCTCTGAGCGATGCCATCGACAACGGTGCGGATGTGGTCGTGACCCCCTGCCCCCTTTGTCAGCTCAATATGGACCTCAAGCAGGAGAGTGCCGGCAAGCAGCTGGGCCGGGATATTGAAATTCCTGTTCTGCACATGCCCCAGATGGTCGCCCTGGCCCTGGGATGCAGCCCGGAACAGATCGGCCTCAAATACAACGTCACCAAAGCGACGGAACTGGCCTAAGGGCCTTTTTTCACTCCTCTATACCAGGAACCGGCAAACCTTTTGCTGCATGTTCCAACGACCCCAAAAACCCCACCAGATCAATCAACGGTTTGGCAAAGACCCCATCGATCTTCAATCGTGCCGCTTCGTGATGAAGCCGGGTATCGTTGTGGGCCGAGAGCCAGAAGATCGGGATTTTTTCATCTTCGGCTCTGATCCTTTCTGCCAATCCGACGCCATCGAGACCCGGCAAAGAGATGTCACTTATGAGCAGATCGGGAGCCGACTCCCGGTAAATGTCGAGCCCCTCTTCTGCGCTGGATACCGGACAGATCTCTCTGAAGTATCCTTCCAACAATTCGGTTAAAAGTGCCAAAGCCTCCGGGTGATCTTCTATGAGGAGCACTTTTGCATCAGAAAGCAACATGGTGCCACTCCCCTTTCAGCGTAATGGTAAAGCAGGCCCCCTGAGTGGTATTTCGTACAGAGATAGTGGAACCCATGTGCTCGACGATCATCACCCGGGTCATATAGAGTCCTAGCCCGGTGCCGTTTTTGTCCTGTTTGGTGGAGAAGTAGGGATCGAAGATCTTGTCGATGATCCCTTCGGGGATTCCTCCGGCATTGTCGCAAATTTCTAGCACAATATCCTCTTCAATATGGCTGAGGCTGAGGCGAATCTCTTTGTGCTCAATCGAACCGTCACGATCGGAAAAGGCATCCTTGGCATTGTTCATTATGTTGAGGATGGCGTGAGCCAGTTCATTGGGGTGTCCCTTGTAATAATAATCGTTTTTCGCATCAAAAACAATATTGATATTCTTGGCGGAAAAACTCATCCTGGTCAAATTGATTAAATGCTCGATGCTTTCATTGACACAGAAAATCTCCGGTTCCTTTTCTATTTTGTAGAAATTTCGGAAATCATCGATGGTTGTAGACATTTGATTGATTTGTTTGAGGGCATTGTTTTGGAAATAGTCTATGGATTCTCTGTCGAGTTTCCCTTTTTTGTATTTGGAGACCAGGAGTTGGATCAATAAGGAGAGGTTATTTAGGGGTTGGCGCCACTGATGGGCGATCATTGCGATCATTTCCCCCATTTTCGCCAAACGGTCTTGTTGGAGCATAAAGAGTTCCTGCTCCCTGTTCTTTTGCAGAGCCTCTTCGATGCGTTCCTCCAGTGTATCGTTGAGCTCTTTGATCTTGCGGGAGAGTTTGCGTTGCCGCCAATAGGCGAAAAGAATGATCAGTATGATGAGAAGTGCTACGCCGACGATCAGGGCGATCGTACGCCAATCAACCTCTTTGAGAATACGCTTTGAGGTCCATTTGTCACTGATGGCATAGTAGGTCTCTTTGGGCATCACGTTAACGATCTTGTTGAAAATATTGTAGAGGGTGAGCTCATCCTTCCGCACTCCGATCGTCAGAGAGGCTTTGACCGGGGCAACCCCTGCGATTTCGAGATCGTCTAATTTCAAAAGTCTCTTTTGATAATTGAAAACAGGCCGCGCCATCAGAGCATAATCGACGCTGCCGTCTCGGACAGCTTCCAGGATCTCTTTGGGCGAGGAGAATTCGAGAATTGTCATCTTTGGATGTGCCTTTTTAAGTTGCCGGAGAGCTGGATCACCCTTCCAACCTGCGAGATGTTTCCCCCCGAGACTGAGCTCACCGCTATTGGGTTTCCCATTGTGATGAGCAACGAGGACTTCATCGTATTCGAGGTAGGGTTTGGTGAAATAGAGGAGTTTGGCATTTTGGGGTCCGCGGCTCGCTGCCGCGATAATGTCACAGCGGCGTTCGCGGAGCATCGCGAGCTCCTGAGGCCTGTCTTCAGCAGGTAGATAATGAAGGTTGAGATGAAGTCGTCGCGTCAATGTGTCAATAACTTCTACGGCTATTCCCTGAGCTTTGTCCCGGTCGAAAAATTCGATAGGAGCTCTCTCCTTGAGAACACAGACGGAAAGATCCCGATGACTGGAGAGGTAGCGCTCCTCATCGGCACTCAACAGCTCCTTGCTATCAAGTAATGGGTTGATTCCGAACCATTTGTGCTTGAGTTGATCGAGTTCTTTTCTGGTGACTGTTTTCTGAGCCTTGCTAAGAATTCGGGCAAGAATCTTATCCTTTTTACTTACACCGAGTGCGACATGGCTGATCGTACCGGGATCCTGAACATAACTGGTGGCAATGATATTGGAGATGAGATATTGGCGCATCAGATAATCCACAACAACCTGCTTGCCAATCACGGCATCCACTCGCCCTAGTGAAAGCAGTTTTAGAGCGCTCAGCTGGTCGGGGACGAGAACCTGCTTGATCCTGGGATAGTGTTTGGCCAGGTATTGCTGGATAAAAAAACCTTGGACCAATGCGACCTTTTTGCCGGCTAGATCCTTGAGGGAGAAATAGACCTGATTATTCACTTGGGTATAGATGGCATGACGAAGATCGATATAGGGGTGCGTAAAGCGGACGAACTTTTTCCTATCCTTCGTGATGGCGATATTGTCGATAACATCGAGTTTGTCGCTATTGATCATTTGGAGGAACTCATACCAGGTATAGCCGCTGACGTATTTGACCTTGACCCCGATCTTCTCGGCGATCAGATTCATATAATCAATGGAAAAACCCTTCGCCTGTCCGTTTTCATTAAAGTTGAAGGGCGGCCAGTTGCTCTCATTGTGGGCCTTGATGACAGGATGAGTTTTGAGATAGTCCCGTTCGGTTTTGGTCAGGATCAAAGGGGACATTTCAACCCCTCCGCCGAAGAGATATTTATTCAGATGTCTTTTGGCTTGAATATCCCTCTTAAGTTTGAGATCCCTTTTGATTTTCAGCAGCAGAAGGTGAGTATCGATCGAGCCGATAGGATAGAGATCTGCCTGGATCAGACGTTTAACGATACGGTATTCGTAACTTAGCTCTTCTAAGGTTTTATGCGGTGCATACTTTTTCCGAATGATATCGATGATCTCGTAAGGATGTTTAAGAGCATATTCCCAGCCTTTGATGGAAGCGTTACGAAAGGCCAGCGTCCGTTCGGGATAATTTTGGGCAATCTTTTGGGTCGTAAACAGCTCCTGTTGGAGTGTTAAATCACTATAATCTCCGGGATTGATAATCGTATAAGGCGTGTTCAGAGTCCCGAGGCGATAGAGCTGGCTTGGGAGGAAAAGAACGATTGCGTCCACCTTTCCCTGAATAAAGGCATCCAGTGAGTAGGGGGAAGTTGAAAGTTTGATACTGGAGATATTCACATCCCGTTTCCGGAACATATCCCCAAAATTGAGCTCGAAGTCATGCCGGGAAAAAGGGACCATAATTGTCTTGCCTTTGAGGTCCTCCGGCTGTTTGATTCCCGGTTTGGCAACGATAAAGATGGAAGGCGTTTTGAAAAAACTGGCGACGAGTTTGACCGGTTGCCCTTGGAGAAAGCAGTCGAGTAGTTTCGAACTGTAGAGTCCATAGTCAGCTTTTCCCTTGAGTACCTCGTTGACGACATCCATTCCCGTTTTGAATTTACGGAAAGTAACATCGAGTCCGGCATCGCGGTAGAACCCTTTCTCCTTAGCTGCGATGAATCCTGCCAATTCAAAACTGTATAACCAGTTCAACTGAAGGGTAACCGGTTCGAGGGTTTCCCCGACTTTGGAAGTAGAAGGCGATGCAGCATAGCTCCAGGAAGAGCAAGTCAGGAGTGTGACGATCAGGATTTTAAAGAATTGTTTCATTCGGAGTCCCACCGTTCTTTTATTTTTGACCAATTATCATGATATTGTTTTATTAACAAAAAAATTATTTTTATCCTTGTTTCAATATTAAACTTCATACAATTATGATGATACAATACAATTCTAAGCAAAATCTGGATAGAATCTGTAGAACCTGTAAAACAAAATGAATAAAGGTACATGTATGAATGAAGAAAGCAAAGTAAAAATTTTGTTAGTAGAAGACGATGTGGAAACATCGGAGTTTTTATCGACCTTCCTTCGGGATAGTGGATTCGACGTGGATACGGTCTTTTCCGTCACTGATGCCCTCTCCCATCTCAAGCAGAATCCCTATGATATTTTATTACTCGACGTCAACCTTCCCGACTATAGTGGAATGGAACTTCTCAAAAGCATCAAAGGAGAGCTCTCGCTCCCCACAATTATCTTGAGCGCCTATGGAGACACTCGATCCAAAATCATGGCGTTCCGTTACGGAGCGACCGATTATATGGTCAAGCCTATCGACCTGGAAGAGCTTGAAGCCCGTATTTGGGTCCAGCTGGGCAAAAACTCCAAAATCCCCTCGGATTTCGAAGAAGAAGCTTTCCGGATCGATACCAGCGACATTCTCCTCTATGGCAAACCCCTCGGGTTGACCTGGACCGAATTCAAAATCCTTCAGCTTCTGTTGCAAAACAAAAACCGTACCGTTACACGAGACCGCCTGCTCTCGATTCTCTCGACAGTGAGCTCCAACCGCTCATTGGACAACCACATCAAGAATATCCGCAAAAAAATCGCTGCCCAGGGCGGTAAGAACTTCCTCAAGACTGAGTACGGAATGGGCTACCGTCTGATTGACAACCCATGACCCTCGCCTGCCGTTCCGGAGCGTAGCTGGGGCGACGGCATACCGATATAGCTTCCCTGCATTCTATCCACACGCCTCTTCAGCGATTCAAAGAGCGCTTTGCTACTGACATATTCCGCAGCGGTCTTTATGCCGAAACTGTCGGAAAACTCCAGTACCGAGTGAAGGAGCCTTCCCATTTTCTGTTCTTTCAAGGAGTGCTTGACGATCGAGCCGTCGATCTTCACCATATCGATCTCCAGACGTACGCACTGGATAAAATTGGAATAACCGCTGCCGAAATCATCCAGTGCAAAGCGAATACCCCTGGGTTGAAAATTCCGGATGAAACGGTTAATCTCTTCGAAGTCGCTTAGCGCCTCGCTCTCGACGATTTCGATGGTCATCCGGGAGGCAGTGGCAGGATACTTTCGAACCAGCTTATCCAGATAATGTGATACCGCCTCATCGCGGAAATCCCTGGGAAGAAAATTGACACTGAACTCGAAATTTTCCGCATCACGGAAACGTTCAAAACTTTTGCGCAGTATCGTTTGGGTGTATTTGGAGTAGTAGGGAGAGTCGATCAGTTGGGTGAGAAACTCCCCCGGCTCCAGCGGGGGAATCCCATCACGCTCGATACGCATCAGTGCTTCGTAGGCCACGATCCGCTCTTCTGCGGTGGAATAGATGGGCTGATACCAAGGGACGACCCGGTCCTGATCAAGAGCCTCCTTGAACTCTTGAAGCAGCGCCAGTTCACTTTGGAGCGTCTCGATCATCTTCTCGATTTCCTTCGAATCGATCAGTTCTCGTCCGCGGTTTCTCTGCAGGGCGAATTCACAGATCTCGAGCGCACGATCCTCCAACTCCCGGTAGGCACCGTAGAAATAGATATCGAAGAGCTTTTCGTCTCTGAGAACAGAGACGGAGCGGTTGAGCATGCGGAAAATCTCCCGGATTTCCTGTTCGTTCCCGACGATCGCCGCAAATTCATCTCCGTAGATACGGTAGCTTTTTTGGGCGATCGAGTTTCGGAGCGTCTGCGCGATCCGGCGTAGCACATCATCACCGTAATCGTAGCCGTAGAGAAGGTTGAGTTTGGAAAAAGCGTTGACGTTGAGGATCAAAATATAGGCATCGTGAAAATCTTCGATATCCTTGAGAAGACGGAAACGGTTGGGCAAAAGTGTCACCGGATCGAGGTAGACCGACATGAGCTCTTCCTGGAGAAACATGCCATTCAGAAGCGTAGCCATTTTGAGGAAGAGCGCGATCATCTCGATATAGATGAGTGCCCCATAGTAGTATTCTCCCCGGGCAAAGAGTGCCACCGTCTCCATAGCGGTCTGGTAGAGCTCCCGGTTGGTCCGAAGAAAATCCTCCCGGATATCTCTATCGGCGAAGTATCCGCTGCCGCGATGATCTACAAAGGCCGCAAACTCCTGCATCCGCTCCGCGATACCGGGCACCTCACCCTTGCCCTGTAGATTCTGCAGCAGGGAGTCTATCCAATGAAAAAGCTCCTCGATGACTTCGAGATCTTCCGTCGAAAGCCAATGGGAATCACTGTGGACCTTTCGACGGAGCGAGTCCATCTCATGGGGCATTCGGGCATCCAGATATCCTTTGGCGAGACGGTCCGAACATTGGCGGAGCTGCTCCCTCTGCTTGGGGGGAAGCCGGTTTCCAAGCGTCTCCAACAGGCGGGGCAATCGGCTAAAACTGATGAGGCGCTTGTAGAGTTCTTTGCCATATTTTTCAATATCATCCTGGTCGGGTGTTCTGCTTATAAGCTTTTGGAGCATCGTTTCCAGGAAGTTTCTGTTTTTCAAGCTGATCCATTTCAGAATGCTCTGTATCTCATCCTCTTCGATGAGATTGCGAACCGATCCCATTATCTTGTCCTCTCTTGCTTTGTTCGGAAGGTCTCGTCATCTCTTTGCAGGCAAATTTATTCAGTATACTGTAATTAACTTGAGTTTCGTGTGTATAGTCTGTCGTAAATGACAAAATTCCAAGTGTTCCGGATGAAAAAGGTCAAAAGTCCCCAAGAACTATCACCCCCTGATTTTCTCCCAGACACTCAGCTCGGCGACAGTGTGTTGGTGTTTCCGGGCGGTTTCACGAAGGACGAATGGAACCTCTCGGTATGGAGCATGCGGAAGTCAGGGGTGAGGATCTCACCTATTCTCTACAGGGTGCTGACCGGCTCCCCGTCTCTGCGATAACCTCCCAGCCACTTCTCTTTGGGGGTATGCTCTTCGGTCCAGGTATAAGGGGAGCTGAGGACCAGTAAACCTCCCGGATCAATCCGTGAGCTGATCTCGCGTAGAAACTTCTCCGGGTCGTAAAGCCGATCGATCAGATTGAAGGCGGTGACGAGATTATAACCGCTATAGACCGGTTTGAGGTTGCAGGCGTCCCCCTGCCAGAAGCGTACCTTCTTTGCCGATTCCTGCAGTGCTACCGAGAGTCGGACCTCCCGATACTCCACGAGCTCTCCCTCCGTCCGCACGGCGCATAAGTGTAACCATCGGTTCGCTCCTTGGCATTTGGAACTATTATAACAGAGCGATCGGTACGTGTGTGTAATGAAAAATCATGGATAAATCAGTGTGCAATGCTAAAAGGAGAAGCAGGTAGCGCGGCTCAGCAGCCGGCGCAGCGGACCGCCTCTTCGATCTTTTCGACGATGGAGGGGTCTTCGAGGGTGGAGATATCCTGGGTGATGGGTTCGCCTTTGGCGATGGCGCGAAGGATCCGACGCATAGTCTTGCCTGAGCGGGTCTTGGGCAGGCCGGGGACCACCACGATGGCGTCGGCTTTGGCGATGTTGCCGATCTCCCGGGCGATGACGTCGTTGATCTCTTTGCTCAATTCCACCTCTTCGCCCAGGCTGTCGGCTACGTCGTCCTTGAGCACGATGTAGGCGAAGATACTCTCTCCTTTGATGGGATCGGGCTTGCCTACGACGGCCACTTCGGCGACGTGGGGGTGTTTTTTGATGGCCGATTCGATCTCGGCGGTTCCCAGGCGGTGGCCCGAGACGTTGATGACGTCATCGACCCGGCCGATGATGGTGATATATCCATCTTCATCCACCACGGCGCCGTCGCCGGAGAAATAGACCGCTTTGCCATCCTTGACCACATCTCCAAAGTAGGATTTTTTGAAGCGCTCGGGATCGCCCCAGATAGTTCGGATCATACTGGGCCAGGGCTTGGTGATGCACAGCAGCCCCTGTTCGCCTGTAGCGACGGGAGTGCCGTCACGCTCCAAGACCTCGGCCATAATCCCCGGCAGCGGGAAAGTGGCACAGGCGGGTTTGACCGGAGTGGCACCGGGCAGCGGGCTGATCATATGGCCGCCGGTTTCGGTCTGCCACCAGGTATCGACGATGGAGCAGCGCCCTCCTCCGACGACGTCGTAGTACCATTTCCATGCCGGCGGGTCGATGGGTTCCCCCACGGTTCCCAGGATACGCAGGCTGCTCAGATCGTATTTCTCGGGCTCGTGTTCTCCCAGCTTATGCAGGACGCGGATGGCAGTGGGAGCGGTGTAGAACTGGTTGATTTTGTACTCTTCCACCATCTTCCAAGCCCGGCCCGCGTCGGGATAGGTGGGGACCCCCTCGAACATCACCGTCGTCGCTCCCGCGGCCAGAGGACCGTAGACGATGTAGGTGTGCCCGGTGATCCATCCGATATCGGCGGTACACCAGAAAGTGTCGTTCTCCTTGACGTCGAAAACCCACTCCATCGTCATTTGGGCCCAGAGGATATAGCCCGCCTGGGAGTGCTGGACCCCCTTGGGTTTGCCGGTAGAGCCGGAGGTATAGAGCAGGAAGAGCGGATCTTCGCTGTCCATTACCTCGGGTTCGCAGACATCGGGCTGATTCTCGATCAGTTCGTTGTAGCTGTAGTCCCGGCCGCCGATCCAGACGACATCTTCGTTGTTGCGCTGGACCACCAGGACCTTCTCGACAGAGTCGCACCCCTCCTCCAGGGCGGTATCGACGGTAGGCTTGAGCATATAGGGTGCCCCTTTGCGGTAGGCACCGTCGGCGGTGATGACCACCTTGGCCTGGGCGTCGATGATCCGGTCGCGAAGGGCCTCGGCGCTGAATCCGCCGAAGACCACCGAGTGGATCGCCCCGATCCGCGCACACGCAAGCATCGCGTAGGCGGCTTCGGGGATCATCGGCATATACAGCACGACTCGGTCGCCCTTTTTCACACCGAACTCATTGCGCAGGAGGTTGGCAAAGCGGTTGACGTTGCGGTAGAGCTCCAGATAGGTAATGATCTGTTTGTCGCCCCGGTCCCCTTCGAAGATGATGGCGGCTTTGTTCTTGCGCTTGTCGATGTGGCGGTCGATGCACTGCTCGGTGATATTGAGCTTGCCGCCGACGAACCATTTATAAAAGGGGGCGTTGCTTTCGTCGAGCACCTTCCCGTAGGGCTCGATCCACTCAAGCTTCTCTTTGGCCCAGTGGTCCCAGAACCCTTCGTAGTCCTCCTTGGCCCACTCCATCAGGTCGTTGTATTCACACATATTTTTGATTCGGGCCTGACGGCTCAACTCCCGACTGGGATAATAAATCTCTTTCATCAATGATCTCCTTTTTTATGATTTTTTCGAGCTTGGTCGATTTATTATATTACAGCCAGGCTTTTCCAACCGGCAAATGAATACCGACGCCTTCAAAAATGACGTGGGCCATCAGATACCAGGCGGCAGCGGCACAGACCATCAAATCCCAGGCAGCCAAGGTTCCAAAAAGGTGATTGCCGGTCATATCTTTGATCGTCAATCCCAGAAATCCGAGAAAAAGCGTGAGGAAAACGAAGGCGAGTGTACCGTTGACCTTCATAGAACCGATAAACATAATACCGGTGTAGATCGTCCAAGCCAAAAGGAAATAGGCCACTTCAGGGGTCGTCAACTTTAGGAGGGGATAAGCTTTGACCGTTTCAGGGCTCGTCCCAAAGATCAGGAAAAGGGCCAAAGCCATCCAGAATGCCCCATAGGAGACAAAGGCGCTGAACCCGAAGTTGTTTCCCACTTTAAATTCCAAAAAACCGGCAATGAACTGCGCCAGTCCCCCATAAAAAAGTCCCAACCAAAGCACGGGACCGACCCCGATCCATCCGAGATTGTGACACTGCAGCAGAAATGTCGTCATCGCAAATCCGGCTAAACCGACCGCGGCGGGATTTCCCAATTTGACTTGTTCCATCTAGACTCCTTTTTTGAGGTTTGATTTCTCCATAGCTTGATGCTCAGGATGTATTCATAGTAGGGAATCGATATAGCAGGAACATAGCATCACACCATTCGGAATGGAAAGTTGACGAAAAAATTGGAAAGTGTGAAGAATCGTATCAGTTAATTTTTGACCATCCGATACCCCACCCCTTTGACGCTCTCGATGATCTCCTCTTTGAGGGCTTTGCGGACCCGGTGCATCTCGGCACGTATTGTGGCGTTGTCCACCTCTGAATCGTCCCAAACCCTGTGGCGCAGGGTATCGAAGCCGATGATATGCCCCAGATTGGATGCCAGGAGGTCCACGATCTGAGTCTGACGCTGGGTCAGGGGCTGATCCTCCCCATCGAAGATCAGACGTCGCCGCTCCAGATCATAACTGTACATCGAAGTGATGCGCAGCAGTGAGCAGGCCCGCAGATCCGCTATTTTGAGGAGACGTTCGATGTGGAGAGTCAGTTCTTTGAGATGAAAGGGTTTTTTGAGGTAGTCATAGCATCCCAGCTCGTAGGCTCGGCTGATCTGCTCGATCTGGGTGATGGCGCTGATGAAGATCGTCGGGACGAAGATCTTCTCCCGCTGCAGGCGCTCGAGTAGGCTGAGGCCGTCGATTCCCGGTGTATTGATGTCGAGGATATAGAGGTCGTAGCGCTTTTGGCGCATTGCCTCGTAGGCTTCGAGCCCGTCCTCGTAGACATCCACCCGGTATCCCGTCGCTTCGAGATACTCCCGGATCGCTTCCCGGAGCATCAGCTCATCCTCAAGCAGTCCGATCTTCACACCCATCCTCCTTCCGGTTATTGAAACGATAGCGAAAAAGGGTCCGTTCTTCGTTGGAACTCACCTCCACTTTCACCCCGTGGCGTTTGCAGATTTCGCTGACGATCACCAGGCCCAGGCCGAACCCCTCCGCCTCCTCGTCCTCCCGGTGGTAGGCTTCAAAGATCTTTCGGGTATCTTCGATGGGATTTCGGGACTCGGTGACGAATTCCAGGAGGAGTGACTCCCCTAACCGGGAGAGGGAGATCAGGATCTCGCTGGAACTTTTGGCGTATTTGATGGCATTGCTGAGATTGTTGTCGATGATGCGCTGAAGCTCGATCTCATTGAAACAGATCTTCAAATCCGATTCGATCCGGGAGAGGATTTCGAGTCGATTCCCGGCCGCCATCTCGTCGAAAAAGCGTATCCGCTCTTGGAGGAACTCACTGAAAGTTCAGGCGTTGTCGCTTATAGTCGAATCGATCCTTTTTGACCCGGTAGCTCAGGTCGTCGAAGATGGTCGTGATCATCTTGGCGGCGGCTTCGATCTTGGCCAGGTAGCGATTCGCCCCCTCCTTCATCTTGAAAATATCGATATGGGTCATAATCACGGCCAGGGGGGTGTTGATCTCGTGGATCGACTGACGGATGAAACTGTCCTGGGAGCGGATCAGGGCCTCTTTAGCCTCCTTCTCCTGTGCCAGTTGCTTGTTACGTTCCCGCAGGTCGGCGGTCTTTTCGTTGACCCGTTTCTCCAGAGAGAGGTTGATCTCCTGGAGCTTCCGCTTACGTCGGTGGATTTCACTGACCATAGAATTGATGGAGTGGACCATAGGTCGGAATTCCCTCAGCCGCACCCGCTCTCCGTCGATGAGGATATGCCGCTTGGCCGCCAGATCGAAGTGGCGCTGGAGCCGCCGGATCTCTCCGCGGATGATGCGATTGAGCAACATAACCCCAAGGAACCCGATCAGTGCCAGCACGGCCATCAGCACCAGCACTCTGAAGAGGGTGCGAAAGGTCTTCTCCCGCAATGCCTCCCGCTTGGCGGCGATGACCCGCTCCACCTCGTCGAGATAGACACCGGTCCCCACCATCCAACCCCAGGGCTCGAAGGATCGCGCGTAGGAGATTTTTGGGCTATCGGTCCCGGTGGTGGGTTTGACCCAGGTATAGCGGACGTAGCCCCCTTTTGGTTGTCGGGAAACGTCAATGAGCTTTTTGATGACCTGCACACCGCCGGAATCCCGAAAACGGTAGAGATTGCGCCCGACGATTTGCCGCCGCACCGGGTCGCTGAGGCAGGTACCGTTGAAATCGTAGATGAAGATATACCCCGTCCCGTCCCTGCGCCCATAGAGTTGTTCTATAGCATTGATGATCTGGGATCGGAGTTCCCTCTCATCCACTTTTCCCCGGTTCTTTTCGTAGGTTTTGGAAATGAAGCGCAGGACCCGTGATGTATCGAAGAGAATCTGCTCTTTCTGCTCTTTGATATAGCCTCGACGAAGCTGAGCGACCTCTTTGCCGAAATTGAGGTATTCGACATAGAGATCAATGGCCGTTGCCAAAAGCACGATAACGAAGAGAATGGAGAGGCCGATCAGGTAGATGGAGGTGATGGAACGCCTGGCAAAGAGGGAGGAGAGCCCCAAAGCTATTCCCCTGCTCTTCTGCAGCTATAGGGCTGTGCGTTGTTTCCGATTTCATAGTATCTGGGCGGAGCAATCATAGGGTAGATTATAGCGTAGGCTCCTATTTCCCGGCGTTGCAGTCGAGTCGGACGGTTTGTTCCTCGTTTTCCCTGACCGTGATCTCTCCTTCGAGCTTTTGACCCTTGCAGGTTCCTTTGAGATAATAGCGGCCTATGGGGAGGTGGTAGCTGCATCCCTTCCGGGGTGATGTGATGCACCAGTCGGCCTCTTTGCTTTCGTCCACCTTTCCCTTGATGATCGGGTAGAGGTGGACGGAGCTTTTGCTCCGCGCTCCATGATCGAGCGCCTCGATCGTCACTCCCCCGTCCTTGAGATAGAAAACGATCCGGTTCTTTCCGCCCTGCAGCGTGACATTGCGCTCCAGGGTCTGGGGTTCGGAGCTGTCGGGATAGAGCATTCTGACCCGTGCTTCACCGCTGTGTAGCGAGATCTCGGGCTGGTGGTTCATCGGGTCGTTGTCGGCGTAGACCGCTTTGCCGTCCTGCCAGACCCACCAGTGGACTCCGGTGATGCCGACGGTCTTGACGGTACCTCGTCGGTCGGATTCTCCCAGAGCGGTCAGCGTCACACTGGCCGGGAGTTTGGCCGCCTTTTTCGGTCGGGCCTCGATCTTTGTGACCCGGGTGATCTTTTTGGCCACCTGGGTTATAGCACGGTTCAAAGCCGCCGCATTGCGGGCGGAGAAGTAGGAGCCTCCCGTGGCCCGGGCGATGCAGGCCAACTGCCGGTCCGTCGTCCTGTCCACGTGAAAACCGATCACATGGGCGACGAAACGGATCCCTGATTTTCGGAGTTCCCTGGCCGTGGCACAGGGGTCGGCATCGCAGCTCTCTTTTCCGTCGCTTATGAGAATGATCGTCGCCGGGTCCTCACTTCCTCTGAATTGAGCGGCTACCCTCTTCAGGGCTCGGGCGATGGGGGTTTTTCCTTTGGGCCGGATCCCTTCGACAGCTCGTATCATACGCTGACGGTCAAGGGGGCCGACGGGGATAGGCGTCTCGATATCGTTGCAGTCTCCTTTACGTCGGTGACCATATACGGTCAGTCCCAGAGGGATCTGCGGATTCCAGTCCCTGAGCAGATCCCGCATCGCTCGGCGCGCGATGTCGATCTTGCGCTCACCGTCCACCTGGCCCCACATGCTGCCCGAGGCATCGAATATGATCATAGCCCGAGGTGCCCCGGCCCATAGCTGTAGGGAAAAGAGAAAAAAAGCCAAGATCCATAAACGACGCATTGGGAACTCCTTATACATAATGTCTTCAAGTATAACATCCCCTTACCTTGAAATAAATTTATAATTTTAAATATATTTTAAATGTTGCTATAATCGAATATGCGACGAAGAGCAGATACAAAAGAGATCAGAGGTCAGGTGCGCTTCTCCGATCCGGTCTGCGGCTGCTCCTTCACCCTTCCCGAAGGACGATATCGCATCGATTTGCAGCATTTCTCCATACAGCTTCCTGCGGACAAGATACGCCATACGATCCGGATCTATACGGCAGGACAGGAGGAGTTGGCCCGTATCGACCTGTATGATAATCCCGCAGCACTCTCTCCGGAAGCCTGGGCCCGCCGGCATCTTGCTTATCTTCTGAGGGACCGAGTAGAGCTCTCCCGTCAACAGATCGGCCCCGGAGGGCTTCCTGCCCTGTTCATCAGGACTCCCCGCTCTCCACAGGCCTATGCTGTCAACACGGCGGTGATCGCCTCGGGGAAGCGCATCGCCGTGATCACTGCGAGCCGCCCGGACGACCGTGATAGACGGTTTTTGCTTCGGAAGCTTTTGAACTCCTTTAGCTTTTAGAGACCTTGAACGGAAGAGGAGAAGCCGAATAGTTGACCGACCCTCTTCACTCTTCTTCCTTTTCGCTTCTCTCCAGATGGCGCCCCAGCAGATAACCACCCATTCCCGCCGCCAGGACAGGATAGAGCAATGCCGCCTCGGGTACGAGGCGGGGAACGGTCAGCATCACAGTCGTCAGCAGGATCCCGGCAGCCGCCGCCCCCAGCCCGAAAGAGAAGACCGAGGCCCGGACACCGGCACTCCCCTCACCGAGAGAAAACCCTCCTATCATTCCCGCCAGGGCATAGACGATCCCCAGGACGATCACGAAGGTAAAAAAGAGATCCTCCAGCATCATCGGCATCCCGCACCCCCTACAGAAACATCAGCAAAGAGAACGCCGAAAGCGCCGCCATCGGCACAAAGGCGATCCCATAGCCGATCATCGGCCGGAGCCCCCGTCCCAGCGAAGCCCCGCCAATCGCCCCACCGACAAAGGCCCCCACGCCCATCCCCAGCAGATTCATCACCCCGATCCGCGGATTGGAGCCCTGGACCCCAGAGAGGGAAGTCATCCCCATCGTCAGAAGCACGCCGAGAAGGATCCCGACCGCCATTCCCCCTCCAAATCCCAGTGTCGCTTTCCAGCGTAGTTTCATTGTCCTCTCCTTTTTCTTTGCTACTTTGAGTTATTGTAACGCAAACGGGGGAGTAGATAAATAGAGCTCTTATCAAAATAAAGGTGTTGTGCCTCAATCCGGAACGGGTGTGACTCAGCCCCGCCAGACACTTTGCCATCGCACATATGTTTCAATCCTCACTCGTCTTGGGGCAGGCCACGGGCGTTTCAAATCCCATAGGGACTGCTTCATAATCCCCATTATCGAACCTGAAAATTACTGGCTCGATATATTTCAAATCCCATAGGGACTGCTTCATAATCAGTCTTGTCCTCTGCCCTGATTGTGTGGGGGCAAGATTTCAAATCCCATAGGGACTGCTTCATGATGGCTACAACTGCAAATGCAAGGTCCGCGCCTATTCATTTCAAATCCCATAGGGACTGCTTCATGATATTTGTTCACATGCAAACAGATAGAACAGGTAGAAATATTTCAAATCCCATAGGGACTGCTTCATGATATCAGGCTTGATATCGCCTCTCGGATTTGGATAATTTCAAATTCCATAGGGACTGCTTCATGATTCGACTTTTTCATAATACAATGAAAGCACCGTCAAATTTCAAATCCCATAGGGACTGCTTCATGATGGGGGATCAGCGAATACGCCCAGGCTATTATAGACATATTTCAAATCCCATAGGGACTGCTTCATGATTCTTGCCGGAACCTGCCCCGCCATAGAGCACCAAAATTTCAAATCCCATAGGGACTGCTTCATGATTCGATGTTCCAAAGGAGATCGAGACACTCGATGCAATATTTCAAATCCCATAGGGACTGCTTCATGATTTGCAGCGTCCAATAATGTTCCAGCGGCAGGAACCATATTTCAAATCCCATAGGGACTGCTTCATGATGGCTTTGGAAATGCGAAACTTCCAAGAGTTTGGAAAGCATTTCAAATCCCATAGGGACTGCTTCATGATATATCTTGGTATTCAGAAGATGCCGTAGGGGAATTATTTCAAATCCCATAGGGACTGCTTCATGATCCAAAGTCGGGGATACGGTGTGGCATACCTACGACTTATTTCAAATCCCATAGGGACTGCTTCATGATCTTGGCTAGTAGGTCAACCTGGGAGAAAAGGAGTGTATTTCAAATCCCATAGGGACTGCTTCATGATTCTCATATGCTGTATATGATGAAGACGACAACGATAATTTCAAATCCCATAGGGACTGCTTCATGATGCCACCGGCCAAAGGTGAGATGAAGCTATCAACGGAATTTCAAATCCCATAGGGACTGCTTCATGATACAACATCTTCGTCTACTTTTGTAGAATGTCAAGAATTTCAAATCCCATAGGGACTGCTTTATGATTTGAGTGTGCCCCACTCCCCAAGGGCATAGACACGGATTTCAAATCCCATAGGGACTGCTTCATGATGAAATTACAATAGGACTTGTCAACAAAATAATTGAATTTCAAATCCCATAGGGACTGCTTCATGATATCTCATCGACTCGCGTAGTGCCGAAATGCGCTAATTTCAAATCCCATAGGGACTGCTTCATGATACCCGCGAGGAGGAGACGTCCACGAAAACATTCCCAATTTCAAATCCCATAGGGACTGCTTCATGATTTCAGCAGTAGAGCCTTTCTTTTGGCACAATAAAAATTTCAAATCCCATAGGGACTGCTTCATGATTTCCGGAGCAGATCGAAAAAGAACGGCAAGCGGCGTATTTCAAATCCCATAGGGACTGCTTCATGATTCGCCCTTACGATGAAATTGTAAGAGAAATTGAGGATTTCAAATCCCATAGGGACTGCTTCATGATGCTGTTCATCGTATACCTTTGACTCATCCTTTGAGATTTCAAATCCCATAGGGACTGCTTCATGATCCCCTTCGTAGAAGGCGCGCTTCTGCCATCGCTTCGGATTTCAAATCCCATAGGGACTGCTTCATGATCATACTGCTTCCTTGAATAGTGACGTAAGTAATGCATTTCAAATCCCATAGGGACTGCTTCATGATAACCAGGGTGGTAAAGGAGCTTTACCAGGGAGTGGATTTCAAATCCCATAGGGACTGCTTCATGATGCTGGCCCGCAGGTATGGGATCTATCTGTTTGTCATATTTCAAATCCCATAGGGACTGCTTCGTGATGCCTGGAGCTATACAACGCCCCTTTCATCTGGATATTTCAAATCTCATAGGGACTGCTTCATGATCAGGCAGGAGGATGGCAGAGAGATCAGAGTGTGGGCATTTCAAATCCCATAGGGACTGCTTCATGATTCCACCGCATTCCCCTCAAACAGTGCACGCAGCACAATTTCAAATCCCATAGGGACTGCTTCAAGATTTCATTGGGATTTTGAATATTCTGGAAAATGACCGGATTTCAAATCCCATAGGGACTGCTTCATGATGGTATGAATTTGCCGTGCATGGGCGTACTATCAACCATTTCAAATCCCATAGGGACTGCTTCATGATCGTGGGCAAACGTCTGGGAGAGCTGGCCTCTTTTGATTTCAAATCCCATAGGGACTGCTTCATGATAAGCAGCATGAGGAGCTCATCGAAAAGCTTTTAGCGATTTCAAATCCCATAGGGACTGCTTCATGATTTCGATCAAGCTCACAGGCACACCTTCACTTTGAATTTCAAATCCCATAGGGACTGCTTCATGATCTGACACCCATCTTTTTTGCAAGCTCGATCTGGGATTTCAAATCCCATAGGGACTGCTTCATGATTCACGATATATTCCCCTTCTTTTGGCTCTTCAAAAATTTCAAATCCCATAGGGACTGCTTCATGATCATTGTTGATATCGAGTCCAGCGACATTGGCGAGGCATTTCAAATCCCATAGGGACTGCTTCATGATTTCAGATCGTGGGCAAAGTCCTGCGCTGCATCATCATTTCAAATCCCATAGGGACTGCTTCATGATCAAAGTGTGCCGGGAACGTCGCCAAGGGTGACGGAATTTCAAATCCCATAGGGACTGCTTCATGATATTGGGGGTATCGACGAGGGGAAGAAGGCCCAAATATTTCAAATCCCATAGGGACTGCTTCATGATCGCGCCCATCGTCGCGATCTCCTGCTCGTGGGTCCGATTTCAAATCCCATAGGGACTGCTTCATGATCCCGGCTGGAAGCGATCGCCTCCTTTTCCATCAGGATTTCAAATCCCATAGGGACTGCTTCATGATTGACCAGGGCGTGCTTGATCTGTGGGTACCCGAATTTCAAATCCCATAGGGACTGCTTCATGATAATAGCAGAAGATTCTGAGCTATCAAAAAAGACTGATTTCAAATCCCATAGGGACTGCTTCATGATGGCTGGAGCTATCGGACATGAGCATTTGAAAAAACCATTTCAAATCCCATAGGGACTGCTTCATGATATCCGGATGCTTTCGTTTTGAAAACCACATATCTTGAATTTCAAATCCCATAGGGACTGCTTCATGATCAGCGATGGATTTCGAGAGCGCAATGGCCGACGTATTTCAAATCCCATAGGGACTGCTTCATGATTGACATCTGACGGGAAGATCTCCAAAACCGCTGACGGATTTCAAATCCCATAGGGACTGCTTCATGATGTTTACTCTCCAACTCATCGAGGCGGACCGCTTCAAATTTCAAATCCCATAGGGACTGCTTCATGATGAGCGGGTTGATCCTCTTCAGCTTCTCTTCTGTGATTTCAAATCCCATAGGGACTGCTTCATGATGATGATCCAGAAAAAGAAAAAGGTGGCAGCATGAGACATTTCAAATCCCATAGGGACTGCTTCATGATCGAAGGAATTTGTGGAGACCGTTTCAAAGAGAGCATTTCAAATCCCATAGGGACTGCTTCATGATTCATAGCACACGAGCAGAGCGGATTCCCTCACGAAGATTTCAAATCCCATAGGGACTGCTTCATGATTGGGATAGTTGCGACCTCTACCACCCCAAGACTGATTTCAAATCCCATAGGGACTGCTTCATGATTGCCTGGGTTATCGCCCTAGCGACGTGGGGCGGCGATTTCAAATCCCATAGGGACTGCTTCATGATTCCAGAGACTTTTGTCAATCTCAAGCGGGGCGACAATTTCAAATCCCATAGGGACTGCTTCATGATAGCAAAAAAATCCCCAATTTTAGGTGTTTTTAGCAAAATATGCTCTTTTTTTTACGCCTCTCAAACAGCTTAACACCCTCTCTTTCACTTGCACAAACGCCGATATTTCGGCTTTTTGTAAAACTTAGAAAATGCTTTATCACGATAGTACAAACGGTTCGTAGTCACTGTATTCGCAGATAGTTTTCTTGAGTTGGTTAACTTCGCGGCGGATCATCTGGCGCCAGGTGAGTTGCTGTTTGCCGATGGTGATTTGCTCTGTGAGTTTACTGATCATCTTCATCTCGATCTTTTTGATCGCGTCGTTAGTGAATCGGATGCGTCCGCTGTCTGTTTTGAAGTCTTTGGCGGTGATCTCGTTTTTGTTGAGCATCGTAAAGATCAGGTTGTCTCCTATGACGGGTTTGAAGATCTCGGCGATGTCCAGATGCAGGCTGAGGCTGCGATAGTTGGGTTCGTGCAGAAAGCCGATGCGCGGATCGAGTTCGGTTTTGTAGATTTCGCTGAGGGTGACGTTGTAGATGCGGGTGTTGATGTAGGAGATAAAGCTGTTGAGTTTGTCGGTGGGCGGGCGTTTGCTGCGTGCGGTGAACTTGAAACTGCGCTGGTTTTTGATGATGCTATTCCACGACTGATAGTAGTTTTTCTTGAATGCCCCTTCCGCTGCCATCACCTGTGCGATATCCCCTGCCCGCTCCAGCGCTGCGAGATGCTCACCAAGTGCGAAATCCACCCCGTAGCGTTTGCAGTTTGCCGCGCCGTTTAGCATCTGTCCCCTGGTGATCTGCCGGGCGATGTAGAGGCGATGTTTCGCGTCGTCAAACGCCCGAAGCTGTTGCAGCAGCACGAAGCCGCTTTTGTTGACGGAGTTGGAGGTGTTGGGGAAAAAGTTGCCGCGAAAGCTCTGGTAGGGACTGAAAAAGTGCAGCAGTATATTGTTGTCCGCGATAAACGCCATCGTATAGCTGTCGATGTCGACTTTGCCGAGGATGTAGATCTCGTCGACCGCATTGACAGGGAGTATCTTCGTTCCGGTCACCTCATCCTCTTCATCGTAACGGTCGAAGTAGAGGTTGTTGTCCTGACGCCTGAGCCTGCCGTTGTTCATCAAAAAGTGTGTTCTGTCTGTCTTTTGCATCCTCTTCCTTAGCTGAAAAGTGTCTCGTTTTTGTCTATGCCGATGACGATCCGATCCGTGTAACTCACTTTTGTCGATTCGTAGATGACGATCGAGTCGAGCTCTTTGTGGACGTGCTTGCGCAGGTACGCCTTGAGCTTTTTGAGGTCACTTTCGCGTATCTCCCCTTCAAAAACAGAGAACTGCACACGGCTGAGGTATTTCTCCACCGCTTTGCGTATGCGGCGGCTGTTGTCCCGCTCTTTGAGGCTCCGGTCGGCTATATCGTAAAAGAGTATCACATACATCGCAGCTCCTACAGACAGTAGTCCCTGTATCCGCACTTTTTGCAGAAGGGTATCTCATGAAACGGCGGCGCCTCCGGTCGCTCCAGAAATGCCGAAATCTCCGCGATCAACGCCTCCATCTTCGCGATATTTTCCGCACTCCCCTCCACAAAGAGCACCTTTTTACCGCTGATCACCTTGCCGTTGATCTCTTTGAGTTTCAAAGAGGTTTTCAACTGCCACATATAAAAAAGCAGCTGCATCTTCGCCCCTTCGGGGTTTTTCATCGTCTTTTTGTACTCGGTGACGAGATAGTGTCCGCGCTGCTTGCCGATGCGGTCAAACTTCAGATTGGAGAAGGGAAACTGCGAAAGCTGCTCCTCCTTGATCTCCGCCAGCGCCTTTCCCATCATGATATTTTCATCCCACTGATCGGCGTGAATACGACGGCTGTAGAGCCACGCCTCCCGGCGGCAGGTGACATAGTAGTGTACGAGCGTGCCGGTGATGAGGGAGGGGTCAAACATAGTGAAATCTACACTGCGCGATAATCATGTAGTCACCGTCTATCTTATAGACAAGCCGATGTTCATCAGTGATTCGTCTGGAAAAATAACCGCTCAGATTTCCTCTGAGCATCTCCGGTTTTCCGATACCCTCCGCACTATTAGGATTGCGCTTGATATCTTTGATGAGCGTATTGATGCGTTTGAGCACCTTTTTATTGGTCTGTTGCCAGTAGAGATAGTCATCCCAGGCTATATCCGAAAAGGCGACAATCATTCTTCAATCAACTCTTTTTCACTAAACCTGCCCGCTTCAATCTGCTGAATCGATTCCAGCAGCCGTTCCCTGTTTGCGGGGGTAGAGAGCAGATAGAGCGTCTCTTTCATGGCATTGTACTCATCGACAGAGATGAGCATCGCTTTGGTATTGTTTTTGGTGGTGATCAGATACTCTTCAAAGTTCTGATCGACATCATCTATAAGCGATTTGAGATTGTTTCTGGCATGTGAATAGTTGACTGCTCGCATTTGGTTCCTTAGTGACAAGATATTGTCATATTGTAGCATAGTGACAGGATATTGTCAATCAAATATATTCTCTGCACTCTCCATCCCGACTTTGCGGACACCATACTCTTTTGAATATTCCGGTGCACCAAAAGGAAGATAGATCATGTTGGGCAGTGTTCGGATACTGTTCAAACGAGTAGTGAATCTCTCAATATCTTTGAGAGAGACATTGACACCAAATCGACTCAACTCTTTGACAACTTTTTCAACCTGGTCTTTTAAAACAAATTTATCAAGATGGCTGCTTCGCAGCTCCAACAATTGCTGTTCAATCTTTTTGACATATCCTTCATACGGCTCGACAATCACCAGTCTCTTATAGTTGCCTCCATCCATCACCTCTTCGATTTTTTGGTTGATTGCGGCAAAAGCGAGCCTTTTTATCTCTTCATCAATCAATGCACTTTCCAGCTGGCTGTGAAGTTTCTGAAAGTAGAGATCGCTCACCTCCAGAATGTCGCTTTCTGGTATATCTCTCTCCTGCAGCAGTGAAAAGATCGTTTTGCTGATCAGTTGCAAATCACCGTAGATCAAATCGGTATAGCCGCTGATCTCTTCGAAAACATAAAGTGTCGCCTGCTCCTTTTTAAAGTTTCTATTAACACGCCCTGCCGTCTGGATAATCGAGCTAATCGGTGCCACTTCTCTGAAACCGATATCAAAGTCAAGATCAACCCCGGCTTCTATCGATTGTGTAGATATCAGCAGAATCTTCTCTTCGTTTTGTTCCAGTCTCTTCGCGACGGCAGCGATAACACGCTGTTTGTCCGTATCGGTCATATAGCCATTCAGAGCATAACACTCAAAATCCCCTCTGAACCAAAGATAGAGCTCCTGCGCTTTTTGAATAGTATTGACAACACAGAGTGTATGTTTTGTCTGCGCAGCATGGGCAATCATATCTTTCAGTGTCTCTTCACCGTTTGGAAGATTGAGCCATTTGAGCCGATACCGGTTCTGATCGTGAAAGTATGACAAATCGGAGATTTCAAGAAATTCATCACCCACCACCGGCATCGTTGCGGACATAAATATAAAAACGGTATTCATCGTTTCACTGATCTTTCTGGTCAAAGCAATAAAATCTTTTCGCAAACGGTAGGGTATCGACTGGGCTTCGTCGATGATGACTACACTGTTTTTAAACTGATTAAACTTGACATTGTCTTTATTGCTGTTGCCAAACATCGCAAAGATGATCTGGTAGAGTGTTGTGACATTGATCTCGCCACTGAAAGAGCTCATCAGAAATTTCACTTTCGAATAGCGGTCTTCGTCATGCTCTTCATCGATAACCGTTTTGTGGTGGATTTTGAAGATATCGATCTCTGTATCTTTGAAAATATCAGAAATCACACTATATGTCTGATCTATGATGGAGGTAAAAGGGAGTGCAAAAATGATCTTCTCTTTTTCGAACTGCAAAGCGAACTGCAGCGCTGTCAGCGTTTTACCATACCCTGTCGGCGCGGTAAGCCGAAAGAGTCTTCTCTCCTTGTCAAAACTTTCAAGAACATGTTTTCTGAACCGATCACGTTTTTCATGATACGGAAGTCTGCGGATATATTCTGCCAGAACATTTTCCGGTATCATTCTCTTCGGTTCTTTGGGAATACTAAAAATCGCTTCGAACTTGTCGCTGTATATGAGTGAAGCAAAAAGCTTTTTAAAAGCGATAAAATCACCATAGACAAAAGATGTCTGAAAAGAGGCTTTTCTGAGAAACTTACGGTATGTTTCACTTTTCTGTTCCAGATCTGCGACATCTGCGTTAAGCGGAGGATAGAGTCCGGTAACTTTTGCATGTTCGATAACCTCATCCAAAAACTGAAGCTCTGCGGAGTTGCAGCAGTATCTGCCGATATAGCGATTGTCTTCCCGTAGGTCAAACAGATCGATCACCCTGCTGTGGTGCGATACGATACTCAGAAATCCGAAAAGCATCTCTTTGGTTTCAAAGTCGTTGTTGAGCAGGAAGATATATCCGGAAAGAAGGGTATGGTTTTTATCTTTGACACTTTCCCCTGGATGGCGAATATAGTACTGAAAACTACTTTTCAGTTTGGCGATATCATGATACAGTTTAACGCTTCGCTCCAGCGGTATATCATTCGCATCGAACATATTGCGAATATGCTGAGTATACGGTTTATCCGGATGAGAGAGATAGACTTCAGACGAAATAGACATAGTAATCGTTCAGCCTGTAAATATCGCCTCTATTTTTGGCATCGATCTTTTGCCCGGCACTGATCTCTACGACAAACTCCTGAAAATCTTTAAACACCCTTCCCTCTTCAACACCGCAAGCCATTCTTGTCGTAGTGAGCCTGACCCCATAGTTCTCAGCATCGAACATAAAATCCTCTTTGGGCACAAATGTATCGATTTTGCACTCCGCATCTGTCACTTTTTCAAACGACTCGACCGGTATCCACAAAAAATCAGCAATACAAAAATTGATCCCGAGATAGGGGGTATAACAAGTCTTATGCTCTCTGAGATGTTCCACGATACGCTCGCGATACGCTTTCTCCAGTCCGGAGATCTCTAAAAAGATAGTATATGCCGGATTACAGATCAACTCTCTGTAAAACTGCTTCTTTTCACCCGCATCCTGATACCCTTTATCGATGTGCATATTGCTTGAGAGCGCAAACTTGATACCGTTAAATACAAAACGCTTTTTGACCAGCGGTCGATCGATTTTGACACTGTAGCGAATAGAAGAGAGTTTATGGTGTGCATCTTCACCGATCAACGCACCCAAAAATCCCATAATCGCTGTTTTGGGCGGCAACGGATAGGTAAGGCTGGAGTAGATCGTAGCCGGATGTGAGAAGTGGGCATAATCTCCCCACACTTTGAATGCTACAAAATGCTTCTCACTCATCGCTCGATCTTGATCCAGTCACTTTCAAACTGATCTTTATGGTTTTGCTCGAAATCGTAATCTACGAAATATTCAATTTTCTCGATACTTTCCGCATATCTTGCAAGTTTTGCCTTCAATCTTGTGAAATCTATCGTATAATCTTGAATATTCCGGATCGCTTCATCATCTTTTTTACCGATAAAATCGAGATTATTGTTCAAGTCGCCCGCAAAACGATCATCTTTGTAGGTGATCACCAGCATAAAGCGTGGTGTCTGTCCCATTTTGGAGCGGGTGATAAGGTTTTTGGTGCCGTACCAAAGCGCATCGATCACCTTTTGTGCATCCTCTTCCGAAAAATCTGTCTTTTTGGCATTGTAGTTGTCCATTACACCGTAGGTTGCAAAAAGTGCATACTGTAAAAAATCTTCTTCTCTGAATGTCGCCTGTTGTTTCTGTTTTTTTGCCTCTGTATCGGAATAGTCACTTGCAAAGGCACCGGTACCTTTGATGTGTTCTACTGAAACACGATGGAGTGATTTGGACATACGAAACTGTACCGGACCGGTAAACTGCAGACCAGCAGTTGTGATCTCCTTATCTTTTTTCATCTCATCTTTATCTGAGACAGGCAATACTCCGCCAAAAGCACGTATATCGATAAATCTTGAAAGTATCTCTTTCTCAAGGTCTGCTTTGCTCTGTTTGATATCGATACCATTTTCCCGGATAGCGGTTTTACAGTCGAGAATATTTTCATCCCGCTTATACTCTTTGATAAACACAGCATCCTCACCCTCTTTTTTGATCAACTCATCCCGGATCGTTCGTTTGATGCGTACATCCGTCGCTTCCGCAACACCTGTCTCTTCATCGATACGCGGTGCATTGTCATTAAGCATATCGCCGTTTGGATTCCAGTTCTCCCCGTCCCACAAAAAGAGTATCTCTTTTTTTTGTATCATCTATCGCTCCTCTTTGATATATTTTCCAAAGTCACTCCCACCCATCGCAAAGGCAAGTGACACATAACTGCTTTTGACCACTCCACTCTCTTTAAAGGCTTTGGGCGCATACTCTATCAGCATCTCCTGAATCCTGTTGGCAGCTCTGTTGCCATGACCGGAGACAGAAGTGAGTTTTCGCACAGTCTCTTCCTCCTTTTTCCAGAGCCGATCTAACCTCTCTTTGGTAATTGCACCGAAATTATTGAGCCATCTGTTAAAACTGTCATTCTGGCTAACGGCATACTGCCAGTTACTCAAAGCGGCGGCAAGCATACCCAACAGGTATGCTGTTTTCAACACGTCGTTGTCCAGAAATTCATTTTCCTGTAAAAGTGTCTCAATAATATTCTCTTTTGTCTCTTCTCCCATGACAGGCTCCTTTTCCATTTTTAAATCCCCTCTTATCTTATCAAGCTCTTTAAATAATCCAACATATCGAACTATTGCATCGATGGATCGACCGGCATAGTAACCGTTAAAATACTTTCCCCAGTCCAATGGGTATGCATACTTTTTGTTAATATTTCCCCAATAGAGCAATTGTGAAAACTTTTCGACAAGCAAATCACTCTCAATCTTTTGCGTTGAAAGCAGCAAATTCATAATATCAAGTCTCTCTTCGAAAATATTTTGCAGATAGATACTCTCTTCACCACCGGCATCACTTTTGAACGCTTTAATATTGTATTTCGCCATTGTCCGGCTGACTCTGCTGATATAGGAGGGAAGCAAATCATCGATTTGCAGCAACACATCTACCGCTGCATTGCTTTTTTGATAAAAGAGTATTGTATTGAGCACCGGGAGATTTTTTTCCTGATGTGCCACTTCCTCAAGCATCTCATCAATAAATATTTCGCTCTCCTCAATCTCTTTGATTTCACCTTTGACTGTTCGTTCCATAATGGACAATATATCACGATACAGTTTTTCATCATCCTGTAAGAGAATCGGCAACATCGCCATTTTCAAGCCGTAAAAGTTGTGAGACAGATTCTTATCCATCACATTGAAACCGATTTTAATCTTTTTCGCACTTTCTTCAGAGAGGGGAAGCAACCTGTATTTAACCCCTTTCATTTTAGTCGGAAGTTCATTGACAGAGCAAAAAGCCAGATGAGGATCGCCGCCGACACCTTTTTTATTGGTCAGTATGTCATACCCGTACAGCGGTGAAGTCTCCTCTTTGGTTAAAAACTTCTCATATATATCTTTAAAATAGGCAGAAAGAGGTTTTTGATGGAATGACAGAGAAAAATAAGTAGCTACCTTTCCCCTGGTACCTTTCTCTTTCGCATATTTTGGCAATACCATGATCTCTTCTTTTAGTTCATCAAAAAATGCGTCGTCTATCTTTGCTACTTTTTGAAGTATTTCATTCTTTTTAATCTGATCTTCATCGAAAAAAGAGAGAAAGTTTTTATTGGCTTTCAAAATACCTCGGACAAATTTGGGAAAATCTTTCTGGAGATTTTTGGGTTCGAAAGGCACATTTGGAAAGAGATTACCACTGTTGGCACCTACACCAAAACGTGTGATAATCAGATCATCTCTGGCTATATTGACTGAAGGCTCTATCGTTTTTGATTCAATATCCAGCAGGTAGGTTTTGATAGTTTGATATTCATATGCCTTATTTCTTACGCGTCTTTCATCTTCGAGGTAAATCGTACCGATATTGGCAAAAGCGGTTATGATATCACCCATTCCGATCCTCCAAGATGGCCTCTATTACCCCTTTTACCACCGGCAATCTCTCGCGTATTGTCATTTCAATCACGCTCAAATTGACTCCGTCATAATCGTGTGCAATAAAGTTACGCGTCGCTACAGCACCCTTGATGTCTGATGGATCAAATTTTTCTACTATTTCAGAATTTCTGAGTTTCGAAAACTGTTCCGCTATGGAGGTTAGATGCATCAATATAGCCGGTTTTGCCAGTAATTCATCCTCAAGCGCTTTGGAGACAAAACTGTATTTTTGTACGATATTCTCAATCATTTCGATCTTCTCCAAAATAGTCCCAAGTCGTTGCAGTTCCCTTTCAGACATAACAAACTTCTTCCAAAATCCTCTTTTTCAGAGGAGAATCGCTGTTTTTGTCGAAAATATCCACTTTTCTGTGAAACTTCTCTTCGATTCTGTTTCGAAGATGTTCGTCAATATAGGCAAACGCACTCCAGCCCCTGTACTTCTGTACAAATCTGTCTGTCGTTTCTATTACGATATCGATATCGCTCTTCTCATCGGCACTCTTTTTTACAAAACTGCCGAAAAGACCGAGCGAAATAATTCCCTCTTTTTCGAGTTCCGGCTTCAGCGTTTTGAGATATGCCACAATCTCGTCATACAGCAAGCTGTTTTTCCTCTTGATAGATTATGAAAAATTATAGCAAATTTCATCATTTTTATACAACTTCCACAAATCCCACCCCCTGCATCGCGTGGGCTCCGAGTCCGGTATCAAGGATCAGCTTCAGCATCTTCTCTTCCGCTTCGATCTCATACACTCCGTGCCAGACAACGATTGCACCCTTGTTATAAAAAAATCTTTTTGGCTTTCTACTTTGATACAAAAGCTTAATTTTTAGATCTCCCTCATAAGGCTTACCGAAAAGAGCTTGATACTTTTGTTCTGTATGTTTATGGATGATCTCTTGATATTTATGCGTTTTAGGCTCAAGATAAATCTTTTTATTCGAATGTCCGTCTTTGATCGCCGCAGCGACATAACCTTGTACCTTAATTTTTTTTCCTAATTCAATCTCTCTATTGTGCAAAGAGAGTTCTGTACTTGCAATATGAATTTCTCCCAATTTCAATCCATCAATAAGTACCGCCTCTGCAATTCTTCTTTCATAATTTTTATTGTGGGAAACATATTTAATTATAAGATTATAATCTTTATAAAGAATTTTAAAATTCATTGATTTAAACACTTTGCCACTTGGGTGTTTGTATCCCTGATGCTCTTTTGCTGGAAGATGTTTATAGACATAAGATTGAAACAACTTTGCCAATACACGACGTACCGGCAAATTCTTACTAGGCAAAGTGGCTCGTATTACTATCATATTTAAACTATTTTCTACCCGATATCGATCTTTTCCACCACATCCAATCCAAACCCGCTAAGCCCCACAAACTCCGTCTCCACATTGGTCGTCAGGAGTTTGATGCTGCGGACACCCAGGTCCTGGAGGATCTGGGCACCGACGCCGATCTCTTTGGCCTGTTCTTTGGAGACGGTCTTGGAATCGAGGAAGATCAGCAGGCCGCCGTTGTGTTTGAGATAGTCGATGGCATTCTCCATAGCCCGGTAGCGTTTGTCGTCCAGAATCAGGTCGATGTCGGGGCCGATGTTGTGGAAGCGGACGTTTTCGCTTTCGTGGATCTTGTAGAACTGGATCACGGTGTGGATGCGCCTCAGGTGGTCTTCGTAGCGGATCTTCGTCACTTTGACTCCGCGAAACTCTATCTCCTCTTCGTCGAGGCGTTTGACCAGCTTCTCGTTGGCCAGGCGGTATTCCACCAGATCGGAGATGTAGACGATGGGCATATCGTGGCGCTTGGAAAACTCCCGCAGATCGTCACGGCGGGCCATCGTGCCGTCGTCTTTGATGATTTCACAGATCACCGCCACGGGGGCCAGGCCGGCCAGTTTGCACAGGTCGATGGAGCCTTCGGTATGTCCCGTGCGTACCAACACGCCTCCATCCTTGGCGATGAGGGGGAAGATATGCCCCGGCCGGACGAAATCCTCCGGCTTGCTGATGGGGGAGGCCAGCAGACTGATGCATTCACTCCGCTCCGCGGCGGAGATCCCGGTGCGGGCATTGGCGGCATCAATACTGACGGTGAAGGCGGTCTCGTGCTGGGAGTCGTTGCGCTCGACCATCGGGACCAGATCGAGGCGCTGAGCGATCTCCCGGGTTACGGGAGCGCAGATGAGCCCCCTCGCCTCTTTGGCCATAAAGTTGACCTTCTCAGGGGTGCTGAAGGTGGCAGCATAGACCAGGTCCCCCTCGTTTTCCCGGTCCTCATCATCCATCATAATGACCATACGGCCCTTTTTGATCTCGTCGATGGCCCGCTCGACACGTTGAATCGCTTCAGACATTCCTCTCCTTTATCTTGCAGATCGTGTTTGTTCTTTTGTCCTGATTATACTCTATTCCCATCCCGGACTACCTCGATGATGGGCTATAATGCCGCAAAGATCCCACCCAAGGAGTGACAGCGGTGACACGGGAAGAGAAAATCGAATTCAAAAAGAGCATTGAGCGGGAGATCGAGACCCTTTCCGAGGAAATCGAACGGCTCCAGGCCTCCCTCTACCCCGAGCGGGGCGAAGGCCCTAGCGACAAGGTCGCCCATATCAGTTTCAAACAGGATCAGCAGGTCCATATCCAGCGCTACAACGAGGCGGTCAAGCGCCTCAACCGCCTCAAACAGGCTTATGCCCGGATCGATACACCCGAATACGGCATCTGCCGCGAATGCGAAGAGCCCATCCCCCTCGAGCGTTTGCGCCTCGCTCCCGAATCGCTCTACTGCGTCGCCTGTATGGAGGAGCTGGGGCTCTGAGGAGCTCCGGTATGAAATTTTGAAAAAAATTGATGAAATTATCCCGATACCCCTTGACAAATGGAGCACTTTGCCTTATAATGCCGTCCACATAAACAAATGTGTTTATGTTCCAAACTTTCAAACGTTTGGGGTATAGCCAAGTGGTAAGGCAACTGGTTTTGGTCCAGTCATTCGGGGGTTCGAGTCCCTCTACCCCATCCATTTGAATCTTCGGATTCAAACTTCTTTTCTCAACGGACGCGGGATAGAGCAGTCCGGTAGCTCGTCGGGCTCATAACCCGAAGGTCGGAGGTTCAAATCCTCCTCCCGCAACCAAATTCACCATTTTTTATTTTTCATTCATATTATTCTCCAAGTCTATTTACTATTTACACAATTTCAAGTCCCCATCATAGATTACTCTCAACTCTTCATTGATCCCCACGTGAAAACCGCGAAAGCCCACTCCCGCATCCAATGCCTCGTAAAAAGCCTTGCGAAACTCAGGATCCCTTTCGGGATGGGGGGCGAAGCAGCGGCAGGGGCGCAGACCCATAATCAGAAGGCTGGCTTTATATCCCCGCCCTACGGCGGCGATTAGCTCTCGGATGTGCCGGGTACCGCGGGTGGTGGGAGTGTTGGGGAAGAGGCAGAGACCCTCTTGGACCAGGGAACAGCCTTTGAGCTCGACAAAGGTATCGTCGGCCCGGTAATCAAGACGGCTCTCTCCGAAGGAGACCTCCTCCCTGATCGTGGATGGCAGAAAGCCCAGCACTCCCAGTTCGATGGCCCGACGGGCAATGGGACGGTGGAGGCGGGTATTGATGAGCACCCATCCCTCTTGCATCTTTGCGGCGATGAGGGTGTAGGAGGTGCGCATCCCGGGAGGGTTCCTGCGTAGCAGCAGCGGACGGCCGGGAGTGAGGATCTCTTCGAGGCGGCCGGTGTCGGCCACGTGGACCCGACGGACCCCCTCCTCCGTTTCGGCTTCGGCGACGAAGCGGTTGGGACGGTCCAGGAAGATTCCGGTCGTGAGGGGGCCAAGTGTCGAGAGATCGTAGAGGGGAGTTCCGAGACTCAGAGGGCTTGGCATTTCGCGGAGCTTAGCGCTTCATCGCTTCGATGAAGTTTTTGTAGACTTCGTCCAGCTCGTGGTCCTGCTTCTCCATCGTCTCCAGATCCCCGCTTTTGATGGTGTGTTCCAGGACGGCGATGCGTTTGAGGAGATACTCGAAAACTTCCCGGTTGACGTCGGGCATAACGTTGTGGCTGAGGGGGGCCTTGTTGTCGACGCGCTGGGCGATGCGGGCCGGGACACCTACGGCGGTGCAGCCAGGCGGCACGTCACGGATCACCACGGAGTTGGCTCCGACCTTGCTCTCCCGCCCAATGGTGATATTGCCCAGGACCTTGGCCCCGGCGCCGATGATGACACCGTCTTCGACGGTGGGGTGGCGTTTGCCCCTGGAGAGGCTGACCCCGCCCAGGGTCACCTGCTGGTAGATCAGCACATCGTTACCGACGATCGCCGTTTCTCCGATCACCACGCCGGTGGCATGGTCGATGAAGACACGCCGGCCGATCCGGGCACCGGGGTGGATGTCGACGGCGGTCAGGAACTGCCCCATCGCTGAAATGAAACGGGCCAGACGTTTGAACTCTTTGCTGTAGAGGCTGTGGGCGATTCGATAGAAAAAGAGGGCCCAGACCCCGGGATAGTTGAAGAAAAGTTCAAATTTGCTCTTAAGGGCCGGGTCGTTTCTCTTGACGGTGGCGAAATCCTCCCGGATCAGTTGCCATAGGCTCATATCTACTCTCCTCCCAGTCGGGATTGGATGGTCTTGAGATAACTGTTCTCGCTCAGGTAGAGATAGAGTTTGCCCAGCACTGCCTGCTTCTCCGTCTCGTTGAGATGTTCGGAGTCTTCGATCTGTGTTTTGAGGCTCTTGTCGATCTGGCCGAGGTCGTAGTCCAGGTCTTCGAGGATGTCCATCAGGTTCTGTGCCTCGATGATGCCCGTGACACTCCACTCCCCCTCCTCGTCGAACTCGATCACCGCTTCGGTGGGATGGGTGAAGAGGTTGTGCCGCATCCCCAGGACCTCCTGATAGGCTCCCGTGAGGAAGATCCCCAGGAAATACTCCTCCTCTTCGACGTCGATATCGTGAAGCAGCAGCGGCGCGTCGGGGTCGAAGGGGATCTCACCGTCGCTGTCGCAGGTGATGTCCCAGATGCTGGCGGGGCGGCTGGGACGCTGGTCGAGGCGATGGAGGGGCATAATGGGGAAATGCTGGCCAAGCCCCCAGAAATCGGGAAGGGATTGGAAGATCGAAAAGTTGACCAGATACTTCTCCTGAATACGGTTCTGGAGGCGCTTGAGCTCGTCGGAGTTTTCCCGCTCCAGGAGGGTCACGGTCTTTTTGACGATGAGATTGACCAGGATCTCGGTGTTGGAACGGTCCTCCAGGTCGATATAGCCCAGGTCGAAAAGGGTCAGGAGGCTCTCCATATGGTCCAGGGCGTCGTGAAGATACTCCCGGGCGTTGGTGCGCTTGAGGGAGCGGTAGAGGTCGTAGAGCTCCTGGACCAGGGGCGGGTTCTGCCCCTCGGGTTTGAGACGGAGGCTCCGCTCGTGGTACTCCTGGCTGAAAAGCTCCAGCACCGGCGCCACCAGCACGGCGTGGGGCGCGGCGATGAAACGCCCCGATTCGGTGAAGATATCCGGCTCTTCGACCCCTTTTTGCCGGGCGATCTCCTGCATGGCGAAGACCACGTCGTTGGCGAACTCTTTGATGGAGTAGTTGCGGCTGGGCTGGTGCTGGCTGTACTCCACGGCGAGGCCCCCGCCGATATTGATGGCGTGAAGGTTCTCCGCTCCCCGGCGTTTGAGTTCGGCGTAGATATTCCCCGCTTCCCGCAGCGCCTTTTTCAGCGGCCCGATCTCACTCATCTGGGAACCGATATGGAAGTGGATCATCGCCAGACTGCCGATGAGATCCTCCTGACGGAGCATTTCGTAAGCCTCCAGCAGTTCGGTGGAGGTAAGGCCGAATTTGGAGCTGTAGCCCCCGCTCTTGGCCCAGATGCCCACGCCGGTGCTATGCAGGCGGATCCGCATACCGATCTTGGGAGTGATGGGGGCGGAGGCATCGCGGTTGCACTCCCGGTGGACTTCGATGATCGTCTCCAGCTCGTTGATCCCCTCGATGGTGAGGGTAATGTTGTGCCCGCTCTTGGCGGCGATGAATGCCAAGGCGATCATCTCTTTGTCTTTGAAGCCGTTGACGGTGATGGGCGCACCCAGCGGGGTCTTGGCCATCGCGATGATGAGCTCGGCTTTGCTGCCGGCCTCGAGCCCGTAGCGCCGTCGGCCCGAAACTTCGATGAGGGATTCGACGAAGTTGGGGTATTGATTGACCTTGAGGGGGAAGACGGCGTGGAACTTTCCGCTGTATTTGAACTCCCGGCGCGCCCGTTCGAAGGCGCCGAAGAGGGTATCGATCTGCTTGCGGATCAGGTGGGGGAATCGAAGCAGCAGCGGCCCCTTGTAGCCCTGCTCGCGGATGTGGCGGGTGATCTCCAGCAACGAAGGGCTCAGGCCGTGGTTGACATTGACCGTTTCGCCGTCGATGAGGAAATTGCCGTCCCCCCAGATGGAGAGGCCGTAATCGTTTTTCATAGCTCTTTTGTCCTTATATTAAAAAATATCTATGCAGGGGTTTTTCACGCTTCCGTCATCAAGGTATAGGGGCGCCGGAGCTTCTGAGCCAGGGCATGCAGGCTGACCGCCCTCCCCTCGCGGGCGAATTCTCTGCCGCCGAGATAGACGATCAGGGTCGGTACGGAGAAGACCTGGAAATGGGCGGAGATCTCCGGATGCTCGTGGGCATTGAGGAAGACCTGCTCAACCAGGGGGAATTCCTGTTCGAAGAGTTCTTTGACCTTGGGGCGCAGGGCGTGGCAGACATTGCACGATTCGCCGGAGAAGTAGAGGAGAACGCCGGGTTTCTCCTCGATGAGCTGCTGGAGGGATTCGAGGGTCATATTGATGCTGCCTTTATGCGGGGATGAAGAGATCGACGCGCTGCATCTCTTCCGTGCCGAGGGTCAGGAGAAGCCCCCGACCGTCGAGGTAGAGATAGCGGCGGAGCCGGCGGTGGAGATGGCGGTAATCCTCCCGATGGTCGATGGCGTGGAACTGCCGCTCCAGCATCTCCAGCGTTTGGAGGTTCTGCCGGCAGCGCTGGCGCTGGAGGCGGTTGAGTGCTGAGCCCGGCTGTAGGGCGTTGCGCAGGGCACGGCTGCGGGCGAAGAAGCTTCGCAGTTGATGGATGATCTCTTCATCACTGGGGAGGCTGTCCCGGCAATAGACAATTCGTCGCAACATGACATCTCCTTTCGGGATTTATTCGCTCTATTCTACTATAGGGGGACTGAATAATAAAGCAACCGAGTAAGCAATGAAAGCGTGGCTTTCAAATGAGGAGTGAGGAACCGAATTGAAAGTTGAGAAATGGAGAATTACGAAGAATCTATCAACCCTCAACTCTCAGCACTCAATATGAGAGTACAATAACGCCACTTTTTATCAAGGAGTCCTTGCCTTATGCATAGAATCTCTTTTGCCGGAGCCCTCACTGCCGCTTTGGTCTTTCTGAGTGCCTGCAGTGATCGACACCCCTATGTGAAACTCTACGACAAAAATCTCAGCAAGAATCCGCCCTCCTGCCTGGCACTACAGGTCTTTCCCCCCGATCCCGATGCCAAGAAAACCCTACGAAAGCTCTACCGCTTCCGTTCGGAATGCCCTTACCTGCTAAAAGTGACCACCAAAGAGGGGATCGTCTGCCGTTCCAACGGCAACGCCCCCATCAAAGCCACCAGCAATTTCCCCAGCGCCTATCTGCGTATGGAGCTTCGCCGCGGGATGAAGCTCCTCTATACCTACTACATCGACCTGACCGATGAACCGGATGCATCGGATATCGAAGCGGCTTTCGACCGGTTCAAGAAAGACATTCCCGTTCATTGATCTTCACGCTCCGCCGAAAAGCATCCGCCACCATCGACGCAAAAAGCCCGGCGCCTTCGCCTCGATCTTTGGAGAGGATTCGCGACTCTCTGTCGGTGCGAAAATTTCATGTTCTAACTGACGAAGCTCTTGATTCGCCTGGCGCAGATGGCGGGGTTCAAAAGAGTTGACGCTTTCCTTTTCCCTCATCGAGGATCCTTTCGATTTCATACATCTGCTCCCGGTTACGGAGGGTGAATTTGATCTCGATCCGCCGGGAAGCCTCCTTGTCCTCTACACCGTTTTTGATGATCGGGTCCATATAGGCACGGCCGCTGGCTACCAAATATTTCTTGAGATGATATTTTTGGGCGATGGGAAGGCTCAGGAGGTAGTTCATCACCGCCAGGGCCCGTTTCTGGGAGAGCTCCAGGTTGTAGAGATAGCCGCCGTCGCTGTCGGTATGCCCCTCGATGATGATCCGGTCGAGATAGGGGCGGATCGCCCGGTTGCTCATCAGCGCGGCGATGTATTTCTCAAACGTGTCCTTGAGCTCCGCTTTGGCCTCTTCTTTGAGCTCGGCGCTCCCTTTGTCGAAGAGGATCTTGGACGAAAGGCGCAGCGCCCCGCTCTTTTTGTCGATGGCGATCCGCTTGCCCAGGGTCTCTTTGAGGGCGTCGATGACCTTCAGCCGGATCCCGGTGAGGGATTTGATCCGGGCCCGCTGTTTGCGCAGGCGGGCGATGAGATCCTCGTAACGGCTCTTTTGCTTATCGAGCGCCTCCAGGAGACGTGTGAGGTTCTCGTCTTTGAGTCTGAGCTCGTTTTCGGTGCGGGTAAGTTTATTGGAGAGGACGATGACCTTGTTGGCATACTCCTGGAGCTTTTTTTGCTTCTGCTGGAGGGTGACGTTGCTCTCCTGGCCCAGATTTTGGAGGATGATGACCTTTTTGTTGAGCTCGTCGATCTTGGCGTTTCGCGCCAGCAGGAGCTGATTGAGCTTTTCGAGCTCTTTTTGTTTGAGTTTCAGATCCTTTTTGCTCAGGGTGATGAGATCCTCTTGCTCCGCCATGTTCTTCTTGAGATTCTCGTTGAGCCGGTGGGCGGCATCGAGGGAGGCATTGAGCTCCCGGACCGTGGAAGCCAGGCGCGCTCCGGCAGCCTTTTGGCGCTTGAGTTGCATTTTCAGGTCCTCGAGGAGGAGATGGAGTTTGCGCACCTCCTCTTCCTGGAGGCGGATTTTTTCCTCAGCGGCGGCGATGTGCTCTTTTTGATGCTGTATAGTGCTTTGCTGGTTGGAGATCATCTCCCAACCGGAGACGATCTTCTTTTCCCTCTCTTCGAGATCCCGTTGCATTTGGGCCAGGCGTTTCCGGCTTTGGCGAAGTGCCCTTTCTTTCTCCTGAAGCGCCTTTTGGAGCTTTTGCAGGTGTAGACGGGTCTTTTGTAGCTGATCTTCCCGTGCCTTGAGGTCGCTTTGGGCCTGCTCGAGTCGCTGCTCCTTCTCGTGAAGGTTGGCCCGCATCAGGACCGATTTGGAGACGATGGCGCCGATGAGCAGAATGAAGACAAAGAGCAATCCCGCCATCAGATCGGCGTAGGAGATCCAGAAGTTGTTGCTCTCTTCGGGGCGGCGGTCACGCTGGAACATCACGCATCCTCAAACAGATCCGGCGCCCGGTGCTCCCGGGAGGCACGCTTGCCGAGGCGGCTGAGCTTCTCCTGTTCTCTGGCGATCAGCTCGGTCATACGCCCCAGACGCTCCACAGCCGAAGCGAGCTCGTAATCGATCTTCTCCAGGCTCCGCTCCACACTGTTGTCGAAGTGCTCCAGGCCCTCTTCGAGGCGCTGGGCGGTCCGGACGAACTGCTGGAGGTTCTTCTCCATCAGCTCCTCGGCCTGGACGCTTTCACGGCGGGACTCCAGACGCTCAAGGGTTTGGCGGAGCTCCCGGGAACTCTCCTGCATCTTCTCCGCCAGGAGGGAAAAGCTCCGGGTCGTCTCCTCGACGATGCTCTGATAGCTGCGCAGGTACTGGCTGCTCATCTCTTTGATGAAGTCGAGGTTGAAGGTCTCCTGGAGGGTTTGGATGATCTTCTGGTCTTTGAGCTCGCTCTGCATATGCTCGTGTTTGACCAGCTCGCTCTTTTTCCAGATCTTGTCGTTGTAGAGCTCTTCAAGCGCCTGGATCTGCCGTTCAATCTTCGCTAATCCCCTCCGCTCGAAAAAGATCCACCAGAGGGAGAGAAAAATCCCGTAGATCGAAGCGTAGAAGGCCGTCCCGACTCCTGCCAGCAGGATCGAGATCTGCTGATCGAGCTTTTCGCTGCTGTTGACGGTGAAATCGGGCATCGAGATCGCGATGGCCAGGAAGGTTCCCAAAATACCCAGCATAGGAAAGATCGTCGCGGCGACCCGGGCATAATTGTCGTCGCGAACCGCCTTGAAGTACTCATCGAGAAAATCCCGGACCGTCAGGGTCGATTTGGTCTTCCCCATAATGGTCAGGGCGTTGCGCCGGAGCCCCTCCTGCAGGTCCTGCTCCATCAGGGCGAAATTTTTGGAGATCCGGCAGGCGGCGTAGCTGGCGTTGTGCGGGATAAAAAAGAGGAAGATGAGAAAGATGAAGGCGACGGTGATCAGGGTATGCAACCCGATATCGAAAGGGATGTATCGGGCATACCCCGCCGCCAGTACCGCCACGAAGAGAAAAGGGACCGACATAAGCGTCAGGTAGACTCCGGGGCAGCTCCCTCCGCGGTGCTGGATCGATTCAGCCATGACCAACCTCCTGATTTGATGCTGCAAACATTATAACAGAGGAGTATGCCCCATAGCCAAAACAGGGACATTTTCTATATAATTGTCTCAAAAAAGGCTCAAAAATGCTTCCTGACATTTTGATCAAAAAATCAAAGACCAAAGACGGGCGTACCGTCCGGCATCTGCGCTGGTGGGTATCGCTGATCCTCTCTATGGCCCTGGCGATCGGCACCTGGAACCCGACGGGGCACGATTTTGTTCATTATATCCTGCGCGGGAATCCTATGGAGGGGTTCCACCCCTTCTATATCCTGGTGATGTTCGCCTTTTGGCTAATGGCTTTCAAAGCGATCTATCAGAGTCTCAAATGGTATGGCGCCTTGATTGCTGCCGCGGTGATCGGCGCTTTCGTCTACGGTCTCTCCTCGAAAGGGTGGCTCGATACTTCCAATTGGACGGTCCTGGGGTGGATCGCTACCATCGGTATGGGATTGATCATTTGGCTGGGGCTCAACGCCTCCATCATCTGGAAGACAGCCACCGGGGTCTATACCACCGATTCCACCGACGAGGATTGAGTCTGTCGTGCGCCGCCGGAATCTGATCGCCCTGCTGATCCTCATCCCCTTCCTGGCGGCACTTCTGCTCTACGATATCTTCCCCGGGAGCCTCGATTGGATCCTGGGATATATGCTGGCGGCCGCTCTGGCTTTCAAAGGGGCCATCCTCGCTTTTTACAGCGCTTCCAAACTCAAACTCTTTGCCTATTTCAAAGGATTGACTCTTTTTCAGGGAGGTCTACTCCTCCTCAAGCGCTGGTTCCTGGACAATGTCTTCTCCCGCTGGCTGCGCCGCAATATCTTTCGTCCCGCCTCCACTGCTCTTCGGGAGGCGAAAGAGTATTACCTCGGCCTCGATTTCCGGGCCAAGCTGCGCAATATCCTTCTGGCCACCCTCGCCTCTGCTTTTGGCTTCTGGCTGCTTTACAGCAGCGGCTACCTGACCCACCTCTTCCTCTTTACGGAGCTCAAGGTGGTGATCATCAGCCTTTCGAAGACCCTGCTGCTGGTCCTGGGCAAATTCACTTCCCTGCTCTTCAACTCCTGGCTGACACCAATCCTGGAAGTTTTCGCTTTCAGCTGGTTTTTTACCTGGCTGGAGCGGACGCTCGGGCCTGATCATCCCATCAACCGATTTCTCGATCGTCTCGGCTACTTTTTCGGCCGGATCTTCGCCTGGGCCATCCTCCTGGTGCGCCAGTACATCGATCCGCTGCTCAACCGGCGCGTCAGAGAAAAGAGCCGGCAACTCGCCCGACGGGCCCGCGCCTATATCGAAGACAAAAAGATCGCCTACGAGATGGAGCAATTCGACCGTCTCGACCGGCTGCTCTCAGAGGGGCATATCGATACCTACCACTCCTTTAAAGGGATGGACTCCATCCGCGACAAGCGGGAACTCTACCGCACCATCAACCGCCGCACCCGGGACGGGATCGATATCGTCGCCTTTGTCTCCCGCAATGCCCGGGGGGAACTACTGTCCGAAGGAGCCGAGGACAGCTTCCACCACGATGTCTTTCTGCTCGAAGGCCTGGCCAGTTCCCAGAAGCGCGGGGTGAAGAAGGAGTTGGCGGAGCATCCCGATTACAGTGATTTCTGGATCCTCAATACTTCCCTCTACCCCGCCACGCTGCGCTCTTACTCCGGAGTCGTCCCCCCCACACCCATCGAACCCCAGTCCCTCAAACATATCTCCTGCAAGCGCCTTCCCGACTATCACGACGGGGATCTCTATCTCGAATACAAGGGCCGGACCGAGGCCTTTATCCCGGTCGATTGAGAAAAAAGAAAGAATTTCTCCAAAAGCCTTGCTATTGCGGAATATTGCAGCTATAATGGTCCCCGAAGATAGATGAGGTTCGAGTTCATCTTCTGTGTGTTAGACGTGTTGCCGCTTTACCGTTGCTCCGCTAGACCCTGAAGACTCCCCGACATTTTGATTCAATATTACATCAAAAAGGTACTACAATGGCAGAATTGCATCACGGAACCGTTAAATGGTTCAACGACGAAAAAGGTTACGGTTTTATTCAGCAGGACAATGGTGGGAACGATGTTTTCGTTCACTTCCGTCAAGTCAACAACCCTGAAGGCGGCCGCGTCTCTCTCTACGAGGGCCAGAAAGTCTCTTTCGAGATCGGTGAAGGAATGAAAGGCCCCCAGGCCGAGAACGTCACCCCTCTCTAAACCTTTCAGGTTTCGCTTTCAGCGGAACCGATTTTCCATCCCCCTTTTTTCCACAATCCATTTTTTTGCTTTCTTTTCAAACTCATCAACAATTTCAAAACCTTGTCATATTGGTTAAGTTTCGTGTGAAATATTTCGGAAACCTACTTTGGGATAGAGGGTTTTCATCAGGTCGAGATCCCGGGTAAACCCCTTACCTATGGCACGGATGGTCGGAAGATGGTGTTTCATCAATTTTGCAGTCTCCTCCGCTTTACCTTCGATGACCAAGGCAAACCAGGCATACTCGGCAGCATAGCTCTGCCCTTCTCCCAACGCCTTACGGGCCGCACGGAGTGCCATATCTGGGCGATTGCCCAGGAGATAGTACCAGGCAGCCTTGGCATGGGCTCCGTCGATATCGACATATCGGGCATAGTCCAGGCAACTTGGCTGATAGCTGCGATTATGAAGTTTGCCGACATGATAATCACAAATCATACTTGATTTTACCGCGGAACAGGTGGGGCAAGCTCCGGATGCCGAACCGGTAGCGGAGACAGATTGCGTGGACAAAAGTAAAAGTAGAGAAAGGGAACAAAACGCCGTGCGACTCATCGAAAGAGGCTCATTTTTGCTGGAGAAAGAGTTTGAGAAAGTTGCCGATGCTCTCTTTCATATTGTTCCGGTCGACGACCATATCGATGAGGCCGTGTTCGAGGAGGAATTCCGCCCGCTGAAAGCCTTCGGGAAGGTCGGCGCCGATGGTCTGCTTGATGACCCGCTGTCCGGCAAAACCGATCAGGGCGTTGGGCTCGGCCATAATAATATCGCCCAGCATGGCAAAAGAGGCGCTCACCCCGCCCATCGTGGGATCGGTGAGGACAGAGATGAAGGGGAGCCCCTCTTCGTGAAGGCGATGAAGCGCGGCAGAAGTTTTGCTCATCTGCATCAGGCTGAAGGTGCTTTCCTGCATCCGCGCCCCGCCGCTGGCGGAGACGATAACGACTCCGGCCTGGCGCTCGATGGCCCGGTGGACGGCACGGACGATCTTTTCCCCCTCTACGGAGCCCAGGCTTCCCCCCATAAAGGCGAAGTCGAAGACGACCAGCTCCGTCGGCTGCCCTTCGATGGTGCAACTGCCGCTGATCACGGAGGAGGTGCGGCCACCCGTTTTGGCTTTATTCTCTTCGATTCGTTTTTTATAACTCTTTTTATCGACGAATTTCAAGGGATCGACGGGAACCAGACCGGCATCCTTCTCTTCGAAGCTCCCCTCGTCCGCCAGCAATTCAATGCGTTCTTTCGCCCCGATCCGGAAATGGTGGGAACATTTGGGGCAGACGTTGTGTTTGGCTTCGACCTCTTTGTAGTACATCAAAGAGAGGCATTTGGGACATTTGATCCAGTGGCTGGGGGCGTCATTGCTCTGCTGCTTGCGCATACCCCGGAAGAGATTGCCGAAATTCATAAGCACTCCTTCCCGTTTCGGGACGATGATTTTGGGTAGATTATATCCAATCGGTGCTTGAAAAGTGAGGGAGGAGCGGGAAGGCTCTTAGGCGGAGGCTTGCTTGTTTCGGCAATCGCTGCAGATGCCGTAGAGGTTGAGTTGGCGCTCTTTGAGCTCGAAGGAGGAGTCCCAGGCCACTTTGTCGGTGTCTTCGCTGAGGATCTCATCGAGGGCCTGATCCCGGACACTACCGCACTCCGTGCAGATCAGATGAAGATGTTCCTTCTTTTTGAGTTCATATTTCGATTTTTTCCCGACGATGGGGACTTCGACCAGGACCCCCTGCTCCACCATCGTGACGATGTTTTTGTAGACGGTAGCCAGCGAGAGGGTGGGATGGCTCTGGCGAACCTCCTCGTAGATTTCATCCACATTGGCATGCCCCATCCTGTCGATGGCCGCCAGGATGGTCATACGCTGAAAGGTGGCTTTGAGCCCGTGCTCTTTCAAAATTTCGGCATAGTTTTTCACTCGTCTATCCTTCTCATTATAGAGTGGCTGATTCGACATTCTAGCAAAATAGATGCGCAGAATACCGAAGCCGCCGCTCGGCAGTGCCGGAAGCCTAGAGCTCTTCGGCGTGCTTGGCGAGGTACTCGGCGACCCCTTCGGTATCGGGTTTCATCCCCTCTTCGCCCTTGTGCCAGTTGGCGGGGCAGACTTCACCGTGCTCGTTGGTAAAGAGCATTGCATCGACCATACGGAGCATCTCGTCGACATTCCGTCCCAGAGGCAGATCGTTGATGACCGCGTGGCGGACGGTGCCGTCCTTGTCGATGAGGAAGGAACCCCGCAGTGCGACGGCTTCATTGAGCAGGACGTCATAATCCCGGGCGATCTGCTTGGTCAGGTCGGCGACCAGGGGATACCCTACCCGGCCGATACCGCCCTTGTCCACCGGAGTCTCTCTCCAGGCGAAGTGGCTGTATTGGCTATCCACGGAGCAGCCGATGACGTTGATGCCGCGGTCGTGGAACTCTTTGAGCCGGTGATCGAAGGCGATCAGCTCGGAGGGGCAGACGAAGGTGAAGTCCAGAGGGTAGAAGAAGAGGACGGTCCCCTTCTCTCCCATATTCTCATAGAGGTTGAAATCCTCGACAATGGTTCCATCGCCCAGGACGGCGGGAGCGGTAAAATCAGGTGCTTTTTTGGTAACGATCATTTGATCTCCTTTTTGAAATAATATTTTTTATCAACAGCGAAATTATATATATTAAATTATTAAATGAGACTTAATCCATACCCTTGTCACCATAGAGATCGAAAGGAAGCAATCCCCACTTCCGGATCAGCGTCTCGTCGAGGTCGATGATCCTCTTTTCCCTGAGTCTCTCGAGTACTGCTTCATCGCAATGGGTATCCCCTGGCCACAGGCGCACATAGCCGTCGAGACTGTTTTTATTGGTTCCATCAATGGCGATGAAGGGTTGCAAAAAGATATCCCTCTGGGCGTCGATGTTGTTGACGACCCGCCAGAGAAGCATATAGGGGTTCTCCAGATCGTTGTTGATAGTATCCACGACGACGAGCACAGCGATATAGCGGCTCAGGGGTTCGAGGGCGTCGATAGTGGCTTTGGCGGAGCGCTTCTTCTCTATGGCGATGACCGTAATCGGGTTGGCCGTGTCGGTCATATACTGTTTGAGTGCCCGGACTTCGGGAGCGAGGGCTTGTGCCTTCTCCAGGAGGAGTTGGTCGCTTAGATGCTCTTCGATGGCCCGGGGAACCTTGGGGCCGGTGGCGTCGATGCCCAGCTTGCCCCCGACCAGCGTCTGGGGGCTGGAGTGGTCGAGCTGATCGACGATCCCCTGGGTGATGAGGATTTTCTCGGGATCGAGACGGTCGAGGATATGGCGCGTCAGAGCTTCGTATTCCGTCAGCTCGGGAGCCTCTTTGCCCACGAAGACGGCGTGTTTGACAAAGCTCATCTGCCCCACACCCCAAAAGGCGTGCATAAATTGTTGGGCGTGCCCTTTGTAGTGTACCTCCATCTTCGCCAGGATCAGATTGTGAAAGACCCCGTTTTCGGGCATATTGTAATCGATCAGATCGGGGGCCATCGGCTTGAGCATGGGCAGGAAGATCCGCTCGGTCGCCCATCCCATATACTTATCCTCCAGCGGGGGTTTGCCGACTACCGTAGCGGGGAAGACGGGATTTTTCTTCATCGTGACGGTTTGGACCTCCATCACGGGGAAAGGCTCGGGCAAGGTATAGTAGCCGGTATGGTCGCCGAAGGGACCTTCGACCTCCATCGCTGCGGGATCGACGCTCCCCTCGATGACGATATCCACATCACGGGGGATATAGATATCGTTGCTGAGGGATTTGACCAGCTGGGCATTCTTGCCCCGGATGAAGCCGTAGAGCAGCAGCTCGAACATCCCGTGGGGCATCGGGGCCTGGCCGCACCAGATGTAGAGGGGGTCGCCGCCGAGGCAGACGGTGACGGGCATTTTTTTGCCGGCATCACGGTACTGGTCGAAGAAGTGGCTGGCGTCCTTATGAATCTGCCAGTGCATCCCGAGGCGTTTTTTGTCGTATTGCTGGAGGCGGTACATCCCGAGGTTTTGCATCGTGCCGTCAAGGCTGCGGGTATAGACCTGTCCCATCGTGATGAAGCGCCCCCCGTCCTCGGGCCAGGTTTTGAGAATGGGGAGGGCATCCAGGTCGACCTCTTCTTTGGGAATCACGATCTCCTGGCACTCCCCTTTGAATTTGAGCCGCTTGGGAAAGACGTTTTTGAGTTTTAGGAGTTTGGGCAGCATCTGAAGCTTGGCTTTGAGTCCCTTGGGCGGTTTGAGTTTCATCAGCTCTTCGATGCCGACGGCCACTTCATCGGGATGGCGGCCGAGGATCTTTCGGGTCAGTTCCTGGTTGGCGTAGAGGTTCATCAGTACCGGCATATCGTATTCGATCCCTTTGGCCCGCCACACGGGACGGGTAAAGAGGAGCGGCCGGGAGGCTTCACCCTTTTTGACCTCCAAATAGGCTACGTGGGGGATCTCCAGCTCCACATCCAGGGGTTCGTCGATGACGCGCAACCCTCCCTCTTTTTTCAACCATTCGATGAGACGATCCATACTCTTCCTTATCTTTTCATTGTCGGCATTATTATACTCTGTGAAATATGTTTCCGATCTATTAACCAAATGTGTTATAATCGTTAATCTTCTGTTTAGGATCAGCCTATGTCTCAGAGAGTTTTCATCTCAATCACTGCCGCTGCCCTGATAGCGGGGACGGGAATGCTTCAGGCCAAAGGTATTTTCAAACGCTATCCGGTCCAATCGGGAATGATCTTTTACGATATCAACATCACTGGCCACTCCGCCAACGGTTTTTCGACCCAGACCCACGGAATCGCCCGGCTGGTCTTCGACCAGTGGGGTGCGAGGGAACTGAAGGAAGAGGATGCCACGGAGGTGCAGAAGGGGGATTACAACGAGACCCGCGATATCCATTCCCTGACCAAAATGGACCACGGGACCATCTATACCGTTGATTATGACGACCAGACCATCTACAAGACCCGTGACCGCTCCCTGGACCTCTCTATCGCCGAGGGCGAAGACCTCTCCCAGGAGAATATCCAACTGATCAAAGAGATGAAGGGCCATAAGATCGGCACGGGCAAAGTGGCCGGCTTCCCCTGCGAACTCTGGAAAGCCAAAGATCAGAAGATCTGCCTCTACAAGGGGATCCCCCTCTCCATCACCATCGACGCTCCGGGCTTTCACAGTGAACGCAAAGCGGTGCAGGTCGTCCTCAACCGCAAGATCCCGGAGGATCAGTTCAAGCTTCCCGACTTTCCTGTCGTCGTGGATGAGGAGTACACATCCAACCCCGCCGCCGAAACCCGGACGGAAGATTACATCGCCTCCGTCAAAGATCTCCAGGCCAAGATGCAGAGTCTGGGAATCAACCCGGAGAGCGAAGATCAGAACCTTACCCCCGAGCAGGAGCGAAAGGTTATCGATATTCTAGGAGAGCGCTACCTCAAGAAGCAGAAACGGCTATTGCCCAAACTGCTCGTCACTCTGGAAGCGGCCAAAAAATGTGTCGCCAAGGCTGAAAACGGCGACGAGGCCAAGCATTGCATCGAGCCTGTCAACAAAATCGACGAAGAGCTCGGGGATCGGACGGAACATTTCGATTACGCCCATTTCTCCGAGAAGAAGCCCCGGATCCTCAAATCCCTGGACCAGGAGATCAGCTACCTCAAAGTGACCAATGAATGTGTCCAAAAGCACGACAAGACCAGTGATGTGATCCTCTGTACCGAAGGAAATCTCGGGGAGGATGAAGAGGAAAACAGCTCCGCACGATAGCGGCCAAGTGTGGAGTGAGTTTTTATTTCTTGAATTTCGCAGGCCCTAGCGGGCGCTTTTCCCTGTCTCTTTTTCTCTTCGAAGGTCCGGTGATCGATCATACTCGATATTGTAGCGCCGCAGGATACTCGGCTGCATCTTGAGTGCCAGGGCTCTGTCGATATCGACCTCCTCTCCCATCTTATTTTTCAGAACGATGATCCGATCCTTGCTCCGGGTTAGCTTGCGATAAAAGTCGTTGAAATCGACGATCTTTTGGCCGTTGATGCTCTCGATGGGCCAATAGGAGTAGCTGTAGTTACCCCGGCTCAGGGCACTGGGGAGGACCCGCAACAGCAAAACCACCTCTTTGCGGTCTTTGTGGACGAAATCCTCCACGAAGGGGATCAGATCGATGCGGCTTCGGGCGACACGGACCGCCAGATTGCGCGTCAAGGGGGAAAAGACATACCCGCCGAGGATCGCATAACGGGGCATCCGGTCGTAGCGATAGGTCCCCACCAGAAGCAGATCGTCCGCCTTTTTGCGCAGGGGCGCTTCGACGTGGAGCTTTTTGCCTTTTCGGATCAGGTCGAGACGGACCTTTTCCCCCAACTGATGGAGTTGGACATAGTATTCATAGTTGGTAAATTCGTGGGAGCGGAAAGCGACCGTCGCATCTTCCTGGATGGGATGGCCGTCGATGGCGGTAATGACATCTCCCTTTTTCAGGATCCCTTTCAATCCTCCCGTGGGGATCAGCTTGTCCACGAGTACCCCGCCCTGACGGGGAGAGAGACCGTAATGTTTTTTCAATGTCGGGTTCTCTGTCGCCTGGGTCAGCGCGGCAAAGGCGGGCACACCGTCGAGATGGCCGTCTTTGAGATCGGTCAGAAAGTGGCGCACCATCACCGTGGGGACCAGGTAACTGATGCTCTGGGCCTTCTGGATCCCCTCCATAACCACACCGACGATCTTCCCGTCGCTGATGGCGGGGCCTCCGCTGTTGCCCGGGTTGACGGCGGCATCGATCTGGATCGCCAGAAAATTCTCCCCGCTATGGACATAGCGCTGATGCTCGATCCGTGAAACCACGCCTGCCGTGACGCTGAGGGTATCGCCTCCCATCGGGAAGCCGTAGACCGAGACTTTTTGTTCGATCTGGGGCAGATCCCCCAGCTCCAGCGGCTTGATCCCGTCAAAAAAGTGGGGATCATCCACTTTGAGCAGGGCCAGGTCCAACTGATGGGAGACCGCCTCGACATGGGCGATATAGCGGTGGCGTTCCCCGTAGCGCTGCACCTCGATGAAGGTCCGGTTGGCGACGACATGGGCATTGGTGAGGATGCGCTGCCCCTCTATGATCGATCCCGAGCCGCTGACCTGGTGAATCGAACTGCTCCAGGGAAAACTGTAGTTGGGGTTTTTGACCACGGTATAGACTTTGACGATGGCAGCGCGGAGCTGCTCCTCCGAGAGCTTCTGTGCCGAAAGAAAGCTCGAGCCGATCAGCAGAATCAGAAAGATAAAGCGCATAGGAACTCCTGGTCTTTTTAGTTTGCTATAGTTATACCGAATCGACTCTAATCGCTTATTTACGGCTCATCATCGCGACGAGATCACCGATCTCTTTGCCGATCTTTTCCGCCACGACACTGCATTTAATCTTGAGAAGGAACATTACCCGTTCATCGGCGAAGGACTCCATACACTCATAGTTGCCCATCCCTTTGGCGAGGATCAGGTCGGCGCTCTGATAAATCTCCCGAGCGGTTTCGGAGGCCCGCTCCGGAAGGAAGCCTGGTGTGTCGACACCGCTGTCCACCAAAATCGCCACATCCTGCAATCCCGCCTCCATCGCCTCTTCCATCGTGACATCGTTGATGATGGGTTTGCCCCGAACCATATAGTAGATCTTCAGATCAGGATAGTAACGCCGGATGGTTTCGAGCATCACCTTGTCGAAGAGATGCTCTCCCACATTGTCTCCGATGACCAGCAGACTCTTGGAGTCGTTGAGTTTTTCCAGGAAAAGGGCTTTGTCATCGACAGCGAAGGGGGCGTTGAAGATCCTGGCCAACTCCTCTTCCAAAGAGAACTGCACCTGGGTGGCATAGTCGATGACATTCCCCGCCACGGCAGCCCTGAGCGCAGCATCGAGGGGATCCCGGGAGCTTTCGATCATCGCGACGACACCCGGGATAAGGGCTCCGGCCTTGGCGACGGCGTCGCGTTTGAGCGTTTTGTAGGGATCGTCGGTGCCGGCGATGGCGGCGGCGATCGGATAGAGGATCGCTGCCGCTTCCGGAGGAGTCTGTTGCATAGGGAGGTGGGCGATTTTGCCCGCGGCCGCTTCCATAATGCGGGTCGCACACTCGTCGTCACAGTGCATCGCTTTGCTTGTTCGCAACATTTGATTATAGAGACAGGCGAGGCAGTCGGGTATCATCCACATCGATCGATCCTTGGCTAAAGAGATTGACGATAGTTTATCAAAACTCAATGATGAAATTTTAATCAGTGGGGAATTTTTTATCGATTATATATGCGACCATTTGCTTAAAAATTAAGCAATAACAGACTCATTCTTTCATAAACAACTCAGATACGGCAGATAGAATGATCGCATCATTATCCAACTAAGGAGCCACGATGGATCTACATTACATTCTGAATACCTTTTTCACCCTCTTCGCTATGACCCTCATCATCTTTATGGTGCCCGGTTTCGCCATGCTGGAAGCGGGCCTGGTCCGGACGAAAAACGTCACGGCGGTTCTTATGACCAATACCATGATCTATTCAGTCGCTTCAATGGTTTTTCTCCTTTGGGGCTATACCCTCGCTTTCGGCAGCTGGGAGAACGACTCCGTGAGCAAATGGGCAGCCTTTCTCTTCCAGATGGCCTTCGTCGGAAAAACGGTCAACATTATGAGCGGCGGGGTCAGTGAGCGGACAAAGATCTTCCCTTTGACCCTCTTTACCATCGCCATGGCAGGGCTGATCTACCCCCTGGCTGTCAATCTGACCTGGGGAGCCAATTTCCTCAAAGGGACATTTCTGGATATCTCGGCGATGCATGACCTCGCCGGATCGACCGTGATCCACTCCACGGGTGGCTGGGCACTTCTGGCAGCCATTTTGGTCATCGGCCCGCGCCGGGGGCGCTACAAAAACGGCAAGGTTCGTGTCATCCCCGCTTCCAATGTTCCCCTGGTGGCCCTGGGAGCCTTTTTGCTCTGGATCGGATGGTTCGGTTTCAATGGCGGAAGCGTCGGCTCCATCAGCAGCAAAGCGGCGGCCGATACCGTGGCTCTGACCATTCTCAATACCAATACCGCGGGGCTGGCCGGCGCCATCATAGCGATGATCGTCCTCTATATCCGCTACCGCAAGCTGGATTTGACGATGATCCTCAACGGGGCGCTTGGCGGGCTCGTGGCAGTCACCGCCGGGGCCGATCTCTATACGATCTATGAGCCGATCCTGATCGGAGCGATCGGGGCGCTGCTGGTCATGTGGGCTGTCCCCTTCTTTGACCGGCATCAACTTGATGATCCGGTGGGAGCCCTTTCGGTTCACCTGATCAACGGAATCTGGGGGACGCTCGCCGTGGCTCTTTTTACCGATGTCTCCTGGTGGGCCCAGATCAAAGGGATCGTCCTCGTCGGCGTGTTCGCCTTTACCCTCTCCTACCTGGTGATTCGGATCATCAATGCCATCGTTCCCTTCCGGGCTGAAGATGATGAACAGCTCGAGGGCCTGGATTATGTGGAGTGCGGTATGGAGGCTTACCCCGAGTTCAAGCAGGTCATCTGATCCGGCACCGTCCGGCGCGATTTGCGCTACAATAGTTTCACTAAAGAGAGGAGCGAACAATGAGAAAAATCGAAGCGATCATCAAACCCTTCAAGCTCGAAGATGTCAAAGAGGCCCTGATCGAAGCAGGGATCGAGGGAATGACCGTCAGTGAAGTCAAGGGTTACGGCCGCCAGCAGGGGCACAGCGAACTCTACCGCGGAGCGGAGTATGTGGTCGATTTCATTCCCAAGGTCAAGATCGAGATCGTCGTCAGCAGCGAAGAGTATATGCGCGCCGCCGTCGATGCGATCAAGGAATCGGCCCGCACCGGGAAGATCGGGGACGGAAAGATCTTCGTCTCCCCCGTCGAGCACGTCGTGCGTATCCGCACCGGTGAAGAGGATGAAGAGGCGCTCTGATCCTCCTGCCCTACTCAGGGGATTCTTCCTTTAAATATCTTCTTTGCAATCTTTCAAAATCTGTTCTTACCATTAAACTTCTTGTCCAAAGTCGGTGCTATAATTTGTTGTAATAAAAAATCTACAAGGAGTTGAAATGAGTATTTTTGGTTCTATCCTGCACAAACTGGGCCTGGGTGGTGACGAGAAGAAGGCGGAGGAGACAACGAATAACGAAGCTTCAGGCACACCCCAGGGAATTATGGACAGCTCCGCTGCAAACGCGGAAACCCCTGCAGGCGCAGAGAGTGTCGACGTCGAGGCGATCCTGAACGATTTGGCAGCCAAGAGCAACGAAAATCTGGACTGGAAACACTCTATCGTCGATCTGCTCAAACTCCTGGGGATTGACAGCTCCTATGCTCACCGCAAACAGCTTGCCGAAGAGCTTGGCATCCAGGGCTACGAGGGCACAGCCGATCAAAACATAGAACTGCACAGGATCGTAATGGTCAAGCTGGCGGAAAACGGGGGAAAAGTCCCCTCAGAACTGCTCGCCTGAGCGTGAAGCCGGGCGGTTCACCGCTCTTTCCCACCTTTCTTAACCTCTCCATCATCCATTAGCTTTGTCAAGCTGACGAACTCTATTTTTCCTTTTCGAACAATTCCCAGCTCTTTTTGGCACGCCAGCGCAGGCAAAGAAATGTAGCGACCGATCCTTTTGGCCTGATGAAAATGCCCCTCGATCACCCAATCGATATCCTCGGGATAATAAGAGAGTATCCTGGCTGCTTTGCTCTCGAAATTCTCCATTTTGTGACAAATCTTTTTTTGAGAAAGACGCCGCATCTGCGCATCGATGATTCGCTTCTCCCAGGGTTTTCCCAGATAGATCACGGGGCTGCGCAGCAGCAGGGAAAAAAGATCATACCCCCATCCCGCCCCGTAACGGTCTCCGTGGGAGAGAGCCACCCTCTTCTCCCTCGTTCTCATTATAAGCGGCTGCCTGGTACGGGGAATTACGTTGATATTTGGAAATATCTTCTTCAGGGTGAAGTCGTGATTCCCCTCCAGGTAGATGATTTCGATCTTCTCGGAAAGTTTGTTTAGCAACCCGATCGCTTCGGGATAGAGGGTGGGTGTATAGTAACCGTAACCGAAAAGCAGATCGAAGATATCCCCCATCAGGAAGAGTTGGGGCGTAGTGATCTTCTCGGCATCGAGGGATTGTAAGAGTCGGAGGAATTCATCGCCGTGATGGGGATAGTGGGCGTCGGCGACGAAAAGTGCACCCTCTTTTATGGTCGTTGGTCGTTGGTCGTTGGTCGTTGGTTTGGACCCTTGACCTTTGACATTTGATATTTGTGAATACAGAGTTGAGGAAGCAGATTTCGAATGCATCTTTGATGCCGAAAGCTTTATTTTCGGTTCCTCATTCCTCACTCCTCATTCCTCATTCAATATTACGGAACGTAAGCGATTACAGGCAATGCCGTGCCTTCGTCCAGGCCCATCATCAGGTTGGCGGCGGCGAGGGCCTGGCTGGCGGCTCCGCGCAGGAGGTTGTCGATCGCGGAGCTGATGAAGAGGGCTTTGCCGTTGCGCTGGGCGTAGATGTCGCAGAAGTGGGTCCCGGCGACGCTTTTGATATCGACGGGCTTGTGGCGCAGGCGGATGAAGCGCTCGGTGTCGTAAGCCTTTTCCAAGACTTCCTGGGGATCGATCTCCTCTTTGAGCGTGGCATAGACACTCACCAGCTCCCCGCGGGTTGCCGGGATGAGATGGGGGACGAAATTGACGGAGATTTCGGCGCCGTGGATCTTGGCGATTTTCTCGGCGATCTCGGGGGCGTGGCGGTGTTTGAGGGGGTTGTAGGCAAAGATGTTGTCGTTGATGGTGACGAAGTGGCTTGTTTCGCTCAACTTCTTGCCCGCGCCGCTGACGCCTGATTTGGCATCGATGAAAATGGGAGCGGAGGTGTCGATATAGGGGATGAAGGGCAGCAGCCCCAGCAGAGTCGCCGTGGGGTAGCAGCCGGGCCCGGCGACCAGGCGGGCAACCCGGATCTCGTCGCGATAGTATTCGATCAGCCCGTAGACCGCTTCGCCGAGATGCTCCGGGTCTTCGTGGGGGCAGTAGGCCGCTTCGTAAGTCTCCCGCTCCAGGCGATAGTCCGCGGAGAGATCGACGATCTTGACCCCCCGTACGATCAGCTCTTTGGCCAGGCCCATCGAAGCCTTGTGGGGCAGAGCCAGAAAGACCAGCTCGCACTTATCGGCGATCAGCTCGGGATCGGCCTCTTCGACAGGGAAGGTGATGAGATCCAGAAGGGAGGGGTGAAGTTCCTCGACCATAATGTCCCCGCTGGTGGTCGCCAGATAGTTGAGTCGGAAACGGGGATGGTTCAGGAGCATTTTGACCAGCTCCAACCCTGTGTATCCCCCTGCTCCCACAATGCCTACATTGATCATACTCGTCCTTTATATTTGAAAATATTAGAGGGAGATCTCTTCGTATTTGATCTCTTCGATGTCGAAATGTTTACGGCCGCTGGGGAGTTGCAGCTCCACCTCTTCGCCCTCTTCCTTGCCCAGGAGGGCCCGCGCCATAGGGGACTGGATGGAGATGAGCCCCCGGCTGGGGTCGGACTCCTGGGTTCCCACGATCACATAGCGAACCTCCTCGTCGGTATCCTGATCGACCAGGACGACGGTGGAGCCGAAGCTGACCCGCTGATGGGCCAGTTTGGAGGGGTCGATCACCTGGGCGCGGGCCAAGAGGTCCTGAAGCTCGATGATCCGGGCTTCCATCAACCCCTGCTTCTCTTTGGCGGCGTGATACTCCGCATTCTCTTTCAAATCTCCCAGGGCTCTCGCCTCGTCGATCACCTTGGCGATCTTGGCACGCTCTTCGTTTTTGAGCTGCTCGAGCTCCTGGCTCAGCTTTTGGTAAGTGCTTTCAAACATTGGTTCTTTTTGCACATTTCATCCTTTGCAAAAAATGATTGGAGATATTATAGCTTAACAGGTGAGAGAGGCCGAAAAAAGGGAGTGAGAAAGTAGTTTCTTATTTCCCATACCTAGTGACTAAAAACTGATATTTTTAGGGGTGGCGACTTTTTAGTCGCTAACATATTATTCACCGTTTTATAAATATGGACTTAAAGCGGGTTTTCGGGTTGCTATTTCATTGCTTTTTCTAGGAAATCAGTGATGAGTTTCTTCTTCATAGAGTCTCCAATACCCCGATGGATTTTCAATAAAGCTTTCATAGGAGAGAAGAGTCCACCATCCAAAGTATTGGTTGTATTGGCTATGCCAAGATGAGGATGGGTTTTATACGTGAAGAGATAAGGAAGATTGCGTTCAAGACTTCGATAGGCCGAGCGGAGTCGATCATGGGTGTAATGCCATCCACGTGGAGAATCGTCAGGGGTTTTCTCTTCATAGAAATCTTTGTGCCGTTGGAGCCAGGCTTCCAGCATATAGCGGAAACGGCAGGGGGTTGTCTGTCCAAGATAGGAAGCGATACGCTTGAGATCCCTAGAGGCTTGATAGGTAGGTCTGCGCGTCAGATAACGAGTGAGAATGGCTTGTTGATGGAAATGGCACATTTGAACCGGAAGGTCGGCAAAGAGCCCAAACAATCCCCGTCGGCCATCGACGGTGACGGCCTGGATGATAAAGCCCTGATCCAGAAGGCTTTGCCGAAGCATCGCATATTCATTGAGCGTCTCAGTCTGAATGAAACGATACGCTACCAGTTGGCCACTCAGGATATCTTTAGCTACAAGAACACCAAAGCCCTCTCCCCGTTTTCCGAAGAATGTCGCATCGATAACCAAAGTGACCGGTCTGGGATGTGGTGAAGTCTTTGGCGGTTCATAGCTATGAATCTGACGTTGAATCCACTCCCGATCCTTATGATAGGTCCGGGATAAGGCTTTGAGGGTTTGGTGCTCATAGAAGTAGGCAGTAAAGAGTCGTTTTCTGAGGCGGGAGGGACGTCTACGAGAAGAGAAGCTCTGCCGGCAACTTTGGCAAAAATAGCGCTGAATTCCTGCTCTTTTACCATTCTTTTTCGTCGCTTTTGAACCACAGATAGGGCACTTTTTTACAAGCCATCTGTAAAAAAGTCCTTTTTAGGCACCATATTACCGAAGGTTTAAAGGATTTTTAGCAACCCGAAAAACCGCTTTAGCTCTAAATATGCGACTAAAGCCGCATCCCCAAGTTTTCTTCCTCGTTCCCACAGTGTGCGTGGGAATGCATATCCCGGTCCAATCCATCAAAGCCACTCATTTTTTCAAAATCCCTTCTGCCCCTGGTAATCCCTGGAGTTTGTAAAGAGCGAATAATCTCAAATATGCGTTCCCACGCTAAGCGTGGGAACGAGAGAAGCGTACGGAGGAGGGAAAATGAGGATGAGCTTATAGGGTATAATCCCTCTCAAAAAAGGGAAAGAGAAGATGGCCAAAACTCCGCGAATTCTGGTAACTAACGACGACGGCTTCGAATCTCCGGGTCTTCACGCCCTACGCGAAGCCCTGAGCGAAGTCGGCGAAGTGATCACCGTCGCTCCTACCCTCGAGAAATCCGCCTGCGGCCACTCCCTGACTCTCACCCGTCCCCTGCGTTTCGTGGAGCTGGAGCACAATTTCTACAAACTCGACGACGGGACTCCCTCCGACTGTGTCTTCCTCTCACTGAAAAAGCTCTTTGAAGAGGCCAAGCCCGACCTGGTGGTCAGCGGCATCAACCGGGGAGCCAATATGGGCGAGGACATCACCTACTCCGGCACCGCGGCGGCGGCGATGGAAGCGGTGCTTCAGGGCATTCCCGCCATCGCGATCAGCCAGGTCTGCCGCAGCCAATGCCAGGAGATCGACGAGCTGGGCTACCGTCTGGCCAGGGAGACCGCGCGCACGCTGGCCAAAAAAGTGCTCTCCGAGGGCTTCCCCCTGCCTGAGCGCCAATTCCTCAATGTCAATATCCCTCCCGTCGAGCCCGAAGAGTGCCGGGGATGGCAAATCACCCACGCCGGCCGCCGTGCCTACGGCAACGATGCCCAGGTCCACATCAACCCCAGGGGCCAGGAGTATTACTGGATCGGCCTCCCCCGCCTCGACTGGCATCCCCACCCTCACCCCCGTAACGAGTGGAGTGACTTCGAAGCGGTACGGGAGAACTATGTCTCCATCACGCCGATACAGCTGGATATGACGAGTTATGGGGAGATTGAGAGGCTGAAAGGATGGATGAATGATGGCAATAGGCATTGAGATTCGTTGCACGAATCGGCAATGGTCATTTGTAATCGAATCCCGAATACTTTCAATGCCCAATGCCCAATGCCCAATGCCTCGAAACCCGAGGTTTCGCCTATGAGATTCGAGCGCTGCCGGATGCTCTTCGGCGAAGAGGATTTTGAAAAGCTCAAAAAAGCCAAAATCCTCATCCTGGGTGTGGGCGGGGTGGGAAGCTATGCGCTTGATTGCCTCTACCGCACAGGGATTCACAACATCACTATTGTTGACTACGACACCTACGACGAGACCAATCGCAACCGACAGATCGGTTCCGACGGGGCGGTGGGGGAGTGCAAAGTCGGCACCCTGGCCCGCCTCTACCCCGGCATCGAAGTGATCCGGCAAAAGATGGACCTGGAATGGGTGGAAAATTTCGATTTCGAGCCCTACGACCTGGTCATCGATGCGGCGGACACCACCCGCGTCAAGATCGAAGTGGCCAGGCGCTGCTACAAAAAGCTCATTATGTCCCTTGGGTCGGCCAAACGGATCGACGCTTCCAAGATCCAGGTCGCTTCCATCTGGAAGAGTCACGGCGACGCCCTGGCCCGCAAGATCCGCAACGAACTCAAAAAGGCGAAATTCAACCAAAACTTCACCGTGGTCTTCTCCCCCGAAGAGCCTCTGTGCAAAGAGAAAGGCTCCTTTGTCGGCGTCACCGGGACCTTCGGCCTGATGATCTGCTCCGAAGCGGTCAAGCGCTTATTGAGGATTGAGCACTGAGTAGTTCTCTCAATCCAAAATCCAAAATCTATAATATTCAATCATAAAATCAAGTCTCTTTTCGATATAATCTATCCATTTTAAGAGGTCGGTGGAATGCCGGCTGACACATCTAAGGAGACCCATGAACGATCTGTTTGAAAACAGCGAAGGGGTGGAACAGGTCAAAATCGAGGAGAGTATTCAGGGGAGTTACCTGGATTACTCGATGAGTGTCATCATCGGCCGGGCTCTGCCCGATGCCCGAGACGGCCTGAAGCCGGTCCACCGCCGTATCCTCTACGCTATGAACGAGTTGGGCCTGACCCATCGGGCCGCCTATAAAAAGTCAGCCCGTATCGTCGGAGACGTGATCGGTAAGTATCACCCCCACGGTGATACCGCCGTCTATGACGCTCTGGTGCGTATGGCCCAGGATTTCAGTATGCGGATCCCTCTGGTCGACGGCCAGGGGAACTTCGGCTCCATCGACGGCGACAACGCCGCGGCGATGCGATACACCGAAGCGCGGATGACCAAGCTGGCGGAAGAGTTGCTGCGGGATATCGATAAGGATACCGTCGACTTCGTCCCCAACTACGACGACTCTCTCCGGGAGCCCGACGTACTTCCCAGCCGGGTGCCCAACCTGCTGCTCAACGGTTCGGCGGGGATCGCCGTCGGTATGGCGACCAACATCCCTCCCCATCGTCTCGACGAGCTGATCGACGCCCACCTGATCCGTCTGGAGAATCCGGAAGCCGAGGTGGAAGAGCTAATGCAGGTGCTCAAAGGGCCCGATTTCCCCACCGGCGGTGTGATCTTCGGCAAAAAAGGGATCATCGACGCCTACAGCACCGGCCGGGGGCGGATCAAAGTCCGCGCCAAGACCCATATCGAGCAGCACAAAAACCGCGAAGCGATCGTCATCGACGAGCTGCCCTACCAGGTCAACAAATCCCGCCTGATCGAAACCATCGCTCAGCTGGTGCGTGACAAGCAGATCGAGGGGATCAGCGAAATCCGGGATGAGTCGGACCGGGAGGGGATCCGGGTCGTCATCGAGCTCAAGCGCGATGCTATGAGCGACATCGTCCTCAATAACCTCTTCAAATCGACCCAGATGCAGACTACCTTCGGGATCATTATGCTGGCCATCGTCAACAAAGAGCCCAAGGTCTTCACCCTGCCCGAACTGCTGGATCTCTTCATCAACCACCGCAAGACGGTCATCATCCGGCGGACCATCTTCGATCTGGAAAAGGCGCGGGCACGAGCCCACATCCTCGAAGGCCTCAAAATCGCCGTGGACAACATCGACGAGGTGATCAAGATCATCCGCGCCAGTGCCGACGACAGCGAAGCGCGGGCGAATTTGATGAGCCGTTTCGACCTGAGCGAGATCCAGGCCCGGGCGATCCTCGAGATGCGTCTGCGCCGCCTCACCGGCCTCGAGATCGAAAAGATCGAGAGCGAGCTGGCGGAGTTGCGCAAAACCATCGAATACCTCGAAAGCATCCTCAAGAGTGAAACGATGATCGAAGAGATCATCAAAAAAGAGCTCCTGGAAGTCAAAGAGGCCTTCAGCGACGAACGGCGCACCGAGATCGTCGACGACTACGACGATATCGATATCGAAGACCTGATCCCCAACGAGCCGATGGTCGTGACGATCACCCACCGGGGCTACATCAAGCGGGTACCGGTAAAACAGTATGAGAAGCAGCGCCGCGGCGGCAAAGGGAAAACAGCCGTCACCACCTATGAAGACGACTTCATCGAGCGCTTCTTCATCTCCAACACCCACGATACGCTGATGTTCGTCACCGACAAGGGCCAGCTCTACTGGCTCAAGGTCTACCGCATCCCCGAAGGCTCCCGTACCGCCAAGGGCAAGGCGGTGGTCAACCTGATCAACCTCGACAAGGACGAGAAGATCAAGGCGATCATCCCGACCCAGGATTTCAACGAGGACAAGAGCCTGGTCTTCTTCACCCGCAACGGCATCGTCAAGCGGACCAACCTGAGCGAATACTCCAACATCCGCAGCGTGGGTGTGCGGGCCATCAACCTGGACGAGAACGACGAGCTGATCGACGCCAAGATCATCAAGCCCGATACCAAGTGGCTCTTCGTCGTCACCAAGAAGGGAATGTGTATCCGCTTCCCCGTCAGCGACGTGAGGGAGATCGGACGGGTTGCCCGAGGAGTCACCGCCATCAAGTTCAAGATTGACGGCGACTATGTCTGCGGGGCAACCACCATCGAGAACGAAGAGGACGAGATCCTCATCGTCAGTGAAAAGGGGATGGGCAAACGGACACCCGCCAGCGAATACCGTGAGCAGAGCCGTGCCGGCAAAGGGGTCATCGCTATGAAGCTCACTCCCAAGACGGGTGATGTCGTCGGGGTGGTCTTCGTCGAAGAGGACAAGGACCTGATGTGCCTCACCAGCGCGGGCAAGATGATCCGGGTCGATATGCAGTCGATCCGCAGGGCCGGCCGGGCCACCTCCGGGGTTAAGATCGTCAATGTCGAGGGCAAAGACCGGGTGGTCAGCATCGCCAAATGCCCCAAAGAAGAGAAAGAGGAAGAGGAGATCGAGGCGGCCATCGAAGCGGCCGGGTCGAAATCGGAAAGCGACACCAAAAACAATGAACAAGGAAGCCTGATATGAGTCGTGCGTACAATATTGCCGTCGTCGGTGCCACCGGTGCCGTCGGTGAAGAGATCTTTCGGATTCTCGAAGAGCAGAACTTTCCCGTGGGGGAGGTCCTCCCACTCTCCAGCGCCCGCAGTGCCGGGGCGGAGATCGAATTCAAAGGCAAAAAATATAAAACGGAAGAGTTGACCGAAACCGTCTTCGACGGAAGGGATATCGACATCGCCTTCTTCAGCGCCGGCGGCAGCGTCTCGGCACGTTTTGCCCCCTATGCCGTGGAGGCGGGAGCGGTGGTCATCGACAATACGTCCCATTTCCGTATGGACCCCAGAGTCCCCCTGGTCGTTCCCGAGATCAACCCCGAAGATATCAGTATGTGGCGGGAGACGGGGATCATCGCCAACCCCAACTGCTCCACGATCCAGATGGTCCTGGCCCTCAAACCCCTCTATGATCTCTATGGCGGGATCGAGCGGGTCGATGTGGCCACCTACCAGGCCACCAGCGGTGCGGGAAAGAGCGGGATGGAGGAGCTGGTGCAGCAGATGCAGGACTTCTTCGCCTTCCGCCTCGACGAGAGCAAGCATGAAGCCTTCTTCCATCAGATCGCCCTCAACGTCATCCCCCAGATCGACTCTCCCCAGCCCAACGGCTATACGAGAGAGGAGATGAAAATGGTCAACGAGACCAACAAGATTTTGCATGCCGACCTCGCCGTCAGTGCCACCTGTGTGCGGGTGCCTGTGCTGCGCAGCCACAGCGAAGCGGTCACGGTCACCTTCCCCGAGCACGTGGAAGTGGATGTGGATAAAGTGCGCCTGGCTCTGAGCGAATTTCCCGATGTGGAAGTGCAGGATGATCTGGAGCACGGCATCTATCCTATGCCCATCACCGCCACCGATACGGACATTACCTATGTCGGGCGGATCCGCCGGGATCTCTTCGCACCCAATATCCTCCATATGTGGGTCGTCGCCGACCAGCTGCGTGTCGGTGCAGCCACCAACGCGGTGCGCATCGCCCAGAAATGGATCGAAATGGAGGAGGTGTAAATGCAGGATCATCCCGCAAAAGATGATCAGGGGCACCAAAAGCACGGGCCCCAATCCTGGATCGAAGCCGCTTTCGAGAGTGCGCTTTGGAGTACGCGTTTTTTCGTACTCCTGGCTGTCATCTTCAGTATGATCGGCGGCATAGCCCTCTTCATCGTCGCCAGTGTCGATGTCTGGCATGTCGCCGTTTCGGTCTTCGATACCTATCTCGGGGGGATCCATCACCAAAATTTCCACGAAAAGATCGTCGCCGAGCTGATCGGGGCGGTAGACCTCTATCTGATCGCCATTGTGCTTTTTATCTTCGGTTTCGGTCTCTACGAGCTTTTTATTTCCAAGATCGATGTAGCCGAGCGGAGTGCCGCCAGCCGGATTCTCGAGATCCACTCCCTCGACGAGCTCAAAGACAAACTGGCCAAGGTGATCATTATGGTGCTCATCGTCGGCTTTTTCAAACGGGCGATGCACACGACCTACGGCGGAGCACTCGATATGTTGATGCTTGCCGGAGCGATCTTTTTGTTGGCGCTGGCCTTCTATTTTATGCATAAGGGAGATTCTCACTGATGAGCGACAAAATCTTTATCGACGCCTGTTTCGGGCGCCCCACCCCCTATACCCCTGTCTGGATGATGCGCCAGGCAGGCCGCTACCTGCCCGAATACCGCAAAGTACGGGAAAAGGCCGGCACTTTCCTCGACCTCTGCCACAATCCCGAATTGGCGGCGGAGGTGACCCTGCAGCCTGTGGATATCGTGGGTGTGGATGCGGCGATCCTCTTCAGCGACATCCTCGTCGTCCCCAACGAAATGGGGATGAAACTCGATTTCGTCGCCGGGGAAGGCCCCGTTTTCGCCGATCCCATCCGCAGCCGTGAAGATCTCGACCGGCTCATCGGCGGCAAAGAGGCGGCGGAGAAACTCACCTACGTCTATGAAACGATCAAAATCGTCCGGGAGCGCCTGGCCGACGACAAAGCCTTCATCGGATTCGCCGGAGCCCCCTGGACCCTGGCGACCTACATGATCGAAGGCCAGGGGACCAAGACTTATACCCTCTGCAAAAAGATGATGTACACCGATCCCGAGCTGCTCCACGCCATTTTGCGCAAAGTGACCGATGTGGTAAAGCTCTATCTGGAGAAGCAGATCGAGTCCGGAGTGGACGCGGTGCAGATCTTCGACAGCTGGGCTTCGGCGATCGAACCGAGCAAATACGACGAGTTCAGTTGGAAATATATGGTGGAGATCGCCAAATATCTCAAGGAAAAATATCCCCACATCCCCGTGATCCTCTTCCCCAAGGGGATCGCCTCTTTTGTCGAGCGGGGATGGGTCTACGGCAACTTCGACGTCTTCGGCGTCGACTGGGGGACCCCTATGGCTCTGGCCAAGGAGAAGCTGGGTGAGCGCTACGTCCTCCAGGGCAATATGGAACCCTGCCGTCTCTACTCCAAGGAAGCGACCAAAGAGTGTGTCTCATCTCTGGCCGAGCTGATGAAAGACGGCCGCCACATCTTCAACCTCGGCCACGGGATCCTGCCCGACGTGCCTGTAGAAAACGCCAAATACTTCGTCAGCCTCTGCAAGGAACTCAGCCGACGCTAGCGAATGAGGAGTGAGGAACGGAATAACCGAGTAACCGAGCAATGAGCAACCGAAGGGCACAGAAGTGTCCAAATCCAACGACTAACGACCAACGACAAGAATCTTATTAACGCTTAACGCTAAATAAAACTCAATCCAATATATTCAGCATTGCCAAATGCCGGGGATTGAGTTGATATTTGTTACTGACGACCGTATCGATCTCCAGGAGATCGAAATGACCGTTTTGATAGACCACCACTTTATTGGATCGTTGACTCTCCAGTAGGTGATCGACTGCGCGAACGGCAAATTCGAAAGCCATCAAGCGGTCGTAACTGCTCGGGGCCCCTCCCCTCTGGATATGCCCGAGTACTGTCACGCGAGTCTCGAATCCCAGATCTTTCTCGATCCACTCGGCGATCTCCTGAGTCTTCTTCGTCCCCTCGGCAACGATGGCCAGAATGTAGTTACGGCCGTTGGCGATCTCCCTTTTGAGGCGCGCTTCGGCCACGGGACGGTTGAAAGCCACTTCCGGGATCACACAGACTTCGGCCCCCGATCCCATCGCAGAGATGACCGCCAGATAGCCGCACTCCCGGCCCATCACCTCCACGACGAAGGCCCGGTTGAAGGTCGAAGCGGTGTCGTAGATCTTGTCGAGAGCATCACGGATTGTGTTCAGAGCCGTATCGACCCCCAGGCAGTAGTCGGTGCCGTAGATATCGTTGTCGATGGTCGTGGGAATGCCGACGAAATTGACCGGAAACTCCTTGCTGAAGACATCCATAGCCCGGAAGGAGCCGTCTCCCCCCAGGACGACCAATCCGTCGATACCGTTCTTCTGCAGGTTTTCGTAAGCCTGTTTGCGGTACTCGTAATCATAGAAGCGTTTCGAGCGTGAGGAGCGGATGACGCACCCTCCCCGGTGGAGAATCCCCGCCACATCTTTGTGCTCGGCCTTTTTGATCTTGCCGTCGATGAGCCCTTCCAGGCCGTCGTAGATCAAATGGGGCGTCTCCCCCCGGTCGTAAAGATAATCGACGAACTTCTTGACCGCCGCATTCATTCCGGGGGCGTCTCCCCCCGATCCCATTATCGCCAGTGCCATTTTCAGCCTTCCGTTTCGGGCTCGTAATTATAGAGCTCTTTGTAGTAGCGTTCTACCATATTTTGGGTGTTGAAACCGATGTAGATGTCGTTCATTCCGTTTTTGACGATCTCGAGCCATTTGTCGGGCTGATCGTAATAGGTGGGCAGGATCACTTTTTCGAGTTTCTCCATCATCCGCTCATAGTCGATGCGATCGATCTCTTCGACGGGGAGGGAGGGATCGGCGTGGGGGATCGTAAAGGAGTTGACCCCGTCTTTGCCGAACTCGGCATGCCACCCGTCGTCGATGGAGAAATGCACCGAAGCGTTGATCCCGGCACTCATTCCGCTGGTGCCGCTGGCTTCCCTGCCCCATCTGGGGGTATTGAGCCAGACGTCCGAACCCTGTTTCAAGAGTTTGGAGAGGCGCAGTTCATACCCGGTGAGCACGGCGACGTTTTTGAATTCCCGGCTCATCCGGACCAGGTCGTTGAATTCGTTGATCGCTTGTTGATCCAGGGGATAGGGTTTGCCCGCCCAGATGATCTGGATGGGGTATTCGCTGTTGTGGATCAGCGCCTTGAAACGCTCCATATCCCGGATCAGGAGCTTGGGGCGTTTGTACTCGGCGAAACGCCGCGCCCAGACCAGGGTCAGCACGTCGGGATCGAAAAGCTTGCCGGTCTGATCGGCCACCTCTTCGAAGAGTTGGTGTTTGAGGTGTTTTTTGCGCCCCACCAGCTGATAGTCTTCGTGCTCGAGCATCCAGCTCATCAATTGTTTGTCGGACCAGTAGCGCATATTCTGGGCATTGGTGATGCTGATGATTTCGCAGCGTCCGGGCACATTCTTCCACATCTCGTTGGCCACTTTCTCGTGGATCTTGGAGACGGCGTTGGCCCGTTTGGAAACTTTGAGTGCTCCGACGGTGAGGGAGAAATCCGCATCGTGGTAATCGAGCTTTTCACGCACTTCGTCCAGAGAGAAACCGTTGAAGAAGCCCATCCGTTCCAGGAAGTGGGCATCGTGGGTTTCGTTCCCCGCCATTTCGGGGGTATGGGTGGTGAAGACGATGTGTTTCTTGAGCTCTTCGAGTTCGGGATACTCCTTCATGAGCTCAAAAGCCAGCGGCAGGGCATGCCCCTCGTTGAGATGATAAATGTCGATATCGAGCCCCAAAGCCTTGAGCACCCGGGTCCCGCCGATCCCCAGGACGATCTCTTGGGCGACCCGGGTCTCTTCGTTGGCGTCGTAGAGTTTGTGGGTAATGGTTCTGGAGAGGTGATCGTTTTCGAAAATATCGGTGCTGAGCAGGATCACCGGTGCCGATTCGAAGGTCTCCGCCGGCAGGAGATAGGCTTTGACGAATACCGGCTTGCCGTTGATCTCCACCTCCACGGTAATGCCGGTTTCTTTGAGAAAATAGTAGAACTTGCGCCGGTATTCGACCTTGAGTGTATTGTCTTCGTGTCGCCCCTGATCGTAGTAGCCGTAGCTCCAGAGAATGCCGACGCCGATGGTGTTTTGCCGCCGGTCATTGACGCTGCGCATATGCGAACCTGCCAAAAATCCGAGCCCGCCCGAATAGGTTTTGAGAGCCTGGTCGATGGCGAACTCCATCGAGAAATAGGCGACAGGGCGTTTGAAGGCTTCATCAAATGTATAGGGAAAGAGCTCTTGTGCTTTCATCGTGTCTTATAGACCTTTTAGTGAAATTTTTTGACGAGAATTTTTTTGCCCAGCTCCACGCCGGGTTGATTATAAGTATCGATCCCGAGCGTCGCTCCGGCCACTGAGGTCAAGAGCTCGTAGTAGAGGATCAGCTCTCCCAGATTCTCCTCGCTGATGCGATCCAGGACGATGCCGTCGGTCGGCACTCCCTGGCTGCGGATACTCTCCCAGGTCGCTTCGCACTCTCCGTCGAGAAGTTCTCCCAGACTGTGGCCGTTGATGTAGTCGTTCTTTTCGATATGTTTCAGGCTGATATCCGGGATGGTGATCTCGGTGGGAAAATGCTCGACCTTCAGGAAGGTGACCGTTTTGTCCCGGGGGCCCTCCATAATCAGCTGCAGGAAGCTGTGCTGGTCGACCGAGCCGATATGGCCCAGAGGTGTGAGCCCTACCCTCTCTCCCTGGGCATCGATTTTGCCCAGGGATTCTCCCCAGAGCTGCACATACCATTTGGCGAAATCCTCCAGAAAGGACCCGTAGGCGAAGAGGACGTTCATAGGATAATCCTGCCAGTGCCCGGCGTAGAAGACCCCTTTTTGCAGGATATGGTCGGCCTGGCGGTCGAAAAAGGCTTTCACTATCTGCTGGGCTCCTTTGAGGATATCGCAAGTCTTGTAGCCCGCCAAGGTCAGCGGGACCATCCCCACAGCACTGAGCACCGAAAAGCGCCCGCCGACATTGTGGGGGATGAAGTAACTCTTGATCCCGTGCTCCTCGGCGTATCGGTGAAGGATCGAACCCTCGTCGGTAATGACGAAGAGCCGCTCTTTGTGCTCACTTTCCGGACGGAGCCCGAAGCGATCCAGGACGATCTTGTAGAGGGTTGTCGTCTCGATGGTCCCGCCCGATTTGGAAATGATGCAAAAGAGGCTCTTGTCCGGATCGATACTCTCGAGTTTTTCCGAGACCTCTACCGGATCGGGATTTTCCAAAAAGACCATCCGCTTCGCCTCGGGAGTGATGGAGCGCAGCACGCCGTCAAGGGCTTTGGCTCCCAGGGAGGAACCGCCGATACCAATCACTACCACCGTATCCGCCTCCTGAACGGTCTGAGTCGGCAGGAGCGTCGCTTCCACCTCTTCGACGATCATCCGCGAATCCTGGGGCAGGAAGTAGTAACCGCTGATCCCCCGCTCCCGCTCCTCGACGATCTTTTCGAAGGCTTCGTTCATATTCGCTTCGAGCTCTGCTCCGTTTTCGGGCATCCAGTCGATGGTATAGTCGATCATCTTCGCTCCTTTTCAATCTTTGAGTCTGTCGACGATCGACTGGGCCTCGGCCAGCAAACGCTCCAGATGCTCTTCACTCAGGAAACTCTCGGCATAGATCTTGTAGATCTCTTCCGTACCGGAGGGGCGCATCGCCACCCAGCCGTGGGCCGTGACGATCTTGAGGCCGCCGATGGGGGCGTCGTTGCCCGGTGCCCGGGTATAGATCGCTTCGATCGCTTCGCCGGCCAACTCTTTGTCGGTGATATCTTTGGGATCGAGAGCCTTGAGCCTGGCTTTGAGTTCCCGGTCCGCCGGAGCATCGATGCGCCGATAGTAGGCTCTGCCGAAACGCTTCTCGTATTCCCTATAAATCTCCGCGGGGTCCTTGCCCGTTACCGCCATAATCTCCGCCGCCAACATCGTCATAATGAGCCCATCCTTGTCGGTAGACCAGGCACGACCGTCGTAGCGGAGGAAACTGGCTCCGGCGCTCTCCTCGCCTCCGTAACAGAGCTCTCCCGAGATCAGGCCCGGCACGAACCATTTGAAGCCCACGGGCACTTCGTAGACTTTTCGCCCGAAGCTCTCGGCCACCCGGTCGATCATAGAGCTGGAGACCAGGGTTTTGCCGATCATTTTCTCGGGCTCCCAGCCGCGGTATTCACTGAGATAGCCCACCGCCACGCTGAGATAGTGGTTGGGGTTCATCAACCCTCCGCTGCGGGTGACGATCCCGTGGCGGTCGGCGTCGGTATCGTTGGCGACGATCAGGTCGTACTCTCCCTTGTGCTCCTCCAACCCCTTCATCACCCAGGGAGAGGAGCAATCCATCCGTATTCTGCCGTCGTGGTCCAGACGCATAAAGGAGAAGGTGGGATCGACCCGCGGATTGAGCAGGGTCAGATCGATCCCCCAGTAATCCCGGATTGCCTGATAAACCGGCAGGGCGCTCCCTCCAAGGGGATCGGCGCCGATGCGGATGCCCGCTTTTTTGATCGCCTCCATATCCACGATTTCGCCCAGGCGCTTGACATATTCGCCGACGAAATCGTAGACCGCGACACTCTCCGAGGCCAATACCTCCTCGAAATCGAGACGTCGGACCCCTTCGAGCTTCCGGCTCAGATAGTCGTTGGCCCGCTCTTCGATCCAGGCGGTGATGTGGGTGTCGGCCGGCCCGCCGTCGGGGCCGTTGTATTTGAAACCGCCGTCTTCGGGTGGATTGTGGGAGGGCGTGATGACGATTCCGTCGGCCTTCTGTCCCTGCGTCTCTTCGTGCTGAAGGATCGCCCGGGAGACGAGGGGTGTGGGGGTATACTCCTCCTCTCCGGCGATGTGAACTTCCACATCGTTGGCCGCCAAAACTTCCAGTGCCGTGCGAAAGGCGGGGAGAGAGAGGGCATGGGTATCCCGCCCCAAGAAAAGGGGCCCGTCGATCTTTTGCTCTTTGCGGTAATCACAGACCGCCTGGGTGACGGCGAGGATGTGGTCTTCGTTGAAACTGCGCTTCAGAGCGCTCCCGCGATGACCGGAAGTGCCGAAGCTGATACGCTCTTCAGGAATCGTGGGATCGGGATGGAGGGTATAGTAGTCGCTGATCAACCGGGGAATATCGACAAGATCCCCGGGAGGAACCGGCTGCCCGGCAAGAGGATGTGGCATAAAACGTCCTTTAGGTATTTTGAAAACTTCTCAGGCCAAAAGCCCTTTCACACCTTCGAAAGCCGAATCAAAGGGGCTCGACGTTGCCGACACTGTTGCCGTTGTAGAGGACTTTGACCCGCTCACCGGGATAGAAGTTGGTTCCCTTGCGGACCACGACGATGGTGCGCCCATTATCCAAATGAATGGTAAGCTCCTGGGCATTGGCTTTGTCTATCATTTCTTTGCCGACATAGGCTCCGGCTACTCCTCCTGCCACGGCAGCCAGGGTGCGGCCTTTACCTCTACCTATAGTGCTGCCCAGTGCTGCGCCGGTCACGGCTCCGAGCAGAGTTCCGACCGGACTTTGATCTTCGACCACAACATAACGGACCGATTTCACGGTACCTGTTTTTGCCGTATAGGCTTGTTGGGTAGCAGTTGCGGGAACGGTTGGAGCCATATTATAGAGATTGGCACATCCGCTCAATCCGAGTGCCAAAAGTGCTGTCGCTGCCAAAGTAAGACTCTTTTTCATTTTTAACTCCTTTAAACATTATTTCATTAGTCATTATAGCAAAGCTGTTCAACCCTTTTATAACCGATCGGCATAGTAAGAGCTGCGAACCAGCACGCCTGATGCCACCGCTTCGAAACCGATACCCCGTGCCGCTTCCCCGAGGCTTTCGAAGTACTCCGGAGGGTAATAACGACACACCGGTGCGTGTTTCGGCGTGGGTTGCAAATATTGGCCGATGGTGAGCTGCCGCACCCCGGCATTGTATAGCTCTTCCATCGTCTCGATGAGCTCGGTTTCCGTCTCCCCCAGCCCCACCATCAATGAGCTTTTGACCGGGCCGACAAAATGATCGGCGTAATAACGTAAAACTGTCAAAGAGCGGTCGTAGTCGCTCTGAGGGCGGATGAGGGGCGAGAGGCGCCGCACCGTCTCTTCGTTGTGGGCCAGCTTGTCGGGGGCGGCGGCGATGACCCGGTCCAGCGCTTCCCTGTTCCCCCGAAAATCGGGGGTGAGCAGTTCGATCTTCGCCTCCGGTGCCGCCTTTCGGATCGAGCGGACCACGGCGGCGAATTGAGCGCTGCCATAGTCGTCCAGATCGTCCCGATCCACTGAAGTAATCACCACATACTTTAGCCCCAGCTCCTTCACCGCCCGAGCCACCCGCTCCGGCTCGCTCGGATCAGGCGGCGCTCCCCTCCCCGTCTTTACGTTGCAGAATCGGCACGCCCGGGTACAGGTATCCCCGAGGATCATAAAGGTCGCCGTGCCGCGGTGGTAACACTCGGTACGGTTCGGACAGGCACTCTCTTCGCAGACAGTCGTAAGCGCATTTTGGCGGAGGATCTCGTTGGTCGAGGCAATGAGATGGGGGTCGGGGGCTTTGACCTTGGGTTTATAGGGCTTCATCGAAAGCCTCACAGAGATGCCGTATCAGGGATTGTTCAAGTTGTTCGATGCCGATACCGGATCCTTCCGCTTTCAGGGATGTGGGTATGATCCCCTCCAGCCCGCAGGGGTTGACCTGGCTATGAAAGACCAGATTTATATCCACATTGAGGGCAACGCCGTGAAGGCTTACCCCGTTTCGATAGCGAAAGCCCAGAGAGGCGATCTTTCGGTTTTCGATGTAGAAACCGGGGTTTTGCCGGTCATAATGTGCAGGGAGATTGAGCTGCTCAAACAGGGCTTCGTAGGCTCGAATCACCCGGCGGTAGAAGAGCGCCGGATTGGAAGCCTGAAAGCAGAAATAAGCCACGAGCTGCCCCGGGCTGTGGCACGTGATCGAACCACCCCGGTCGGTGTGAACTGTAGGTACAGGCCAGGAGCCCTGATCATCATAGCCGACGGTGAAGATATCGGGATGCTGACAAAAGATCAGATGATTTTTGCCGTCCTGACAGGCCAGAGCGTGGACTTCATCCATCTGCTTTCTTGCCTCTTCATATTCGATGAGGCCCCAGTGGTGGAGGATCATTTCATTAATTGCTTGAGCGTTTCGATTTTCTCACGCAGAGGAATCAGCTCTTCGCTGCAAATCTCATAAACGATTTCGGAATTGATATCGAGGTTATGATGGGAAATGATTTCACGGAGTTTGATGATTTCACTCCAATACTCTTCGTCTCCCACCTTTTCAAGAAAACCCGGTTTCCGTTTATCAATATTTTTCAAAGCTTCTCCGATCGTTTGAAGACGCATCAATATGGAGTCGAGAATTTCCAGTCCTTATTTCATCGGTGAGGAAATCATCCGTACTGCTGATATGGGTGAAACGTTTTTGAATCACATCGATGCTGAAGAGAATGAAATCAAGAAGCTCCTTTGTATCGGTCTTATCCATAGATAACTTCTTTTTCGATACTTTTTTTCAGAGATGGCCGCATCTCGGGATGAGGGTAAAGCAGATCGATTTTGCCTCCAAGGTTTTTTTCCAGATAATTCCAGGTTCCGGCAATTTTACGAAATTTCCGTTCCTCGAACTCGACATAGATATCAATGTCACTTTCTGGTGTTGCCATCTCCTTGGCATAGGAGCCGAAAAGCCCTATTCGTAAAACACCATAGCGCTTTTTCAAAATATATTTATGGCTTTGCAGAAAATCCAAAATCTCTTTTTTCGTCATAGAAAAATTATATCACAGCCGTAAAAAGGCTTTCTCCAACGATTCGCTGAAAGTGGGATGGGCCAGGATGGTACGCTTGGCGGTGGTGATATCCAACTCACCGGCCAGCGCCATGCTGACCACGGCGATGAGTTCCTCGGCGTTGGGGGCAAAGATCTCCCCTCCGGCGATGAAGCCCTCCTCGTCGGCATAGACCGCCATCACTCCCAAATGACCGTCGTGGGTCTCGGCGAAAGGCAGCCCTGCAAGAGGCACGATGCTTTCGGTGTATTTCTCTCCCGTCTTTTCAAAGTCGCTCCGGATCTTGTCTACCAGGGCGTAGGAGCACGGGAGGGTATGGATGAATTTGACGATTCGCTCCAGACGGATCGGCTCAGGTTCTTTGCCCAGAATGCGCTTCACCACATAGAGGACTTCGGCCCGGGCGGCGTGGGCCAGCTGGAGCTTGCCATTGCAGTCGCCGATGGCGTAGTGATCGGCCAGGGTCGTTTCGAAGTGTTCATCGGTTTCGATCCCCTTGCGCCCGACGGCGATCTCGGGAGTTTGCACCGGGTCGGTGACAGCATGGCGCCCGGTCGCTACTAACAGGGTGGGGACATAATGCTCACTGCCGTCTTTGAAGGTAATGTGCACACCCCGCCTCGTCGTTTTGGCCGTGGCGATCTCACTGTTTGGGCGGAGTGTGACCCCCAGATTCTGCATCTGTTTCAAAGCATTGGCCGATATCATCGGATGGGCCCGACGCAGCAGGGTATCGTGGCGCCAGATCAGCTCGGTGGGCACACCGGCGGCGGCGAAGAAGCTCGCCATCTCCAGGCCGATAGCCCCGTCGCCATAAACAGCGACCTTCTCGGGAAGGGAGCGCATATTGAGCACTTCATCGCTGGTGATGACCCCTATTCCGTCATAGTCGATCCCCTCGGGGATGAAGGGGCGCGAACCGGTGCCGATGACGATATGTCGTCCTGTGAGCATTTTGCCCTCCACTTCCACGGTATGAGGCGCGCTCACCTTCCCCTCTCCGGCAATGATATCGACTTTGGCGCACTGTTTCGTGATCGCTTCTGTGGCCCGCTTCAGCAGCCTCTCTTTGGCATCGTCCAATTTGGCAATATCGAGATGCAACGCTCCTTCGAACCAGGGTTTGTCGGCACCGCCGATCTCCCTAGCCGCTTCCAGATACATTTTGGAAGGGATGCAACCGTTGTGCAGGCAGGTACCACCCAGATGCTCAGGATTCTTCTCCACCAGGGCACATTTGAGGCCGGCCTTGGAAGCAACGACGGCCCCGGCGTAGTTGAGCCCTCCGCCTAGAAAGACGATGTCGTAGTCATAGTTCATATTTACTCCTTCACTCTTACTCTATATTTTATTCCGAGATGGCTGCCGCTGCTTTCATCATAGCGATGGGATTGTGGGCTCCGACATAGATCGGCAGAGGCTTTTTCCCACAGTCAAAAAGTCCGTAGACCGCCTCCTGGGCCGTACGGACCGAATACTCTACCGTGAAGACACAATCATCTTCTACCTCGGTAAATTGCCCCAGGAAGGCAAAATTCTCACTCCCGTCAGGAATCACTTTGGGACGATCTCCTTTGGCTCTCGGCATAAAGAGGCTGTCGATAAAGGGCATAGCAACAGGGATACAGTTGATAAGCTTGTTCGAATGCATGATCGGTTCCATCATCTCTTCGATCTTCAGGTGATACCAGAGCTCTTCCAAAAGCTCTTCTCCGGTACATTCGCTCATTGGTTTTTTGACTTTATTGCCGATGTGGTCGGGGTAGAGACCGTATCCCCAAAAGATTTTGACATCACTGGGTTGATTGGGGAAATGAGGCTGCCGCGCGATGACGATGGACATAAGCCAGTTGGAGTCGGTCATCGTGATCAGCCCTCCCGTGCCGTCCAGATTGCCGGTGAAATCCTCCATATAGTCATGGAAAGTCCTGTCCCGCAGTGTCACGGTAAAGGAGTACCATTTGGAGCGGTCGATATCGCCGCAGAATACATCGGGATTTCCGAAATCAGGTGCTTTGGCAGCGATCTTTTTCCACAGCGTCCAGGAGCCCGAATCCTCTACCCCTTTGAGTCGTGCCGGGGCATGAAGATCACCCTCGTCCGCAGCGTCGACGATGGAACCGTTGATGAAAAAGCAGAAATCTTTCTCTCCCAGTTCGACCTTTGCCTCTTCGCTTCCGTTCCTGACGATCTGTAGGGTTGTTGCACGTTTTTTACCCTCGTTGAGATCGAACTCGATATCCGTGACACGGCTTTCAAGCTCGAAACGCACGCCCCTGTCGCTCAGCCAGCGCTGGAGTGGAACGACAACGGAATGGTATTGATTGTACTTGGTCCGCCAGATACCATGCAGATATTTCATGCCGGGCATCAGATGCATAAAGCGCAGCATATAGCGCCGCATCTCCATCAGGGAACTCCACTTCTGGAAAGCGAACATAGTGGTAAAGATCATCCAGAAATTGCTATGAAAGAAGTCGCCGCTGAACCAATCCTCGATGCGCAGATTATCCAACTTGCTTTCCGGGGTGAAGAGGAGCTTGCCCATATCCAGCTGATCCTTCACACTCAGACCATAACTGCTCAGATCGACCCGTTTTCCGTTTCTGAGAAGTCGGGCGTGGTTGTCGGTGACATAGCGGCTGTTGAAATCTACCGTCTCTTCGTAGACGCTCAGCTCGGGATCATCGTAAGAGGGAATGTGAGAGAGCAGATCCCAATAGCAACGATAATGCTCTTCGTGCATTCGTCCACCTCGGATCAAAAAGCCTCTTTTGTCGTCTCCCGAACCGTCAAGGGCGCCACCGGCGACATCCCACTGCTCATAGAAGACAATGTTTTGCGGATCGACTCCGGCATCTTCGATCAGATAATATGCGGCAGCCAAGTTGGCGATGCCGCTTCCAATGAGATAGGCACGGGTGTTTTCGTCGGCTTTTCGTTTGATTGTGGACATGATGACTCCTCCTTTTATATATAGATCGGGATTACCAATTTATCTCTTCGACAAATTCTTCATCCCCAGCCTTCATCCACTCTCTAATCGAGTTTGCCAGACCTGGAAATATATGCAAATAAATCGTTTCCAAAACACCCATCACGAAAAATGAACTTTTCATCATTTCAGCCTTTAAAAATCATCTCATCCTTCGCCAAAGTCTTAAGCGTCTCCATCGCCTGGGCACCCTGCAAACCATTGACCAATCTGTGATCGAGGGTGAAGGTGACGGCGATCTTGCCGTCGATGGTGCTGCCTATGGCGGCAATACCGCTGTCGGTTCCATTGATCATCGCATCGAAACGTTCGATCCCGGTCATCCCCAGGTTGCTCAGACCGAAGGTGGAGCCGCGCATATCCTGGGGGCTCAGCCTTCTCTCTTTGACCTTCTCTTTCATCGCCTTGAGCGCGTCGGTGATCTCTTTGGGGCTCATTTTGTTCAAATCTTTCAGGACCGGCATATAGAGCTCTTCCCCTTTGGCTATGGCCAGGGAGATGGAGGCGTTGGGCCAGATCTGGATCCCCTGGGGACCGAGGGTCGAGCGCAGGACTTCGTGGCGCATCATCGTTTCGCTCAGAAGCTTGAGAAGCCAGACGGTGACGGTGAGCTCATCGCTCTCGTGCTGAAGGATGAGCGAAGCGTCGATATGGTCGTAGATATGATAGACCGGTGTTTTCGCTGCCTGCTCCACCGTAGCGATGACCGCCTTCTGGTTGGAACTCAGAGGCTTGGGCCTGGGGATCTCGTGCGCTTCGATGTAAGCTTTGATCTCCTCTTCGTTATGTTTCTTCCCGCTGTCGAAAAGTGCCGGGTCGAGCTGATACTCTTCCACGAGTTTCCAGGCTTTGGGGGTGAAGTATTTGCGCTGACGGTAGCGTTCGATATCCTCGGCATGGGCGGGAGTGGGGAGCTCTCCTTTTTTCTGGAGCTTCTCGAGGTCGAGTCCGTAGCGGGCGGCCAGGGCGCGGGCCCTCGGCGAAGCGATCGCTTCGCGCGAGTGAGGAGTGAGGAGTGAGGAGTGAGGCGTTTTTTCAGAAACTGGAGTTTCGTTGCTGAAGAGCTCGTCGACGATGGATTTTGAGCGTTGAGAGGATCGGTCGTTGGTCGTTGGTCGTTGGTCGTTGGATTTGGATGCTTTCGCGTCCTTTGACTGCTCACTCGAAACCGAAGGTTTCGATTCCTCATTCCTCATTCCTAATTCCTCATTTGAAGGCGCAGCCTTCATCGGTTGCTCATTGCTCGGTTGCTCGGTTACTCGGTTATTCCGTTCCTCATTCCTCGTTCCTAATTCCTCATTTGAAGGCGCAGTCTTCACCGGTTGCTCGGTTGCTCGGTTGCTCGGTTGCTCATTCCTCTGTTGTTCATTGTCAGAGGTTTCTTCGATCACTGCGATGACACTCCCGACCGGTGCGCTCTCCCCCTCTTTGACCTTGAGCTCTCTGACGATGCCGTCGTGAAAAGTCTGAACCTCCATGATTGCTTTGTCGCTTTCGACTTCGGCGATGGTGTCACCTACTTTGACTTTGTCTCCCGGCTTGACCTTCCAGCTGATCAGCTTCCCCTCGGTCATGGAGTCGGAGAGTTGGGGCATGACGATCTCATAGGCCATTGTTCTTCCCCCATGCGACGATCGCTTTGGTGATGGAGTCGGGGGTCGGGATCGACGCCAGTTCCAGTTTGCGGTTGTAGGGGATCGGCACGTCCTTGCCGGCGATGCGCAGGGGCGCGGCGTCGAGAGTGTAGAAAAATTTCTCCGCTACCCGGCTGATCACTTGGGCCCCGTAGCCACCGGTGTAGTGATCCTCTTCCACGACCACCAGGCGCCCCGTCTTTTCGACGGAGTTCTTGATGGTCTCGGTATCCATTGGGTTAAGGGATTGCAGGTCGATCACTTCGCAGCTCTTGCCCAGCTGTTCCTCGATCTGCGGGACCGCCGCCATCACGTCATCGACCATTTTGAGGTAGCTGACAATGGTGATATCGCTTCCCTCTTTGACGATCCGGGCTTTGAAAGGATCGACCGGGGTATTGAGATCCACTTCGCCCTTTTTGTTGTAGAGAAGCTCGTGCTCGATGAAAAGCACCGGATCATCCATCATAATGGCCGCTTTGAGGGCGTGGTAAGCGTAGTTGGGATCGCTCGCGGCGAAGACGTGCATCCCAGGCACGGCGCTGAGCATCTGCTCGTAGCTCTCACTGTGCTGGGCCGCCAGCTGCTTGCTCACCCCCTGGGGGAAGCGCACCACCATCGGCAGGGTCAGTTTGCCCGCGCTCATGTAGCGGTATTTGCTCATATGGTTGATAATCTGGTCGAAGGCCAGAAGGCTGAAGTTGGCGGTCATGATCTCGGCGATGGGGCGCAGGCCGCCGATGGCCATACCGACGGCATTGCCCACGATGCTCAGCTCGGCGATGGGAGTGTCGATGAGGCGTGCTTCGCCGTATTTGGAGACCAGCCCTTCGCTGACGCGGTAGCTGCCGCCGTAGAGGCCCACATCCTCACCCAGCATCACGACATTTTCGTCGGCAGCCATACATTCGTCGATCGCCCGGTTGAGGGCTTCTCTGTAGAGCATTTCAGCCATGATGCACCTCCTCGGCGAATACGTGGTCGAAGAGCTCGTCCACTTCAGGTTCTGGGCTTTCGGCTGCGAACTTCACAGCTGCATCCACCTCTGCTTCCGCCTTCTTCTCCAGGGCTTCGATCTGCTCGTCACTCATCATATAACGCTCCTTCAATACCTTTTTCATCCGCTCGATGGGATCTTTGCGTTTCCAGATCTCCATCTCCTCCTGGCTCCGGTAGGTGCCCGGGTCGCTCATGGAGTGGCCCTCCCAGCGGTAGGTGAAGGCTTCGATGAAGATGGGGCCATGGCCTTTTTGAATGTATTCCTGGGCCTCCTTGACCGCTTCGTAGACGGCCAGGGCGTCGTTACCGTCTACTTCTTTGGCCGGCATATAGGGTTCCGCCTTTTTCGCCTGTTCAAGGAAGGGAGCCACCCTGGTAATCTCAGTGCCGATGGCGTAGCGGTTGTTTTCACAAAGAAAGAGCATCGGGAGTTTCCAGGCCGAGGCGATATTGAGGGATTCGAAAAAAGCGCCTCCATTGGTCGCTCCGTCGCCAAAGACCGCCATCACCCCGTGCTCGCTCTTTTGGAATTTCCGGGCATAGGCACAGCCCACGGCGTTGGGCAAATGCCCGCCGACAATGGCATCCCCGCCGTAGAAGAAGTGGGAAGGGTCGAAGAGGTGCATCGACCCGCCCCGCCCTTCGCTGACACCGGTCTTTTTCCCGAAGAGCTCCGCCATCACCGCCTTGGGCTCGATCCCCCGGGCGATGGCCATGATGTGCTCCCGGTACGTGGTGAAGACATCCCCGTGGTCGAAGGCTTTCATCGCCGCCACGCTCAAAGCCTCCTGCCCGATATCCAAATGCAGAAAGCCCGAGATTTCCCCGGTCATATAGTGCTCTTTGGCGGCATATTCGAAGCGACGCCCCAGCGCCATGGTGTAAAAGATCTCTTCCGCTGTCAATTTATCCATGAATCATCCTTTCTAAGAAATGCAAAAATATCAGCTACTACTGGCATCACTTCGCTCCAAATTCATCCAACGACTGGGTCAGCGGCGTCATGTACATCAGCGCCGGACCGCCGTGCATCAGCACCGCCTGCATCCCGGCATCGATGATCTCCGCCCGGGTAGCGCCCGCATCCAGCGCCCCTTTGACATGCAAAGCGATACACCACTCGCACTGGGCCGCGACCGCCAGCCCCACGTTGACCAGTTCTTTGGATTTGCTGTCCATCGCCCCGGGCTTCTCCACAGCTCCCATGAATTCATGAAAAGCCTTCATCGCCTCGGGGGCTTCCTGCTGGAGATCGCCAATGAGCCGTTTGATCTCTTCCAGTTTATCGGTATATTTTCCCATACTTTCTCCTTCTTTCTTCATTCTATTATGGTAACTCTCAGCAGGCAGACTGTCAAGAGAGCACCTTTTTCTCCAGCATCTCCAGGGTCTCGTCGAAGCGGTAGAGGATCGGCTGGCCCGTGGGAATCTCCACTTTGACGATCTCTTCCGGGCTCAGCTGTTCGATCGCCATCGTCAGCGCCCTCAGGGAATTGCCGTGGGCGCTGACCAGGACGGTTTTGTCCCGTGCCAACTGGGGAGCGATCGCTTCGTAAAAGTAGTTAAGCGTCCGGCGGCGGGTATCCTTGAGGGATTCGCTGCGGGGCAGATGTGACGGATCGATCAGGCGGAATTTAGGGTCATTTTCCGGCAGTCGTGGATCACCGTCGGGCAGTGGCGGCGGAGGCGTATCGTAGCCACGGCGGATGGCGATGAATCTCTCTTCGCCCACCTCCTCTTTCACCTCGTCCTTGTTGCGTTGCTGCCAGGCGCCGTAGTGACGCTCGTTGAGCTTCCAGGATTTGATGCAGTCGATCTGCTCCCAATCCAGTTCTCTGAGGGCCAGCTGGGCGGTATGGATCGCCCGTTTGAGCCAGGAGGTGAAGCAGAGATCGGGCAGGAGATTGTGGGCTTTGAGGATCTGCCCCGCCTTTTGGGCTTCGGCGATCCCCTTTTCGCTCAACGCCACATCGGTCCAGCCGGTGAAGATATTTTGAAGATTGTAGACACTCTGTCCGTGACGCAGCAGGATCAGTTTTCCCATGATCGGCTCCTTTGTGAAACAGGTAGATAGAACTTCTCCAGATACTCTTTCATCATTCGACGGCTTCCGAAACGTGGCGAGACGGAGCGGATCGATTCGCGCATTTTGGCGATCCACCCGGCCGGGCGTTTGTGCTCATCCAAGGTGTAGTAGAGGGGGACGATCTCCTTCTCCAGCAGATCGTAGAGGGCGGCGGCATCTTTGGCGTCATCCGAAATCTCTCCGCCGAAGGCCCAGCCGTTTTTGCCGTTGTATCCTTCGGGCCACCAGCCGTCCAGAGTCGAGCAGTGGAGCGTGCCGTTGATCGCCGCCTTCATCCCGCTGGTACCGCAGGCCTCCATCGGGATCTGGGGATTGTTGAGCCAGACGTCACAGCCGCGCACCAGGTATTTGGCCGTCCCTTCCCCGTAATCCTCCACAAAAGCGATCCGCCCGCGGAAACGCCGATCCTGGGCCGTTTTGAAGATCCGCTGGAGGATCTGCTTACCCGTCTGATCGGCGGGATGGGCTTTACCCGCGAAGATGATCTGAACGGGACGGGCGTAATTGTTGACGATCTTCTCCAGACGGTCGAGATCGTGCAGGATCAGATCGGGGCGTTTGTAGGCGGTCATACGCCGGGCAAAGCCGATGGTGAGCACATCGGGGTCGAGCATCACCCCTTCGGCCATGGCGACGATGGGGTCGATCCCCTCATCCGACCATTTGCGCCGGACCCGTTCCCGGATGAAGTTGACCATCCGCACCTTGTAAGTGTAGTGCAGCTGCCAAATCTCTTCATCCTCCAACTCATCCACACGGGACCAGAGGTCGGGATCCTCCTGGAGCTGAAGCCAACGCTCCCCCAGGAGTTCGTCGAGCCTGTCACGCAGCTCATCCCCCAGCCAGGTAGGCAGATGCACTCCGTTGGTGATCCCCACAATCGGCGGGCTGCCGGGCTCATCCTGGGCAAGCACGTTCTTCCAGATCTGCCGGGTCACCTCGGCGTGCTTTTGGCTGACCGCGTTACGTTGGTTGCAGAGCTTGAGCCCCAAGACCGTCATATTGAAGCCGGCATTGGGAGCGTCGGGATTCAGGCCGAAGCTCATAAAACGCTCCTTGTCCATCCCCAGCCGCTTCCAGTAGTCACCGAAATAATGGCTCATCATGTCGAAATTGTAGACATCGGTCGCCGCCTGCAGGGGGGTATGGGTGGTAAAGACGGAGCTGGCCCTGACCCGCTCGATGGCTTCATCCAAAGAGAGTTTTTTCTCTTCGATCATAGAGCGGATCCGCTCGAAGAGGGCGAAAGCGGGATGCCCTTCATTGAGATGGAGGATCGAATATTTGATCCCCAGGATCTCCAGGGCCCGGTAGCCGCCGATCCCCAGGACGATCTCCTGCCGGAGGCGCTGATTCATATCGGGGGTGTAGAGATGGGAAGAGATCTGCCGGTCCCAGGGGTCGTTCTGTTCGATATCGGTATCGAGCAGATAGAGGGAGACCCGGCCGACATTGAGCTTCCAGAGCGAGGCATAGACCGGCGGATCGATGAAGGGGACTTGAAAGACGAGGTGATCGCCCTTTTCGTCCAAAACCCGCTCGATGGGGGCAGTATCCTTGTCGATGGTTTCGCTGGCCCCCTGCTGCCAACCGTCGGGGCTCATCACCTGGCGCACATACCCCTCGGGGTACATAAAGCCCACCCCCACCATCGGCAAGCCCATATCGCTGGCCTCTTTGAGGATATCCCCGGCGAGAAAGCCCAGACCCCCCGAATAGATGGGGACCGAATGGTGCAGACCGAATTCGGCGCAGAAGTAGGCGATGGGCAGAGGCTCTTCTTCACTGTAGATAGTTTTATCGTTCATATATTCACGGAAGAGCGCTCTGACATAGCGGTATTCCCGCATAAAACGCTCCTCCTTCGTCAAAGCTTCGAGCTCTTGCGCTGAAAGGGTTTTGAGCAATTGAATCGGATTGTGGCCCGACTCTTTCCATAAATAGGGGTTGATGAGGCGGAAGAGGTTTTTCCCGGCAGGGTTCCAAGTCCACCAGAGGTTCAAAGCGATTTCGCCCAGCTCTTCCAACTCCGGAGGAAGGGAGGGCAAGGCTAAATTGGTCGAAGGATCTTGTCCCGGCATGTTCGATCTCCTTGTCTGTCGTTCCGCTTAAATGGTATCAAAAAAGGTAAACGACAAATTTGATCAGCGGCTATCATGCTGTTATCTCAATTTTGTATAATGGGGGAAAAACATTAATCTCAATCTAAAAGGAAAGGTTTATCATGGTCAAACTCACCCCAAAAAGCGCTGTGTTTACCCTGGCGCTCGACGATACGGTTCAAGAGGTTTTGCTCAAAGGAAGCTGGAACGATTGGAAGCCCGAAGTGATGAAGCGCAAAGGGCGTGGGGAATTCAGCAAAACCAAACGCCTCAAACCGGGGCGTTATGAGTTTGGCTATGAGATCGATGGGGTCTGGAGGGTCGATGAGAGCCTTCCGGCGGTCGCTTCGCCCTTCGGCAGCCAAAATTCTCTGCTGGAGGTTCAAGGATGAGCGCAACCAAAGCGGTCCTAATGGCCGGGGGTTTCGGTACGCGGATCCAACCTCTCACCCACTCGATCCCCAAACCGATGCTGCCGGTGATGAACGTGCCGATGATGGAGAATGTCCTCAAGCAACTCAAGGGGGCCGGGATCGACGAAGTGGTGATCCTTCTCTATTACAAGCCTGAAGTGATCACGAACCATTTCAAAGACGGCAGCGACTGGGGTGTGAAGCTCCACTATGTCCTCCCCGATGCCGATTACGGCACCGCCGGGGCCGTGGGCTTCGCCAGGGAGTACCTCGACACGACTTTTATGATCGTCAGCGGGGATCTGGTGACCGATTTCAACTTCGCAGAAATTTTGGAGCATCACCGCCAGCGCCAAAGCAAACTCACCATCACCCTCACCTCCGTGGAGAATCCGCTCCAATTCGGCGTGGTGATCGTCAACGAAGAGGGGAAGATCGAGAAATTCCTCGAAAAGCCGAGCTGGGGAGAGGTCTTCAGCGATACGATCAATACCGGCATCTACGTCATCGAGCCCGAGATCCTCGACTTCATCCCCAAGGGGGAGCCCTTCGACTTCGCCAAAGATCTTTTTCCCCTGCTGATGCAAAAAGGGATCGACCTGATGGGCTACACCGCCCAGGGGTACTGGCGGGATGTGGGCAACCCCGACAGTTACCGGGAAGTGCATCGGGATATCTTCAGCCACGAAGTGAAATTCGAAATTCCGGGCAAGCGCATCGACTATCCCGAAGGGACCCTCTATCTGCAGGGTAAAGTGGAGATCGATCCCAGCGTGGAGATCCTGGAGACCGTCGTCCTGGGCGATGGGGTCACGATCGGCAAAAAGTGCCGCCTCCACAATGTCACCATCGGCGACCGAGTCACGATCGGCGAAAAGACCCGCCTGCGCAATTCGGTACTCTGGCACGACATCGAGATGGGCAAAGAGTGTTTCTTCGACAATGCCGTCATTTGCAACGACAACCGGATCGGCGATATGGTCACCGCCAAAGCCGGAGTGATCCTGGCCGAGGGGTGCCGGGTGGGCAAACTGGCCGTCTTCGACCAGGATGTGACCGTCTGGCCCGACAAGGAGATCGAGCCCGCCGCCATCGTCAGCAACAACGTCGTCTGGGGCACCAAATACAAAAACGCCATCTTCCGCGAAGGGATCATCAGCGGCAAGGCCAACATCGAGATCGGCTGCGAAATGTCCTGCAAGATCGCCGAAGCCTTCGCTTCGCTCCTGCCGACGGGCAGCACCATCGCCATCGGCCGGGATTTCGAGGATTCTTCCCGCATGCTCAAACGGGCCTTCGACGGAGGCATCCTGGCCACGGGGGTCAACATCCTCGACCTGCAGGAGATCCCCCCTTCCGTTTTGCGCTTCAACATTCAGCACGATGAGAAGCTCGTAGGGGGCGCCTATTTCCGCAAGAGCCTCCAGGATCCTTCTAGCGTGGAGATCATCCTCTACAACGAAGAGGGGCTGCGCCTGGACAATGCCACCGCCAAATCTTTGGAGAAGAACTATTTCAAAGAGAGCTTCCGCAAAGTCGATTACAAAGGGATGGGCAGCCTGGACGATAGCGAGGAACGCCACACCGAAGCCTGCCGCCGCTACAAAGAGCGCATCGAAGAGCTGATCGACCACCGGATCATCCGGGGCGAAGAGTTCAAGGTCGCTATCGACCTGATGTTCGGCATCACCAAAGATATCTTTCCTCAGATCCTTTCGGAGACCCAGATCGAAAACATCCTGCTCAACGCCTACTACGACCGTCTCAAAATGGATATGATTTCCCATTACATCAAGATGTCGAAGCAGGAACTCTCCAAGATCATCCCGGCCCTGGAGTTCCAGATGGGAGCGCTCATCTACCCGCATGGACAGCGCCTGACCCTGGTCGCCGACGACGGAGGGGTCTTCGACCGGGTCGATGCCCTCATCGCCGTGCTGCGCCTGATGGAGATGGATGCCGCCGCTTCGGGCAAGACGTACCGGGTCTTCCTGCCCAGTTGGGCTCCCGATATGATGGACGGCGATTTCCGACATCTCGAGATCGCCCGGGGACGCTACCAGGATTTCAAACGCAACGACTATGCCCGATTCGATCTGCTGGCTACTGTCGACGGCAACTTCGCCTTCACCGAGTTCGCCTCCCATCGCGACGCCATCTACGCCACCTTGAAAATTATGGAGCTCCTTTCCCGCCACCGGATCGCCCTTTCGCAGATCGAAAAGGAGATCAAAAGCTTCTTCTACCAGCGCTGCAAGATCCCCTGCCCCCAGAGCAAAAAGGGCAAAATGATGCGCAAATTCCTCGAATACGCCAAGGGCAAGCGCCACTCCAGCCTCGACGGGGTCAAGATCTGGGAAGCCGAGAACGACTGGGTGCTGATGATCCCCGATCAATACAGTGAGGATCTCAACCTCTACATCCAGGCCCAAGACCAAGAAGAGGGGATGAAGATCCACGATAAGTACCGGGAGCTGATCCGTCAATGGATGCAGGAGTGAATCTCGTCCTGCTCTGGCATATGCATCAGCCCGATTATCGGGATGAGTCGGGGCGTTTCATTATGCCCTGGGTCTTTTTGCACGCCATCAAGGACTACTACGACATGCCCTGGCTCCTTTCACGCTCCAAAGCAAAGGCCAGCTTCAACCTCACTCCGATCCTGATCGAACAGCTCGACACATACATCGCCAAAGGCCCCCAAAGCGACCGCTTCCTCAGCCTCTGGCTCAAAGATCCCGCCCGGCTCTCCGCCGATGAGCGCGACTTCGTGGTGCAGCTTTGCAAATCGGCCCAGTATGAAACGATGGTCAAACCCCTGCCCAGTTTCGACGCCCTCTACTCACAGGAGGAGTACAGCGACGAAGAGCTGGTCAACCTGGAGTGCTGTTTTCTGCTGAGCTGGTGCGGCCCCTGGCTGCGGGAGAAGGATGCAACCGTCAAAAAACTGCTGCCGCAGGAGCGTTTTGACGCGAAGGATAAAGAGGCACTGCTCGACGCCCTCTTCGATTTCCTGCCGGAGATCCTCCCCTTTTACGACTCACTGCGCAAAAAGGGGCAGATCACCCTCTCTACCACCCCCTACTCCCACCCCATCCTGCCGCTGCTCATCGACATACACACAGCCGAGCTGGCCGATCCCTCCACCCCCCTGCCCCCCGACGGCCTCTCCCTCGCCTCCGATGCAAAACTCCATCTGCAAAAGGCGAAGGAGATTTACCGCAGCCATTTCGGCAGCGATCCCGTGGGAATGTGGCCGGCGGAGGGGGCGGTGGACCCCCAAAGCGCCGAACTCTTCCAAGAGGCCGGCATCCGGTGGATCGCCACTGACCAGGCGATTTTGCAAAAAAGCGGCGGTAGCGATCCCTACCGCGTCTATGACTATCGGGGGCTCAAACTCTTCTTCCGGGATCACGAGCTCAGTGACCTGATCGGATTCAGCTACCGCACTCTCCCCGCCGAGCGGGCGGTGGAGGATTTCCGACGCCGGCTTGCGGAGAAAAAAGGGACCCTCTTCGTGATCCTCGACGGGGAGAACGCCTGGGAGTATTATCCGAATAACGGGCGGGAGTTTCTCGAGAAGTTCTACGCGATGATCGAGGAGTTCGCTCCGCTTACCTGCGACGAAGCGGCTGCGCTTCCCGCCAAAAAGCTCGAGCGTCTGGCCCCCGGTTCCTGGATCGACGGGACCTTCCGCACCTGGATTGGCGACGAAGAGAAAAACCGTGCCTGGGAATTGCTCTTCCAGACCCGGCGGGATGTGCGCCATCTGGGCAAAGAGAAGGACCCGCAGATCCTCGCCCATTTCCTGGCGGCGGAAGCCTCCGACTGGTTCTGGTGGTACGGCGAAGGGCACTACACCGAATTCGCCCGGGAGTTCGACCGGCTCTACCGCGATCATCTGATCAGCATCTACGAGCTGATGGGCTTGCCCGCGCCCCGGGACCTGCTCCGCCCCATCGTCGGTTCCCACACGATCCACAACATCGTCAACGAACCCAAAGCCCCCATCCAGCCCGTCATCGACGGGAGAGTTACCTCCTTTTTCGAATGGGTCGATGCCGGGATGATCGATGAGCGCCACAGCGGCGGCAGTATGCAAAACAGCTCCGACGTCGTGGAGCGGATCTTTTGGGGAAGCGATGGGGAATATTTCTATTTCCGCCTCGATGCCGAAAATCCCAAGGAATTGGAGCTCAAACTCTTTTTCGACGAAGAGGAGATCCGGCCCGAACGGATGGCCGCCGAAAAGATCATCGAGATCGCAGTAGCCAAGAAAGGGCTCGAGAAACGAGGTTATGAAGTACGTTTCGAAATTTCGGCTGATGGGAAAATATTGGCTACCCTCCCTTCCAGCGCCCGCCTCTTCGTCAATCCCGATGAGAATTACGCACAGAACTGGTTTGTCTAAAGCAATGAATATGAATATAATATTTGAAAATATAAGAACTAAAGGAACCCGATGACTCGCCTGCTCTTCGGCCTGCATATGCACCAACCTGTGGAGAACCTGGACGAAGCGGTCTCCCGGGCGATCGAGCGCTGCTACGCTCCGCTCTTCGAAACCCTGGCACGCTATCCCGAGTTCAAATTCAGCCTCCACTGCAGCGGTTGGCTTTTGGAGAAACTGAAACGGGACGCTCCCGAAGTCTATGGCAATCTTAAGCGGCTCAGCGACGCCGGAGCCATCGAGTGGTTCAGCGCCGGCTACTACGAACCGATCCTCGCCTCCATCCCCTCATCGGACCGTCTCGAGCAGATCGGACGGCTCTCGAAGACCCTCGAAGCGGAGTTCGGGCAGACTCCCAGGGGCCTCTGGCTCACCGAGCGGGTCTGGGAGAACGGCCTGGTTGCGGACCTGCGCGCAGCGGGGGTCGAGTATGCGGTTGTGGACGACTACCATCTCATCGCCGCCGGCTTCGACCCCGAGGAGATCGAGGGCTATTTCCTCACCGAGGAAGGAGGCGAAAAGCTGGCTCTCTTCCCCATCTCCAAAGCCCTGCGCTACGCCATCCCCTTCCACGAAGCTCCGCAGAGCATCGAAGCGGTGGCGCAGCGAAAACTCGCCGTCATCTTCGACGACGCGGAGAAGTTCGGGCTCTGGCCCGAGACCCACGAATGGGTCTATACCAAAGGCTGGCTGAAAGCCTTCATCGAAGGAGTGCTCGCCGACGAGCGGATCGAGACGGCCCATTACGCCGATGCCCTAAATGAGCGGCCTACGGGCCTCGCCTATCTCCCCAATGTCTCCTATTACGAGATGGGGGAGTGGAGCCTCCGGGCCAAAGACACCCTGGAGCTGGAGAAACTGCAAAAGCGCTTCGACGAAGAGTATTTCGAAAAGGTGGGCATCAAATTCATCCGGGGCGGAATCTGGAAAAACTTCTTCGTTAAATACGAAGAGTCCAACCGCCTCCACAAGCGGATGCTTCAGATGAACCGACTACTACTCCCTGAAGAAAACCGGGAGGATCTCTACCGCCTCCAGTGCAACGACGTCTATTGGCACGGGGTCTTCGGCGGGCTCTACCTCCCCAACCTGCGGGACAACGCCTACCGCTATCTGGCCCGCTGCGAAAAGCTCCTCAAGCGCGAAACGAGCGTCGAGGACAGCGATTTCGACGGCTATGAAGAAAGCCGGGTCAACGACGGCACCTTCGTCTACCGTTTCTACGAACGCAGCGGCGGGCAGCTCATCGAGCTGCTCGATCTTGAAAGAGAGTTCAATTTCCAAAACACCCTCACCCGCCGCTACGAGGCTTACCACGAAGCGATCCTCAATCCTCCCGCTTCTTCAGCCCGGGAGTCGACGCAAGAGGAGCCGGAAAATGGGATCCGCACTATCCACTCCCTCCCCCACCGGGCCGACGAAGCGACTCTGCGGGAGCTGCACTTCGACTGGTACACCAAAAATTCCCTCATCGACCATATCTCCGATGAGCATTTCGACCGGGAGAGTTTCCGCTGCTGCACCTTCCGGGAGTTCGGCGATTTCGCCAACCAACCCTTCGAGATGCTCGCTCCGCTCCATTTCCGAAGGGAGGGCGGCCTCTATACCGAGCGGAAGCATCCCACGAGCCTCGAAAAGCGTTACAGCCTCGAAAAGGGCACCCTCCACTTCAGCATCGACTTACAGACCGAAGCGGAGGGGATCTACCGCTATGCCCTGGAGTTCAACCTCCACTTCGCCCACTACGATACGCTACGTATTCAGGGAAAATCTCTCAATGAGGGGCTGGAGATTCTGGGATCGGAATTTATGATCGAGGACCCCTACACCGGGCGCACCCTCACCCTGAGTTTCGACCGGGAGATGGAGGGATATTTCGTCCCCCTGCGCACCGTTTCCCAGGATGAGGCGGGTTACAGCCTCACGACCCAGGCCCTGAGCATCGCGATGGTGGCCCCTTTTGAATCGACGATGGAGCTGAAGGGATCTCTATGTCTGAGTTGAGATACGATCTGCTCCACGACGAATACATCCTCATCGCCCCGGAGCGGCTCCATCGGCCACTAAGCCTGCAGCGGGCCGCCGAGCCTCCCGAACCGGCGCTCTGCCCCTTTTGTCCCGGGCACGAGGATCTGACACCTCCGGAAATCTATGCTCTGAGGGACAGTAAAGGTTGGCACACCCGGGTCGTTCCCAACCGCTACAAAGCGGTGCAGATCGAAACCCCCTTCGAAGCCCATCGGGAAGGGGTCAACGAGCGCTGGGGCGGCTTCGGCGCCCACGAGATCGTCATCAATACACCCCGCCACGACGCCACCCTGGCCACGATGAGCGAGGAAGAGATCTTCGACTGGCTCTATACAGTCAGAGAAAGGGTGGCCGATCTGAGCCGGGATCAGAGATTGGTACAGATCGACTGCTTCAAAAACCACGGCTTGGCCGCGGGGGCCAGCCAGCCCCATCCCCACAGCCAGATCCTGGCCCTGCCGGTGATGAGCAAAGCCCAGAAAGCCCAGTTCCGACACGCCCACCGCTACTGGCGCGAGCATGGTCGCAGCCTCTATGAGGACATCATCGAACAGGAGAGCCGGGAAAGGACCCGCACCCTAATCGAAGGGGAGCGCTTCTTCAGCTATTGCCCTTACGCCTCCTCCTTCGCTTTCGAGAGCGTGATCCTCTCCCGAAATTGCGCCAATATCACGGAGTTGAACGAGGAAGCACTGCGGGAATTGGCCGCCACCGTCGGGCAGCTCTTCGTCCGTCTTCACCGGGAACTGGGACCCTTCGCCTACAACCTCCTTTTCATATTGCCCCCGGTGAACCGCAATTTCGAGAATGAAGAGTTCTTCGACGAGCTGCCCCGGCTGCACCGTTTCTATCTGCGCATCACCCCCCGCATCTATACCCTGGCGGGCTATGAACTGATGAGTCAATCGGCCATCAATCCCGTGGCCCCGGAGTTGGCGGCCGGGCGGCTCAGGAGCGACGATGAACCTAGCCGTTGACCTGGGCGGGACCTGGCTACGCTGGGAGATCCCCGGTAAAGACCGGGGACGTGTCGCCAGTGCAGAAGTCGATCCGACCGGCTATCTGAGGCGATTGATCGAAGAATACGGGATCGAAAAGGTCGCCATCTCCTTCGCCGGACAGGTGCACGAGAACCACATCCTCTCAGCCCCCAATATCGCCGAGGGTTTCGATCCCGCCGCTCTGGGGATCCCCTACCGCATCGAGAACGACCTCAAATGCGCCGCCCTGGCGGAGGGGCGCTATTGGGGGAGCGAAAGCCTCGTCGCCCTCTACTCCGGCACGGGGCTGGGGAGCGCCGCCCTGGAAAAAGGAAAGCTCATCCGCGGAGCGCACAACCTGGCCGGGGAGATCGGCCATGTCCCCTACCGCAAAGCCCCTTTTCGCTGCGGCTGCGGCAAGGACAATTGCCTGGAGCTCTACGCCTCGGGCAGCGGGATCGAGAAATGGGCGAAACATCTTCACATTGAAGCCTCTCTAGACCATCCCGAGATCCATGCCCTCTACAGCGAAGCCCTGCTCCACGCCTCGGCCACGGAGCTGACCCTTTTGAACCAAGAACTGCTGGTTCTGGGCGGCGGGGTGATCACCCACCGGCCCGCTTTGGTAGAATATCTGAAAGAACGTTTGCCCGACTATGCACCCTCCTTCGCTCTGGAGGGATGCCGCATCGAGCTTACCCGGCTCGAGAACGCCTCCCTGGAGGGGGCCAAGATCCTACTTGAAAGGTTTGTATGAAGATTCTCTTTTGCGCTTCGGAGATGACCCCCTTCGCCAAGACCGGCGGTTTGGCCGATGTGGCTGCCGCCCTGCCCAAATATCTGGCCAAGGCCGGCCACGAAGTGATGGTGGTGATCCCCCGCTACTACACCATCGATCGCAATGAACTGGACTTCGCCCTGGGGAACCTGGGCGTGCCGATGGGACCGCTGGGGACCCTCTGGGCCGGGGCCTACCATACGCGCCACGAAGGAGTGGATGTCTACTTCATCGACTACGAAGAGTATTTCGGCCGCAACGGCTTCTATAGCGACGAGAACGGCTTCGCCTATCCCGATAATGACCGGCGCTTCATCTTCTTCTCCCGGGCGGCCCTGGAGTTGGCGCGGGCTTTGGATTTCCGCCCTGATATCGTCCATGCCAACGATTGGCACACGGCTCCCCAGCCCATCTGGCTCAATACCCTGCTGCGCCACGACCCCTTCTTCGAGCGCACCGCTTCGATCTTCACCATCCACAACCTCCAACACCAGGGGATCTTCGACAAGAGTGCACTAGCCTATCTGGAGCTAGGAGAAGAGCACTTCAACCCCTTCGAGCTGGAAGCCCTGGGAGCGCTTAATCTCCTTAAAGGGGCGGTCTATCACGCCGACAAGATCACGACCGTCAGCCCCACCTACGCCAAAGAGATCCAGACGCCGGAGTTCGGCTTCGGACTGCAGGATCATATCCGTGCCCACGCCTACAAACTCACCGGCATACTCAACGGTGTCGACTACGACGAGTGGAACCCCGCCCACGACCCCTATCTGCCAGCAAACTATGATCGGGGTGCCATGGAGGGCAAGGCGATTTGCAAGCGGGAGTTGCAGCGGGAGATGGGACTTGAAGAGCGTGACGACCTGCCCCTCATCGGCTTCGTGGGGCGCTTCGCCGAGCAGAAGGGGATCGAACTGATCGCCGGGGCGATGCCTCGGATGCTCCATTTGAGCGCCCAGTGGGTCTTTCTGGGCAGCGGGGAGAAGTGGGCCGAGGGCTTCTTTTCCGATCTGGCGGGGCGCTACGGCCAGGTGGCCGCCTACATCGGCTATTCCAATCCCCTCTCCCACCGCATCGAAGCGGGGGCGGACCTCTTTTTGATGCCGAGCCTCTTCGAACCCTGCGGGCTCAACCAGATCTACTCCCTGCGCTACGGCACCCTCCCCATCGTCCGGGCCGTGGGCGGGCTGGATGACACCATCGAGAATTACGACCCCGCCACGGGCCGCGGCAACGGCTTCAAATTCCACGACCCGACCAAAGAAGCCCTGGAAGGAACCGTAAGCTGGGCGGTGGATACCTGGCTTCACAACAAAGAGGCGATCGCCCGGATGCAGGATTATGCGATGAGCCTGCGCTTCAGCTGGGAGCGAAGCGCCAAAGAGTATGAAAAGGTCTACGAGGCGGCCCTGGAGTGCAAACGATGATCCATTATGACGTGACCCGTTTCACCGAGACCGATATCTACCTCTTCCGCGAAGGGACCCATACCAAGCTCTACGAGAAGTTCGGCGCCCACTTTATGGAACGGGAAGGGACCGAGGGGGTCTATTTCGCCGTCTGGGCACCCCACGCCAAGCGTGTGAGCGTCGTCGGGGATTTCAACCACTATGACCCCCGCACCCATTCCCTGAAAAAACGGGAAGACGGCAGCGGGATCTGGGAAGGTTTCATCGAAAGCATCTCCCAGGGGGTCACCTACAAATACCACATCCGTACTCCCTACGATACGGAGCTCTACAAAGCCGACCCCTTCGCCTTTGCCACCGAGCGCCCGCCCAACTCCGCTTCGAAGGTCTGGTGCCTGGAAGGCTACCTCTGGGAGGATGAGGCGTGGATGGAGCAGCGGGCCAAAAGCTCCCTCCATCAGGCCCCGATGAACATCTATGAAGTCCACCTGGGCTCCTGGCGCCGCCATTTGGATGGCAGCTACCTGAGCTACGAAGAGGCAGCCGAGGCGCTGGCGGAGTATTTGACCGAGATGAACTACACCCACGTGGAGCTGATGCCCATCACCGAATACCCATTCAAAGGTTCCTGGGGCTATCAGGTCAGCGGCTACTTCGCTCCCACCGCCCGCTTCGGCACCCCCCAGGAGTGTATGGCCCTCGTCGACCGCCTCCACGCCGCGGGGATCGGGGTGATCATGGATTGGGTCCCCTCCCACTTCGTCACCGACGGCCACGGGCTCATCGCCTTCGATGGGACGGCTCTCTACGAATACGAAGACCCCCGCAAGGGCTACCATCCCGAGTGGAAGAGCGCCGTCTTCGACTACGGCAAGGGGGAGGTGCGCTCCTTTCTCATCTCATCGGCCCATTTCTGGCTCGACTATTACCACATCGACGGCATCCGGGTCGATGCCGTCGCCTCGATGCTCTACCTCGACTACGCCCGCAAAGAGGGAGAGTGGGTCCCCAACATCCACGGCGGCAACGAGAACCTTGAGGCGATCGAGTTCCTGCGCATGCTCAACGCCAGCTGCTACGCCGACTTCCCCGGCATTGCTATGATCGCCGAGGAGTCCACCGCCTTCCCGGGGGTCACCCGTCCGGTGGACGCGGGCGGACTCGGCTTCGGCTTCAAATGGAATATGGGCTGGATGCACGACACCCTAAAATATTTCAAGACTGACCCCCTCTTTCGCAAATACCACCACAATCGGATCACTTTCAGTATGTGGTATGCCTACGACGAAAATTTCATCCTTCCGCTTAGCCACGACGAAGTGGTGCATATGAAGGGCTCGCTGCTGAACAAAATGCCCGGCGACACCAATCAGAAGTTCGCCAACCTGAGAGCCCTCTTCGGCTATATGATCTCCCATCCGGGCAAAAAGCTCCTCTTTATGGGCGGGGAGATCGGGCAGTGGAAGGAGTGGGACTACGAGGATCAGCTGGAGTGGTATCTGCTGGAGAATCCCCTCCACGCCGGGCTTCAGAGTATGCTTGCCACCCTCGACCGCCTCTATCGGGAGCATCCCGCCCTTTACGCCTGGGATGAAAAGCGCGAAGGCTTCGAATGGATCAACGAGCGCGACGCCGAGCGCAGTGTGCTGAGCTACCTGCGCCGAGGGCCGGGAGAAGAGATCCTGGTGGTCTGCAATTTCGCCGACGCCCGCCACGAAGGGTATCTGCTCCCCCTCCCCGAAACCTCGGAATGGGAGCCCCTCTTTTCGACCCAGGATCCCCAGTGGCAGGGCTGGGAAGCCCCGCCCTCCGAGACGCTGCAGAGCCGCCCCGAAGCCTGCTGCGGGCGGGAACACTCCCTACGCCTGGATCTGCCGGCGCTGGGAGTGCTCTATTTTCGCCGAGCCTCTACCGGAGAGGACCGTTGAGTCTGAAGATAATTCGAGCCTAGAGGAGTCCTATGAGCTACGAGAGTGCGATCCTCATTCTCTTCGTCGTCGCGTCTATTGTCGCCGTCGCCGCACGCCGCATCAATCTTCCCTATACCATCGCCCTTATGGCCGTGGGCATCGGTCTGGGAGCATTGCATCTGCTCAACGCTCCCCACCTGACCCAACAGCTCCTTTACGACATCTTCCTGCCACCCCTGATCTTCGAAGCGGCCATCCACCTCAAGGCAGAAGATCTCCGCCGTGATTTCTGGCCCATCGCCACCCTGGTCGTTCCCGGCGTCATCTTCTCCACCCTCGCCACAGCCGCGGTGATGATCCCCATCAGCCAGCATATTCCCCATCTTCACGGGCTCAACTGGGCGGTGGGGATTCTCTTCGGCGCGGCGGTGGCGGCAACCGACCCGGTGGCCGTCGTCGCCCTTTTCAAACGCCTGGGAGTCCCCCAGCGCCTGCGCATCCTTGTGGAAAGCGAAAGCCTGCTCAACGACGGTACCGCCATCGTCATCTTTATGATCGCCTGGAGTTATGTGCACGGGGACCTCTCCACTCCGAGCGATGCTGCACTGGAGTTCTTCCGTGTAGTGGGGCTGGGCCTTATCGTCGGAACGATCGTGGGCTTTCTGACGGCAGTGGCCATGCAGAACCTCGACGACGCCATGATTGTCATCACCCTCACGACCGTGGCGGCCTACGGCTCCTTCCTTATCGCCGAGCACCTGAACGTCTCAGGGGTCATGAGCACCGTCGCCGCCGGCCTGGTGGTGGGGCAGCGGGGCTTTGCCAACACCCTCTTCCCCTCCATCCGTCTCAGCACCGAAAGCTTCTGGGAATACATCGCCTTTGCTATGAACTCCCTGATCTTTCTGTTGATGGGCCTGGCCATCGACCTCAAAATGCTCTGGGACCTCTGGCCTTTCGTTCTGCTGGCCTATTTCGCCATGATGGTGGCCCGCTTCGTCATCGTCACGGGCACCTGGGCAATCTTCTATCCCACGAAAGAGCGCTTCCCCTTCAATTGGGCCCTGATCCTGGGCTGGGGTGGATTGCGGGGCGCCCTCTCTATGGTCCTGGCCCTCTCCCTGCCCGACAGCTTCATCTACAAAAATCTCATCGTCACCCTCGTTTTCGGAGTGGTGCTCCTGGCCCTTTTCATCCAGGGGCTCAGTATGGCTCCGGTGCTGCGCGGGTTGGGATTGGTCTCCCCGATTTCGGAGATCCGTGAATATGAAAAGCTCAAGACCGAGATCACCCTGTTGCACAACACTATGGACCGTATCGACCGCCTGCGCAAGCGCCATATGATCAGCGCCCAAAGCGCCCAAGCCCTCGAAGACGCCTTCCAGAAACAGATCGATACGGTGCTGCAGAAACTCCAGAAGGCCACCCCCGACAAAGAGGCGCTGCTCAAAGAGGAGCTCCTGCGCACCAAACGCCGCCTGCTGATGGATCAGAAAAACGACCTTTTGGAACTCTACCGCAACGGCACCATCGACTACCTCACCTACGAAACGGTCAAAAACGAGCTCGACGGCGAAATCTTCGCCCTGGAAAACGAAGGGGCCTAGTGAAATCGGATCTCCTGAAAAGAGGCGGAAGGACCCTGCTCGCTCTCCTCGCCAAAGAATGGCTCTTTTTCATCGCGGCGCTGGGCCTGATCGCCACGACAGTCGCCGTGGGCCATTTGCCCAAAGTCTCGGAGCGGGATCTCACACCGATCCTCCTGCTCTGGGGATTTTTCGTCACCCTGAAAGGCATCGAGAACAGCCGGGCGCTCTGTCATGCCAGTTGCCGACTCGAGAGGCTTCCGGCCCTGGGGCCCAGCCTGGTCCTCATCGCCCTGCTTCTTGGAATGTTCCTCACCATCGATGTGGCTCTGGTCACCCTCGTGCCCCTTCTTTTCGCTATGCGTCTCTCCCGCCGGAACCTGATGATCCTTCTCGCCTCCTTCGCCGCCCATATCGGTGCGGCGCTCTTCCCCTTCGGCACGCCGCAGAATCTCTTCATTTATGCCCATTACCAGCCGGGACTTCTTCCTTTCCTCCAAACCATCGCCCCCTTCGTCCTGGGGATGACGATCCTGTTACTCGCTGCGGTCTCTTTCGCCGGTGTCCGGCGGCTCTCTACGCTCTCCCGTCAGCCCGAACGCCCCCTCAAACCGATCCACACCGTCCTCTATTTAGTCTTTTTCCTTCTGCTGGTCCTGGCGGTGATCGGTCTTCTTCCCTGGGGGGTCGTTCTCCTGCCGCTGCTTTATGCCTGGCTCTTCGACCTCGAGAGTCTCCGTGTGGATTATTTCCTGCTCCTGACTTTCGTGCTCTTTCTGGCCCTCTCTGCCAATGTGCACGAGCTGATCGCCCCCTGGGTCCATCGGCCCCATCACATCTTTCTCCTCGCCGCAGCTATGAGCCAGCTGATCAGCAACGTTCCAACCACGCTGCTCCTTCAGCCGATCACCCCCTATTGGCAAGCCCTGCTCTGGGGCAGTAACGTCGGAGGCTTCGGCACCCCGATCGCCGCGCTGGCCAATCTCATTCTCCTGCGCCTCTACCGCCAATATCACGGAACGATCGACGGGAGGTTCTGGTCCCTCTTTCTCATCGGGAACCTTCTGATTCTCGCTGCCGGGATCGGCCTCTACTTTCTCCTCCATCTCATCCGATGAGGCACAGGATAGATAGAAGGAGAGTGTGAAAAGGGTAAAATCAGGGCAGAGGAGCGAAACCTTCGTTTCGTTCCCCGGATAAAGGAGAAGAGAATATGTCCGAGGCCCAGCGGTTCCCCGCGACCCCTTCACCATTCAAAGCACGTATCCGAGCCGATATTGAGAAGAACCGTCAAAGGCTCGAAGAACTGGGCCCGGGCATCATCACCGGCGGCGCGGGAGACGACCCGGCGGGGATCGTCACCTATACCGTCGTGGGCGCCACAACCGGCTTCAGCCAGCTCTGGCTGCTCCTGCTCTCGACCCCGATGATGATCGCCATCCAGGATATGGTCGCCCGCATCGCCATCGTGACGGGCAAGAGCCTGCCGGAGATCACCACCGCTTTTTACTCGAAAAAGCTCACCGTCCTTATGGTCACCTTACTGGCCATCGCCAACATCCTCACCATCGGTGCCGATCTCAACGCCATCGCCGTCATCTTCCATATCATCAGCGGCTACCCCACCGTCACTTTCCTCATCCCCATCACGGCACTGATCGCCTACCTCGTGACCTTCGGGCGCTACGCTACGGTCAAAAAGGTGCTCATCGGCCTCACGGCGGTGCTGGGGGTCTATATCCTCTCGGCCATCCTGGCCAGGCCGCCGCTGCTCGAAGTCCTCGAAAACACGTTTATCCCCCATATCGAACCCTCCTCCACCTGGACCATCGCCGCGCTCGGGATGCTGGGGACCACCATCTCCCCCTATCTGCTCTTTTGGCAGGCTTCCGAAGAGCACGAAGAGAAAAAGAGTGTCGTCCAGGCGGATGAGGTGAGCTTCGATACTCTGGTAGGGATGATCTGGTCGAATCTCCTGGCCTACTGTATGATCGTCGCCGGAGCCGCCATGCTCTACGGGACCCATGCGCAGATCCAGGATGTCAGCACCCTGGCCGCCGCCCTCGAGCCGGCCGCAGGGCGCTACGCCTTCGCCCTCTTCGCTTTGGGCGTCATCGTTTCGGGTTTTCTCGCCATCCCGGTCCTGGCGGGCTCCACCGCCTATGCCGTAGCCGATACTTTCGGCTGGAGAGAGGGGATGGACAACAAGGTCAGTGACGCCAAGGGCTTCTACATCGTCTTCGTCGGCGCCCTGATCGTGGGCGACATCATCGATATGAGTCACGCCCTCTCCGTCGTCGATGCCCTCTACTACTCCCAGGTCCTCGACGGGATGCTCATCCCCGTGCTCATCGGCATCGCCCTTCTGATCGCCAACAACCGCACTATCATGGGCGAATACCTCCCCAGTCGATGGAGCAATGTCTTCGCCATTTTCGCCCTGCTGGTCACCCTTGCGCTGACCGGGGTGATGCTGTGGCAATGGATCGGCTAAAAAATAATGAAGGAGAAGCGATGATCTGCGAACTCGGTTTGGAGAACTTCACCATTTTTCGGGGCAGGCACCGTATCGGCTTCGTCCCGGGGCTCAATGTGGTCATCGGGGAGAACGGCTCGGGCAAGAGCCACCTTCTCAAGCTTGCCTATACCCTGGCGACCGCCGGTACGCGCTCTCGGTTTGCGGACACCGATCTTTCCGAGAGGATCGCGGATCGATTGATGGCAGTCTTTCGCCCCGATATCCTGGGCCATCTCGTGGGATGGCGGGAGAGTGAACGCCCCTGCCATATCACAGTATCCTTCGATCAAGAGAGCTTTTCGCTCAGCTTCACAGCCAAAAGCCGCCACAGGCTCAGCCTGGATCGCGTCCCCCGCTCACTCCCCGAAACGGTGCCGCTCTTCCTCCCCACGGCGGAAGTCCTCACGGGCTATCAAGGCTTTTTGGACTTGGCGGAGCGAAAAGAGCGGGCCTTCGATGCCACCTATTACGATCTGGCAGCGGCCATCGACCATCCTCCCACAGAAGCGGTCGATGAAAAAATGAGCGGGTTGCAACGCCGCATCGAAGGGATGATCGGCGGAACGGTCCACAGAGAGCAGGAACGTTTCTACCTCCACTCCCCACGATACGGCAAGCGGGAGATGACCCTGGCGGGCGAAGGGGTCGCCAAACTCGCCACCATCGCCCGGCTCATCCAAAACGGAACTTTACGCCCCGGAAGCCTGCTCTTCTGGGATGAACCCGAAACCAACCTCAACCCCAAACTCCTGCGGCAGGTCGCCGATATATTGATGTCGCTGGCTCTGCAGGGGGTCCAGGTGCTGCTCAGCACCCACAGCCTCTTTCTGCTGCGGGAGATCGAGATCCTCTCCCATCGCAAAAGCTTCGCCAAGCTGCCGAGCCACTACATCGCCCTTGGCTACGATGCCAAACACCGCCTTACCCTCCAGGAGAGCGATTCTTTGGAAAAGGTCACCCCTCTGGTGACCCTGGACGAAGCGCTCAGCCAGGCCGACCGCTATCTGGAGCTGGAGTGAGCATGCCGGTCATCGCCGAAGGGACACCCCCCACCCGATTGGTCTTTACCTTTCCCGAGGATTGGCGGGTCAGCAAGTTCGACGCCAGCTCTTTCTACCGCGACCGGGTCCAGTGGCTCGAAGGGATGAAAGCCGTGGATATCCTCGCGGCCCACGACGATCTGCTCCAACTCATCGAGATCAAGGATTTCCGGGGCCACAGCCGACAGAATCTCGCCAAGCAGCAAAACGGACGGCTCCTCAACGATGTCGCCAAAAAATTCGTCGACACCTTCGCCGCGATGATCGGGGCCAAACGGCTGGGCCTCGAAGAGTTCGCCCCCTTTTACACGCTGCTCTGCACTCGGGAAGAGGCGAAAGTGGAAGTGATCCTCTTTCTCGAACGGGATCTCTCCGAAAAAGCCCTGCGCCATTACAAACTCACCCTGGCCGACCTCACCCTCAAACTGCGGCACCTCATGAGCGCCTATAATGTCCGCTGCCGGGTCCTGGACCGTAGGCATCTTCCCGCTTCGACCCCCTGGAAAGTAAAATGAGCATCGTTACGTTATCATTGCGATAACTCTTTCCAAAGGTTTGTCCCGTGCTTCTTCAACTCTTCAGTCTTCCTGTGTTCGTCTTGATGAAATACGGATATGTCGCCCTCTTCATCTGGAGTATTATGGAAGGGGAGATCGGACTGATGCTCACCGGATGGCTCATTTCCCAGGGGGAAGTGTTCACCTTCGACAAAGCCTATCTCGTCGCCATCGCCGGTGCCTTCATCGGGGACAATGCCGTTTTCCTTTTCGGGAGGCTCTTCGAGAAAAAAGCGCTCCATTGGCTGGAGAAACGCCCCGGCCGCCGGGAACAGGTCGTCGCCTGGTTCCAGAAATGGGGCTCCTGGCTCATCGTCTTCGAGCGTTTCATCTACGGCACCCACATCCCCGCTCTGCTCACCGTGAGCATGTCGGGCTACTCTTATATGAAGTTCCTCTTCTACGACATCATCGGCATTCTGCTCTGGGCCGCCGCGTTCCTCTCCATCGGCTACTTCTTCGGCCAGCAGGCAATCGAACTGATCCTTTTCGCCCAGAAGAATATCGTGCTGGTCCTTTTTGTCATCATCATCTTCCTGGTCCTCTTCATCGCGCAAAAAGACGAAGAGGAGGATTCAGAAAAAGATTCCCAATGATCACGCAGCTCATCAGCCCCCTGATCCATGACACCATCGCCCTCGTCACCATCCTCAACCCCATCGCCGCGGCGGGGATTATGGTCTCGATGATCACGCCTCCCACCCCGGCCAATATCCGTCCCGTCGCCGCACGGGCCACGCTGACCGTGTTGATCGCTTCACTCGTGACCCTTTTCACCGGAGAGTTCATCTTCAAACTTTTCGGCATCAATGTCTACTCCGTCAAGGTCATCGGCGGGATCATCCTGATGATGATCGCGATGAATATGGCCGCCGGGCAATCGACCAAAACCCGACACACCCCCGAAGAGCGGGCCGAAGCCCAGGAAAAAGAGGATATCTCCATCATCCCCCTGGGAATCCCCATTCTCTTCGGCCCCGGGGTCATCGCCACCATCGTCGTGCTCGACACCCACGGCAGGGAGCTTTTCAGCCCCTGGGTCTCTTACGCCCTGATCAGCGTCGCGATCCTCCTCGCCTCCCTGACGGTCTATCTCGTGCTGCGTAATGCCGGGGTCATCAGCCGGACGCTGGGAGTCACCGGGATGAAGATCATGACCCGGATCATGGGGCTCATCGTCGGGGCGATCGCCGCCCAGTTCCTCATCGGCGGGGTCAAGAGCCTCTGGATGGGGCACTGATGCAGATACCGGACCGCCCGCTCCCCTTTCGGATTCTGGGGCTCGGCATCCTCGTCGGCCTCTCCAGCGGTCTGGCCATCTCCTTTTACGTCCTGCTTACCGAGGCCGTCACCCATCTCTTCTACGGTCCCGATCCCCTCGTCGATACCCGTAAGTTGCCTCTGTGGTATCTCTACCTCGTCCCCACGGCTGCGATCCTTCTGGTCCAACGGCTCATCGCCCTGGACCCCTCCGTGCGGGAGTACGGGGTGGCCGAGATCGCCCAGGCGGTGCAGGAGAACCGCTACACCATCACCCTCAAGGGGCTCGTGCTCAAAATCATCGCCTCGGTGCTCTCCCTAGCCAGCGGTTTCAATGTGGGAAACGAGGGGCCCTCCGCCGCCATCGGCGCTATGATCGCCTACCGTTTCAACCGGCTCTTTCATCTGCCCGGAAAATTCGTAACCCTCATCATCAGCCTCGGGGCCAGCAGCGGGATCGCCGCCGTCTTCGTCTCTCCCGTCACCGGCATCACCTTCGCCCTGGAGAACATCGCCTATGAATTCCTCAACCGCCGGATGGGCCCCATCATCCTCGGCGCCTCTCTTGCCTTCGGCGTTGCCTACCTCTTCCTCAAGCCCCTGGTCTTCCACTACTCCATCGGCCGGCACTTCGATTACAGTTACCTCCTCGGCAGCCTGCTCTTCATCCCGGTGATCCTGATCTTTCTCTTTCTCTACCTGGCGCTGAAAAAGTGGCTGCTGCTCTTCCTCGACCGCTTCGTCGCTTCACGTGCGGGTCGATATCGGGACCTCTTCTTCGCCCTGCTGGGGGGCGCGACGGTGGGGACGCTACTCTGGCAAGCACCCATCGCCGCTTTTTCGGGGCACGAGATGGTCGCCGCCCTCATCAACGGCACCATCCCCATCTCCCTAAAACTTCTGCTCCTGGTCGTTCTGCTACGGATCCTGGGCACGGCCCTGGCCATCTACGCCAACGCCGTCGGCGGGCTCTTTTTGCCGCTGATGAGCATCGGCGCCCTCATCGGATACGGTTACGGAGAAGCCCTGCAGCTCTATGCCGGGATCCCGGTGCACTCCTATGCCTTCGCCGCCATCGGCGCTTCGGTCTTTATGGGTGTGGTGATGCGCCTGCCTCTAACCGCCGTGGTCCTGGCTCTGGAGATCACCTACGATTACAACATCATCGTCCCCACCGCCGTCACCGTGGTCCTGACCGGCTTTTTGATGGACCGGATCTTCCATATCCGGAAATTGGCCGCCAACGAGGTTTGATCCCTCTTCCTTAGCGGGATCAGCGCTCTTCACCCTCTTTTTTGAGCTCTTCTCTCAGCTTTTTCCAGCGTTTCATCAGATCCTTGCCGTCGCCATAGCGCATAAAGTGCCAATAACGTGTCGGCACACCCCGCACACGTCGTGAATGGCGGATGGGGCACCAGAACTCCTCGGTCCGGGAAGCGATCTCCCGCACATAGTCGATGAGGCCGTTGAAATAGCCGCAGTAGGCGCAGTTGAGTTTTTGCAGGGCGTTGAGATAGGGCAGCCGGTGACGGTCGATCACGATGTAATCACTGCGCCGCACCTTGGGGATGCCATAGATAGGAAAACAGACCGCCTGATAGATCGTCACGCAACAATCGAGGATCACTGCCGGGACGATCATCCCGTAGATCACGGGGGCGCTTAGCCAATAACTGATCTTCCCGCGCCGGATGTAGTCCCAAAGTCCGATCCGTTCCGTGGCAAAATCGCAGCTGACCTTATCCTCTTCGTTCTTGAGTTCACGATAGAGTTCCTTTTCCGTTTCCCGTAACCTCTCCGTCAACTCCCTGACCCGCTCACGATTTACCATTCCCTCTCCTCTATATTCATTTTCTTTGATCAGGATCAACCGCCCGCGGGGATTCCGAAGATCACGACCGTGGCGGCTAGCGAAGCCACCAGGGCGAAGCCGAAGAATTTGGGCCAGCGATGGGGGATATCCTCGTGTTTGGCGGCCGTGAGGGCCGCTACCATACTCTGGAGCATATAGTAGACCGCGAAGGCCTGGGACGCGTAGGTGATGATCTGGAAGATATTGGAGCTCCAGACGATGAGGATCCCGCCCACCGCGATGATGATATAGCCGGTGTTGACGGTGATCTTGCGCTTGCTCAGCTCTTCGAATAGCCCCGCACCCCCCTGGGCATCGGCGATGGCGGCATCGAACTGGGCGATGAGCGCCAGGGCCAGGAGCATCACGGGCAGGACCGTCGCAACATGACGTGAAAGGGTGATGATAGCGGTATCCTGGCCCTCCGGAGGCAGAGGATAGTTGAAATAGTAGAGCATCAAGGTAATGTAGACGATATAGATCCCCGCGCTGATCCACTGGGCATAGCGCATCGTACGGATCCGCAGCATCGGAGGGAACTTATCGCCCAGATAGCGGGAAGTCTCGAAGCCCTGCACCACGATGAGCATCCCCAGGACGATCCGCCAGTCGTGCAGCGTGGGTTCCTTGACCGGAGGCAGATGCCAGAGCTGCTGTGCCCAGGCGTGATAGTTGCCGTAGGCCAGGCCCGCCAGCAAACCTCCGATGATCCCCAGCTTGACCGCTTCGAAGCGGCCGAGAAAATTGAAACCCCGGTAGCGGCCATAGACGGCAATGAAAATCAAAATGGCGGTCGTGATGGTGTGGGAGAGAATGGGATTGACCACATTGACCCCCCGCAGGGCAAAATCCCCGAAGAGAGCCAGATAGTAGGTCACAGAGACCACATAGGCAAAAGCCAGGGCCCACTGGGAGAGGATCTCCAGGGTATGAGGAGCGGGATGGAGGGTCCCGGCGGCCAGTTTGGGTTCGACGTGATGGATGTTGAAACGGATCGCCGCGCCGATGAGATAGGCCACGGTAACGAGCCCCGTCATCGCAAAGGGGGCATAGACCCCCATACTCATCTGCAAAATAGGCGCCACCACCAGAAAACCGCTCCCGATGATGGAAGCCAGCGGGATTGCCGTCGCCGCCCACCAGGAGCTCTTCTCGATCGGTTTGGCGAAAAGCAGCAGGGTCAGGACCAAAGTCGTAGCGATAACGATGAAGTTGGGGATCAGGATCTCACGGTTCGCCACCGCGTAGTGGATCATTTGTGACGTGCTCATATCTTTTTCTCATCCTCCCAGCGTTTGAAATTGAAGAGGTCCACCACCTGGCGGGTGACGATACGCTTTGTAAAGATCCGCAGGCTCACCTCGACCAAAAAGCAGAGGACGAAGGCCCCCAGCAGATAGTAGCCGATAGCCGGATCATGAAGCCGGGTGTAGTGGAGGGTCAGCGCAGTGATCGTGAACATCGCCGCCGCCGCCAAAAAGACCAGCACACCGTTGGCTCCGGTCTCTTTGAGCCGCATCAGATGCCCGATATGAGTCAGCCCCTGCACGATCAGCACCGACAGGGCCGCGACCGTCGTCACTTCCGAAAGGTCAAAGAAAAGAATCATCGGCACAATAAGCAGCGAACTGATGATGAGCCCTTCGTTGGATTGAAAGACGTTGTAGCTGTAGACCTTGGGGAGGTTTCCTTCTTTGGCCATGGTATAGCTGATCTCCGCCGTGGCATAGAGGGAAGCGTTGATGGCCGAAGCGGTCGAAAGCAGCGCCGTCGCCGCCATCACTTTGAAGCCCAGCACGCCAAAGACCGGTTTGGCCGCTTCCGCCAGGGTGTAATCTTTTGCCTTGATCACTTCGGGAAGAGGAAGGTTCCCCAGGACCGCCACGGCGGTCAGGACATAGAGCGCCATCACGATCAGGATCGCCCCGATCATCGCCCGCATCATATTACGGGCCGGGTTCTCCATATCTTCGACCGTATTGGTAATGACGCTGAAACCCTGATAGGCGAAGAAGGTCAAGCCAATGGCATAGAGCATATTCATAATCGGCGGCATCTTTTTTGCACTGAGCAGTGCCGGGTCAATATGCCAGGCCGCCGCCACAGCAAAGACGGTGAGGATGGTCACCTTGATGATGACCAGGAGGTTCTCCGACTTGGCGACGAAGGTGGCCCCGATAAGGTTGATGAGCAGGAAGAAGCCCACGATCCCCAGGGCAAAGGCATTGACGATGGAGGGGGTGTTCTGCGCGTGGAGGAAGGTAGCGGCGTAGGTGCCGAAGCTCTTGGCCACGGCAGCGATGGCAACCAGGCCGGCGAAGTAAAAAAGCACACTTGCCGAACCGGAGAAGACCCCTTCGCCGTAGCCCTGCACCAAATACTCGACGATCCCGCCCCTGGAGGGATAACGAAGAGCCAGTTTGGCCAGGGAGTAGCCGCTCAGCAGCGCGGCGATCCCGCCGAAGATGAAGGAGAGCCAGACGATATTCCCGGCGATGGCCCCCGCTTCGCCGATGACGATGAAGATCCCGGCCCCCACCATCGAACCGATGCCGATGAAGATGGCACTCCAAAGTCCGAAGGCCTTTTTCTCTTTGCCCGATCCGCCCATCGAAGCCTCCCCTGATTATCTGTCCTTATTTCCAATAATAGAGCGCATCGGGACCGAGCTGCGCTTCAATCTCCAGCAAGCGGTTGTATTTGGCCAGGCGCTCGCTGCGGGAAGCGGAGCCGCTCTTGAGATGGCCCGTCCCCATCGCCACGGCGAAATCGGCCAGGAAGCTGTCGCACGTCTCTCCGGAGCGATGGGAGAGAAACGCCCGCCATCCGTGCTCGATGCAGAGTCGAACCGCATCCACCGTTTCGGTGACGCTGCCGATCTGGTTGAGTTTGATCAGGGAAGCGTTGGCGGTATGCTCTTCGATGCCCCGGCGGATGAATTTGGTATTGGTGACGAAAATATCATCCCCCACCACTTCGATCTTGTCCCCGAGCTCCTTCGTGAACTTGGCGAAGCCTTCCCAATCCTCCTCGGCGAGGGGATCTTCCCAGAGAATGATGGGATACTTGGCCACCCACTCTTTGGCCAGGGCGATCAGGTCGTCGCTGGTCATCTCCCCGGCTCCGGACCATTTGAGATTGTAGTGCCCCTTTTTGTCCGTGGAGAAGGAGGTTGCGGCACTGTCGATGGCGATGGAGATATCGATGCCGGGTTTGTAGCCGCTCTTTTCGATCGCTTCGACGATGAGTTCGATCGCCTCTTCGTTGCTGCCGAGATTGGGGGCGAAGCCTCCCTCGTCCCCGACGGCGGTGGAGTAGCCTTTGGCTTCGAGGATCTTCTTGAGCGTGTGAAAAGTCTCGGCCACATAGCGCAGCCCTTCGCTGAAGCTCGGAGCGCCGTGGGGCACCGCCATGAACTCTTGGAAATCGACGCTGTTGTCGGCGTGTTCCCCGCCGTTGAGGATGTTCATGCAGGGAACGGGCAGCCGCCGCGCTTCACTGCCGCCCAGGTAGCGGTAGAGCTCTTCGCCTTCGCTAACCGCTGCCGCTTTGGCGACCGCCATCGAAACACCCAGGATCGCATTGGCCCCCAGGCGCGCTTTGTTCTCCGTGCCGTCGAGCTCGATCATCGTCCGGTCGATGGCCAGCTGCTCCCTTGCATCCATCCCCCGCAATGCCGGAGCGATGACCTCCATAACGTTGGCGCAGGCTTTGAGAACCCCCTTGCCGCCGTAGCGGGTGGGGTCGCCGTCGCGAAGCTCCACTGCCTCATACTCTCCGGTGCTGGCACCGGAGGGGACCGACGCACTGACCCGCACGCCGTTCTCCAATGTGGCGAAAACGCGAACGGTAGGGTTTCCACGCGAATCGAGGACTTCGATCGCTTGAAGGTCTTTGATGCTTGTCGCTGCCATGATCTTTCCCTTTCATCATTATCACGAAACGGGAGCGATCAAAAAAACAGTCTAACGACTCTCTTTTCGCTCGCTCCACACTATTGAACCAGGTATACGAGTCGCCGGAAGCTTACGCTTCTGTGGCGGCTTTTTTGAGCTGGCTGCCCATAAAGAGCAGGACGATCCCGTCGAAGAGCAGGCTGATCCCGACGAAGATGCCGATCAGCCAGGCGGTTTCGACCACATTGATCCAGGATGCGAGGAAAATCACAGCCAGGATCAGCGAAAAGAGACCGTTAAGTGTCCAGAGCCACCATCCCTTGGCGGGGCGCATCAGCGCACCCATCGCAAAGCCTCCGAATGCGTCCAGCAAAAAGTAGATCGCCAAAACGAGGCCCAGGGCCTGGATCCCCACAGCGGGTTTGAAGATCATCAATCCGCCGGTCAGGACCAGGATAAAGGCTTTGAACCATCCCAGCCAATCCTGGGGATTGGTCTTGGCGGTACTGAAGGCGGCGACGAAACCGCCGAAGATCATCAGCCAGGCGACGAAGGCCAGGGTAAAGAGGGATCCGACGAAGGGGTAGACGATCGCCAGGATCCCCAAAATAGCCATAATGATCCCGACGATGGTCGAGTGTTTGGCAAACTTGCTCAGCATATCCGAGTCAGTCGGCCACATTTGATAGTTCCACATTGTGAACCTCCTTATTAAATTTATATTACTCGAATATGATAGCGGTATATGATGGATAGATGAGGCAACCTGCGTTGCACTCAGAAAAATCCTGAGCGGAAAGTGGGAGATTCAGAGCAACTCTTCGGCCACTTCGTCCACATGATCCTTTTTACCACTTTTGACGTGGATGTAGCTGACGATCAATGCAGCGACTGCGGAGCCGAAAACGAACCAGAGGAAATTGAAAGCCATCATCGCATAGTAATCGATCAGCAGTGAAACCATGATGAATACGATGAAGTAAACAAAGGAGACTTTGAGATAGCGCCCCCAATTGAATTTGCGTCTCTTTTTCTCTTTGTGCATTTAACGTCTCCGGTTCATCATAGATTTAAAAAAGAGGCTCTGAGCCAGTTTGCCGAATCCCTCGGTGAGCGTGGGATGGGGATGGATGGCCCCCATAACCTGCAGCACCGTCATGGCATTGGCGACAATGAGCGAAGCTTCCCCCGCCAGGCTCGAAGCGTCGTAGCTAACGACCTGGACCCCCTTGATCACTCCACTTTTCGTCTCCACCACGAATTTGATGAAGCCTTCCGCATCCTTGTCGATCTGGGCCCGGGCATCGGCGGCGTAATCGTATTTCTCCACGCTCACTTCCAAGCCCTTTTGGGCCGCTTCGGCCTCGGAAAGGCCCGCCGAGGCGATCTGGGGATCGCTGAAGAGCACCCAGCTGAGCTTCTCTTCCTGGGCTTCGTGGCGCGTAGGAGCATAGATGTTGTGGATGGCGACACCGGCGGTGTAGGTGGCCCAGTGGGCGAACTTGGGCCCGACGGCGCAATCGCCTACCGCATAGATATGGGGGACGGTGCTCTGCATTCCGCCGTCAACCTTGATGCCATGGCGGTCGAACTCGACTCCGGCCTTTTCAAGGCCGATCCCCTCCACATTGGCGGCGCGCCCCGTGGCGATGAGCAGGTGCGGGACCCTGAGGGTCTTGGCTGCGCCCTCCTGGGTATAGCGAATCGTGAAATCTCCTTCATCTCCATCGATGGAATCGAAGCCGACATTGAGGAGGACCTCGATCCCCTGCTCCTGCATCCGCTTTTGCACGATCAGGGCCGCCTCTTCGTCGATCCGCTTGAGAATGCGGGGCCCGCGCTCGAGGATGTGGCATTTCACCCCGAGCTTGGCGAACATTTGCACCAATTCACAGCTGATGGCCCCCGCCCCGATAAAGGCGATCTCTTCGGGGAGCTCTTTCGCTTTGAAGATATCGGCGTTGGTCCAGGCTCTGGAGACCCCCTCCCCTTTCAGCGGGGGGATATGGGCCGAAGCCCCCGTAGCCACAATGGCATGCTCGAAGCCGTAGCGTTCCCCGTTCACCTCGATGGTATGGGCATCGACAAAGGCCGTTTCCCCGGCCAGGAAGTCGAGGCTCGGCAGCACTTTGAACGAGGCCAGCGCCGCCTGGGCACGCTGCTCAAGGAGCACATCTTTGTCGGCGATCACCTCTTCCCAGTGGATCTGCGCCGCTCCATCCAGATCGATATGGAACGATCTCGCCTCTTTGAGCAAGGCGTATCGGTTGGCGGCGTTCTCGAGGATCTTGGAGGGGATGCACCCTTCGAAGAGGCATTCGCCACCCGGCTCTCCCCGTTTGTCGATCAGCAGGACCTTCTTCCCGAAGCGTGCCGCCATCATAGCTGCGGGCGTGCCCCCGGGACCGGCCCCGATGACGACCAGATCATATTGTTTCATTCAGTTTCCTTTATATTTATTCATATTAGCCAGGGCTCGCCTCCGCTGTTATGCAAACTATCAGATTGCGCCAGGGCCATACAGCCCCCTCCAACCTTTTCCAACAACCAACGACTAACGACCGGATCCTTGCTTACGCCAGGATCTCCAAGGCCTCTTTCACACTCTTATTCTCGCAGGTAACGGCATAGATGGCATCGGCCATCTTCACCGCCTCCTGCAGGGGGCGCTGATGGATATTGCGTCCGGTGCCGTTACCCCGGCTGTGGCCGATATGGATCTGCTCGTGGAGCTGGCGCAGGAAGGTCTCTTCGTCGATCCTGGAGCCCCCTTCGCAGAGTACCCCGGTGCGCCCGGCGGCGGTGGTAGCCTCCTGCAGGAGCTCGGGCAGCGGCTGCCCCTCTTTGTCGTAGGGGACCTTCACCTTGGCGAAGTCGGCCCCCAGACAGGCGGCGACCCCGGCAGCCCCGGCGATGAGATGAGGATCATGCTCGTTTTTGACGAAGGGGCCTTTGGGATACATCCAGAGCACCGCCAGCATTCCGTGGCTATGCGCCTCGTGAACGATTCGGGCCGCTTCACGCAGCATGGAGTGCTCGTGCTCGCCCCCCAGATAGACGGTGTAGCCCACGCCGCGGATATCCAGGCCGCTGCTGTCGCGGAAACGGACCACATCCTCCACCTCCAGCCACTGCTGGCTATAGGGGTCCTTAGCGTCGTAGGGGACGAGATTGGTCTTGGAGTTGAGCTTCACCAGGTAGGGAACATCCTTGTAATCGCGTCCATAGCGGGAGATGAGCCCAAACTGGGTCGCGAAGACCCCGATCTTCGCCATCTTGGCGATGCGGAAGAGATGCTCGGGGTCGTTGTCCTCCTCGGGGATCCCCTCGCCATGAAAGTCGTTGTTGAGGTGCTCTACCTTCTGGTCCCCGGCAAAGAGCATCAACCGTCCACTTCCGCCCGTGCTCTTCTCGAAATTCTCCAGAAACTCCTTCTCCTTGTCCGCCGGGACATCGGCGGGGAGGAAGTCACGAAAGTCTTCTCTGATCATGTTGTCTCCTTTTTTGTATTGTTATTGGATTGTTGATCGATATCTTCACATAAGCCGAGAGATCGGAAAAACATCATCAGCATCACGCACTATCATTTTTCCTTCACGAATTTCGCGGGAAATCTTCTCGGCAATCATTGCGTCAGTGTGGTCAAAATAGAAACCCAGAGCTCTTTCGATTATCTCTTCTTGCGTTATGCCCAAGATTCTGGAAAGATTCTCTAGCTCACGAGCAATCTCCTCATTCATAGAGATTATTTTCTTGACCTCTGCCATGATCTATCCTTTGTCATCCCTTTAGTTCCTCACTCCTCACTACTCACTACTAATTTACTTCCTTCCCAGCTTCTCTTCCAGCTTCACCACATCCTGAATGGTCCGCAGCACGCTGTCGGGGTTGAGGCTCATGGAGTCGATGCCCAGCTTGACCAGGAACTCCGCCACCTCGGGATAATCGCTGGGTGCCTGGCCGCAGATGCCGCTGTGGCGGTGATTGCGTTGGCATCCCTTGACGGCCATTTCGATCATCTTCAGCACGCCGGGATCCCGCTCGTCGTAGTCGAAGGCGACGATCTCGCTGTCCCGGTCGACCCCCAGGGTGAGCTGGGTCAGGTCGTTGGAACCGATGCTGAAGCCGTCGAAGGTCTTGCTGAATTCGTCGATCTGGATGACGTTGTTGGGGATCTCGCACATCACATAGATCTTGAGGTCTTTTTCCCCTTTCTTGAGGCCGTATTTGGCCATGGTCTCGACCACCTTCTCCCCTTCGGGGACCCGGCGGCAGAAGGGGATCATCAGGATGATGTTCTCCATACCGATCACCTCTCTGGCCCGCTTCATCGCCGCGCACTCCAGGGCGAAGCCCTCTTCGTAGGCGGGATGGGTGTAGCGGGCGGCGCCGCGGAAGCCGATCATCGGGTTGTCCTCTTCGGGCTCGAAGAATTTTCCGCCCAGGAGCGTGGCGTATTCATTGGTCTTGAAGTCGCTCATCCGCACGACGCAGGGTTTGGGATAGACCGCGGCTGCGATGGTCGCGACCCCTTCGGAGAGGGTTTTGACGAAGAAGTCCACCATATCCTCATAGGCACGGCTCAGCTCTTCGAGTTTCCTGCGCGTCTCTTCGTCCACTTTTTCAGGATGTTTCAAGGCCATCGGATGGGCTTTGATGTATTCGTTGATGATAAATTCCATCCGCGCCAGGCCGATCCCGTCCACGGGCAGAGAGGCAAGGCTGAAGGCCTGGTCTGGGTTGCCCAGGTTCATCATGATCTCGGTCTTGGGTTTGGGCAAATCGCTCAAGTCCACCTTCTCGATCTCGAAAAGAAGGAGCCCTTCGTAGACATAGCCGGTCTCCCCCTCGGCGCAGCTGACGGTCACTTCCTGGCCGTCTTTGAGGATCTCCGTCGCTCCCTCGGCGCCGACGACGGCGGGAATGCCCAGCTCACGGCTGACGATGGCGGCATGGCAGGTACGGCCCCCTTTGTTGGTGACAATGGCGGCGGCGGTTTTCATCACTGGTTCCCAATCGGGTGTCGTGGTATCGGCGACGAGCACTTCACCGGGTTTGAATTCGCTCAGATGCTTGACATCGGGAATATAGTGGACCCTGCCCTGGCCAATCTTGGTCCCGACCGCCCGGCCGCTCACCAGCACCTTGCCCCGCTCTTTGAGATGATAGATCTCCAGGATCGTCCCTTTTTTCTGACTCTGGACCGTTTCGGGGCGGGCCTGGACCATATAGAGATGGCCGTCTTCACCATCCTTGGCCCACTCCATATCCATCGGCTTCTGGTAGCCTGCCTTTTCGGAATAGTGACGCTCGACCTTGATGGCGTAGTCGGCCAGCACCATCACATCGTCGTCGCTGATGCAGTAGTGGCTGCGCTCCTCTTCGCTGGTCGGCACGTTTTTGGTGTACTCCACGGCGATATTGTCGGTATTGAGGGTATCGGTGAAGACCATCTTGAGCTCTTTTTTGCCCAGACGGCGCTTGAGCACGGCCCGGTACCCCTTTTCATAGGTCGGCTTGTGGACATAGAAACTGTCGGGGTCGATGGTCCCCTGCACCACATTTTCCCCCAGCCCGTAAGCGGCGTTGATGAAGACCACATCTCTGAATCCTGTCTCCGTATCGAGGCTGAACATCACTCCGCTGGCGCCGAGATCGGAGCGCACCATTTTCATCACGACAACGCTCAGATAGACTTTGGCCCAATCGAAATCGTTGTCGTGCTTGTAGTGGAGGCTCCGGTCGGTGAAGTTGGAAGCGAGGCAGCGTTTGTAAGCGTCCAGCAGCGCCTCGTCGCCTTTGATGTTCAGATAGGTATCGTTCTGCCCGGCGAAGGAGGCTTCGGGGGAATCCTCCGCCGTCGCCGAAGAGCGCACCGCCAGTGAGACATTTTCCCCATACTCCTCTTTGAGCTTTCCGTAGTTGCTCAGGATCTCCTCTTTGAGATCCTCGGGGAGCTTGGCGTTATGGATCAGTTCGCGGCACTTGGCCCCCGCTTCCTGGAGGGCTTTGACATCGTCATAATCCAGGCCGTCCAGGATGGCATGGAGCTTGGGCTCGAGCCCGTTATACTCCAAGACATGCCGATAGGCCGTCGCCGTCACCGCAAAGCCGTGTGGCACCCGCACCCCTTCACCGGTGAGATTGCGATACATCTCTCCCAGTGAAGCGTTTTTCCCTCCCACCTCAGGGACATCCTCGATGCCGATCTCTTCGAACCATTTGACAAATTGACTCATTGCTGATCCTTTCATACATTGGCATATGGTTCAATCATAGCAGGGTTGGACAAATCGAAAAGTAACTCCAGTCACAAAAAATGAAAAATATTTCGGTTATAATTAAAACCATTTGGCCGACGAAATTGATCGCCGTGCATAAAAAAACCGCTTAAAAGGATCGGCACAATGGCACGTTGGAATTATCAGGATATCGACTACGACAGCATCAACAAAGAGCGGCTTCACGACAACGATTTTCTCTTCAAAGTCGTGGCGATCGCCTCTTTTATCGAGATCACTTCCGATCTCTATGAGATGAATCTGGCGAAATTCTACGCCGGGGACGAGGAGATCGTCGGCTGGCTGGAGAGCACCTGGGAGCCCGAAGAGCTCCAGCACGGCAAAGCTCTGCGCAAATATGTACAGACCGTCTGGCCCGAATTCGACTGGGACAAAGCCTACGAAGGATTCCGCAACGAATACAGCGCCTACTGCACCCTGGATGAGTTTCAGCCCAGCAGAGCCCGGGAGATGCTGGCGCGTATGGTCGTCGAGACCGGCACTTCGACCCTCTATCGGGCGATGACCGACTACGCCAAATCGATCGACGAGCCGATCCTCGCCGAGATCGCCCACAACATCCACAAAGACGAAGTCTACCATTACGAAGAGTTTGACAAAGGCTTCGAGAAATACAATAAAGAAGAGCACCTGGGCCGCACCGATATCACCAAGGTGATCTACGCCCGACTCAAGATGGCCAGCGACGAAGATGTCTTCATCGCCCACAAATATATCGCCCCCGGAGAGGATTTCGACGCCTTCAAAGCCCGGACCAAAGAGTTCGCCAAGCAGTTCTACCCCTACAAAATGGCGGTCAAGATGCTGATGCATCCTCTGCATCTGCATAAACATATCGAAAATGCCACCGCTTCCACGATCCAGGGGGCCCTCAAGGTCCTCGGGATTTAGGGATGCTCCACACCCTCACCCAAATTCTGCTCCACTTCGCCGATACCCTCGGCTATATCGGCGTCTATTTCTATATGCTGCTGGTAGGGACCTTCATCCCCGTCCCCAGCGAAATTCTCCTCATTCCCTCGGGCTATCTGGCATCCACGGGGCAGAAGAGCTTCACCCTGCTCCTGCTGGCCGGAGCTCTGGGCAGCCTCAGCGGAGCCCTGATCAACTACGCCCTGGCACGCACCCTGGTCCACCGCTTCCTGGGCCACAAACCGGTCATCAGAAAGACCGCCTACTTCTTCAGACGTCACGGAAAGATCTCGGTCTTCCTGGCTCCGCTGACTCCGGGACTGGGCCAGTATATCTCCATCCCGGCGGGCCTGGCCCATATGCCGCTGAAGCATTTCATCCCCCTCACCTTCGCCGCCAACCTGATCTGGGTCGGCTTTATGCTCCTCATCGGCTATATCTTCGGCGACGGAGCCGCGGCGCAGAAACAGGCGGCCTGGTTCTCCCTGATTCTTCTGGGATTCGTGATCCTCAGCGTCACGGTTTATGTATGGAGAGAGTTGAAAAAAGCCCGTTTGAACGATTCGGAGCTGGAAGAGATCGAAGAGGGTTTAGGCTCTGCAAATCTTTCTGAATGAAGTTCTTTTTAATAGCTAAGAAAACGCAAAAAGACTGGGAGATGCGACTTTAGTCGCATTAGCTAAAAGTATGAAGATTAAAAAGCTGATTTCGGGGGCTGAAGCCGCCGCCCCTGTATCTGCTTGTCTTTGCACTGAATTAGACGATCTCTCTAAGGCTTTTTCAAACCTTCTCTAAAAGCTTGAAAAAGCCTTTCCCCCAAAGGGGAGCAACGCTTACTTCGCGTTGACCGGCGCTTTTTTGAGATCTGCCTCGACCTCTTTGCCGAATTCGGAGATCTTCATTTTGGCTTCGAAATTCTGCTTCTCCTGCAGCTCCTCCTCTTTTGCCTTCGCCGAAGGGGCTCCATTGATCATTTTGGGGTTTTTCATAACTTTCGCCTCTTCGGCTGCGACCGTATCGCGCATGTCGGAATAGATCTTGCCGATGAGATTCTTGAAAGAGCTCTTGAGATGTTCGTACATCTTTTCGACCATATTCTTGCCCTTGATCTCTTTTTCGATGGCGTTGATTTGGTCGTAGAGATCCTTATAGGCTTTGCTCCGCGTATCGGTATAGCCGAAGTAGTAAGCTTTTTGCAATTCAGCCTTGGCCGCTTCGAGGAACTTAAGGGCTTCCTCTTTCTTACTCTTATCCAGGGCCGCGGCCTGGCGTACGAAATCCTGGGCCGCCAGGAGGGGAATGGGAATCACGGTCTTGACCGTCATGATGGTATTGAAAGCATCCGCCAAGATCGCTATTGCGCTTTTGACATCCCCCTTTTTGACCGCCGCCAGGGCCTTTTTGGTCGCTACCGGATAGAGTGCCATCGGCAAATAGGAAGTCATTACGTCCATCTCATCCTTCATAGGCACAAGCAGATCCCTGGCCGCCTGAGTCCGGTAATACTTGAGCAGTTCCCTGGACGTGTCGACGATCTTCTTGGCCCCCTCGGGCGTGATGATCACATCGTTGACCATGATTACTTCGTTGATGGGAACGAATTTGAGCTCGGGATGCTTTTTCAGCATTTCGCTGAAGAGTTTATCCGCTTCGGTCAAATATTTTTGGGCCGCTTTGGTATCTTTGTGCTGGATCGCCTGCACGGCATGCACGGTATCGCCAAAGGCTTGCAGAATCTCTTTGGGAGGCTTGGGCGTAGCGGCGTGATGGGCTTTGATCGCTTCGGGGATAAAAGCACGGGCGGCTTTTTTCTGCATACTGTAATAATTGGCCCCGGCTACTTCGTTATGAAGTACGGCACGCTTCTGCTGTGTGGCCGCCGAGGCGACTCCTCCGCTCAAAACCGCTGCTGCGACTGCTGAAATCATCAACTTTTTCATTTTTTATCCTTTAGTGGGTTTTGTGCAAATATTATGCGTCATATTCTTTAACTAAAGTTAAATACCTATCGAACACATAAACCCAATATATTTTAATGAATTTCCGGATATCACTTTTCTCTTTCCATACCTGTTTTCTCCCCCTTGGCTACCAGAGGAGTGTTGTAAGTCTCATGCCAATCGAGAATGTGTTTCCATGCTTCAGCAGCATTGTCCGCAAAGTGGAAAATCTCCAGATCTTCAGGGGCGATGGTCCCCTCTTCCACCAGAAAGTCGAAATTGATCAGTTTGTTCCAATAGCTCTTGCCCACAATGACCACCGGAATGGGCGGAGTTTTGTGGGTCTGTACCAGGGTGAGGATCTCGAAGAGCTCGTCGAGGGTCCCGAAACCGCCGGGATAGACCACCAGAGCCTTGGCCCGCAGGAAGAAGTGGAGTTTACGGATGGCGAAGTAGTGGAACTGAAAACAGAGTTCCGGCGTGATGTAGGGATTGGGGAACTGTTCATGGGGCAAATGGATATTGAGCCCCACACTCTTGGCCCCTACGTCGTGAGCCCCACGGTTGGCCGCTTCCATGATCCCCGGGCCCCCGCCGGTCATGATCACCACTCGGCTGTCGCCGGGGCCCTTCCCGCTGCGGCTGACATAGCGGCCGAACATCCGAGCGTCGTCATAGTAGATACTCTTCTCCAGCATCCGCTCCGCCACATAGAGCTCCTGCATCAGTTTTTCATTATCGGGATCGGCTTTGAGCTTTTTCTGCACCGCTTCCAGGTTGGCCATGGCCGTCTTGCGCTCCCGGATCCGTGCACTACCAAAGACCACGATGGTATGCTCGATCCCGGCGCGGGCCATGTGAAGTTCGGGCTTGAGGTAGTCGAGCTCCAGCCGGTTCCCCCGGGTCTCGTAGGATTTGAGGAAATCGGTATCCTCCTCCGCCAGGCGGTAGGTCGGGCTCTGCATGATCTTCTCGACCAGTTTCAATGCCTGGGGATCTTCCGTTTTGGGTTTGGGGTGTTCCCAGGGAAGTTTCGTATTTTCTACCGGTAGTTTTTTCTTTTTCATATCTTTCCTTTCCAATTGATCTAGATGTAAAGCCCATAGGCAATAGTGAGGATCCCCAGAACCATGATCCAGAGTGCCGACCGCCACGTGACCTTCGGGCCGCCGAACCAGAGGGCATAGAGGGCTTTGAGCAGGTTATTGCTCCCCGCAGCGATGACGATAGCGGAGACGATCTGCTCCATCCCGACCGTATATTTTCCCGTCAGCAGCGAGAGGACGAAGGGATCGATGTCCGTCAAACCCGCGGCAAAGGAGAGCACCTTCAACCCTTCGATACCGTAATGATGGGTCACGTAAGTGGTGACCATCATCATCAGGACGAAGAGAAAGGCGAAAGCGAAGGCGGTCTTGAGCTCCAGAGGGTTGTTGTCGACGAAATCAGGGGTTCCCTCCGCAGCTTTTCCCTGGCGGATATAGAGCAGGGAAAAGAGTATTCCCAGAACAGAGAGGATCAGAAAAGGGACCAGAAGTTTCATCCCCACCGTTACGTTGAAAACAAAGGCGACGACGATCAGCCGTAGGTACATTACCGCCGTGGCGGCTATGATCCCGGCGTCGATGAGCGGGTTGCCCCCCATCTGCCGGGCCTTGCGGGCCAAAACCACCGTCGTGGCCGTCGAAGAGTAGGTCCCGCCGATGATCCCGGTAAGGAAATAACCCCGATTGGGGAAGAAATACTTCTGAGCCAGATAACCGCCGTAGCTGATGGCGGAGATGACGACCACCGCCAGCCAGATCTTGAAGGGAGAAAGGGGGATATAGGGCAGCACCCTCGTATCGGGCAGGATCGGCAGGATCACCGCCGAGAGGAGCACCATCTTGCCCAGCGTCTCGAACTCATAGGTATTGACATGCAGAGCGAAGCGGCTGATCGCGCTCTTGGCATTGAGCAAAAAGACGATCAGCACGAAAAGCAGCGCCGGCATCCAAAGCGGAAAACGCTGGGTCAGCGGACCGAAAGCGTAGACCGAAAGAAGGACCAGATAGAGCAGGATGCTGTGCCGCCCCTCCCTGACCTTGGAGGCATAGAAGATGGCATAAAGCATCGTCAAGCCGATCAATACCGTCGTATAGAGGATCAGCCGATCGGGGTCGAGACGATAGAAAAGATAACCCAGGATAGCCACGAAGGTATAGGTACGGGCCGTGCCGAAAAAATCCTGAGGCTTGTCGGGATGGAAATGTTCCCGATAGCTGCGAATCTCCAATCCGATCAGAAAACCGAAGGTGACGGTCAGGATGAAATGGATCAGATCGGGGGCCAGAAAATGCGTCATGGTGCGATGAGCCCTTTCTCGTAACAGACGGGGTCGAATTCACAGACAACGTCGTTGTCGTAGATGAGGAGCTTTTCGTCCTTCTCCGGGTAATCCACCTGGGAGAGGAAATGCTTCATCACATTGATCCGCGCCGTCTTTTTGTCGTCGCTGTGGACCACATACCACGGAGCGAAGACAAAAGAGGTCCGCTCGAACATCCGGTCGCGGTATTTGGAATACTTTTTCCAGAGTTTCTGCGCCTGCATATCGATGGGGCTGAGCTTCCACTGCTTGAGGGGGTCTTTTTTGCGCGCCTCCAGGCGCCGTTTCTGCTCTTCTTTGGAGATATCGAGGTAGTATTTGATGAAGATCATCCCCGAGTGGACCAGCATCTGCTCGAAGCTTCCCACCTCCTGCATAAAGGCTTCGTATTCTTCTTTGGTGCAAAAGCCCATCACCGGTTCCACTCCGGCGCGGTTGTACCAGCTGCGGTTGAAGAAGACCATCTCTCCCCCGGCGGGGAGATGGGGGACATAGCGCTGGAAGTACCAGGACTTCTTGTCCCGGTCGCTGGGCTTGCCCAGAGCCACGGCGCGGGCTTCCCTTGGGCTCAGATGTTCCAGAAAGCGCTTGATGGTCCCATCCTTGCCGGCGGCATCTCGCCCCTCGAAGACGACACAGACTTTGATATCGTTCTCGATGACATGGCGCTGGAATTTGACCAACTGTACCTGAAGCTCATAGAGCTGCTTTTTGTACTCTTTTTTCTTCATTGTCTACTCCTCTTTTAGATCACATCTTCATGATATTTTTTTCGATAATAGCGCAGGACCGCCATCTTGACCACGTCATTGAAAACGAACCAGGTCAAAGCGTAGGCCCACATCCACAAGGCCCAGGCCCAGCCGATCGGCTCCATCAATCCAAAGCCATAGACAGCGATGATCGTCCCCGCGACCCGGCTGGAGAAGGTCGCACCGAAAAGAGTCCAGGAGGGCCAGGGACGTTTCCAGAACCAATCATCGATCCGGGTGTTATAGATGGTGCCGTGCCCGGCAATGACCAGTTTGGCGAAGAAAGCCGATTGGACGAACTCCAGCGGTAGATGCATCACCGAGATGAGGAGCCAGAAAAGCAAAAAGGATGAGAGCACTCCCGCCAGCCCCAGCCAGCTGGAAAGGACAAAGATCTCTTTCATATCCCAGCGCACAGGTTTTTCCCGGATCTTGGTGTTATCGTAAGCGATGGTCATGATGGGGATGTCGTTGAGCAGCGCCAGGACGATGATCATAATCGCGGTGATGGGGTAGAAATCGTAGATGACGATCGCCAGGGTCATAAAGATGATGATCCGGATCGTCTCGGCGATCCGGAAGATGGTGTAACTCTTCATCCGCTCGAAGATCTTGCGCGCCTCTTTGATGGCGTCCACGATCACCCGAAGACCCGGGGCCATCAGGACGATATCCGCCGCCGCTCTCGCCGCGTCGGTCGCTCCGCTGACGGCGATTCCGCAATCGGCCTTCTTGAGCGCGGGAGCGTCGTTGACCCCGTCGCCGGTCATACCGACGATATGATCGGCCTTTTGCAGCTCGTCGACGATGAAATATTTGTCTTCGGGAAAGACCTGGGCGAAGCCGTTGGCCTCTTCGATGGCGGCGATGATCTCCGATTCGTGCTTCTTGACCGTCCCTTTGGGGATCGGCATATTGTAGAGTTCCCGCTTGACCTTCTTCATGATCGCATCGACCTGTTTGGCGATCTCTTCGTCGCTGGCGTCGGGATGCATCTGCTCGGCGATCGCCTTGGCCAGGACTTGGGAGAGGTAGAGATATTCGGTGATCGATTCGCCCTTGAGTTCCCGGACATCTTTGATGTTGTCGCCGATCCCCAGGATCTTGGCGATGTATTTGGCCACGGCGATATTGTCGCCGGTGACCATTTTGACTTCGACCCCTTTGGCCTTCGCCTCGGCGATCGCCTGCTTGGAGTCAGGGCGCGGCGGGTCAAAAAGCGGGATCAGGCCCACGAAATGGTAGAGATCCTCTTCACACTTCCGGTAGGCGACCCCCAGAGTCCTGAAACCCTTTTCGGCGAAGGCTTCCACCTGGGCGTAGGCCGCCTTCTTGTCGAACTCCTTCTCGTCACACTGCTCGATGATCACCTGAGGGGCACCTTTGGTATAGACTGTGCACTCCCCGGTTTTGTAGAGCCCTTCGGTGCGTTTGTGGACCGGATCGAAGGGGAGAAACTTGGCCAATTTATGCTGGGCGAGTTTGTCGTGGAGATGATGGGAATCGATGTATTCGAAGATCGGTTTCTCGATGGGGTCGTTGTTCTCTTCTTTGCTGGCCAGCGCGGCGTAGAGCATCAGAGTATCCGCATCATATTTATCGATCACATAGGGCTCGGCCAGGCTCATTCTATTCTGGGTCAGTGTCCCTGTCTTGTCGGAACAGAGCACATCCATTCCCGCCATTTCCTCGATGGAAGCCAGTTTGCTGACGATCGCCTGCTTGGCCGCCAGCACCCGCGCCCCGATCGCCATCGTGACCGTCAGGACGGCGGGCATCGCTACCGGAATCGCAGAAATGGTCAGCACCAGAGCGAAAATGAGCAGATCGACGGTGGGCTGATGGGTTTTCAGGCCATGCCAAACGATGATGGCGATCATCACGAGGGTAATGTAGATGAGGAAATTGCCCACCTTGATGACCATCTGCTGGAAGTGGCTGCGCTCTTCCCGCTCCGCCTTGGCCACCAGGCCGACGGTCTTTCCGAAGTAGGTATTGCGCCCCGTCGCCGTAACCTGAGCCAGCATCTCACCCTGCTTGATGATCGCGTTGGCATAGAGCTCGTCACCCGGTTTTTTATCAACCGGCAGCGATTCGCCCGTCAAAGCCGACTGGTCCACCAGCAGGAAATCCCCACCCCCCAGCAGCTTGGCGTCGGCAGGGACGATATCGCCGATCTTGACTTTGATGATATCCCCGGGCACGACCTCTTTGGCATCGATCTCCTGCCACTTGCCGTCACGGAGCACCAGGGCTTTGCGCGCCAGCTTCTTTTTGAGCACGGCGATGGCGCTGAGAGCTTTGGACTCTTGATAGAAATCCACGATGGCATTCACCAGCAGCAGCACCATAATGATGGTGAAGTCTTCCCAACGCCGGGCCAGGGCCGAAAGGATGGCGGCCGTTTCGATCATCCAGGGGATGGGCCCCCAGAAACGCCGGAAGAGCCGGTGCCACCAGCTCTCCTCTTTCTCTTCGATCGCGTTGGGGCCGTACCGGGCCAGGCGCTTTTTCGCCTCTTCGCTGCTGAGGCCCCGCACCGCTATTTTGCCGGTGCCGTGAACGGCATTCTGCTCGGCAACGGAATCGGCAGAGGACCCACTCGTTTGGGTCGACACCGATTGATTCACGTCAGCGGCCGGATCATTTCCACCGCTCTTTTGGGGTGCCGTTGTCTTATTTGAATTCTCTTTCTGAAGAACGGCGGAAGTTTTTTGACTTTTGCCGCTGCGATGTCGTCGACTCATAGGCCCTCCTGCTGGGTTCTATATATTTATTAAAGCAATCCGCGCATCATCAATTCGAAGTATGCCCAGCGGATCAGGTGCAGATCCATCTCCCACCATATCCATCGAGGGACGTTCGGATCCAGCGGGAAGGTGGGGTTGGGGCCCTTTCGATCGTATTCGATCAGCATTTCCCGTCCATAGCGTGTCTTGACCGGAACGGCGGTGTATCCGGTGTAGCGGGTTCCCAACCTTCGGCCTTCCAGATAGTTGGCCACATTGTCCTGGATGACAATGGCCATATCCCGGGTGGCGGCACCGCTCTTGGCCGGGAGTGCCGCCACGTCTCCGAGGGCGAAGACGTTGGGATAGCGTTTGTGTTGCAGCGTCACCGGATCCACTTCGACGAAGCCTTTGCGGGCTCCCTCTTTCAGCGCCAGTTCGGATTGGGCGACCGCTTCAGGAGCTTTTAGAGATGGAGCGACGTGGAGAAAATCATACTTCAGTTCCTCCGTTTCCTTCGCGCCGGTGAGCGTCGCCTTTTGGGCCTGGGTATCGACAGCGCTCAGCCGGGTACCGAACCGGAGGGTGAGGTTTTTCTCTTTGGCCAGGAGTTTGCGCAATACTCGATCGAAGGGCTTGGAGTCGATGAGATATTCGTTCCCCACCGCGACAGTGATTGCCACATTGTCGTAGACATCGGCACCGCCGCCGGGCCCCTTACCCCGGAAGATATCCAGGCCCAAAAGCAGAACGTCCAGGCTGGCATTCTGAGCCTTCACATCTCCCTCGGGAATGCTGAAGAGCACCTGCTGCCTGCTTGTCCGAGCCGCTTCGGCGATCTGTGAGAGCCATTGGCGGGTCTGCTCACCTCCGACGGCTTCCCCTTTGAGGGTATCGTTGAGATAGACGCTCGCCAAGCCACTCTGCCCAAACGCCTCTGTCTTCAAGCCCTCGATGGCGGAAAAGTCATGCACGGCACCGGTCGCGACGACCAGCACATCGTATTTCACGGCCCCGTTCTTTTCGGTCTGGACTTGATGATTTTTGGGATCGATCTGCGTTACGAGATCCTGAATCCATTTAACCTTGTCGGGAATCAGGTCGGAACTGTTTTTGCGGTTATCCGTCTGGGTATAGAGCCCTGCGGCCACAAAGATCTGTCCGCTTTGATAGAGGTGAATCGTGTTGGGGGCGATCACGGTGATCTCGGCATTGGGGGCGGCACGGCGAAGCCTCGCGGCCGCATCGATTCCACCGCTTCCGGCGCCGACGATGACGATCTGGGCGTGTTTTTTGCTGATGCCGGCCGTCAATTTACTCTCGGCCGCCGAAGCGCTTTGACTGGCTCCCAACGCCAAAAGGGGCAAGGCGGCTCCCCCTTTGAGGAAGTCGCGGCGGGAAAGGTCCACAAGAACCTTCTTCTTCAAAAAGTTTTTAGATGATATCTTCATGATATCTCCTTCGATAATATTTGATGACAAGCATTTTGACGGCATCGTTGAAGACGAACCACACCAGAGCGTAGATCCAGACAAAGATCGCCATACCCCAGCCGATCGGGGTCATGAGATCGAACCCATAGACCCCCACGATCGTTCCAATGACCGCTGTCGCCTGGGAAGTCCAGAAGAGTTTACCCGAGGGCCAGGGTTTGCGCCAGAACCAATCGTCAATCCGGGTATTGAAGATGGTGTTGTGCCCGGCGACGATCAGTTTGACGAAGAAGAGAGACTGTACATAATCGAGAGGCAGGTGCATCACCGCCATCGCGATATAGAACAGGGTAAAGGATGAGAGCACCCCGGCAACCCCCAGCCAGCTGGAGAGGACCAGCATCTCCCGCATATCCCAACGCACCGGCTGCTCCCGCACCTTGGTATTGTCGGTGGCGATCATCAGAATCGGCAAATCGTTGAGCAGCGCCAACAGAATAATCATGATGGCCGTGACGGGATAAAAGTTGAAAATCACGATGGCCAGGGTCATGAAGATGATGATTCGGATCGTCTCGGCGATCCGGTATATTGTATAGCTCTTCATCCGCTCGAAGGTGATGCGCGCCTCTTTGATGGCGTCCACGATCACCCGCAGGCCCGGGGCCATCAGCACGATATCCGCTGCTGCCCGCGCCGCGTCAGTCGCACCGCTGACGGCGATCCCGCAGTCGGCCTTCTTGAGCGCGGGAGCGTCGTTGACCCCGTCGCCGGTCATCCCGACGATATGATCCGCTTTTTGCAGCTCGTCGACGATGAAATATTTGTCTTCGGGAAAGACCTGGGCAAAGCCGTTGGCCTCTTCGATCGCCTTGATGATTTCCGATTCGTGTTTCTTGACCGTTCCCTTGGGCAGCGGCATATTGTAGAGTTCCCGCTTGACCCATTTGAGGATATCCTCGACGGTCTGTTCCCGTTCTTCATCGCTCAGATCGGGGCGCAGTTTTCGAGTCAGGGCTTCGGTAAGGACTTTGGAGAGATAGATATACTCTTCGACCGATTCCCCTTTGAGCTCTCGGATATCCTTGATATTATCACCGATTCCCAGGATCGAGGCGATGTATTTGGCCACAGCGATATTGTCGCCGGTAACCATCTTGACCTCGACCCCTTTGGCTTTCGCCTCGGCGATCGCATCCTTGGAGTCTTCCCGCGGAGGATCGAAGAGGGGAATGAGCCCGACGAAATGGTAGAGGTCCTCTTCACAGTTTCGATAAGCGACACCCAGGGTCCTGAACCCTTTCTCGGCGAAGGCTTCCACCTGGGAGTAAGCCGCCTTTTTGTCGAACTCATCCTCTTTACACTGTTCGATGATGACCTGGGGAGCCCCCTTGGTATAGACAACACACTCTTTTTCATCTTTATAGATCCCCTCGGTCCGCTTGTGTACCGGATCGAAGGGGAGGAATTTGTAGAGATGGTGTTCTTTGAGTTTGTCGCGAAGTTTGTGGGCATCGATATACTCGAAGATGGGCTTTTCGATGGGATCGTGGTTCTCTTCCTTGCTCGCCAAGGCGGCATAAAGCATCAACTCTTCGGGCGTATAGCCCTTCACCACATAGGGATCCGCCAAACTCATCCGGTTCTGTGTGAGGGTTCCGGTCTTGTCAGAGCAGAGGATGTCCATCCCCGCCATCTCTTCGATCGCCGCCAGCCGGGTGACGATCGCCTGCTTGGCTGCCAGGATCCGCGCCCCCACCGCCATCGTGACGGTCAGGACCGCCGGCATTGCCACGGGAATCGCAGAGATGGTCAAGACCAGAGCGAAGATGAGGAGTTCGATGGGAGATTCGTGCCGTTTGAAGCCTACCAATACGATGATGCCGATCATCACCAAAGTGATCGCGATGAGGAAATCCCCCACCTGAATGACCATCTTTTGGAAGTGACTGCGCTCCTCCCGCTCCGCTTTGGCGACCAGACCGACGGTTTTGCCGAAATAGGTATTGAGTCCCGTCGCGGTCACCAGGGCAATCATCTCTCCCTGTTTGACAATCCCGTTGGCGTAGATCTCATCGCCGGGCTTTTTGGTCACCGGCAGGGATTCCCCCGTCAGCGCCGACTGGTCGACCAGCAGGAAATCTCCGCCGCCGAGGAGTTTACCGTCCGCCGGAATAATATCACCGATCTTGATCTTGATCACATCCCCGGGGACAATCTCTCTGGCGGGGATCACTTGCCATTTGCCGTCGCGAAGCACGAGAGCTTGCCGCGCCAGTTTCTTTTTGAGCACGGCGATGGCGCTCAGCGCCTTCGACTCCTGATAGAAATCGACGATGGCATTGACCAGCAACAAAACGATGATGATCCAAAACTCTTCCCAGTGGCGCACCAGGGCCGCCAGAATGGCCGCGATCTCGATCATCCAGGGAATAGGCCCCCAGAAACGCCGGAAGAGCCGATGCCACCAGGGCTCTTCCTTTTCCTGAATTTCGTTATAGCCGTATTTTTTCAAGTGCTCCTGAGCCTCTTGCGTGCTGAGGCCCTTGTAATTCTCTTTGGTAGCGGCGGCACCGGAATCGCCCTTTTGCTCCCTCGCTTCTTCCGCAGAAGTGGCGGCATTGGCATTCTCCTTTTGAGAAGTATCCAAAGCCTCTCCTTTCTGAGACTTTTCACTCTTAGTGGAGACTTCCACTTCTTCCTTCTTCTTATCGTTTGGCATAATTGCTCCTTTGACAAACTCGGGATCGTCTATTCATCATAAAAAAATTTGGTAAAAATCAATGCAACCGGGATTGCACTACTAGTCGAGAAAATAGTCTTTGCCCTCTTCGACGATGATCGGCTCCTTTTTCATTCGCTTCTTCATTACCTTTTTCAAAACCAGCTGCTTTTCGAGCTCTCCGTGGACCAGAAAAACATTTCCCAGACGTTTGAAGGCTTTCATCCAGTCAATGAGCTCATCCTGATCGGCATGGGCGGAGAAGCCGTTGATGGTGTGGATGGAAGCGCGTACCCGGATATCCTCGTGATAGATCTTGATCCATTTCGCTCCCTCGACGATCTCCCGTCCGATGGTCCCTTCGGCCTGATAGCCGACGAAGATCACGGCGTTGCGGCGGTTCCAGATCTGGTGCTTGAAATGGTGCAGGATCCGCCCGCCGGTACACATACCGCTCCCGGCGATGATGATGGCGCCCCGGGCGACATCGTTGATCCGCTTGGAATCTTCCACTTCCGGGGTGAAGATCAAGCCGGGGAATTGGAAGACTTCACCGTCCTCTTTGTAAAACTTTTGACAGCGGGGGCTGAGCTGGTCGACATATTTGTTGAAGACATTGGTGGTGCGGATCCCCATCGGGGTATCGAGGAAGACTTTACAGTAGGGAAGCTCCTTGTCCTTGTACATCTGCTTGAGCACGCAAAGCAGATCCTGGGTACGTTCGATGGCGAAGCTGGGGATGATGACGTTGCCCCGATTGAGCAGCGTATCGCGAACGACCTTCTTGAACTCTTTGATACTCTCTTTGAGGGGACGGTGGTCCCGGTCACCGTAGGTCGATTCGATCACCAGATTGTCGGCGATCTTGGCGTGCTCGATACGGGGCATGACCACTTCGACCTTGTTGCCCAGGTCCCCGCTGAAAACGATACGCTTTTTGCCCTCCCCTTCGGTATATTCGATTTCGATGAAAGCCGAGCCGAGAATATGCCCCGCATTGCGGTAGCGGGCGCGGACTCCTTTGCCCACACGGAACCATTTGCCGTATTTCACGTGGATCGTGGGTCTCAGCCAGACATTCTCCACATCTTCCACGGTATAGAGGGGCGGTCGGACATCTTTCTCTTCCCCCCGGCGCTGGGCCTTCTTGTACCGGGTGCGGTAATCCTCCTCCATCAGCTTGGCGCTGTCGAGCAGGACGATGTTGGCCAGCTCGAAAGTGGCTTCAGTCGCATAGATGGGGCCTCGGAACCCCTCTTTTACCAGTTTGGGGATGCGCCCCACATGGTCCAGATGGGCATGGGTTACCAGTAGTGCATCCACCTTTTTGGGGTTGAAACCGAAGGGTTCCCAATTACGGGGCTCTTCCCTCCCCTGATACATCCCGCAATCGACGAGAATCCTCATACCGTTTTCGAGTTTGAGCAGATGACAGGAGCCGGTAACGACCTCATCCGCCCCATGAGATTCGAGAATTGCCATTTTTTCCCCTTTCATTCCATATTTTCTCGATTATACTTCAAAAAATGAAACGTTAATTCGATTCAAGTCAAGGAATTTATTTAGAGTAGCGAATAAAGGGGATTGAAAGGAAAATGTAGAAAAAAACAGGGCGCTCAGCTTTTGAGCATCCCCAGAGGTGTCATCGGTTTCCGGTTTTCCGTGATGACTTCTTTTTTCTTTTTGGAGTGGCGCAACTCTTTTTTATCCCGCTTGCTGACAAGCGACTCACGCTTTCCGGGAACGGAGCTCAGAAACTTCAGAGGTCTATTCCCTTCAAAGTTGCCCACCGTTCTACTCTTGCGGGAAACAGCTCTTCGGGCCACACGTCTGGGGCCGGGGCGATCCACATAGCGCGGTGGCGTTCCGCGAACGACCACCGGGGTCCCCACATTGGCCCACGCGAACATCCGCTGGGCGAAGCCGTTCTCCATACGGATACAGCCGTGGGAGGCCGGATAGTTGGGGACATAGCCCAGATGCATCGCCACCCCGTAGTTGGTCAGACGGAGCATATAATCCATCCGGGCACCTCCGTGGGGCTCCGGGTAGCGGCTGGAGACGTGCCGAAGCTCCTTTTCCAGCACGCGAAAGTGACCGGAGGGCGTGCGGTGGCCCGGTTTGCCGGTGGAGATATCACCGCAAAAGAGCCTGTCGCCGTCCTGGTAGGCACAGGCTTGCTGATGGGTCAAATCGACGACGATCCTTTTCCCCGCCTGGGCCCCCTGTACACCGATGAGGGCAAAGGCCACTGACACTACGATCTTTTTCATATTTTTCATATTTTTTGTCCGTCCTGTTAAATAAATAGTCGATCCATTTCCAGAGTTAATATCATACAAAAAGCTATATTAAAGAGTATAATAATATTTTTAAATATTGAGCTATTCGGTGCCATTTTACCGCTTTTATTGAGCCGGATGTTCTCCTGTTTTAAATATATTGTAAAATATGACAGGAGCCAATCAAAGGAGTCGAGATGGGTGTCAGACAGATGAGCAACAGTGAAATCGCGCAATTTTTCAAAGAGTTGGCGGATTATCTCGAGATCAAAGGGGACAACCCCTTCCGCATCCGAGCCTATCGCAACGCGGCGCGGACCATCGAAACCAGCGGATACGATTTCGCCAAACTGGTCGAAGAGGGGTACGACCTCTCCCAGCTCCCCGACATCGGCGAGCGGATCGCCAAAAAGATCGTCGAGATCGTCACTACAGGCAAGCTGAGCAAGCTCGAAGAGGTCAAAAAAGAGTTTCCACCCCACATCCTCGACCTGCTCAAGATTGAAGGCCTGGGCCCCAAAAAGGTCAAGACCCTCTATGAGAAGCTCGGGATCGGCTCGCTGGAAGAGTTGAAAAAGGCGGCCGAGGAGCATAAGATCCGTGAACTCCCCGGTTTCGGCGAAAAGACCGAAGAGAAGATCCTCAAAGGGGTCGTCCTTTACAAAAAAGAGGGCAAGCGCTTCCTCTTCGCCGAAGCGGAGCCCTACGCATCGGAACTCTACGAATACCTCAAAGGCTTCAAAGCGATCCACCAACTCACCATCGCCGGCAGTTTCCGCCGCCGCAAAGAGACCGTGGGCGATCTGGATATCGTCTCTACCTCCGACGACCCCCTGGGGGCGATGGATCATTTCGCCTCCTACGGCAAGATCAAAGAGATCGTCTCCAAAGGGGACACCCGCTCCACGATCATCCTAGAGAACAATCTACAGGTCGATTTTCGCTGCGTGAGCGACCTAAGCTACGGAGCGGCGCTGCACTACTTCACCGGCTCCAAAGCCCACAATATCGCCGTGCGCAAAATGGCAGTGGAGAAGGGATGGAAGGTCAACGAATACGGCGTCTTCAACGAGAAGATGGAGCGCATCGCAGGCAAGACCGAGGAGGAGATCTACCGCCTCTTCGGTATGGACTACATCGAACCGGAGCTGCGGGAAGACCGGGGGGAGCTCGAAGCGGCGATGGAGGGGAAACTTCCCAAACTGGTGACGGCGAAAGAGCTGCGGGGCGACTGGCATCTGCGCACCCATTACGGCGATGGGGAAGCCGAGCCCGAGGAGCTGGCCGAAAAGGCGCTCGAACTCGGCTATACCCACCTCTGCTTCGCCGACAAGGCCTCTTACCTCTTCTGCGAGCACGGACGAGAGTGCCCGCCGGTGAGCGAATATCTGGAGCGGCTCGATGCCCTGCAGAAAAAATATCCCAAACTACGGATCATCAAAGGGATCGAAGTGGAGATCGAGGAGGATGGCAGCCTCGCTTACGATACGAAGGAGCTGGAGCCCTTCGATCTCGTCATTGCTGCCGTGGAGGAGGAGTATGAGCTCAGCAAAGAGAAACAGACCGAGCGCCTCCTCAAAGCCATATCTCATCCGCAGGTCAGGATCCTGGCCCATCCCACCTGCCGCATCATCGCACAGCGCAACGGATGCAGCCTCGATATCGAAAAAGTGATCGATACCGCAGCCAAAGAGGGGGTCTGGCTCGAGATCGACGCCCGCCCCGACCGCCTGGACCTCAGCGACGTGCACCTCAAGGCCGCCCGGGATTCTGGAGCGCACTTTGTCCTCGGCTCCGTCGCCGCCAAGCCCGAAGAGATGGAGAATATCCGTTACGGTCTCAACCAGGCCCGCCGGGGATGGCTGGAGGCGAAGCACCTGGTCAATACCCTCGAAGTTTCGGAGATCGACAAATTCTTGAAGGCCAAGAAGTGATCCTCTACATCCACGGTTTCGCCAGCAGCGGCCTAGGGGCCAAGGCAAAGGCGGTACGGGATTATTTCAAGGAGGAAGCCTACGCCCCTTCCCTCTCCTATGTTCCCGACCTGGCGGTGGATACTCTGGAGCAGTTGGCCCGGCACTGCCGGCGGAGGGAAGAGCCTCTGCATCTCATCGGCTCCTCACTGGGAGGCTTCTATGCCCTCTACCTCGCCGAGCGTTACGGGTGCAAAGCGGTACTGATCAACCCCTCCCTGCGCCCCTGGACCACCCTGGCGGCCCATACCGGCACCGGGACCAACTACTACGACGGCGCCCGCTTCGAATGGACTCCCCGTCATGTGGAGAGCCTCAAAAAGTATCGCATCGACACCCCCAGCCATCCCGAACGGATCCTGCTGATGCTCCAGACCGGTGACGAAGTGCTCGATTACCGCCAGGCCCTGGAACTCCTCCCTGATTCCCCCCGGATCCTCGAAGAGGGAGGAAGCCACAGCTTCGAAGGGTTCGAGAGGCACCTCCCTAAGATCGCAGGCTTCTTCTCTTCCGATCACCAATGTAATGTTTTATGATAAAGCTTTCACTCGATGGCGACAAAGGAGCACCCAACCCCGAAGGGGCACCGCAGGTGTTTGCGACTGCCAGAGCTATCGAGTGAAAGCTTGGCCTGGAATAAGAATGCTGTTTGCCGATTAATAATATGATTTAATATGACACCAGAAAGAATTAACCGGTTCCCCTATGGAATATGGTAGGATAATGGCAAATTATTCGGACAAAGGAGTCTCTATGAATCGATCGACCCGCTGGATCTTCGCCCTCGGTGCGGCTGCCGCCCTGCTCCTGAGCGGCTGTGCCCCCAAAACCCCCGCTCCCGGTACCAACCCCGGCAACGGCGGGAGCCAATACGGCACCGAAGTGCCCGGCGGCATCAGCAGCACCGGCAAATATACCGGACAGGACGGCGTGAGCGCCAGCGGCATCAAGATGGTCTACTTCTCCACCGACCGCTACGATGTCGAACCCGACCAGCTCCAGCGCATTATGAGCGATATGCCCAAAATCCAAAAACTCGCCTCCTCAGGAAAGATCCGCATCGAAGGGAACTGTGACGAAATGGGGACCGACGAATACAACCACGCCCTGGGTCTCAAACGGGCCAAGGCGGTCCAGTCGATCCTCGTAAGCAACGGCATCCCCTCTTCCCGCATCGATGTCGTCAGCTACGGAGAAAGCAATCCCATCTGCACCGGCCACAGCGCTCCCTGCCACGCCAAGAACCGACGCGTCGAAATCAACAAAGAGAACTAAGGCTCTTTTGACCCTATGAAAATCGCCCTCATCGTCTCCGGAGCCAGCGGCGTAGAATTGGCGGACGCCTTTTTGCGCTATCTGCCCGACGGGATCGAAACCCACGTCGTCCTCTCCGACAATGCCCGGACCGTCGCCCTGCACGAAAAAACCGGCATCACTCTCCACGCCGACAACGACATCGCCGCCGCCATCGCCAGCGGATCCTTCGGGGTCGATGCCACCGCGGTCATCCCCTGCTCTATGAACACCCTCGCCAAGATCGCCTGCGGGATCGCCGACACCCTCGCTTCCCGGGCCGCCGCCGTCGCCATCAAGGAGCGCAAACCCCTGCTCCTGGCTCCCCGTGAACTTCCTTTTTCCCCCATCGCTCTGGAGAATATGCTCAAACTCTCCCGCCTCGGCGTTATCATCGCTCCGCCGGTGCTGGGCTACTACAGTGACAGCCGCACCCTCGAAGAGATGGAGCGTTTTCTCGTGGGGAAGTGGTACGATATCCTGGGGATAGAGAACGAGCTTTACCGCCGCTGGGGGAGCTGAACCTCAGAGCAGATCCACCCGGATATGCCCGTCGGTATAGAGCGTCACCTTCACATAAGGGGTTCCATAAAGGATCGCATTGCGAACCTGGGGCGGGATATAGCTCCTGCGGACGATCCGCTCCAGAATCGAGCGGTTGTATTTGTTGGCAAAATAGGAATCCCCGGTATCCTCGGGATCCCTGCGGTAATACTTGTGGAAATTGGCCCGATCCTGACGGAGGATCGCCGCGACACTGTCGAGACGGACACCGCGGGAGTTGTAATGATCCCAGCCACTCAGCCTCGCATAATAGACCTCCTGTACCCCGGCACCGGCTGAGGAACCGTAGTTCCCACCGGAATAGCCGGGGGCTGGAGGAGAATAGGCGGGAACCAGATAGCGTCCGTAGGCCCAGCCATTCCGGCAGTAACCGCTAGGCTCCCCGGCCCCGTTGAGAGAGCACCCCTGTCCGTAGAAGATCCTTCTCCATGCACCGGCATATCCACAGACCAGGACCCTGTCCCCGTTGTGCAGGGTATCCTGCATATAGTAGCGCGAACCGGGCCCGCTGCGGACCGCCAAATAGTTGTCTCCGTAGGGATTGAGCCCCGTCACCGTATAGGGTCGGCAGGCGGCGGCCATCTCCCATATCAGCCCGATCCCAAAAATCGCGAACCAAAACAGGCGTCTCATTTTGCCTCCTCCTTTGCTTTCTTCATCTTTATTTTGATTCTAACGCTAAAATACTTAGCTAATTTTTAGGTAATGAACATCCCGATTCTCTTCCCATCTGACATTCCGAGAAACCCCTAAGCTAAAATATCCTAATATTTGTCCCATCAAAGCCTGAAAGAAGCTGATGAAACGTGCCATCTATCCCGGAACTTTCGATCCCATTACCGTAGGCCATATGGACATTGTCCGCCGTGCCTGCACCATTTTCGACGAGATCGTCATCGCCGTCGCCGAATCCCGGGCAAAAAAGCCGATGTTTTCCCAGGCCGAGCGTATCGCCTTCGCCCGGGCCGCCACGAAGGATCTTCCCAAGGTCCGGGTGGTCGGCTTCGAGAGCCTGCTGGTCACGCTGGCTGAAGAGCTTGACTCCAACATTATCATCCGAGGCCTCCGGGCCGTGAGCGATTTCGAGTACGAACTCCAGATGGGCTATGCCAACGCTTCACTCAAAAAGGATCTGGAGACCATCTACCTTATGCCCAGCCTGGAGCACGCCTTCGTCAGCTCTTCGGTGGTGCGTACGATCCTTCATTTCGGGGGCAAGGTCGATCATCTCCTCCCGCCCCAGGTCCACCGGATGATCCTCGAAGGGGAAAAGCGCTGATGTATGTGCTTTTCGAGGGGATCGATACCTGCGGCAAGAGCACCCAGATCCGCCTCATCGCCGCCGAGCATCCCGAAGCGATCATCACCCGGGAGCCCGGAGGCACCCGATTCGGCGAAAAGGCCCGCGAAATCCTCCTGGAAGCCAAGCTCCAAAGCAAGCGGGCCGAGCTCCTGCTCTTTTTGGCCGACCGGGCCGAGCACTACGAAGAGATCGTCCGCCCCAACCGCGACAAACTCCTCATCTCCGACCGGGGCTTCCTCTCAGGCATCGGCTACGCCCTGGCCAACGGCGGCGTGAGCCTCGAAGAGCTCATCGCCCTCAACCACTTCGCCCTCCAAGGAGACTGGCCCGACCACATCATCTTTTTCGAAACCGACGAAGCGACCCTGCGCCGACGTCTTGGGGAAAAGAGCGCCGACGGGATCGAAGAGCGGGGCATCGACTATCTGCTCACCGTCCAGGAAAAGATGAAAGAAGCCCTCCCCAAACTCGCCATTCCCACCCTCATTCTCGACGCCAGGGAGAGCGTGGAGACGATCCATCAAAAGATCGTAACCTATCTCGGGATATAATCCTCCTCAAAAAGCGCTGAGCGTTGAGTGCTGAGCGTTGAGAAAACAGCAAAGGCCCCTTATGATCAATGCATTGCGTGGTATGAAAGATTTGATGTTCGACGATGCCGAACGCTACACCTATATCGTCGAGACCGCATCGCGGATCGCCCGCAACTACGGCTTCGACTTCATCGAAACCCCCATTCTCGAAGAGACCCGGCTCTTCAAGCGCTCTGTCGGTGAAAGCTCCGACATTGTGGGCAAGGAGATGTATCAATTCACCGACAAGGGAGGTAACGACGTCTGCCTCCGCCCCGAAGGAACCGCCGGAGTGGTCCGTGCCTACATCCAGGCCAAGCTCGACCGCCAGCAGGGGCGCAAAGACCGCTTCTTCTACTACGGGCCGATGTTCCGCTACGAGCGCCCCCAAAAAGGCCGCCTGCGCCAATTCCACCAATTCGGGGTGGAGAGCTTCGGCACGGCGGAGGTCGAAGAGGACTTTACCCTCATTATGATGCTCTCGGAGATCTTCGATGCGCTGGGGATTGGCTACAAGGTCAAGATCAACTCCCTGGGCTGCAGCGCCTGTATGCCCCCCTACCGCAACACTCTGGTGGGCTTCCTCGAAGGGATCGCCGAAGAGCTCTGCCCCGATTGCCAGCGCCGCATCACCACCAACCCCATCCGGGTCCTCGACTGCAAAAACGAAAATTGCCAAAACCTCCTGGAAAGCGCTCCCAAGCTCTCGGAATCCCTCTGCGAAAAGTGCGACCGTGATTTCAAACGGCTCCAGAAGCTCCTCGACACTTCGGGAATCGACTACGAAGTGGATACCCACCTGGTGAGAGGTCTCGACTACTACTCCGGTACCGCCTTTGAATTCGTCAGTGACGAGATCGGGGCTCAGAGCGCTATCGCCGGAGGCGGACGCTATGACCGGCTGGTGGAATTCCTGGAGGGCAAGCCCACTCCCGGTATCGGCTTCGCCATCGGGATCGAGCGGATTATGGAGTTGGTAAAGATGCCCGAAGAGGAACGCTCGGGCTGGTACCTCGGCGCGATGGACGCCGAATCTCTCGATGCGATCCTCTCCCTGGGGCAAAAGCTCCGCCGAAAGGGAGAAAAAGCGGTGGTCGAGTATGCCCCCAAGGGGCTCAAAGCCCATCTCAAAGGCGCAGACCGCGCCGGGGCGAAGTATTGCGCCGTCATCGGAGAGAATGAGCGAAAAGACGGCACGGTCTGGGTCAAAGACCTCGCTTCCAAAGAGGAGAAGACCGTTTTGCTGGAATCTCTCTAGTCTTCCTTATCCGGGATATTCTCCCGCCATTCCACACTTACTTTGCTTCAAATTCTCTTTCAGTTTTTCGGGGAAACTTTTAACCGTGTCTGATCCATACGGAGTTTCGGAGCCCGCAACTTCGAGGCTTGTGTAGTATTGAGGTCCCCTCTCCTCTTTGCCAACTCTTTCTCAACCTCTTCAAGCGGATGGTGTTTGAAATAGCCGTGGTAGTAGAGCCACTGGTAGATCTTGGCGGCGATGGGACCCGCGGCGCTTCCTCCGTGCCCGCCGTGCTCCACCAGGACCGTCACCACATACTCCGGATTTTTCGCCGGGGCGTAGGTGGTGATCCAGGCGTGGGATTTTTTGAAATAGGCCAGGTCTTTTTCATTGACCCGTTTTTTGACCTCCTGGGGAATGGAGACCACCTGGGCGGTCCCGGTCTTGGCCGCCACTTTGATGGGGAGCTTGTGCAGCGCTTTGTAGGCGGTTCCTCTGCGGTCGTTGCAGACATCGATCATTCCCTGGCGGATGATCGACATATGGATGGGGTTGAAAGCGATCTTCTCCCGCTTGGGCGTGACCTTCTTGCCGTCGATCTCCTGGGCCAGCGTGGGAGTGGGCAGCCATCCCGTCGCCAGGAAAGCCGTATAGCGGGCCACCTGCATCGGCGTGATGTTGTCGTAGCCCTGCCCAATGGCGGCGATGACCGTCTCTCCTTTGTACCAGGGAAGGTGATAGCGTTTGCGTTTCCAGGCTTTGTCGGGGATGATCCCTCTGTACTCCCGGGGCAGATCGATGCCGGTACGGACCCCCAGGCCGATCCGTTTGAGGGTCTTGGCGATTTTGTCGATGCCGATCTTCAGGCTCTTTTCATAGTAGTAAACGTCGCAGCTCTCGCGGATCGATTTGCGCAGATCCACATCGCCGTGCCCCCACTTTTTCCAGCAGCGGAACTTGTGCTTGCTCTTGTCGATGGTGATGTAGCCTTTGCAGTATTCGTGCTCGTCCAGGATCCCTTTACCCGCTTTGGAGGCGGCCAGGGCCACGCCCATCTTGATCACCGATCCGGGGGGATAGACTGCGTGGATGAACTTGTTGGTAAAGGGGTGGCCCAGGTTGTTTTGCAGTGCTTTCCAATCCTTGACGCTGATGCCGCCGACGAAGAGGTTGGGGTCGAAGCTCGGATTGCTCACCGCCGCCAGGACCTCCCCGGTGGTTCGCATAACCACCACGACCGCGGGGCGCTTTTCGAGCAGATCGTAGATGAATTTTTGCAGATCCATATCGAGATTGACTTTGAGGGAGCGGTTGTTGACCGGTTCTTTGCGTTCGAGGACCTCCAAAGCCTTGTTGCGGGCGTTGACTTTGCTGATGATGTAGCCCGGTTCCCCTTCCAGAAGCCGGTTGTAGTAGCGTTCCAGCCCGCTCTTGCCCGTGTAGCCGACGATGGAAGCGACCTTGTCCTTGGCGATCTCTTTGCGGTTGGCCCGACCCACATAGCCGACGATATGGGCAGCGAAGCGTCCGTAGGGGTAGTAGCGTTTGGTTTCGGTATCGATCTTGATCTGGGGAATGGCGCTGAGCCGGGGATAGAAGCGCATCATCTCGGCGTAGGGGATGAAGTCGATCACCTTGATGTAGCGGTAATTGTAGGGGGAATTCTGCTTACGGTAGACCCGTTCCATCACGGTGGCGTTGATATCGGGGAAATAGCCTTTTAGGGTAGCGATGAGGGATTGGAGCTCTCCTTTTTTGCTACTTAGATGGGGAGCCAGAGAAAGGGAGAATCCGATCTTGTTCACCGCCAGGAAATTGCCGTGGGTATCGAAGATCTCCCCCCGGACCGGTTTGATGTAGTTTTTGCGCTCGATATTCTCTTTGGCCAGCTTCTCGTAGTAGAAGTTGGATTTGATGCTGATGTGGTAGAGGCGCACGATCAGGATAGCCCAGACAACGGCGAAGATGAGCAGAACGATCTTGAATCTCACAGGAGCACCGCCGCGACGACATCCATGATCAGCGAATAGAGCAGCTGCGTATTGATTGTGACACTGGAGGTGGCGAAGATGAAGTCATAGACGATGATCAACCCTCCGTAGATCAGATCGATAAGCAGCACCGAGAGGATCGCGACACACACCGAGCAGCGTTTGAGGAAAAGCACCGAGGGGTAAAAGGCCAGATAGTAGATCAGCACGGCGACCAGGCTCAAAAAGATGGGCAGAGAGAGGTTGAGCTCCAGGTTGAAGAGATAGAGCAGCGGCAGGAAGATGTAGCGCCACCCCTGCCCCTCGAGCCCCCGCAGCAGCAGATAGCCGGCAAAACCGATGAAGAGCGGCAGGGTCACATAGACCGAGATCAGCATCGGATAGAAGAGGACAAAGGCCAGGATCGTCAGCCAAACCAGCACCTGCCACACACGTTTCACGCTTAGCCCCTCCGCGGGTTGACGGTGTAGACCAGGGAAGACTCGTTGCAGTTCGGGAAATGGATGCATTTGATGCAGTCGGTCCAAATCTTTTGCTCGGGGATGCTCTCTTTGGCGATCTCGTGAAAGCCGAGTTGACGGAAAAAGTCAGACACATAGGTCAGCACCAGCACCTCTTCAACGCCCAACTCCTCCGCTTCACGCAGCGCTTCCCGGACGATCCCCGCTCCGACGCCCCTGCACCGCCAGGTCGGGGAGACGATAAGGCTGCGGATCTCCGCCAGGCGGGGAGAATGGATATGGAGCGCTCCGTAGCCCACGATCATCCCCTCCGCCTCCGCCAGAATGTAGCTGCGGATGTTGGTCGCCACTTCGTCGTCGCTGCGGGGGAGAATCACCCCCTCTTTAACCTGCTCGGCCACCATGGCCTGCATCTCCGGGATATCGGCAAGGGTCGCTTTGCGGTAACGGATCATTGGAATTTCTCTCCGAAGATCGTCTCGAAGATCGCCTGCTGGATTCGCTCCTGGCCCGTCTTTTTGAGATTGGAGATGAGGATTGCGCCGGGATAGTCCCGCAGGAGGGCGGCACGCTCTTTCTGGTTGAGTTTGTCCGCTTTGGTAAAGACGGTCAGATAGCGCTGATCGGGCCGCAGGAACTCCCCGATGTAGCGCGCTACGTCTTCGTCGATCTTCGCGTGGGGATGGCGGGCGTCGCGCAGGTGGATGAAGAGGCGGATGGCGACGCGGTTCTTGATGAACTCCACCAGGTTCTTTTGCCAAATATCCTTCATGGACTTGGAAACCTTGGCATAGCCGAAGCCCGGCAGATCGACGAAACGAACCGTGTAATCCTTGTCATCGAGTTTGTAGCCCACGTCGAAAAAGTTGATCAGCCGCGTCTTGCCCGGCGTAGCCGAGCTCTTGGCCAGGTTCTTTCTGCCCGCCAGGAGGTTGATGGTGGAGCTTTTGCCTACATTCGATCGGCCCAGAAAGACCACTTCGCTGAGGCTCTCGTCCACACTGTCGTTGATCGATTGGGCCGATTTGACGAATTCGGCCCTGACCGGCCTGGGTACACGTGACGCTTTCACTTTAATACTTTCCTCTTTTTTTCTTCTTGGCTCCCTGGGCGTCTTTCATCGGGAAGACGAATTTGACCGGGCCCTTTTTGCCGCTGGTGGCGCGGGCGAGGCCCCGTTTGTTGTCCAGAAAGATCTCATCACCTTTCATCAGGCGATGATTGACCCGGTCGTCGACCACCGCATGGCCGATGAGCCGATAGCTATCCTCCGCCACTTTGTAGAGCAGTTTGTCACACTGCCCCTTCACATCCCGATCCGGCTTTTTGACGATTTCGAAATTGACATTTCCCATCGCCTGATACTCTTTGGCGTTGTTCTCTTTGTCGAAATAGACGACAAACTTCTTCGCCTTGATCCAGCTTGCCCCCTGGGTGGCATGGGCATGCCCCTGGAAGATCGCCTTCTGTTCCTTCTCCAGATGGGTGAACTTGTCCGCCGTCACCTCGAGATTCTCCGCGCCCCATACTATTGCCATCAGCGACAGGAAAATCCCGACTGCTCGCATCCCTCTCATCTTTTCACTCCTCAAACCCTTTACTGAATCTCATTGTAGCCAACTAGCGTAAGTGTTTGGCATCTTTCAGACGGTAGTGGGCGAAGACCGTTTCGGCCCGCGTAATCTTCGGGACAATCTCATAGTAGAAATCAACCCCCTTCAGGTAATCCTTACCCCGTCTTGCATCGAAGGGGCCTACGGAGTTGAGCGTCTTTCGGACCCGGTCATAGATCACCGTCTGTGCCCGATAGACCGAACCGTCCGTCCGGATCAACGTTACATTCCCATCCAAACGTGTCAAGCGCTTGGTCCGCAGAGCCTTGCGGGCGCTCAAAAGCCGAATGTCGGGATTGCGGGTGCGAAAATCCTCCATATGCCATGTCTGCCCGATCAGATAAGCATGCCGGGCGGAGTAGGTATTCATCACTCCGCTAGCGTTGACCTCCAGGTTCTTCGCATCATACAGTTCGGCGCTTTTATGGACCTTGTGCCGATCCTGACGGGCTTGGACGATCCGGGTCCGGTTGGAAAGACCCAGTGCCAAAGCCCCCAGGAGGAACAGAATCAGAACGATTTCTACGCGACTGACCATAGATTCAGAAACTCCTGCCACAACCCCTCATACTCCAGCAGATCCTCAATCATCTCCCGCACGGCTCCCCGGCCGCCGGGATGGGTGAGGACCCGATCCACCGTCTCACGGATCATCGGTACGGCATCGGCGGGGGCGTAGGAGCGCTCGGCCGCTTCCAGCATCCCCCAGTCGTTGAGATCATCCCCGATTGCCGCGACCTCTTCGGGTTTCAGCCCCAGGGAATCGAGCAGCTTTTCCAGACGCTCCTTTTTGTTCTTGACCCCCTGATAGTAGTGGCTGATACCCAGCTCCGCCGCCCGGCGCTCCACGATCTTGGAGTGGCGGCCGGTAATGATGGCCGCCTGCCGGCCCAGCCGGATCCAGCTGGCGATCGCCAGGCCGTCTTTGACATCGAAGGCTTTGAGCTCATCCCCTTCGGCGGAATAGACGATCCGCCCGTCGGTGAGGCAGCCGTCCACATCCAGCACGATCAGACGGATCGCCATCTCAGAGCACTCCCTTGGTGCTGGGCACTCCGATCCGTTCGTTGGGGGTCACGGCCCGGCGCAGGGCCACGGCCAGAGCCTTGAAGGCCGCTTCGATCAGGTGGTGCCGGTTGCGGCCCCGCCTGGCGGTTAGGTGGCAAGTGATCGGGAGGTTGAAGACCAACGCCCGAAAAAACTCCTCTACCAGCTCCGTGTCAAACTCTCCGACTTTGCCTTCCACCGGCAATTCAAAGACCAGGTAGGCCCGGCCGCTCAGATCGATATCGCACTCCACCGCCGCTTCATCCATCACCACGACGGCATTGCCGAAACGCTCCATCCCCTTCACCGGATAGATCGCTTCGCCCAGAAGCTGCCCCAGGACGATGCCCACATCCTCGACGCTGTGGTGCGCGTCGATGTGCAGATCCCCCTGGCACGTCACCTCCAGATCCAGGAGGGCATGCCGGGCAAAGGACTCCAGCATATGGTCGAAAAAGCCCACGCCGGTATCGATGGCCGCCTCTCCCGTGCCGTAGAGGTTCAGTTTGATGGTGATATCGGTCTCTTTGGTTACCCGTCTTTTTTCATACATAAAGTCTTCCTCGATTGCTGTTTTGACTCAGTTGCGGACCAGGAAGCCGCCGCTGATTCCGTGGTCGCGGATATAATCTCTGGCCTCCTCTTCCGAACCGAATCCCATGACCCAGACCCGGTAGAGCGGCGCCCCGTCGACGATGAATTTTTTGATCACAACCCGCTCCGGGCGCTCAACCGTAGCCGCATAGCGGCGCTGATAGATCCGAGCCCCTTCAAGCCGGCGGAACGCCCCGACCTGCACACCGAAGTTGCTCAGTTCTATAGCGGGCGGCGGGGTGCTTTTCCCCGTAGCCGAGGGGTGATAGACCTTACCCGCAAAACCCACGACGGTCAGTTTGACCGGGGCGGTCCCGGTCCGGTCGAGCCCCAGTCTTTTCCCGGCGGCGTAGGAGCAGTCGATCACCCGCCCTTTGACGAAAGGCCCCCGGTCGTTGATCCTCACGACGCAGCTGCGGCCGTTGGCCCGGTTCTCGACCCGCACCATCGTATCCATCGGCCACGTTTTGTGGGCGGCGGTCATAGCATTCATATTATACCGTTCTCCATTGCTCGTCTGCTTGCCGTGGAAATTGGGGCCGTACCAGCTGGCGATCCCGCTCATCGTGTCCCCCACTCTGACATAGGTAGGATGGTAGGTGCGCCCCCGGACAGTGTAGGTGCGCATCGTCGCTCGTCGCCGGGCCGCCGAAGTATGGCCCGGCTTGGTGTAGGAGCGGCTGGAGCAACCGGTGAAGAGGCTGATCCCCGTTCCAATCAATGCAAGGGTGAGGATTCCCGAAAAGATTCGTCCCATAGCTTCTTTCTCATTTTTTAATATCAATTGTAACCCCATTCCCCTTTGAAAGTTCTGGAAAGGGTCAGATTTTCCGGTGGCGTTCGAAATACTCCCGGGTCACCGGCACCATAACCACTTCCCCGGGCTTCAATGTAGTCTCTTCGAGCTGATTGGCGATGATCAGATCCAAGGGCGTGGCGTGGTAGCGCCGGGCGATGCTGCGCAGGGTATCGCCCGGCCGGACGATATGGGCGATGAGCCGGGCATAATGTTTGCGTCGGTAGATCTGCTCCAGAGTCGGGGGAATGTAGTAGGCCCGGTAATAAGGGAGCCGATCCGGAGGAATGAAGATCTGGGTCATCCCCAGATCCTCGCTGATATCTCCCCCGGCCAGATGGGGATTGAGCCGAGCAAGACGCCCCACATTCATCCGCAGGAGCCGGGCGATCTCCTCCAGGGTCGTCCCCCCGTAGATCGTCACGAGCACTTCCCCTTCGGGCAGGATCGCTTTGCGGATCTTGCGATCCTCTTTCCTGGGAGAGCGCTGGATCTTCTCTCCCATCATGGAAAGAAGCAGGATCTTGCGCAGATAGTTGCGGGTCTCTTTGGGGAGGTAGGCTCTCTTTTCATCCATCAGGGTGGCAAAATCGTCCGTACCGGCGCACCGGATCGCCCGCTGGAGCCTCCCCTCCCCGCAGTTGTAAGCCATCATCACCAGATACCACTTGCCGAACATCCGGTAGAGGGTCTGGAGGTACTCCGTCGCCGCCCGGGTCGATGCGATAGGATCGTAACGCTCGTCCCGATGCTTGTCCACCTTCAAATGGAAGCGCCGGGCCGTCGCCGCCATAAATTGCCAAAGCCCCGCCGCCTTGGCAGAAGAGACCGCGCTTCGCTTGAAACCCGACTCGGTCATAGACATATAGAGAAAGAGTGGACTCAATCCCCCCTGGGCCAGAAGATCTTTGAAAAGAGGGATGTAGGCTTTGCCCCGCTTGGTGGAGTTTTCGTAGAAGCGCCGGTATTTTTTTTCGTTGCGCGTCACGAAATCCATAAAGGCGGGATCGTCGATATAGCCGGGATCGATATCGAACTCCCGCATCACATGCCGGTAACTGGGATAACGCCCCTCCAGGGTCAAATCCGCCAAAGAGAGAGCCGAAAGCCCCACGGGAAGCAAAAACCCGATTTTCAAAAAAAAGCGGCGTGCCCGAAAAGAGTCGCAAGTCGCAGGCACGGGGCTTCGCCCCTCACGTCGCAAGTCAAATTCCTCATCATCCATTTTCAACTCTCAATCGATCCGGCATCGGGCAATGAGTATCGAAGGTTCATCGAACTTCTCATTTTTCGGTTACTCATTACTCGGTTACTCGGTTACTAATTATTCAGATGCCGAAGAGTCTCTTCGTATTTTCCCGGCAAATCGCCGTGATCTCCTCGAAAGAGACGCCGGAGAGTTCCGCCATCTTTTCGGCGATGATCCGGCAATAGGCGGGCTCGTTGCGCTTGCCCCGATAGGGGTGAGGGGTCAAATAGGGGCCGTCGGTCTCGATCAGTAGCCGCTCCCGGGGGATCTTGGGATAGACTTCGACCAGTTTGCGGGCATTTTTGAAGGTGAGCACTCCCCCGATGCCGTAGTAGAAATTACGCTCGGCCAATTTCAGCAGCTGATGGTCGGCATTGTAGCAGTGCAGCACCCCGCCCCGCTCTCCCGCGTTTTCTTTCAGGAGCTTCATCGAATCGAGGCTCGCTTCCCGGATATGGACGATGAGGGGCTTGGCATACTCTTTGGCCAGGGCGATCTGATCGACGAAGACCTCTTTTTGGATCCGTTTCTCTTCGGCAATCGCCTCTTCCCCCTCCGGGAGCCGATAGTAATCCAGGCCGCACTCTCCGACCGCCACACATTTCTCGTGGCCGATATGCCGCTCCAGCTCTTTGCGCTCATAACGGCGGGCATCGTAGGGGTGCACCCCCACGGCGAAGAAGATATCCTCGTATCGCTCCGCAAGCTCGATCGCCCTGGGCAGAGTATCCGGATCGGCGGCGGGAATGATCCAGCGCGCCACCCCCGCCTCTCGGGAACGCTCCAGCACCCCCTCCAGATCTTCCGCATACTTCGGGTCATCGAGATGGACATGGGTATCGACGATCATCACTAAGCCCTCTTTTTTTGGAAGATATTATATCAGGTGTGGCTATGGAGCAGTTCATTGCCCGTCCGGATCGCGTCCAGGCCGAAGCGCTCCCTGATCTGCTGCATCTTTTCCGTGATCGCCCTCGCTTTTCGGTCCGCTTCAAACTCCAGAAGCGAAAGCGTCCTGGGATGCAGGTGGGTAAAGTCCGAGACCGAAAGGCTCAGCTTGACCGCCCCCTCTCCCGGACGATGAAGGCGATCGAAGAGTTTGGAGAGCTCCGCTTTGAGGAGGGCTTCGCTGAAGATCCGCTCCACCCGCACCCCTTCCTTAGCCCTCAGCCCCGATGCATAGTTGATCTTGAGGAAATAGCGGGTCGGGTTGGCCCCAAGCTTGAGGGTGATGTAGGCCACATGCCGCGCCATCACCATAATCCGCCGTCGGACCTCCCCGGGGTCGGTGACGGGATCGAAGGTGCGGCTGATCCCCACCGATTGACGGGAGGGGTGCCGGGCGATTCCTTCGTCGTCGATCCCCAGGATGCGCCGGTAGAGTTGCCGTCCCGGCTCGCCCCAGCTCTCGAAGAGCTTTTGCAGAGGGATCAGCTCTCCAAGGGTCCGGATCCCCCGCGCTTCCAAGCGGCAGCGGTATCCCCGCCCGATTCCGGGGAACTTTTCGATGGGGATCTCCCGGATAAACTCCTTGACGTCATCGACCCGAAGCACACCGTAGGGCTTGGCGTACTCCGTCGCCAGCTTGGCGGTCCATTTGCTCCGGGCGATCCCGATGGAGACGGGAAGATGGAATCGGTGAAAGATCCGCTCCTGGAGCCTTATGGCAAAAGCTTCGCTCTCCCCGTCCGAAATCCATCCCCGAAGATCCCCGAAAAATTCGTCGATGCTGAACTGCTCCAGTGCCGGGATCTCCCGAGCCAGGAAAAGGGCCAGAGCGTGAGAAAGGCGGTGGTAGAAGAGCATATCGTTGGGCACTACGATCAGCTCGGGAACCAGGCGCAGGGCCTGGGCCAGGGGCATCCCGGTGCGCACCCCCCGTTCCCTAGCCTCGTAGCTGGAGGTGGTGACGATCCCCCGGATCTTCCTGCGCCCGTCGATCCGGTCGATGAAATGCTCCTCGAAGCTTTTGCGACGGTCGCTGTAGAAGACCGGGGCCACGAAAGCACCCCGGTTCTCATCCATCAACCGGATATGGGTACGGCGGGTGGAGAAGATCTCCAGATTGCTCCGTCCTCCCACCGCCACGGGCACTCCCCGCAAACCCGGGTCCCGGCTCCGCTCCGCCGAGACGAAGAAGCTGTCGATATCGATATGGAGGAACATCAATCCTCCCCGAGAAGCCGGCGAAACTCTTCGACAGCATCCTCGATCCCCTGACGGTAGGGAGAGGGGTCGAGCCAGCGGATCTTGGCCAGCTCCGCATCCAGGCTCTGCTCCACGGCCGGTAGGATCCCCTCCGCTTTTTGGCGGTAGTGCCGGCAAAGCGCCGTCAGCCACTTCAGCGCGGCGATCCGCCCCTTGCGGTAGCGCTCATCCAGGCGAAGGTTCCGGTTGTAGCGGTAGTGGGTCAGACGGTTGTGCAACTCCTCATCGAGACGGTCGAGCTTTTGGATCGGTTCCACTCCCATACTACGCCTCCGGATCTGCTTTTTGGAGACGATTATTTCATATTGGGATTTTTATAGCTATTTATATTTCGTTTTGAAATATATTGAAAGGGAAAAAGGAGAGTCCTTCCCGAGGGAAGGGAGAGAAAAAAGTTACTTCGCTTCGGGAGCGATCTCGGCGACGACGACCCCACGCAGGTCTCCCTCGTGGAAGCCGACCGCTTTGTCGTCGGGATAGTGCTTGGCAATCGTCTCTTTGACCTTGGGATCGATCTTTTCTACCGGGCCGTGACACTTGAGGCAAGCTTTCTGGGCGATCAGAGGAACATAGACACGCTCCGTTTCCCCTACTTTGACCACGACCGGCTTCTTTTCGAGCTTCCCGGCCTTGGCCGCCGCTTCCATCTGCTCCATCACCTTCACATCGGTCGCATCGGGCTTGTTGTCAGGATTGCGATATTTGAGCGCCGTCCGGCGGACTTTGATATTGTCGGGGAATTTCGCGTTGACCTCTTTGGTGATCCGCTGGGCGCTCTTGGAGCAGAAATAGGCCCCCTGAAGACCGCTCGGATCCTGCTTGAGGTATTTAACCAGTTTGCCTTTGAGCTCTTTGCCCAAGATCTTGATGTATTTGACTCCCTCGGCGGCGACCGCCTTTTGCTGCGAAGCGGGCTGCTCCGCGGCGCTGAGACTCAGGGCCGCAGCCAGAGAGATCAGGATCAGACTCTTTTTCATTGGTGACTCCTTATTTCAGAGAAATTTTGTCGGGATTATACCCTAAAGATAGAAAAAGCTCTAATGATAATAGTTATTGATTTTTAAATCCAAGATTTCCCGGGAGCTTTGGGACAACAGGAGCGGATCGGGCAGCGGGAGCAGAGGGGATTTCTGGGACGGCAGATCGCCTGGCCGAAGCTTACCAAAAGCTTGTTGAGCCCTTTGAGCTCCCCGGGTTCGAGCAGACCTTCCAGCGCCTTGTCAGTCGCTTCGGGGCTCGCCGTCTCCACCACTCCCAGGAGGTTGAGGATCCGATGGACGTGGGTATCCACCGCCGCCACCGACTGCCCGTAGGCGTTTTCCAGGACGATCTTGGCGGTCTTGGGGCCGATCCCTTTGATGGCGGTAAGCTCCGAAAGGGTCGAGGGGACTTCGCCGCCGTGACGCTCCAAGAGGGTGCGGGTCACTTCCAGGATGCCCGCCGCTTTTTTGCGCCAAAAGCCCACCGGATAGATCGTCCGGGCGATCTCCTCTTCGCTCAGACCCAGCATCGCCTCCGGTGTGTCTGCCAGGGCGAAGAGCCTTTTGCCCGCTTCCAGGGTCACTTCATCACGGGTTTGAAAGCTAAGAAGTGTGGAGATCAGGATGGTATAGGGGGTGCGACGGTAAGCCTTTTCGAAGCGTTTGGCGGGGGCGTCCCAGTTCGGGTAATCCGCTTCCAAAAGCCGCAGGCACTCGCGGAATCGCTCCGGGCTCATCAGGCGGCATCGGCTCCGATGAACTCTTCGTAGCTGCCCCTAAAGTCGGTGAGGGTTCCGTCATCATTGAGCTTGAGGATGCGGTTGGCAAAGGCATCGATGAGTTCCCGGTCGTGGGTGACGCAGATCACACCCCCCTCATACTGATGGAGCGCCTCTCCCAGGGCGACGATCGCCTCAAGGTCGAGGTGGTTGTCGGGCTCATCCATCACGAGGAAGTTGGCATCGTCCATCATCATCTTCGACATCATCACCCGATGCTTCTCCCCTCCGGAGCAGGCGTCCACCTGTTTCTCCTGCTCCTCACCGCTGAAGAGCATCCGCCCCAGGCATTTGCGGATCTCATCGATGTGCCACTTCTGGTTGTGGTTCTGGATCCACTCATAGAGCTTCTCTTCCCCCTTGACCACTTCGGTGGTGTTTTGGGGGAAATAGGTGGGATGGACCGTCTGTCCCCACTTGACCCGGCCTGCGTCGGGTTCGAGGCGCCCCATCAGGATCTCCAGCAGGGTGGTCTTGCCCACTCCGTTGCTGCCGATCAGGGCGATCTTGTCCCCCTTTTCGACCTTGAAGCTCAAATGCTCGAAGACTTTGTGATCCCCGTAGCTTTTGGCAAGATCTTCGGCTTCGAGAACTTCGTTGCCGATTTCGCGGTTGGGTTTGAAGAGGATCGAGGGGTCCCGGCGGCTGGAGATTTTGATCTCTTCGATATCGAGCTTCTCCAACTGTTTTTGGCGGCTGGTCGCCTGCTTGGCCTTGGAAGCATTGGCGCTGAAGCGGGCGATGAACTTCTCCAGCTCCTCCTTCTCCTTGAGCTTCTTGCTGCGCTCCATCTCCGCCTGTTTGGCTTTGAGGTTGGCGGCAATGTACCAGTCGTCGTAGGTTCCGGTGAACTCCCGGATCGTCTGGAAATCGAGGTCCAGGATATTGGTCACTACGCTGTTGAGGAAGTGGCGGTCGTGGGAGATGACCACCAGCACCCCTTCGTGGCGTTTGAGCTCCTCTTCGAGCCAGGCGATGGTCTCCATATCGAGGTTGTTGGTGGGCTCGTCGAGGAGCAGAATATCAGGCTTGAGGAAGAGCACCTGGGCCAGCAGGATCTTGAACTTGTCCCCGCCGGTCAGGGAACTCATCGGCGCGTCGTGCATCTCCACGGGAAAGCCCAGAGCCGTCAGGAGTTTCTCGATCCGCACTTCCGCTTCGTACATCGGATCCTCTTCGACACAGATCATCTCCAGCTCCCCCAGACGCTCGTTGACCTTGTCGTCGTCGAAGTTCCCCTCCATATAGAGGCGCTCTTTCTCTTTGACGGCTTCATAGAGGCGCTTGTTGCCGTAGAGCACCGCATCCTTGAGGCTGAACTCTTCGAAGGCGTATTGGTTCTGCCCCAGCATCCCCAGCTTGGCGCCGGGCTGGATCTGCACTTCCCCCTCGCTGGGCTCGATCTCGCCGGCCAGGATCTTCATAAAGGTCGATTTGCCGGCCCCGTTGGCCCCGATGAGTCCGTAGCGTTTGCCCGGATCCAGAGTGAGGTTGATCTTTTCGAAAAGCACGCGTTTGCCGTAGCGTTGGGTTAGGTTGACCGTAGAAAGCATGGTTGAATTTCCTTGAGAATACTCTTAAATTTACGCGTATTATACAGAAGCTGTCAAGAGGAGAAGCCACGGGAGCCCGCGAGGTCAGTGGACCAGGTAGCGGCGGGCCTCCCGACGGAAGCGTTGGTAGGCTTTGTGACATTCGGAGGGATAATCCTCCAGGAGAGTGTGGGTCCCTTTTTCCACAATCTGTTTGAGACGATCGACCAATGCGTAGAGTTCCATCGCCCCCAGCATCCCGGTCAAGCCATTAAGATCGATGAGGAGCCGATGGAGCTCTTCATACTCTTTGGCCTCCACCAGTTGTTTGAATCTTTGATCACAATCAGCATACTCTTTGAGAAACTCGTCCAAAAGGGAGCGGTAGAGTGAATCGTTGTTATTGGTGTGAGCCATCGCCGAGCGAATATCCAGGATGTTGGCATTAGTGACCAACCCCTGCTTTTCACCCTCTCCCGCGATCATCACCCGATCCGATTTTTGCTTGGGCTTCTGGGTAAGGAAGATTTTGAACGCACTGTAGAGTTTTCCCAGAACCAGCGGTTTGTCCAGATAGCCGTTCATCCCGCTCTCCAGGATCCGCTCCACTTCATCTTTTTGCGTCGAAGCGGTCAGAGCGATGACTGGAATATCTTTGAGCTGCGGATCCTGCCGAATCTGCCGGGTACATTCCAGCCCGTCCATCACCGGCATATGGACATCCATCAGCACCATCTCATATCGGGCATCGGGAGCCCGCAGCTTCTCCAGAGCCTTCTGCCCATTCTCTGCCGTTTCGATCTCCAACCCCGATCCTTCCAACAGCTTCAGGATCAATTTCATATTCACAGGGTTGTCCTCCACAATCAGCAGCCGCCGTCCGGTAAATTCTTCAAAACTTTCACGGATCACATCAGCGGTTTCGGGGATCGGCTCCTTATGTACCGGCAAACCTCCTTCGGAGGAGGAGCTGGAGCGCAGCGGTTTCTCCTCCCTCTTTTCGGGAGTGGCCGGTTGGGGCTCCTGCAAATCGGATTTATTATTAGAGGTAGTAGAACGAGCCTCCTCGGCCTTCCCTGCTTCTGTTGCGGAAACCCTTTTGGAGGGTGTTTTCCTCCGTTCTCTGATGACCAGATAAAGCAGAATGAGGGCCAGGATGATCCCCCCTCCGATCAATAGCGGTAGTGAAACTGCAAATGTACTGCTTGTTTGTTCCATAAATAATCCTCCTTGGGTCTCCTGTCTCCATACGCAAAAGCTTACGGGAAAATTATAGCTATAATTTCTCAAATTCTATTTTGATGCCGGCAAGGAAGGAGCCACACAGATGAAGATCAAGTCAAAAGCCTTTTGGAAACGCCTCTTGAAAGAGGCTGTGATCTTCTTGCTCTTTCTAATGCTCTTTTCGGTGATACTCAACCACTGGCGGGCCCCCAAACTCGACGATACCCGACTCCCGCATCTAAGCGGCAAGACCCTGGAGGGGCAAAATGTCAGCACACTGCTCAAAAAGGGCCAACCGGTCCTGATCCATTTCTGGGGAAGCTGGTGCCCCATCTGCCGCCGTGAAGCCTCCAACATCGACGTCGTCGCCCAAAATTACCCTGTCCTCACCATCGCCGTCAACAGTGGCCTCGATGAAGAAGTCCGCCAATGGCTCGAGAAACGGAACCTCCACTATCCCGTGCTCAACGATCCCTACGGCACCCTCGCCCAGCGCTTCCACATCACGACCTTTCCCACCTCACTGATCTACGACAGCAAAGGAGAGCTCAAATTTGTCGAGACCGGCTATACCACTACGGCGGGGCTTATGGCCCGAATGAAACTGGCGGAGTGAAAATATCTTCTATCAGGCTACCCAGGTTGCTTTAGAAGAGAATGACTTTCCGATAAGATACCGTTAAAACAAGTCTAAAGGAGTCATTATGGGTGTATTGGAAGAAGTGGAAGATATCTATGTGGTCTGCGAATGTATGGATGTTAAATATGGGGAGATCCTCGAAGCGATCAAAGCGGGCAACTGCGATCTCGATTCCCTGATGGACGCCACCGGTGCCGGAACGGCCTGCGGCAAATGCCGGAGCAAAGAGGATGACCCCGAGGAAGAGCGGGCGATCCATCTCGATGAGATCCTCGCTCGGGCCAAAGCCGACGGCCTCTGCCCGGAAAAATAGGCACCCCTTCCCCATCTCTAATGGGAAATTGGGGATAATCCCCCTATGAAAAGTCCCAAACCCTCCAGCCATATCACTTCCGAAATCCTCAGCAAGCTTCCCAGCCCCTGCTGGGTCCTGGAGGAGCATCTACTCGAATATAACCTCCAAATCCTCTCCGCCATCAAAGAGGCCACCGGAGTCAAAATCCTCCTGGCGCTCAAAGGCTACGCGCTGTGGCACAGCTTTCCCCTCGTCAGAGAATATCTCGACGGCTGCTGCGCCAGCGGGCTTTGTGAAGCGCGACTTGCCGCCGAAGAGTTCGGCAAAGAAGTCCACACCTACTCCCCCGCTTTCAAAGAAGAGGAGATCGACGAAATCGCCCGGCTCAGCCACCATCTGGTCTTCAACTCCCCGGCCCAGTTGCAGCGTTTCGGTGCCGCCGCCAAAGCGGCCAACCCCGCCCTCTCCCTCGGCCTGCGGGTCAATCCCGAATACTCCGAAGCCCCTGTCGAGCTCTACAACCCCTGCGGCGCCTACTCCCGTCTCGGCACCCTTGCCGGGGATCTGGATGAAGCAAGTGTTGATCAGATCGAAGGGCTCCATTTCCACGCCCTTTGCGAACAGGACGCTTCAGCCCTGGAGGGAGTGCTGGGGGTTTTTGAAGAGAAGTTCGGCCGATGGCTCCCACAGCTCAAATGGGTCAATTTCGGCGGCGGCCACCACATCACCCGAAGCGACTATGACCGGGAGAAACTCATTGCCCTACTCAAGGATTTCCGACGCCGCCATCCCCATCTCGAGCTCTACCTGGAACCCGGCGAAGCGGTGGGCTGGGAGACAGGGCCTCTGGTCGCTACCGTCCTCGATATCGTCCACAACGGTATCGACATCGCCATTCTCGATACTTCCGCCGAGGCCCATATGCCCGATACCATCATTATGCCCTACCGTGCCCAAGTGCGGGGAGCCGGGAAAGCCGGAGAGAAGTCCTACACTTACCGGCTGGGGGGCAACACCTGTCTAGCAGGGGACATTATGGGAGACTACAGTTTCGACCGGCCGCTGAAGATCGGAGACCGCATCCTCTTTGAAGATCAGATGCACTATACGATGGTCAAAGCGACTACCTTCAACGGCATCCCCCTTCCCTCCATCGCCACCCTCCACCGCGACGGCTCTCTCAGCATCGATCGACGCTTCGGCTACAACGACTTCAAAAGCCGGTTGGGGTGAGGCTCTAGCGTCTCCCCCGCGCAAAGATCAACAAGACAGACCCTCCGCCGCCCAACAGCAACAGCCGCCGACCTCCCGCCTCAAGCCTGTAGCTCCGAACTTTTTTGAGCATGGTTTGATAACGGTTCTCCAGGGAGAGTGCGGGGCAGGCCATCATCGTTTTGATCCCGGGACGCAAACGCAGGTTTTTGCCTTGTTTCTCATAAATTCCTCCCATTCTGTTACACCCCAGGAAAGCACCATATCTTCCTTTGTCCAGCCACAAATCAGCCCCCACGGGCACTGCCATTTTCGAAAAACCAAAACTTTACAGCGACCACCTGATTCCTTCGATCTTCCCCGGAGAGGAGAAGGATGGAGTCGTTGATCCGCAGCCGATCATTAACAAAGCGACAATACCGATAGCCAAGTTTTTCGCATACTTCATTGCTTTCCCTTATTTTTTTATAAACTTTCCAACATAATTGCACTCATAAAGCGACCGCCGCATCCTCCCTCTGCCCGATAGGAGAAGAAAAACTCCCGTTCACAGGCGGTGCAAACGTCGGAGAGTTCAATATTTGCTTCCTCGAGCCCCGCTTCGTATAGCTGCGCGGCGTTGACCCGTTTGAGATCGAGCATCGGTTTCCCCCGAGGCCCAGGCTGGACCGCCCCTTCAATCATTTGAAAATGGCCAGCCACCTCTTCACCCACTTCATAGCAGCACCCTCCGATGGAGGGGCCGATGTAGGCAAGCATCTTCCCGGGATCGGCACCGTAGCGTCGCTTCATCGCTCCGACACACTTGATAACGATCGCCAGACGGCTCCCCTGCCACCCTGCATGGACCGCCCCGATTACCCTGCGCTCGGGTTCATAGAGCAGGATCGGTACACAATCAGCCGTCAAAATCGTCAGTACCACCTGCGGCAGATCGGTGATGAGGGCATCGGCCCGCAGAGTCTCATCCAGGCTCTCCCAGCCGCGGTTTTCAACCGACTCCACGGCATAGATCCTGTCACTGTGGACCTGGAGCGCCGAAACGAAACGGGCCTCTTTCCCAAAAAAACGCTGAAGTTCCCGCCGATTTTCCAACACGGCTTCCGAGCTTTCTCCCGTATGCAGCGCCAGAGAAAAAGAGAGCTTTTCCCCGCTCTTCTTTTGGGTGATACAGTGCCTCAGTCCTTTTTGGCTTTTTAATATTTGCGAATATGTCAACTCCAACACTTTGCTCACTCTCCCCGGCATACGTTCTGATATAATAGCGCAACTTTTAGCGAAGAGAGGCCCATGCACCTGGACTGGAAAGAGGTATCCAACTACCTTAAAATACTTCCGAAAAACTTCGACTACCTCCTCATTCTCCAGATCATTCCCCTCCTGATCATCTCTTCGATCCTCATCAAAGAGATCAACCCGGCTCTCTTTACCAAACAGATGATCTACTATACCGTGGGGGCTATGGCTTTCCTCATCGCCGTCTTCATCCCCTGGGAGCGGATCCTCTGGTGGTTCGCCCCCCTGAGCTATCTGCTCAACCTGCTACTCCTCCTCGCCGTCGATGTGGCAGGCAAATCGATCCTGGGGGCCCGGCGCTGGCTCCCCATCCCGGGCACCGGGATGACGGTGCAACCCTCAGAATTCATCAAGATCAGCGTCCTGCTGATGCTGGCTTATCTGATCTACCGTAATCCCCCGCCCAAAGAGGGCTACGGCTTCAAAGACTTTCTCAAGCTCTCGGTCATCATCATTATCCCCTTCCTCCTCATCGCCAAAGAGCCCGATCTCGGTACCGCGATGGTCCTGCTGCTGACGGGCTACGGGGTGCTCTTTCTCGTGGGGGTACGCTGGCGGGTCTGGTTTACTGTTTTGCTCTTGACGGCTCTTGCCGCTCCGGTGCTCTACAACCACCTCCACGACTATCAGAAAAAGCGGATCAGTGACTTCCTCGGCAAACCCAGCTACCACGTCCGCCAGGCCCTCATCGCCATCGGTTCCGGAGGCCTGGAGGGCAAACCCAAGGAGGAGGCGACCCAGACCCAGCTCAAATTCCTCCCCATCTCCTCCAGTGACTTCATCTTCGCCTATCTGGGGGAACGCTTCGGCTTCAAAGGGATGCTCACGGTCATCACCCTCTATATCCTGCTGATCGTCCACCTGCTCTATCTCTCCAGGATCTACGAGCAGAACTATCTCATCAAGACCGTCGCGGGAGGGATCGCTTTTCTCATCTTCATCTATATGGGGGTCAACATCGCTATGATCATCGGTATGGCACCCGTGGTGGGGGTCCCCCTGCCTATGTTCAGCCACGGGGGAACCTCTTTCATCATCTTCGCGGTGCTCTTCGGGATCCTGATCAATCTCATTGCCTTCCGGCGCTATTTCCAGTATAATGCCGACGCGAAAATCACGATGATGGGCAAGGGAGAGCTCCAGCAGCCCTCCCCCAACCTCCCCCGTCCCATCCGTGAGCGCCGACGGCGCAAAGAGGGCACCTCCCCTTCCGAGGGTCTTTAGCTCAGTTGGTTAGAGCTCCCGGCTCATAACCGGGCGGTCCCGGGTTCGAGTCCCGGAGGACCCACCACTTATTTACTCTTCCAACCACTTTCTTACATCATTTTCGATCTGTTCTTTGATCTTTAACGGTTCCAAAACTTTGAGATGGGGCATCCAATATTTGACGATAGGAATGATCTCCATCGGATGGGTGATCTGCAACAGCACTTCGATGCTGCCGTCAGCATCTTCGCCAATGATACTCTGCGTAGGAGAGATGGGTTTGAGACGGAAATATCGGGCCACCTCGGCATCAATGAAGAGCCGCACGTCGATGGGGTCGTTGGCCGGCTCGAACCAGACGTTGGCAGCATTATGAACTTTTTTCTCCAAATCTTCCGAGAGCTCGAAACGCTCCTCTTTGACCGTCACATCCGAGATTTTGCGCAGCAGGTATTTTTTGACCCGGTTGTTACGGGCATCCTGGGCGATGACGTACCAGAAACCCTCGAAATTGGCGATCTTGAGGGGTTTGATCTCGATTCGCTTCGCCTCCTCGCCCATCCGATAACGGCACTCCACCACCCTCCGCTCACGGATCGCCCGCTCGATCAAAATCGCCTCGTCGAGTTTGGGTCCGATATCTTCCATATCCAGCTTGGTATAAAAAGGATTGGCCGAGGCGTGACGAAGCTTCTCCAGCAATGGATGGGCCCGGGCATAGAACTCTCTCCCCTGCTTCCGGCTCATTTCCTCCAGCAGCTCCAGCACCGTCACCTCTTCGTCGGAAAGATCACTTTGATCTGCCACAGAATCGAGCATAAAGCGATCCCCCTCGTGCCGGATGGGAAAGTGGGAGAGTCGCTCGTTGATATAGCGCTGCATCGTCCGCAGGCTAACGCCATATTCCTGCGCCAGCTCCTTTTTGGAGAGCACTTCTCCGCTATAGAGCCGCGCCAGGATCTGAGCCAGGCGTTCGTTTCCTTTGGCGTAGCGGCGTTTGCGGGTGGCTTTGCTGGTTCTGCTTTTCGGTTGATTCACACTGGCTTTCCTTTCCGGACTTGCACCTCAATACTATACTATCTCTCTGTTTTCACTTATTATCTTATCTCTTGGCTTCATCCAGCAAGTAAATTTTATTTAAATTGTAATCCTTTAAAAGTATAGCTTTTTGGGTAAACTCTTTAGAAATATCCTCTGTCAAGATTTTCAAAAAATCAGAAGATATTCCGATTACATCTATTGAAAAAGATTTATCATCCCACTGGTGTCCGGCTTCATCGATGTATCGTCCTTTGAAAAAACTACCGATTGAATATCCGAGTTCACTAAGTCTGAATTTATCTTTTGATTTTCTGATAATTTTTTCAAATTTTTCATCACTCTTTATGCGGATATCCAATATTTGAAAATATCTCTTTATATCAGATATGAACTTTTTGTTTTCATCAGGATCTAAATCGATAGGAAAAACAATAGTTCCTCCCCTCTGTAACTCTTCTTCTTTGGGCATGCTATAATCGATGCCGTTACAATAATTATATCCTCGTGCCCTTTCCCATTTATCATTGGCACTCACTTCCTGTCCATAAGCTACCTTGGCATAAAAGACCGAACTTGCAGGAAATTTTCTTCCTTTTGGATGCAACTCTCGAGTGATATCTTTCCAATGCTTATTCTTTTTAAGTTTATTTAGAATAGAGAACAAATTACATCCTTCCATCATTTGTCAAGTTGCAACTTGATCAAACAATATCATCATCTCATCATCAATATAGCAACTGATGCCCATACATTACAGTCATCTTCATCTGGAAAAATATCATATTCTAATTTTATCTTCAACTGTGGAGCAAACTCATTTAGGTAGTCCTTGGTTTGCTCATAAAGTGTTTTTATCCTGTTATCCATTTTTTCCTCTGCATTTCCAGAATAATAGTTGCTAATATAAAATGTTGAAATTCCAAATTGTATATCTGATTCTTTTTTGAGAATTTCGATAATCCTATCTATGTCTGCAGAAAAACTATTAAACTTATAGACTCTATGTTTTACCTCAATGATACCTCTTGGTATATAGTTTCCCCACCATACAACAATATCAGCTCTGCCGTTTTGCCGCATATAACCAGATTGTCTTCCTTTCAAATTTGCATTCGCATTTTTTAATGTCTTTTTTACATTATCTTCAAGCGTGATATACTTTGAGCCATCTATCATAGCAAGCTCTTTTGCTATATTTACAGTAAGTAAATACTCAGGAGCTTTCCCCAGCCAGCAACCTCCACTCCATTCTTCATACTCCTCAAAAGATTGCCTTATTCCATCCAGACAAGCATCAACAATGCGGCTCGTACTCACTGCTCGTGACATTTCGCCCCCCTCCACTTTTATTTTGAGTTTTATAATAACAATTATTTACTTATAAATTTTAATCAAATACCAATTATTGCTCTCAATATAAGTTCACCATTCCTTATATTCTCTTCAATGGATTTAACCATCATTACCTCAATACCTCTATCTTTTGCAATCTTGTGATGAACTTTATTCAGTACTTGTTCAAATACTTTCTCAGAATTTTCTATCCCTGTCATTATATGAAGAGCATATCCCTTGATTTGTATCACTTCGTCTGTCACTGTATCGATGAGGGAATCAATCATCTGCTCAATATCATTTCCTCGCAGATGAGCGACAACCGCACTGTCTCCAAATTTGAAAATGTCTATCAGCTTCTCTCTGCTGACTGACGAACCCCCTTTCTCCTTCTTTGAGATCATAAGCTCGATAGTCTCTTCGATCCTTAGCCAGAGTAGATCATTGGGCGGTCTTCTGTCATCCCAAAGATATGCGAGCAATTCTGTGATATCGATACGGAGAGTGGTAATACGATCGTTGCGCTCTATGTAGTTGACCAGATCGATTCTCGTATAGAGTTCACTCTTCTCATAGCTGTCGATCAGAACCCCTTTGTCGAAGTTCAGCTCGATATACCGAATCTCATGCAGATACTCACCCTGATGTTGATAAGTCTTGCATATGCGCCTATCCTCGATAAGGATTTCCATTCTATCGACCCAGTCGGCAAAAACCTTTTCTATAGTTCCAAATACCTCTTTGTGAAACTCTTCCGAATAAAGCTTCGTCAAATAGAGCTTCCCATCCTCAAGACTCCACTCTTTTTTATATCTCCAGGGTGCGCTGGTGTAGGGCAAAAGTTCCTTTTCCTGATTACAACGATTGATGCGTTCCCTTAGCTCATCGGTAATCGGAGCACTCAGCACCCCATAGCTTTTTCCCTTGTATTTCAAATATCCCCATATCGTGTCTTTAGATGGAATACTCATTATCGTCCTTTTGTATATTTGTATTATTTTACAGAATAAATATGACAACTTTTTGTCAGGTTTGTGAAGAATATTTTGTTTACATTTCAGTCAATTTTAATTCTCATCCTATTCCTATTTCCTACTATGCCTAAAAAACCACGCTCATAGGCCTACCCTCCGTATCGAAGACGAAAACTTTTCCATCGCTGTGGTGGTGGGCATAACGCCGGATCTTTCCTCAGAGCGGTAGATCACCACCGCTCTCTATGTAGTGACAGCGCACGAGACCGCCGACCATTTCCAGGACCTCCTCGATCGGCTTGCCGTAGATCTCCTTCTTCCGATACGAAGACGGCGGCGGAACTCCAGCATCGCCAGGGCGAAGATCGGCTGGTTTCGGCGTTTGAAATCGGTATCGACGAAGATGTATGGCTGCTTCCGACGACACATTTTTTCAGCAGGCCCGGGGTGTCTCACCATCGAGACATCACTATCGTAGCGCAGCAAGATGACAGCTTCGTGTCATATTTCACTGATCTCATTTCATCTATTCCAAAAAATCCACCCTAACCATTAGCCCAAATTCGCTATCCTTCCACTACGAAAACAGGTGACAATCTTTTTGGAAAAGCAGACAATGTTCACACACTTCCCAAAGCATCTCTTCACAAGAGGCACAACCCACACCCTACTACTTACGACAGCCCTGCTGTGGCTGTTCACTGGAGCGCTCATGGCAAATTCACTACCCAAGTACTACCACCAAACCCTCGACAACGGCCTGGAGGTCTATGCCATTCCCCTCGAAAACGGCACCGGGGTCATCACCACCGATATCTTCTACAAGGTCGGTTCCCGCAACGAGATCCTGGGCAAGACCGGCATCGCCCATATGCTCGAGCATATGAACTTCAAATCGACCGAGCACCTCAAAGAGGGGGAGTTCGACAAGATCGTCAAAGCCCACGGCGGGGTCAACAACGCCTCCACCGGCTTCGACTACACCCACTATTTCATCAAGTCCAGCACCCAGAATATGAAGATGGCGATGGAGCTCTACGCCGAGCTGATGGCCCACCTCAAGCTCAGCGACGAAGAGTTCCAAAAAGAGCGCAAAGTGGTCGCCGAGGAGCGGCGCTGGCGTACCGACAACAACCCCATCGGTTATCTCTATTTCCGCCTGTTTAATACCCACTACGTGGAGCACAGTTACCACTGGACCCCGATTGGATTTATGCACGATATCCAGAGCTGGAACATAGAGGACCTCCGGGAATTCCACGCCCGTTTCTACCGCCCCGATAACGCCATCCTCATTGTCGCCGGCGACGTGAACCCTGACGAAGTCTTCAAGACCGCTGGGGAGACCTTCGGCAAGATCTCAGCCCCCAAAGAGAGCTGCCACTGCTCCCTCATCACCACCAACAAACCCCACGAGCCCGCCCCCGACGGAGCCAAACGGGTGATCCTCCACAAAGAGAACAACACCGCCGAGACGATCGCCATCGCCTACTCCATCCCCGATTTCCGCCACAAGGACCAGGTGGTCCTCTCCATGATCTCCGAGATTCTCAGCAGCGGTAAAAGCGGACGGCTCTATCAGGAATTGGTGCAGAAGCGTTCTCTGGCCACCCAGGTCTACGGCTACAATATGGAGCTGCGGGACCCCGGAGTTTTTATTTTTATGGCGGTCGCCAACCCCGGTGTCAAGGCCGAGGAGTTGGAAAAGGCGATCCTGGAGCAGATCGAGCGGATCAAAAAAGAAGGCGTCACCGAGGAGGAACTGCGCAAAATCCGACTCAATACCAAGGTCGATTTCATCCACGAACTGGAGAGCTCATCCTCTACCGCGACGCTCTTTGGGTCCTATCTGGCACGGGGCGATCTGAAACCCCTGCTGGAGTATGAGGAAGATTTGGATAAAATTACCCCCGAAATGGTCAAAGAGGTGGCTCGAAAATACTTCGACAACTCCACATCGACCACCATTATTCTCAGGAGCAATTCGAAATGAGTTCCATGATTTGCGGGGCGATGACCGCCCTGATTACCCCCTTTCGCAACGGCGAGCTGGATGAAGCGACCTACGCCGACCTGATTCGCCGCCAGATCGCACACGGCATGGATGCCGTCGTCCCCGTCGGCACTACCGGAGAGAGCGCCACCCTCAGCCACGATGAGCACAAACGCTGCATCGAGATCGCGGTGGAAGTCTGCCGGGACAGCGGCGTCAAGGTGATTGCCGGGGCCGGATCCAACGCCACCCACGAAGCGATCGACATCGCCCGCCACGCCCAGGAGTGCGGTGCTCACGCCATCCTCTCCGTCGCCCCCTACTACAACAAACCCTCCCAGGAGGGCCTCTACCAGCACTACAAGGCGATCGCCGAAGCCATCGAAATCCCCGTGATGCTCTACAATGTGCCGGGGCGTACCTCCGTCGATATCCAGCCCGCCACGGTCTTCCGCCTCTTCGACGAAGTGGAAAACATCTACGCCATCAAAGAGGCGACCGGCTCGATGGAGCGGGCAGTCGACCTGCTGGCTGCCCGTCCCGAGCTCTGCCTCGTCAGCGGCGACGATGCCATCGACTATCCTCTCCTGGCCAACGGCGCCAAGGGGGTCATCTCCGTCACTGCCAACCTCCTGCCCGATTTGAAATCGAAGCTGGTCCATACAGCCCTGGCGGGCGACTTGGCCGCTTCCAAAGCGATCAACGACTCCCTCTATCCCATCAACAAAGCGATGTTCGTCGAATCCAACCCCATCCCCGTCAAGGCGGCGATGTATCTCGCCGGGCTCCTGCCCACCCTCGAATACCGCCTCCCCCTGGTGCCCCCCAGCGCCGAGAATATGAAAAAGATCGAAGCGGCGATTCAAAACTACACCATCCCCGGAGTGAAATAGAATGTATGAAACTATGAAAGGCAAGACCCTGGTGATTACCGGGGCCACCAAAGGCATCGGCAAAGCCACCGCCGAGAAATTCGCCCAAAACGGCGTCAATGTCGCCCTGACCTACAATTCCAACAAGGAAGCGGCGGAGAACTTCGCCAAAGAGCTGGAGGAGACCTACGGCATCAAAGCCCGCGCCTATGCGCTGGATATCCTCGATACCGACCAGTTCAAACCCCTGTTTGAAGCGATCGACGAGGATTTTGACCGGGTGGATTTCTTCGTCTCCAACGCTATGATCTACGGCCGACCTGTCGTAGGCGGTTACGGGAAATTTATGAAACTGCGCCCCAAAAAGGGCCTGGCCAATATCTATATGGCCACCGTGGGCGCCTTCGTCGCCGGGAGTCAGGAAGCGGCCAAGCGGATGCAAAAAGTGGGCGGCGGCGCCATCGTGACGCTGAGCTCCACCGGCAACCGTATCTACATCGAAAACTACGCCGGCCACGGCACCAACAAAGCCGCCGTGGAAGCGATGGCCCGCTATGCGGCAGTGGAGCTGGGTGAATGGAACATCCGGGTCAACGCCGTCAGCGGCGGCCCCATCGAGACCGACGCTCTGCGGGCCTTTACCAACTACGAAGAGGTCAAAGCCGAAACCATCAAACGCTCCGCTCTCAATCGAATGGGCACCCCCGAGGACCTCGCCGGAGCCATTCTCTTCCTCTGCAGCGACGACGCAAGCTGGATCACCGGCCACACCCTTGTGGTCGACGGAGGAACGACGTTCCGCTGATCAGCGGAACGGATGGAGGATTGATGATGGAGAGATGGAAGATGTATAGCATAAAAAACGAAGCAACAATATCCACTACAAAAAATTCCTCATTCCTCATTCCTCATTCCTCATTTGTTATACAAAACGACTCAAGGAGTCGTTTTGTATAACATCCCCAATCTCCTCGCCTTCATCCGCCTGCTCTGCGCGCCACTGATGTATCTTCTGCTGGTCAACCGGGACCTGCCTATCTTTGCCGGAATCCACTACAGTTGGCTCGATTATGCGGCGGCCTTTCTCTTCGTCCTGGCCAGCGCCACCGACTTTTTCGACGGCTACATTGCGCGAACCTTCGATCAGGTGACCGTCCTGGGCGCCATCCTCGATCCCTTAGCCGACAAGATGCTGACTCTGGCGGGCTTTTTGGGGCTGATGCTCCTGGGCCGGGCCGATCCCTGGGCCATCTACCTGATCCTCACCCGGGAACTCTTCATCACCGGACTGCGGGTCTCGGCCGTCAGCCACGGCATCGACATCTCCGCCAGCTGGATGGGCAAGGTCAAAACCGTCAGCCAAATGTTCGCCATCGGCTTTCTGCTTATGGAGTGGCCCGGCGGCACCTTCCTGCTCTGGATCGCCGTGGCTCTGACCCTCTACAGCGGTTACGAGTATGTGCGGGATTTCTTCCGCAAAGCGACGCTCTGATCTTTAGTCACAGCTGTATCGAAACGATCCGTCCAATTCCCTCGGCAGGACCAGCGTGGAAAATTTCCTCTCTTTCGCATCCTGACAGAGCGCATCTCTCGCCCCGTCGGTGTTTTTTACATATTTTTCCGCATATTCGGCATTGAAAACCGCCTTTCCCGCTTCGATGAAGGGGCTCAGGCGATCGCACTCCCCATATTCGTGACACTGCTCATTGAGGGCGAAATCGAACCAGGGCTCCAGGACTTTCACCTGTTCCAGATCGTTTTTCAACCCGATGGAGAGCCCCCTTTTGTGGGCTTCGCGTGCCAAAAACCGATTATAGTCGATCTGATCCCGTGCACTCAGATTGAAACCAGTTTCGTTGGCGTAACCGTCCACATTGTCCGGTTCCACCCCGTCGCAGCCTTTGCCGAGAGCCAAATCGAGCCGTTTTTTCATCAAAGAGCGGACAGCCGGATCGCGAATATCGAGCCAGAGTTCATCCCATCTGTCCATTTTTCGGCCTTTGACCCGCTCCGGGAAGGCTTCGGCATCCGGGCGCCACGATTCCCAACTCCCGGCACTGAAATAGCAGATCACCTTTTGTCCCTCACTGTGTAGCTGCCGAATCTCCTCCTCTTGCGTATCAAAGAGATCGATATCATAATAATCGACATCATACGAGGTATTCAAATCTCCCTGCAACTGCCATTGCCAACGGCTCTCAGGCGGGATATAGGCGTCGGGATCGGGCCAGTGGACTCCGCTTCGGGTGACGATCTCTTTCCAGGGGCCCTCGGGCACTTCCGATTCATCCACGAAACGCCAATCGACCCGGTCGATATCTTCGACTCCCAGATAATCCCTGATTGCGGGAGAGAGATCGATCCCGGCATGGTCGTTGATCCTGTTTTTCGGTCGCGCGGTACCGAAAACATATTCGCTGTCATTCGTTTCGAACGGCCCGGCATCTTCCCATTGGGCATAGACCGTTTTCCCATCTTTGCTGATCTCCACCCAGTGATTTTTGCAAAGAGATTCTCTCGGATCTTCATCGTTGTACCAGGGAATGATTTTCTTCAACCCCTTTTTCCGCTGCCCCTGCTCATCCAGGTCGTTGAAGGGAAGCGCGACGTAAAACGGGTTCTCATAGGGTATAAACCCCGCCGGAAGATAACCGTTGCGATGCTCGGGGTCATCCACGCCGCCGTAGCTCAATGTCCAGAGCCCATCCCAGGCACTCGGCTGGTTGGAGATCCCGCCGTTGGCGGGACCCGCTTCTTCTCCCACCCAGAAAATCGTCGAAGTGATCGAACGATGAAGCAATGCACTCTGACCGGAATCTTTCCCGCCGCCTCCGCCTCCGCCGCAGCCGGTAAACAGAACGATGGCCAGGCCAACTCCTATCACTCTACGCATCAGAAAATCCTTTTCTATTGGAGTCCTTATAGGCTATTGTAGCACGGTACCTTTTTAAATGCCTCTCTAAGTCTTTTGATTCTAAACTGTCATAATTCATCAAGGAGTCAGAATGAATACTGAAAAGGTGATTTCCGGATTTTTCTTTATCCTCGCTATGACGATCAACTTCGGATTCGTCTACGGTGATCCCGCCAATCTGGAATACCACAGCGGTTACGAACTCTTCGCCGCCATCGTCATCAACCTCATCGCCACCATCCTCAAACTCGGCGACAAGACCCAGCTGGGATCGGTCCTCTTGGCCACCAGCCTCGTCGCCGATATCCAGCTCATCGCCTCGGCCACGGTCTGGGCTTTCGCCGTCTATGTAATGGGCGGGATGAACGTCGAGAGCACCGTCGCCGTCGTCTCCCTGGCCGCCGGGGCCTTCATCGCCAACATCGTCTCGGTGACTCTGTTTATAGGGGACACCCTCAAATCCAAACGATAAGCACCGATGGATAACGCCAGCAACAACACCATCTGGATCATCATCCGCCGGATGCGGGTGCCCTTCCTGGTCATCATCGTCACTTTCTCCATCTCGATCCTGGGACTCACCCTGATCCCCGGGATGGACGATCAGGGCCACCCCTACAAGATGACCTTCTTCGACGCTTTTTACTTCGTCAGTTATATGGCGTCGACCATCGGCTTCGGGGAAGCTCCCTACACCTTCACCTATCCCCAGCGGATGTGGGTTTCGGCCTGTATCTACCTGACGGTCATCGGCTGGTTCTACGGCATCGGAGCCATCGTGGCTCTTGTACAGGACAAACGCCTCGCCCGGGAGATCGATATCGCCCGCTTCCGCAAAAAGATCCAGGAGATCAGAGAACCTTTTACTATCATCCTGGGGTACAACAACGTCACCCATCAGATTATCGACTGGCTCAACCGTGAGGGGATCCGGGTCGTCGTCGTGGACAAAGACGAAGCGAAGGTCGAAGCACTCGATCTGGAGAATTTCATCCCGGAAGTCCCCTCCCTCGCCGCGGATGTCACCACCCCTGAGACCCTCAAAATGGCCGGGATCCACCAAAAAAACTGCCAAGCCCTCGTCTCCCTCTTCGATGACGACATCAAAAACACCAAGATCGCTCTGCTAGCCAGGCTGCTCAACAAACGGATCAAACTGGTCATCAAATCGACCACACAGACCCAGAGTGAACACTTGCACAACCTGGGGGTCCGCTACATCGAGGACCCCTTTCAATTCATCTCTAACCGTATGTATCTGGCCCTTACCGCTCCCAGCCTCTGGCTGCTGGAGATGTGGACCTTCGGCCATATCCTCAAGGTGAGAGGACGGGAAACGCTCCCCCGCGGCAAATACATCATTTGCGGTTACGGACGGATGGGACACGCGCTGGAGCGGGCACTGAAAAAAGCCGGAATGCCCTACTCCCATATCGACATCAAATCGACCGACTACAAAGAAGAGAAGCAAAGTGCCGTCTTCGGCGACGCCGAGGATTACAAAGCGCTCCTCAAAGCGGGGATCAAAGAGGCGGCCGCTATCATCGCCGCTACCAAAGACGACCTGATCAACCTCACCATCCTCACCACCGCCAAGAAGCTCAATCCCAAGATCTACACCATCGGGCGGGAGAATACCCTCGACGACCTGAGCATCTTCAAAGCAGCCCGGATCAACCGGGTCTATATCCTGGAGCAGATCCTGGCGGAGTTTACCTATCTCTTCATCGCCCGGCCCCTCGCCTATCGCTTCGTCCGGCTTCTGCATACCAAAGACGAGGCCTGGGGTCATCAACTGGTGGAGCGGATGCACCAAACCCTGGGGGAGAACCCCCTGCACTTCGAGATCCCCCTCGATGAAGAGCACGCCTACGCTCTGCACCGCGAGCTCAGCCGCGGACGGACGATCCGCCTGGGAGAGATCCTCCGCTCCCGAGCTGAGCGTAGTCAGCCTCTGCCGGCTATCGTTCTGCTCTGCAAGGAGGATGAACATCGGATCCATCTCCTCCCCACCGACGATCTGGAGCTCAAACCCGGTATGAAGCTCTTCATCGCCGCTCTGGAGGAGAGCAAAACCGACTTCGAATACATCGTCAACAACTATTACGAGCTCGAATACGTCCTTACCGGAAAGGGTTAATCAACCCTTGAGCTTCTCTTCCAGCCTATCCAAAAAAGGAAGCTGGCTCTTGACCAGAATTTCACGTGCCCTCTCCAGAGGCATCCAGGCGGCCCGGTCCACTTCAGGAAAGCTCTCTTCTTTTCCCGAATGAGGGGGCCACTCGAGGGTAAAAGTATTGGAGTGGATCTCGGTGGAGAGATCGGGATCCTCCGTGGTGTAGATAAGCAGCTTCTTGCTCCCTGATCGCCCCTCACCCAAAAACTCCAAAGGCCCCTCGATCCTTTGCCCTGTCTCTTCGGAAAATTCCCGCCGGGCCGCCTGCTCGGAAGTCTCTGCCTCCTCGACGATCCCTTTGGCGATACTCCAGGAGCGATCTTTGTTCCGCCAGTAGGGTCCGCCCATATGGACCAAATAGACTTCTATACCCTCTTTGCCCTTCCGATAGGGGAGAATCCCCGCGCTTTGAACCATTTTCACTCCTTATGCAACTTAGATCACCCCTCTTTGGGTGCACGCGTGTTATAGTATGACAAAAATTCACAGGAGAGAAAAATGGAGATCAAAATTCATCTTGAAGCCGGCGCAGCGAAAGTCGGACTCTACAATCTCGACCAGCTGGAGCTCGAAGGGATCGATAGCGATGCCTATGACCTGGAGGACCGGGAGGATCTGCAACGCTATATCGAAGATGTCAACGCCCTCGTCGAAAGCCAGGAGCTCGACCTCCTGGAGGCAGCCTGCGTCGTCACAGGGGCCAATCCCGAAGAAGTAGACCTCCTGGGCGTCTCTGTCGACGATGGAGAGGAGCAGGAGCTCAGCTACGATACCCTGACCCTCAAAAACCTCTCTGTCGATGAGCCCCTGGGGATCATCGAGCGTGCGGAGGTCGGAGAGATCTTCTATATCCGCAGTGAAGAGGGGCGGGGAATCTGGGACCTCTATACCGAAAGCGACGAAGAGGAGTTCTCCCCCGAAAAGATCGAGATGGGGTACTACGACTGTGCCCAAACCCTCGATACGTACGAACTTCTCACCGAGAGTTACTATGATTATCTCTGTGATACCTTCGTACCCGGCAAGTGCAGTTATGCCGGCACTCCTTTCGAAATCGACAATTTCGACTACAAACCCGCCCTCATCATCGGTTCGCTTTACCGGGTCATCCTCGATCCCGAGAGCGGAGAGAAGACCCTGGAGCGCCTCCCCTGCCCGCCTCAGCTCTTCCTGGATGAATCGGAGGAGGAGGTCTGAAGCCCCCTTCTCCATCCTCTTGGAAGATCGTAAGGAAAAAAGAGTAAAATACGCACCGAATTCATCGGGGTGTGGCGCAGCCTGGTAGCGCGCCTCGTTCGGGACGAGGAGGTCGCAGGTTCAAATCCTGTCACCCCGACCACTTCTTTTATCGATCATTTCCCAAATCTCTAGATTAGCAGCCCTTTTTCATTTAGCTTCATCATTCCTGAACTGTTCATCTCGCTTGCATACTGTGGAAACCAGGCTCACCATCTTCCTGTCCGGTAGCATCGGTCCCGTCTGGCTTCACATCGCTCCAAACATCCGTCATTTTCATCCGGGCACTCCGCATAGCAGGTCCGTGCCATAGCGTCACAACATCGACCGCTAATTCGGTGATGCCGTTTCTGCCGCCGACGGGTACTTTTCTGTCCAGAGGGACCGAATTGCCGATTGAGCACCGGTATCAGTTCGTCATAGCGGCGCTTCTGTTGCATAGGATAAATCAGTAGATAGAGGAGAAAGCGACGGCCTTTTTTGTAACCTTTCATATAGCTGATGGTCCCTTTAGCTTGATTGATGGAAGAGATGACGAACCAATGGCCGTCTATACGCCTATAAGTGATACGCAGGTCGGGATTCCGCCTCATCTTTTCGAGACTCACCCGGTAGATCTGCCTAAGAGAAGCGGGGGTCTCGGCCCAGGAGATGTACAGGAGGCTTCGCCGATCCATCGAGGGGAAGACGACCCCATAGTCCCGGGTCTTCAGAGGTGGAGTTATGAAAAACCCGGCCGGAAAGCGTAGATGGATTCCCCATACGGGATTGTCGTAGCCTTCGGCCCACTCCTTCCGGCCAGTCGCGCTCGAAGCTTTCCCGGATGTCCCGGTGCTGTGTGAAGAGCTGCTCCCCACCGGACTCGAGACGGTCCCGCCCGCGGAGGCGGACGGCGCACCGATCGGATTCTTGGGAGTTGCTGCGGCAGGAAACGGCGAAGGGACCGTCCACCCCGCAGGCACGGGCAACCATTGCAAAGAAGCGACCGTTTTCTCGAAGATCCGGTGATAGAGATCCCGTAATGAGGGTGGATACTGCATCAGGACGCGTACGCCTCTTTTGCCTCGGCGAGCCAGATAAGCCAACGAGCCGAAGGCTTCGTTGCCCAGATGCCCCTCCACTTCGATCCGGCAGTGATCTCCGGCAAAGTCGTAGCGAATAAGTTTTGCTTCTTGATTGGGACCCTTTTTGAGCATGAGCCTCTTCTCACTTTCACAAGCGCTTTCCAGATCACTGACCGGACCGAAACCCGACACATCAAAGAACTCCCCCATCAAAAACCCACGGGCTCTCTTGGAAAGGGGTGGCGAAAGCATAATCCCCCAGGTGTTTTGATTGATAATGTTTCCATCACGGAAGCGTGAGGGGATCCCGATCCGGTATCCCCAGATCCGGTTGAGATAGCTGTCTCCCTGATAGCGCAGAGGCACGTTATTGCCGTTGTACGCATAGAGAACACGGTAACTTCGGTCCTCTGCCTCCAGTACGGCGACTAACAGCATAAGCACAAGACCCCATTTCATCCATCTCTTCATAGGTTCCTCCCGTTTTTTCTTCTATTGTCACGCGTCAAGACTTACAGAAAAATAAATTCCCTCTCCTGTGCTAAAATGTGGACAACACTCCATCACGAGGAGATGATGAATGTATGGCTTCTACCGTATCGGCGCCGCAGTACCCAAGCTTCACCTGGGCAATCCGGCGCGCAATGTCCGGGAGATCCTCCGACTCTACCGGCAGGCCTCGAATGAGCGTATAACTGCCGTAGTCTTTCCCGAGCTCTGCCTGACAGGCTACACCCTTGCCGACCTTTTCTTCCAGGAGCGCCTCTACCGGGCACAGAACGAAGCGCTGGAGTGGCTGCTGGAGCAGAGCCGGGATTTCGACACCCTCGCGGCAGTGGGGATGATGCTTCGCGTCGATGACCGGCTCTACAATGTTGCTGCCGTGATCCAGCGGGGTGAAATCCTGGGAATCATCCCCAAGAGCTATATTCCCGACAAGCGGGAGTTCTACGAAAAACGGCAATTCGACTCCGGCCGGGAGATCGTCGGAGAGACGGTCACTCTGTTCGGGCGGGAAGTCCCCTTCGGTGTGGACCTGATTTTCCGGGACGAGGGAGAATTTCGTATGGGGGTGGAGATCTGCGAAGATCTCTGGGCCCTCACGCCGCCGAGTAACCTCCTGGCCGCCTCGGGGGCCAACCTCATCCTCAACCTCAGCGCCAGCAACGAATTGGCGGGCAAGGCGGACTACCGGGCGGAACTGGTCCGCACCCAGAGCGCCCGGCTCGTCTGCGTCTACGCCTACGCTTCTAGCGGCCCGGGGGAGAGCAGCACCGATACGGTCTTCGGCGGAGACTCCATGATCGCCGAATACGGCTCTCTCCTCGCCCGGGGAGAGCGCTTTCGCTTCGAGAGCCAACTCATCGCCGCCGATGTGGACCTGCGCAAACTCACCGGGCTGAGAGAGGCGGAGACCGGCTACTGCGATGCCCCCCGCCGGAAGATGCGCCGTATCAACGTCGCCCCGCTACCCCGGCCCGATGCGCTTCGTCGTCCTATCGATCCCCACCCCTTCGTCCCCGGCAATCCCGCAGATCGGAACCGACGCTGCGAAGAGATCAGCGCCATCCAGGCCCACGCCCTGATCCGCCGGATGAAGCAGGCCCGTATCCGGCGGGCGGTGCTTGGAATCTCGGGAGGGCTCGACTCGACCCTGGCTCTGCTGGCCACGTGGAAAGCCTTTCAAATTATGGAGCGGGACCCCTCGGAGATCCTCGCGGTAACGATGCCGGGATTCGGCACCACGGGGCGCACCTACGCCAACGCCGTCAAGCTCTGCCAAACCCTGGGGGTAGAACTTCGGGAGGTCCCCATCCAAAAGCTGGCTCTAGCCGAGTTTGAAGCCATCGGCCACGATCCCGAAACCCACGATGTGACTTACGAAAATGTCCAGGCACGCGCCCGCACCGAAATCCTGATGAACCTGGCCAACAAGGAGCATGGCCTGGTCGTGGGCACGGGAGATCTGAGCGAAATCGCCCTGGGCTTCTCTACCTACAACGGCGATCATATGAGTATGTACGCCCTCAACAGCGGCATTCCCAAGACCCTGGTGCGCTACCTGGTGGAGTATTACGCCCGGATACATCCCGAGCTCAGCGACGTGCTGGGCGACATCCTCTCCACTCCCGTCAGCCCTGAGCTCCTGCCCGCCGAGGAGGGGCAGATCGCCCAGAAGACCGAGGAGATCGTGGGCCCCTACGAGCTGCACGACTTTTTCCTCTACCACTTCATCAAATACGGCGCCGAACCGGCCAAGATCCTCTATCTAGCCACCCTGGCCTTCGACGGCCGCTACGACGAAGCGACGATCAGAAAATGGCTGCGGCTCTTCCTTCGGCGCTTCTTCACCCAGCAGTTCAAACGCTCCTGTATGCCCGACGGCCCCAAAGTGGGGACCATCAGCCTCAGCCCGCGGGCCGACTGGCGGATGCCCAGCGACGCCAATGTCGATGCCTGGCTGGCGGAACTGGACGACTAGTTCAAACCCGCCTTATTCAACAACGCATCTTTGTCGATCGCTTCAAAATCTTTCTGATCTTCACGAAGATACTTTTCCGCATAAGCCCTATAGATCTCCCGACGCACGAAAAGGGCGAAGATCTCCCCATCGATCTTCTGCTCTTGAACCATCTCCGCCATAATCTCAAGGGCTTCGGAGAGTTTCATCACGGCACGGTAAGGTCGGTCGACCGCAGTCAAGGCCTCAAAAATATCAGCAATAGCCATAATTCGGGCGGGAATGGAGATCTCATCCCCGCGCAGGCAATAGGGGTACCCTTTTCCGTCGAGCTGTTCATGGTGTCCCCCGGCATATTCGGGAATCCGTGACATCTCCTCCGGCCAGGGGAGATTCCGAAGCATTCGTATCGTCACCATCGCATGCTCTTGAACCGTGAAACGTTCTTCGGGGGTCAGTGTGCCGCGTGGAATGCTCAGGTTATATATCTCTCCCTTATTGCGGAGTGCCGAAGGAACATTCACCTTAAATCCCTGTTTACGGTACTCGGCGATCTCCGCTGCATCTCGCATAACCTTATGCTCCGGAAGATCGGCCAGGAGTGACTCTTCGACGGGGAGTCCTCTATCTGCCGGTATCCGGAAGCGTTCTTCATTGCTGACCCCCGGTCGCTTGTCAAAATGGCGCATCCAACGTCGCTTTGCAATCTTTCTGAGTCGTTCCAGGGCCGCTTCGTCCACAGGAATCTCCCCCCGGTTCAGGCCGCAAATGAAACGGTACTCTTCTTGAAGTTCACACTGCCGCTCCTCTTTTATCTTCCGCAATTCCTCTTCAGGAACCTTACCTTTCAGTTTGTCCCTCCAAAAGTCGATCTCGATATCACGCCAAAGGATCTCAAATCGGGTACGTATTTCATGGATCCGGTCATAGACTGTCTCCAACTTTGTCGCTTTGTCCAAGAGATGCTGCGGGGTGACGATCTTGCCGCAATCGTGCAGCCAGGCACTAAGTTCAAACTCTTCCCACTCACTCTCTTTATCGATACAAAAAGCGGCCAGCCTTCCCCGGTCGGATCGATTCACCTCTTCCAGAATACTCAGAGCGATCTCCGGAACTTTTTTGGCATGATTACTCGTATGGGAGGATTTCGCATCAATCGCTTCCGCCAAGGTAAAGACGAAAGAGTGGATCAACTCTTTTTGGGCCGTTTTCTGTCTCAAAACTGATTGAGACATCGCCCGAATCGACTCCGACAATCGGGAAATCTCTTCAACGTTACTTTTGACTGTGGGGGCAAATGAGTAGTCTCCTCCGCCGATTCGTTTAGTCTCATCCACCAATTGCTCAATAGGCTTGACGATACGGTCGATCATTCGTCTCACTACAATCAAATAGAGAACAATGAAAACCAACGCAATCCCCAGAGAGATCAACAATTGGAAGAGAGAGGGTTTCATCAGGGCAAACTCACCAGCCTCAAATGCCAACCAACTCTTAATGGGTCCCTTACTGAGGAGTACGACCATCGCAAGCTTTTTTACACCGTTTTTGTCGGTATAGGTGAAGAGTCGATGCTCCCGCCCATCTCGGATCGCTTTAAGAATCGCTGATGAGACAGACTCTTCCTCCGGATCACTTGCCGCAATCACTTGACCTTTCTCATCCAACATTGAAATAGAAACTGCCGGCTGAAACCTCAATGCATTAAGGAGTCGATGCAAATTACTCACCGTAATATCCATCGCAACCACTTCACCGTTTTTCATCTGTCTGGCATAGGTCACCCCTCTGCGACGCAGATTGCTGAAGAGATAGACACCGGTCTTCACAACCTTGGTGGTTTGTAGGGCTTCCAAGAACCAGGGGCGTTTGTAGCTATAGTAATTACTGGAATCTTGACGTACTTTGAGCAGGTGGAAATCAGGGTCAAAGAATTCAAAGATCCGGACTCTTTTCCCGCTTTTATCATTAAAGATCCTGATATGGAGCCATCGGGCCGATTTGGGAGCTTGGTAAATTTCCCTGACGACGGATTCGCTATCGAGATTGACCAATTCATAAAGATCTCCCCGAGGGTTCCCTTGATAGATCGCATAGATATCGGGGTAGAGTTCCAGGATATTCGCCAGTTTCCGCAAGGCATCTTTCTGTTCATTCCCCGAGCGAGTGGCATCAAAGGAGGGAGAGTATTCGGCCAGCGTTTCCAGGGTTTTTCGGATAGGAATCTCCAGTTTCTCTATGTTCAATGCCACAACAGAAACACTTTTGCTAAAGTCCGCCTTGACATATCGCCGTATGTTCTGCCAACTGAAGATGATCTGCATAAAAAGTAAAATCAAAACGATTCCCATCGTTCCGAGCAAAAATTGCAGGCTTACGACTTCACGGAGGCTTTTCTTATTACGGTTTTCAGACACCTTTGCAATCCTTTCTTCATCATCGCTACAATTTTACTCCAGTGAATCGATTTTTTTATGAAAACAACATCCGTTTCACCCAAATCTTTTGTGATACAATCACTTCAACGAAATCTTATTATAAATAAATAAAGGATATAGTAAATGAAAAGCCGTAAGATTCTGCTTTCCCTTCTGATAGCGCTAATCTCGGGGATCAACGGCGTAGCAGCCGAAACGTCTCCGGCTTCCGCCACACAGCCCGCGCCCCAAAGTCCCCAGACACAAAAACTCCAATTCACCTTCACCGATACCCACGGACAGATCTTCCACATCATCCCGGGCCCCAAAGGGCTCAACTATCCCGAATTCAAAGGCAAAAAGGTCTTCGCGATGTTTTTCATCAACAGCGGGACCCCCTGCCGCAATGAGTTGCAGACCCTAACGCAGCTCAAGCCCAAACTCAAAGATATGGAAGTGGTCGCCTTCGAACTCAAAGGGCTCAAGCCCGATCAGCTCAAAGCCTTCGAAAAAGAGCTCTCCCTTCAGGGGATCCACCTGGTCGATACCGCCCAGGCTCTGCCCTTCGCCAACTTCATCGCCCGGGTCGCCGGATGGAAGGGCTCCGTCCCCCTCATCATCCTCAGCGACAAAAACGGAGAAGTGAAACATATGCAACTCGGCGCTATGACGGCCAAAGAGATCGAAGACTACTACAAGAAGCTCTAAAATCGGGGGCTACCCGAACTGCCAAAGCCCCTTCACTCCCCTTATATCACTCCTAACGTATATCATCCACACCGGTTCCGAAGACCCGGTCTCCGGCATCTCCCAGGCCCGGGACGATGTAGCCGTGCTCGTTGAGCCGGTCATCCAGAGCAGCGGTATAGATATGGAGATTGGGATAACGCGCGTTGAGCGCCTTGACCCCCTCCGGTGCCGCGACGAGACAGACGAAGACGATCTCCTCCACACCGTTGGCCTGAAGATGGGCCACGGCATCCCCTGCCGATCCCCCCGTCGCCAGCATCGGGTCGATGAGGATCACCGGATGGGTCCGTGCGGCTGAGGGGATCTTGGAGTAGTAACTCTCCGGCTGCAGAGTCTCTTCGTTGCGCTGCATGCCCAGGAAGCCGACCGGGCTCTCGGGCAGCATCTGCATAAAAGAACCCAGCATCCCGATCCCCGCCCGCAGGATCGTCACCAGGACCGGGGGTTTGGCCAGCCGATTGCATACCGCCTTCCCCACCGGGGTCTCCACCTCCACCGGCTCCGTCTCCAGGCTTCGGGTCACCTCGTAGGTCATCAACAGTCCGATATCGTCAAGCAGCCGACGGAACTCGTGCATCGGCGTCTCCTTGTTCCTCAGGATGGAAAGTTTGTGGTCGATAAGCGGATGTTCAATGATATGGATGTTTTTCATCTTTTGCCCTTTCGTTGCTATGAGCGATCTTTTTTCGATTATCCCCTATTCCGCCTTAAAGGGGATGACGCCAGAACCTTCTCAACCCCTCCTTATCCCCCTTTCGCTATAATCGCGCCAAAATATCACATCAGGAAGCAACGTGAGAACCCACTATTGTGAAGAGATTACCGAAGATTTGATCGGTCAGGAAGTGACCGTCGCCGGCTGGGTCGCCAGCCGAAGGGACCACGGCGGCGTCATCTTTATCGACCTGAGAGACAAAGACGAGATCGTCCAGCTGGTCTGTGACCCCGCCGACAGCGAAGAGGCCCACAAGATCGCCGACCAGGTGCGGGACCAGTATGTCATCGTCGCCACTGGCAAGGTCCGCCCCAGAGGCGAAGGGCTCGAAAACCCCAACCTCAAAACCGGTAAAGTCGAGATCGTCGTCAGCGAACTGAAGATCGAGAACACTTCCAAGCCGATGCCTTTTGACCTGGGGGATGAGCGGGTCAACGAAGAGATCCGCCTCAAATACCGCTACCTCGACCTGCGAACTCCCAAAATGCACAAAATCTTCCGCCTCCGCTCCCAGGCCGCCATCGCCGCGCGCAACTCCCTGGCGGAGATGGGCTTTATGGAGGTCGAGACCCCCGTATTGACCAAGTCGACTCCCGAAGGGGCCCGGGACTACCTCGTCCCCAGCCGGGTCTGGCCCGGAGAGTTCTACGCCCTGCCCCAGTCGCCCCAGCTCTTCAAGCAGCTGCTGATGATCAGCGGCTTCGACCGCTACTTCCAGATCGCCAAATGCTTCCGCGACGAGGACCTGCGGGCCGACCGCCAGCCCGAGTTCACCCAGATCGATGTGGAGATGAGCTTCTGCGACCAGGAGAAGGTGATCGAAGTGGCCGAGCGTCTCATCCGCGACATCTGGGCCGCCTGCGACCAGTGGGAAAAGCTCCCCGCCCAATTCCCACGTATGAGCTACGACGAAGCGATGGAGAAGTACGGCTCCGACAAGCCCGACCTGCGTTTCGGCCTGGAGATGGTGGATGTGATCGATATTTTCGAGCGCTGCGACAACGAGATTTTTAGCACCATCGCCAAATCCCCCAAGAAAAACCGCATCAAAGCCCTCAAAGTCCCTAACGGCGACAACATCTTTTCCAAGCGCCAGATGAAGGGCTTCGAGAGCTACGTGCGCAAATTCGGTGCCCAGGGCTTGGGATACTTCCAGATGAAAGAGGAAGGGCTCAAAGGGCCTCTGACCAAATTTTTCACCGAAGAGGATCTGCAGGCGATCATAGATCGCTGCGACCTGAAGGTGGGCGACGTCGTCTTCTTCGGCGCCGGAGAGAAGAAAGTGGTGCTCGATTATATGGGCCGTTTCCGCCTCTATCTGGCCGAGATTATGGAGATCATCCCCGAGGGTGAATTCAAATTCGTCTGGATCGTCGATTTCCCGATGTTCGAAGTCGAAGAGGGCAAGCTCAAAGCCCTCCACCACCCCTTCACTATGCCCAAGCTCAATGAAAAAGGCGGCCTGGACTACGAAGAGATCGAAGACCTCAAGTCAGTCGCCTACGACCTGGTGCTCAACGGCACCGAGCTGGGCGGCGGCTCCATCCGTATCCACAAACCCGAAATCCAAAAAGAGGTCTTCAAACTCCTGGGTATCAGCGACGAAGAGGCCAAGGAGAAGTTCGGCTTCCTCCTGGAAGCCCTGGAGTTCGGCGCGCCCCCGCACGGCGGCTTCGCTATGGGCTTCGACCGGATGATTATGCTCCTGGCCGGCACCGAGAGTATCCGGGACGTCATCGCCTTCCCCAAGACCCAGCGGGCTCAGTGTCTGCTCACCCAGGCCCCCAGCCCCGTGGACCCTGAGCAGCTCAAAGAGCTCCACATCCGCCTGCGCCAGCGGCCGGTGAGTGCGGAATAGCGAAAGAGCTTCCGCTCTTTCGGGCATTGGTCATTGGTCATTGGTCATTGGGGCCTGAACCGACACTTTACCCAATCGCCAGTGGCTAATGACCAGTGACCAACACAGAAAGGAAAAATTATGGCAAAAAAACTCTTCCTCATCATCGGCGCCCCCGGATCGGGCAAAACTACCGACGCGGAAATCATCGCCGAGCGCAACCCCGATAGCGTCGTGCATTACTCCACCGGTGAAATGCTCCGCCAGGAGGTCGCCAGCGGCAGCGAACTGGGCAAAGAGATCGAGAGCTACATCTCCCGCGGCGCCCTAGTCCCCCTCGATATCGTCATCAACACCATCGTCAATGCCGTCAAAAACGCCCCCAAAGAGATCATCCTCATCGACGGTTTCCCCCGCAGCGTCGAGCAGATGAAAGCCCTCGACGAGATCCTCTCCAAAGACCCCGAGATCGAGCTCAAAGCGGTCATCGAAGTGCGGGTCAGCGAAGCCGTCGCCCGCGAGCGGATCCTCGGCCGTGCCGAAGAGGCGGAAGTCAAGCGCAGCGACGATAATGAAGAGGTCTTCAAACAGCGGATGAAGATTTACCTCGATCCCCTGCCCGAGATCGAGAAGTTCTATGAAGAGAAGGGCCTGCTCAAAGTCATCGACGGCGAGCGCCCCATCGAACCCATCGTCGAAGAGATGGAAGCCTTCATCAAAGAAAAAGCCGCTGAAGATTGAGCCAGAGTACAAAGTGGCGGCTCTCATAAAACTTAAACCTCATCACCCACCACAAAGCCCCACTCCAAAAGTGCTCACAATCAGCATTGCCCCCTCACATTCTAAAGACCAATTCGCAATAAAAGAAAAAGCTCATCCTAGAATTTAGGAAAAAGGCCAAGGAGTAGTAACTAGAATACTCATTTTAATTTAGTCAAGATTTTGTTAAAATTGTATCAAAGAGGAAAAGATTAGATTGGGTTTTGTAGGAAACTACTTGTCTTTAGCTATATGGAAAGCTAAGTTAACATAGGGGTAAAATTTGAATAGGTTTTGTTTCTGGAACTTCAGAGGCGTTCGGGGCGTTCCTCTTTGAAAGCGCGTTTTTCCGCCTCGGCCAGAAGTTCCAGCGCTCCGTCGGCGATCATCTTCTCGGCCAGGCGCTTGCCCGCACCCGTGGCCTCTTCCATCGGGAGCACCAGCTCCTCGTAGAGCACTTCGCTGGCGTCGGGATAGCCCAGCATCGCACGCAAGTCCAATTCACCATCGATAATACGGGCATTGACCGCAACGGGAGCCGAGCATCCTGCCCCCACCGCCGCCACGAATTCCCGCTCGATCTCGGTGCAGAGATGGGTCTCGGGATCATCCAGTTCCATCGCGAGATGCCGCAACTCTTCGTCTCCGGAGAGGATCTCGATCCCCAGGGCCGCCTGGCCCATGGGCGGGATCATCCACTCCAGCTTTTGGACGTGGGGGATCTCCTTGAGCAGATCGAGGCGCGCCAAACCGATGTAGGCGAGGATGATGGCGTCATATTGCCCTTCTGCCAGCTTGCGCAGGCGGGTATTGACATTGCCCCGCAGATCCTTCACGATCAGATCGGGGCGGCGCTGGAGCAACTGCATCCGGCGCCGCAGGCTCGTCGTCCCCACCACGGCTCCCTCGGGCAGAGCTTCCAGAGAGCTGAAGCGATGGGAGAGGAAGACATCGCTCTGATCCTGGCGTTCGGTAATCGCCGCCAGCTCCAAGCCTTCGGGGATGAAGGTAGGCACGTCTTTGAGGGAGTGGACAGCCATCTGCGCCCGGCCCGCGAGCATTTCATCCTCCAACTCCTTGGTGAAATGCCCCTTGCCGCCCACCAGAGCGAGGGGACGGTCCAGGATCTTGTCTCCCCGGCTGGTGATCTCCATCAGCTCCACCTCCAGTTCGGGGCGGGCCTTCTCGATCCGATCTTTGATGTGATAGGCTTGCCAGAGGGCCAGTTGGCTCGCCCGGGTCACGATGGTCAACTTATCCACACCGAGTCCTTATTTGAGGTATTTTTTATAGGCGCTGCGGGTCGGATCGTACTTCCCGTCGAAATAGACGGTGGGGGTGCCGCGAACCATCATCGAAGCCGCTTTATTCATATCAGCTTTGACAGCGGTCTTATACTCGGGCTTGTCGATATCCGCAGCTTTCAGATCGATACCGAGCTGTTTTTTTATCTCGGCGAGAATTTTTTTCTCGTTTTTCTCACGGGGATCGATCTTGAGGCTGTAGAATTTCATTGCTTCATCGGCCCTGCCGTGACTCTGGAGATATTCCATAGCCCGGGTCAACGTCTCGGAGACCGGATGGAGGCGTTTCAGCGGCATATGATAGTAATAGAGGGCCATTTTGTCGGGATGGGCCCGGACATCTTTGAGCAGGCCCGGCAGATAGCCTAGACAGAAGGGGCACTGGGGATCGGAGAAGACCACGATCTTGTGGGGAGCGTCGGCATTGCCGGCAATCAGGTGCTTCTTGTTGTAGAAGCTTTCGGGCATCTTGGGCTTGATAGTGTTGCGCAAATCCTCCCCTGTCTTGAGATCGATCAAAGACATGGCGGCCAGTTCCTCTTTGGGGTTGATGAAGACCATCTCGGGGATCTGTTGCTTGCGTTTTCCCATCACCAGGTCCATCGTAAACATATAAACGGTCCATCCTGGACGCCCTTCCAGGGACTGATGGGCGATCTCCTGAACCTTCTCGACCTTGATCCTCGGGTTTTTCACCAGGGTATGACGAACGAAGTTCTCCAGGTTGAATTCAGCGGAGCTTGCGATCACGCTCGCTGTGATCAGGCTCATCGATAATTTCCACGTCAATGACATTGTTGTCTCCTTCATAAAATGGGTCATGCGGTGTTTGCTGCTTAGGTCGGATTCTAGCGAACAAATGTAAATAGAGTGTGTAGAGCAGGAGGGCGATACCGATCAGATCCGTCAGCACTCCGGGGATGATCAGCAGGATTGCCCCCGCCATATAAGCTATGGAGGCGTTGTGGACATCCCGCAGGTCGAACTTGCCGAAATTGAAGGTTTGGAAATTGTTCCAGAGAGCATAGGGGGAGAGTTTCAGCAGCAGAGCCCCCAGGATCATCGTCGAGAGAATCCAAACCACACTCCAGCCAAAGCCGATCACCGTCCCTACTTTGAGAGAGACGAAGAGTTCGGCGAAGAAGAGTATGAGAAGGTAGAGCATCCTAGACCCGTTCCAGGACCTCGTCGGCCACGCGCTCCAGGGGCAGGTCGATGCGCTCCAGACCGTCCCTGACAATCAGCTCCACCTGGCCATCGGCCAGTTTCTTGCCCACTACGATCCCCAGGGGAATCCCAATGAGCTCGAAATCCTTCATTTTGAATCCGAAGCGTTCCTTGCGGTCGTCGAGGAGCACCTCCACCCCTTTGCTTTTCAGCAGGCGGTAGAGCTCTTCGGCCGCTTCCCGCTCGGCGTCGTTGGCGATGTTGGAGACGATGATCTCCACATCGAAGGGGGCACTCTCCCGGGTCCAGATACAGCCCCGATCGTCGTGGTGCTGCTCGATGATCGCCGCCAGAAGCCGGGAGACCCCGATACCGTAGGTTCCCATCACGAAGGGGCGGCGCTTGCCGTTCTCGTCGAGGAAGGTTGCATTGAGCGGCTCGCTGTAGCGGGTCCCGAGCTGGAAGATGTGCCCTACTTCGATCCCCTTGGTGTAGTGGAGCCGCCCGCCGCATTTGGCACAGCGGTCCCCCTCCTGCACCGCCACCAGATCGGCGAAGAAATCACCGTAGTCGGGTACCGTTACACCGATGAGATGGTAATCTTCTTTGTTGGCCCCCATGATCATCGGAGTTTCGCCCTTGAGCTCTTTGTCGATGACGTAGCGGATCCCATCGGGAAGATTGATAAAACCCATAAATCCGGGGGTAAGCCCGGCGGCCCGAAGCTCCTCCTCGCTCACATCGACCAGTTCGTTGGCTCCTACGGCGTTGCAGGCTTTGGTCTCCTCCAGCTCGTCGTTGCCCCGGAGGAAGAAGAGGACGATCGCTTCGCGCCCTTCGTCGTAGAGGGCCTTTTTGGCCACCGCTTTGATGAGATGGTGAGGATCGATATGGAAGAAATCCGCCAGATCGTCGATGGTCTTGATGCCCGGGGTCTGGAATTCACCCGCGGTCATTTCGGGCTCTTCGCCCTCTTCGTACTCCGGCGCCGCTTTGGGGGCGCGTACCGCCGCCTCGATGTTGGCGCCGTAGTCGCACCCTTCACAGACCACGATGGTATCCTCGCCGCTGTCGGCCAGGACCATGAACTCCTTGGATCCGCTGCCGCCGATGGCACCGCTGTCGGCTTCGACGACACGGAAATCGAGCCCGAGTCGGGTGAAGATCCGGCTGTAGGTCGCCTCCATATGGTCGAACTCCCGCTTCATATCCTCTTCGTCCTTGTGGAAGCTGTAGCCGTCCTCCATCAAAAACTCTCTCCCGCGCATCAGTCCGAAGCGGGGGCGGATCTCGTCACGGAACTTGGTCTTGATCTGATAGAGATGCAGGGGCAATTGCTTGTAGCTTTTGACACTCTGGCGCACCAGGTTGACCATCATCTCTTCGTGGGTGGGCCCCAGGACAAACTCGTTCTCCTTGCGGTCGGTGAAGCGCAGCAGCTCTTTGCCGTATTTCTCGAAGCGTCCGCTCTCACGCCAGAGCTCCGCCGGGGTCACGAAGGCCAGGTCCACTTCCTGGCAACCCGCGGCGTCGAGCTCCTCTTTGACCACCTGGCGCACCCGGTCCAGGCTCCGCTTGCCCAGAGGGAGGAAGTTATAAAGTCCCGCTCCCACACTCTGGATAAACCCGGCGCGAAGCAGGTAGATATGGCTGGGAAGCACCGCGTCGCTGGGTGCCTCTTTGGCGGTGGGGATCAATAGTTTGGAAAAGCGCATACTCAGGATTCCTTTGACTGATTTTTATACTGTTTGGGATCGACATCGGAGGTATCGATCTCGAAAATCGTTTTGATCGCTTCGATAGCCCGGCTTCCATCACTCTCTTTGGAAATTCCGCGGAGATTTTTGGTGGGCCGGTGGAGGTATTTGTCGAAGGACTGGGCCACCAGATGGCGGACATTCTCGGCACTCTCGGCGGGGATGTAGCCCTTACGCAGGGCCCGGGCGATCTCCTCGTCGATCACCGCCTCGATCTCCAGACGCATCTGCCGGATCACCGGTTCGATGGAGAGGGCCTGGAGCCAACGGTAAAACTCCTCCACATATCGTTCGACGATCTCCGAAGCCCTCAGCGCCTGTTCCTGGCGCAAAGCGTGGTTGTTCTTGGAAATCGCCTGCAGATCGTCGATCCGGAAAATACGGATATCCGCTTCGCAAATTTCGGCGATATCCCTCGGGATCGCCATATCGAACCAGATCCGGTTGAGATCCTTGGCTTCCACCATCGCGGGGGTGATGATGGGCTCGGGGGAAGCGGTGGCGCTGAAGAGCAGCCGATAGCGGTTGATATAGTCTTCCAGACGCTCCATCGAGCCCACCCGGACATTCTCTCCCAGCTCCTCGGCCAGGGCTTCTGCGTGTGCCCGGGTGCGTGAAACCAGCAGCACATCGGCCCCCGCACGGAGCAGATGCTTGGCCGCCAGGCGTCCCATCTCCCCCGTGCCGACCACCACGCCGGTCATCCCCGCCAGGGTTCCTCCCATCAGATCCTGGGCCTGGGCCACCGCCACCGAAGCGATGGAGATAGGGTTTTCGGAAATATTGGTGGCATTGCGCACCTCTGCGGCGCATTTGACGGCGTAGCTGAGCACCCGGTTGAGTTCCCGTCCGGCGGTGCCGTTGTCGTAGGAGAGTTTGAACCCCTGCTTCACCTGTCCCGTGATCTGGGCTTCCCCGATCACCAGAGAGTCGAGAGAACTGACCACGCTGAAGAGGTGTCGGACCGCCTCTTCATCCTCATAACGCTTGGCGCTCTTTTCCAATTCGTAGAAATTCACACCCCGGGTACGCGACAGGAGCCCCAGGACTGCGTGAAAGGTGGCGAAATTGTCCCGGCTGGCGGTGACCACTTCGATCCGGTTGCACGTATTGATCACAAAGGCTTCGAGCATAAAATCGAAGGCCACGAGCGTCTGAAGAAATTCCCGGATCTCATCATCGTTTTTAAACGCCAGGCGTTCCCGCTCTTCGAGGGAGCAGTGTTTGTAGTTGAAGCTCACCACCTGATAGTGCATACTCAGTAGTTCCTTTCGATCATCTTCATTGCCAGGGCTTCGAGCTCCGGTTCCCCTTCGCGGCGCATCAGGGCGATGGCCTCTTCGATCAGGGCTTTGGCTTCGTCGCGGGCACGTTCCAGTGCGCCGGTCCGCGCCATCCGCTCCCGGATCCACTCGGCGTTCTCCCCGGTCACCGGCTGGCGGTGCATAGCCAGCAGCCGCTTGCGATCCGGCTCGTCCAAGGCTTCGTAGAGATAGATATAGGGCAGCGTCGTCTTGCCCTCTTCGAAATCGTGCATCGCCGGCTTGCCCAGAGCTTCGGCACTCTGGGTGATGTCCAGGATGTCATCGATCATTTGAAAGGCGATCCCCAGGTTCCGCCCGTAGGTGCGGTACGCCTCCCGATCCTTGCCCGCCAGGATCGCTGCCGACTCCGCCGCCGCTTCGATCAGCGCGGCGGTCTTTTGATAGATCATCTTCAAATAAGCATCACGGTCGGGATTGAAGGATTCGGAGAGGAGTACATCCTGGCGCTCCCCCAGACTCAGGAGTACGACGGCATTGGCGATGCTGCGAGCGACCTGACGGTCGATATCCACCAGCTCGTAGAAGGCTTTGGAGTAGAGGACATCCCCGAACATAATGGAGGTTTTATTGCCGTAGAGGGCATTGATGGAGGGGCGCCCGCGGCGCGTGTAGGCGTCGTCGATCACATCATCATGCAGCAGGCTCGCGGCATGGATCATCTCGACGATGGCGGCGGTTTTGACGGCGCTCAGGCCCGATCCGGCAATGGTGAGGATCAGCCGCGCCCTCAGGCGTTTGCCTGCGGGCAGCCGACTATAGAGCTGCCGCGCGTCGGCATCCTCCAGGTCGTTGATGTAGTGTTCGATCTGACGCTCTACCGCCTCCAGCACATCAAACCTTTCTACTCACACTGAGTGACGATGTTGCCCACCGTCTCGATAAAAAGAGAATTTTTTCGGTTCTCGATCTCCGTGGGCTCTGCGGTAGGGAGTGTGAGCACTTGACGCTCATACTCCTCTTCGAGGCCCTTCTCTTCGAGCATCTTTTCTGCCACAGCCAGGCGCTCGATGAGCTTCTCCAGCTCCAGATCTACGATGTTCCGGTTGGCGGTATGGATCACCTGGAAAAAGTTCTCTCTGGGGGTGGTGCTCAGGAAACCATCTTCATCATCATCAAACAGTCGCATTATGCTCTCTTTCGTCACTTTTAAAATTATAGGAGAGGTATTATAGCAAAGAGACAGAAAGGATAATAAGTCACGGCTTAACCGAATAACCGGGTAATGAATAACCGAATGGTTCGTAACACATATTCAAGGAGCAAAGCCCCCGCACTGGCGACGGGCGACCGGATAAGCCGATTATTTGGCGGCAGGTTTTTGCTGTTGGAGGGCTTTGATGACGATCGCTTTGAGTTCGTCGCCGTGGGCCATCACTTTCCGGATTCCGATCTTGCGACCTTCGGCCATGATCTGGGGCAGGAAAGATTTTTCACATCCCGAAATCCCACAGAACTTCGTTATGATTTTATTCAGATCGATCAAAGGAAAATCCGTGTTTTCAAACCTTTCCATCCTTTTCCTGGCGGCGACTTTTTCTCTCGCTGCGGCGACAAGTTGCCAGGATCTCTGCAAGAAATTCGGCGATTACCGGGGATGCCAACGGCTCAAAGCCGGAGAAGTCGATTGCACCTACCCTGCTCCGATCGTCAGGCAAAAGCACAAAGCTTCAGGTGCCGCACCGGTGAAAGCTGCCAAAGCCGAGCATATCGAAAGGTTCCATACCCGATGGGAGGGAGGCCGGGAGAAAAAGCGCTTTGCAATTACACTCAGTGACAAGAGCCTGGCTATCGACGGCGAAGCCCTGCCGCCCCTCGACCCCTACTATCTCCACTTCTCTCCCCGGTTCATCCAGGGAGATCACCTCATCGACATCGAGAGTTCCTGCCGACCCGGTCTACAGGGGCGAAGACTCTGCGACCACGACCGGACAGGGAATTACACACAGGCGACGGTCATTTTCAAAAAGACAGGCCCCCGGGCTTTTGATTTCAAACTCTTCGGCCGATCCCGCGGGCAAACTCCCGCTTCACCCCAGACCCTGCAGTTTCACGCCGCCTCCGACGGGAAATATCTACTCCTGGAATATTACCGCGACGGTTATCTCCTTCCCGATCTGACGGAGCGGCACCCCCTCGCCCCCTAGCCGGACGCTAACGGCGCCATTTCATTACCGGGTCATCCCCGATAGGACGGTATGATCCATTTGAATAGCGATAGACTACCGTTTGATCCATGGGTCGCCCTTCATCTATCCCACGACGCTTGAGATAGATCTCGCACCAAGGGCTCTCTTTGCTTGGGCGCAAACGTAACTCAGTGCTCCAGTCAGTAAAGGGTTTAGAGTCTGCCGCTTTATTGTCGGTATGTATCTGCGTAAAAAGGATCTGGTGTCCCCTATCCCTCTCGACCCGATATAGGGCATAATAATCTTCTTCCCATCCCATATTGAAAAAACTGGAGCGCACGGCCAAAGCGACTTTGTCGGGAGCGATGTGCACCAGAGCCATATTCTTCTCATCCGGCGCATTCCCCCAACCGTAGGAGCTTTCGAAGGTTTCATACCCTTGCCCGGTCAGCTGCCATCGGTTGGGAGCCGCCTGGGCATAAACGAGTATAGAGAGCTTCGGATAACAGGCGTGGCACTCGAAATTGCGCCGGGGTTTGCTGGCAGCCACCACCCAGGCCACATCCCTGCCCCCTTCTCTGGCAAAGTAGATGCCGGCGATCCAATGGGTAAGATCACGGGAACGAAAACCCATCCTGTGGCTCAGTGCATACCGCCGGACCCGAGAGAGGGCGTCCCGGCTCAGGACCTGCCGCAAGGCAGCGACCGCAGCGGGATCGTTCCAATCTATCCCCTCTGTTGTTTTCGCTCTTTTTGCCTGGGCTGCCGGAGATGGAGTTGCACCATTCGAAAGAGTATTCCCACCCAGTAGAAATACACTGACAGAAACGGTCAAAAAGATCCCTGTGAGCCATATTCTCATACGATTCTTCCCTTCTTTATTATCTATTTGTCGCTTTCGCAAATTCAACCGAAATAAGTGCCATTGAATTGACCTGACCGTCTTTTTTAAAAATAGGAAAAGTGCTCAAAGAATATCAGATCACCACTTTGAAACAAAGAGTTTGACAGAGAGGTGTGTAGAAATGATAGGGCCATACAGCCCTGTTTCGAGTGAGAGTCTGGAATAACTGAAAGGTATTGAGTAGAAAGAAGAATACCGAATCAGGGAAGGAGTTGAAGTCGCCCGTGAGAGAATCGAAAAGAGATCTAGTCAGGATTGACGATCTTGGCATGGACCAGGATCGGTTTTGCTCTCTCGTCCAATACCTTGACCTCCTCCTCCATTCTCCTTAACGCCAAAGTATCTCCCCACGAACGACCACCCAAAATACCTGTGATCAACGCCGTAAGAACGAGACCGCCATAAAAAGGAATATAGACACTGCTCAGAAGAGCCACTTTATGCATTCCAAAGTTGAGAAAAAGGATGACGCCAAAAAGACCTGTATAGAGGAGCGTACCGAGCAAACCCCAAATGACCGAGCGCAAAAACGAGCGACTCCCCTCACTCTTTTTTCGCTCTTGGAGCTCTTTTTTGATCTCGTCAAGAGCGCCGGCGATATTGAGGGCGATCACCTGCTGGGCACCATCAGGTCCCTCTGAGAACTTCCCCAAACCGCTGTTGGCGTAGTGTTGATAGATCTCGCTCTCCAAATAGATGCGATGCTTCAGCCGCAGAAGTTTCTCCATAAGACCTTTGTACTTCCATTTGTCCAGCATAGAGAGATCGTCACCTATATCCAGTGAGGGCCCTGTTCCATATTTTTTCGCGTGGTTAGTCGCAATAGTGAAATTCATAGTTGTGGAATGACGCGGTATAGCATAGAAACAGAGGAAAAAAATCAAAAGAGTAAAAAGAGCAGAAAAAAAAGCATCAGCCATTATGAAAGTTTGAGACAGAAAATCCAATTTTAGCCTTTCTTTATAAAATATTGTTTTCTACAGAATTATATCCTACTGAGGTTATAAAACAATTATACCGTTGTATAAACCGGCAAGCAATCAATAGCTCGCCGTTATTTTTATCCGGATATAACGGAGGGGGCGGGAACTGAACTTCACGATCCGTCTTCCATGAAAACGGGCGACATTCCGATAATGGACCAACTGACGCTCCCCATGCACTCTATAGCGGGTTTCACAGACGCGATGGGGACGGTAGTAAACCCTACGCTGTCGTCTGGCCAGATTGTCTCCTACAAAAGCGCCGACTACGGCTCCGCCTATCGTCGCGGCGGTTCTACCGCGCCCCTTGCCGATCTGGTGGCCCAGAACCCCGCCGGCCGCACCGCCCAGAAGTGCCGCGACGGGTTCCTCGATGCCGTTTCGATAGACCGGCACCTGACGGTTATAGCAGACTTCATAGGGTTTTCTTATAGTAACCGTTTCATAGACGGGTTTGCTTCGGATCACCGGCACGTCACGATACCAGCTAAAAGATCCTGCATAGATCGAACCGAAAGCCAAAAGGCTCAGTAGAAACAACTTTTTCATCTCAGACTCCTTCTTATGTGATCATCAAATGATAAGAGACAAAAGTGAACTCTTTGTGAAACAGGTAACGCACCACACTCTCCCCATTTTCCTCATCCGAATATTTCACTTTGTCATCCCAAAACCCCGATGTCCCCATAATGATGTAAAGTATCCGGGCAGGAGGTAGATATGACAAGCATTCAGGAGATGTATCATCGGGATAGACCCAGGGAGAAGATGGCGGCACGGGGTGCCGGAGCCCTCAAAAACGAAGAGTTGCTGGCTGTGTTGCTTGGATCGGGGATTCCGGGCAAAGATGTGCGTAAACTGGCCCGTGAAATCGCTGCGGTGATGGAGCAAGAGTTCGATCGGCTCGATCTGGAGCGGCTGACACAGATCCACGGCCTGGGGCCGGCCAAAGCTTCCCAGATTCTGGCCGCCATAGAGCTGAGCCGTCGCTTTCTACTGAGCAGCCGCCGACAGATCCACTCCGCGGCGGAAGTGTATGAACTGCTGGAGCCCTTTGCCAACAAAAGCCGGGAGCATTTCCTCAGCGTCACCCTTGACGGCGCTTCACGGGTCATCGAAGTCCGCACGGTCTTCATCGGCACCCTCAACCAATCATTGGTCCACCCCAGGGAAGTCTTCGCCGACGCCATCGCCGACCGCGCCGCCGGCATCATCGTCGCCCACAACCACCCCAGCGGCACCCTGACGCCCAGCCGCCCCGATATCGCCATTACCGACCGCCTCAAAGAGGTAGGCCGTCTGGTGGGCATCGATCTGCTCGATCACGTCATTTTGACCAAGGAGGGGTATTTCAGTTTCGCCGACGAGGGAATGCTCTGACCCCACTCGTTAAAATTTCCTCAGAAACCCTGCTACACTAAAGCTATTGAGTATAGATAACATTATCTCGAGGAAGAGCGTATGAATACCGAAGAATATCTTCAGATTGCGATCGGAGAGGCCCGCAAAGGGGTAGAAGCGGGCCACGGCGGACCCTTCGGCGCTGTGATCGTTTACCGGGGTGAAATTGTCTCCACCGCCCATAACGAGGTCGTGCTGCGCAACGATCCCACTGCCCACGCCGAGATTTTGGCGATCCGCTTAGCCGGGGAAAAACTACAGCGCTTTCACCTGAATGGCTGCACCCTCTACTGTACCGGAGAGCCCTGTCCTATGTGCTTTTCAGCCATCCACTGGGCCCATCTCGACCGGGTGATCTACTGCAACACCAAAGAGGAGGCCGCAAAAATCGGCTTCGATGACACCTTTATCACCGAAATCATCCGGGGTGAAAAACCCGATCCCATCCCTTTCGCACGTCATCCGCTTCCCACGTGCACCCGGCTTTTGAAACTCTGGGAGGAGAAAGAGGACAAGATCCCTTACTAACTGATGTTACGAAAAGTTCTACCCTTGCTTTTTGTCGTTCATTGGTCCAGAAGAGGCGACTTTAGTAGCATACTCCTAAAGATCGTGGGCTCATTTCAGCGACTAAAGTCGCTGCTCCCGGCTCTCTCTTGCCCCGATCAATAACCTCTAAAGTTACTGGATCTTTTGAGAGCGGGTTCACTCCCGACCCACGATCGCACAAATCCCCTCCAAACCTCCCAGGGGTAATCCCCAGCCAAGCCTTTCATCGATCTGAGGCTCTCCGGGATTGATGCGGATGAGTCGGGCTCCGGGAAGCTTCGCGGCCAAAACTTCCCCTTGACGGCGGACGGTAGGCACAGCAGTTCCGGCCCCAACCTCAATGATCGCCATCTGTTTCGCTCTGTTTTTTTCAAGCCAGGCACCGAATCCTATCGCCTGGGCTTCGCTTCGATTGCTGTTCCATCCCCAATCGCCGAACATCAGGATATTGGGGCGCGCCACGCCTCCACAGCGGGGACAGCGGGGAATACGCAAGGCCCGGAAACGCTCTGTATCTACGGGAACCTCCTCTTCATTGGGCCAGATGGCATCGGTGCAATTGTGCAGACACTGCAAATAGTGGATCGAGCCGTGCACTTCATAGATCGCCTGCTCATCGAAGCCCGCTTTCTGAAACTGCCCGTCTACGTTGGAGGTAAAGACAAAACCGTTTCCCCCTTTGGCGGCGATCAGCCGGCGGAGAATCGCAAACCCCTCGTGGGGTTCCGTTTCACGGTAGAGATTGAGCCGGTGACCGTAAAAAGCCCAGGCAAGTTCTGGATCATCCTCGAACCAGCGGGGATTCGCCATCTCTTCGAAACGTATCCCCAGTTTCTTCAGGGGCGGATAGGCCCGCCAAAACCCCTCATCCCCCCGAAAATCGGGCAAACCGCTATCGACCCCCATCCCAGCACCCGCAGTGACCAGGATCGCCTCGGCCTTTTCGACAAAATCCCGAATTTCGTCAACTCTTTTCATCGTCCCATCACTTCAAATAAAAGCGTTACCGTGTAACGCAAACCATAATTCCTCACTCCTCATTCCATTTCCCTTTCAGCATCGCCACCAGCACCGTCGCATAGCTCCCTTTCGGCAGTGTGAAGCTCAGCTCATAATGCGCCTTCTCCGGCACATAGCGGCGGTGGATCTCCGATGGAAAGACCCACGCATATCGGCGGCTCCCCTGCTCCGAAATCCTCTTGCCGTCATAAAGCTCTTCGATCAACCGGGCAGTCCCTTCGGCCCGCTTGACCTTCCGACCGGGCAGCAGACCGGTGGGAGCCCGGTCTTTGGCGGCGAACTTTGCCGCTTCGGAGTCGAGATCCTCGGCCGGGAAGAGCCTGCCATAGGGATAGTGCATCATCAGATCCCCCGAGAGGATTTTGAAAAAGTGCTCCTGTTTTTTGACCCCTGAGAGCGATCCGGCGGGAAGTTTCTCGATCGTTTCTACCTCCCGTTCGCCAAACTCTTCCAGCAACCGGCTCAGCCCGATACGCCGGCTCAACCAATCGTTGAAGAGCCTGCTCTGATAGGCACTGATGAGGAACTCCCGCATTTTGCGCTCGCGGATCTTCAAGCGTCCCTCTACCAGCGCCAGGCCCTCCTGCCAATTGTTCCCTTCGGTGCCGAATCGCTGGAGGCCGAAGTAGTTGGGCATCCCCCAGCGCTCGATCCAATCGAGCACGGAGTCGATCTTCTCCTTCTGCACCCCCAAAACCTTTTTGAAACGCAGGCGGAAGCGGTTGCCTTTGAGATGCCCGACCCTGAGCTTGTTGTCGTGACGGGTCACGTCGAGGATTTTCACCCCTTCCAGTTCCATTCCTTCCAACGACTTTTCACAAGCGGCGGGTAAAGAGAGATACTGAGTGGTCAAGGCGTGCTTGTCCTTGAGCCCCGCATAGCCGATCTGCCGCCTGGGAATACCCAGACGGTTGCTCAGCCGGTCGGTCAACTCCCAGGTCGAGAACCCCTTCTTGCGCACCTGCACGATCAGGTGCTCCCCTTCGCCTGAAAACTCATAAAGGGGAATTTCTTTGACGGTGAAATCCCTGGGAGAGGGGGTGAAAACGAAGTCGTTTTTCTGGGCGGTGGGGAAGAGCCAGGGATTGGAGATTTTGGATTTTGGATTTTGGATTTTGGATTGTTCTTTGTTCAATGCTTTCCTTTGAGCTTTTGGGATAGACGTTGACTCATAGTTCATCGAGTTTTACTGTTATTGGTTTTTCTTCATCGTTCAAGCGCTTCTTAAGCTCCTGGGTCAAAGCATAATCCTCCAGAATATCTATCATTTGTTCATAAAGTTCAGCAGGGAGAAGATAAGCGCTGGGTCTGTTGTGGTGCAAAATCGCCACGGCCTGTCCCTCAGCCCTTTTGATCAGCTCACAGGGATTCTGTTTCAATTCTGAAATGTCCGCTGTGTAATTGGCTAATACTTCAGTCATACTTTTACCTTTCGTCAAGGATTGATCTGCCTCCTCTGCAAAAAGACCCCACTCTCCAAATGCTCCGTGTGGGGAAACTGGTCGAAGCTCGCCGCGGCATGCACTTCGTGGCTTTGGCTCAACCGCTCGAGGTCCCGTGCCAGGGTCTCGGGGTTGCAGGAGATGTAGATGATATTTTCAAATGTGGTGATCAACTCCCGTGTCGCTTCGTCCAACCCGGCGCGGGGAGGGTCTACTAGGACGCATTTGAAATCATATTCATCAATATTGATTCCCTTCAGGCGGTTAAATTGCCGTTCTTTGCGTAGGGCAGAAGTCATCTCCTCGGAGCTGAGGCGGACAAACTCGATATTCTCCACCCCGTTGAGGGCACAGTTCTCTTTGGCGGCTTTGATGGAGTTTTTGCTGATCTCCGTCGCCAGGACCTTGGAGAAATTCTCCGCCAAAGGGATGGTGAAATTCCCCAACCCGCAGTAGGCTTCCAGCAGATCCCCTCCCCCCGCTTCGGCGGCCCGCTCCCTGGCCCAGGCGATCATCCTGGTATTGACGTAGGGGTTGGGCTGGGTGAATCCCCCCTCGTAGTGGCGATATTTATATTTTTTACTATCAATCTCCAGCTCCTCGGTGACAAACTCCCGGGAGAGGACGACCTTCTGTTTGCGGGCCCGACCGATAATCGAAGCGTTGAGCTGCTCCTCCAGGGCCCTGGCTTCCCGTGCCCAACTCTCGTCCAGCGGACGATGATAGAGCATCGTGATCAGGCACTCCCCCGTCGTCGCGGCCAGGAACTCCACACCGAAGAGCTTGCGTGAAAGCACCGGCGAAGCGTTGACCGCCTCCAGCAACGGCTCCATTCGCTCTTCGACGGGGCGGATCACTTTGGGGCACTCTTCTATAATGACATTGCCGTCCTTGCTCAGATTGCCCATCGCGTAGTCGGCCCGGCCGCCCTCGTGCCAGATACGAAACTCCGCCCTGGCCCGGTAATGGGAGTCTGGGGAGGCAAAGCGCTCTATTTCGCCATCATAAAAAGGGGCCAAAAGCCCCCGCAGCCTCTCTGCTTTGCGCTCCAACTGCTTTTCATAGTCCAATTTGTAGAGCGTGCAACTGCCGCAGGCTCCGAAATGTCTGCATTTCACCTTAATTCCCTTTGGATATAATTGCTATATTTTGAAGAGATTTTACCCAAAAGGAACAACAAGTATGTCTGTCAGTATCGTGATCCTCGCCGCGGGCAAGGGAACCCGAATGAAATCGAAGACCCCGAAAGTCCTCCACACCATCAGCGGGAAACCGATGCTCTTTCACGCCCTGGATGCCGCGGTGAAGATCAGCGACGATGTCACGGTCGTGCTTCACCATCAATTTGACCGGGTCAAAGAGGCGATCGAAAGCGAATACAAAAAGATCAAGATCCACCGTCAGGATGCCGAGAATTATCCCGGCACGGGCGGAGCCCTCCGGGGGATCGACTACCGGCACGATCGGGTGCTGATCCTCAACGGCGATATGCCTCTGGTGACCACCAGCTCCCTGCTCCGCCTCGTCGATGCCGGCGGAGATATCGCGATGAGTGTCATCGACGTGGAGGACCCCAGCGGCTACGGACGGGTCGTCATCGAAAAAGGCGAAGTCAAAGAGATCGTCGAAGAGAAGGACTGCAGCCCCGAACAGCGCCTCATCCAGACCGTCAATGCCGGGGTCTACTGCGTCAAACGCGAACTGTTGGAGCGCTATATCCCCGCCCTTTCCAATGACAATGCCCAACAGGAATACTACCTCACCGACATCGTCAAAATGGCGGTCGAAGAGGGACGCCACGTCAAGCCGGTCTTCGTCGAAGAGGAGGAGTTCAAGGGGGTCAACTCCCGAGTGGACCTGGCCCATGCCGAGGAGATCATGCAGCGGCGCATCCGGCGCTACTGGATGCTGGAGGGGGTCACAATGCGCCTGCCCGAGACGATCTATATCGACTGCCGGGCGGAGTTCCTCGGGGAGTGCGAGCTCGAAAGCGGTGTGCAGATCCACGGCCGCTGCCGCATCGAAAATGCCCACATCAAAGCCCACAGCGTCATCGAGGATTCCGTGATCCGTGACGGCGACGTGGGGCCTATGGCCCGTATCCGCCCAGGATCGAACCTTTCGCATACCCATATCGGCAACTTCGTCGAAGTCAAAAAGTCCATCCTCAAGGGGGTCAAAGCGGGCCACCTGAGCTACCTGGGCGACAGCGAGATCGACGAAGGTACCAACATCGGCGCCGGCACTATCACCTGTAATTACGACGGCAAAGCCAAATACAAGACCATCATCGGCAAAAACGTCTTCATCGGCAGCGACACCCAACTGGTCGCCCCCGTGACCGTGGAGGATGAGAGCATCATCGCCGCGGGCAGCACCGTCACCCGGGATGTTCCCTCGGGGGCTCTGGCCATCAGCCGCACTCCTCTCAAGATCGTCGAAGGCTTCTACCGCAAATTTTTCAACAAAGGCCGCGCATGACCCCCAAAGTCGATCTCCAGGGACGCCGCATCCTCCTGGGCGTCAGCGGCTCCATCGCCGCTTATAAAGCCTGTGACGTAGCGAGGCTCTTCATCAAAGCCGGAGCTGAGGTGCAGGTGGTGATGACCCCCGCCGCCGAGCGCTTCGTCTCCCCGCTCACCTTCGAAGCCCTTACCCGCCGCCCCGTGCTCACCGAATCTACCGAGAGCTGGAGCGGCCCACTCAACCATATCGACGTGGGCAAATGGGCCGAAGCCTTCATCATCGCACCCGCCACCGCCAACACCCTCAACAAGCTCTCCAAAGGGATCGCCGACAACCTGCTGCTCCAGAGCGCCCTGGCCTACGCCGGGCCCCTCCTGGTGGCCCCCGCGGCCAATACCCAAATGCTCCGCAGCCACTACACCGAAGGCTCCCTCAAAATGCTCAAGGTCAACGACGTCACCGTCATCGAACCCGCCGAAAAGCTCCTCGCCTGCGGTGACGAAGGCAGCGGCGCCCTGGCCGAGCCTCTGGAGATCTTTTACCAGGGGGCGCGGGCCCTGCTGCGTGATCCTTTTTGGCAGGACCGCAAAGCGGTCGTCACCGGCGGCGGCACCCGGGAAGCGATCGACCCCGTGCGCTACATCGGCAACCGCTCCAGCGGCAAAATGGCCGACGCCCTGGCGACCGCCCTCTGGCTCCGGGGCGCCGATGTCTGCTACCTGCGCACCGTCGCCAACGAGGGTCTGCCCCAAAAGGTCTACACCATCGATGTGGAGAGCGCCGAAGAGATGGGCGAATACCTCGTCGACTGCATCCGGGTCGCCAAAAAAGGGGTGATGAGCAAACCCAGTATGAACAACCCCAACCCCGTCGGAATGGTCCAAAAGACCCCCTACCTCTTTATGGCGGCGGCAGTCAGCGACTACCGCCCCCGCTTCCCCCAGGAGGGCAAACTCAAAAAGAATACTCTCGGGGAGACTTGGACGCTGGAGCTGGTCCGCAACCCCGACCTTCTCGCTTCTCTGGACAAAAGCGGGATCGTCTCCGTCGCTTTCAAAGCCGAGACCGACAGCGAAGCGGGCAGGGAGAACGCCCGCAAACTCCTGGAGGAAAAAGGGGTCGATGCGGTTTGCTACAACCACGTCGGCGAAGGCAAAGGCTTCGGCAAAGATGAGAACGCCGTCACTTTCATCACGGCGGATGAGGAGACAGAGCTGCATACCGCCCCCAAATCGGAGCTGGCCTTCAGCATCCTCGAGCAGGCGAAGAGGCTGGCAGCCGATGAGTAACACCCTCCGACATCTCGCCATCATTATGGACGGCAACGGACGCTGGGCGGCCGAGCGGGGCCTGCGCCGCACCAAGGGCCACGAAGCGGGGGTCGAAACGGTTCGACGTGTCACCGAGTACTGCGCCAAGGAGCCGGAGATCGAGACACTGACTCTCTATGCTTTCAGCACCGAGAATTGGAAACGCCCCAAGATGGAAGTGGACTACCTGATGCACCTGCTCGAAAAGTATATCCGCCAGGAGCAGGAGCACTATATGGAGCACGGGATCCGTTTCGAAACCATCGGGGATCTGAGCCCCTTCGGCTCCAAACTGCGCCAAACCCTCGAAGCGACCCGGGAGCTGACGCGGAACAACCGCCGCCTCACCCAGATCCTGGCTCTCAACTACGGAGGGCGGGATGAGATCGTCCGCAGTGTCCGGCGCTGCCTCGCAGCGGGCGAAGAGCCAAGCGAAGAGAACATCAGCCGCCATCTGGACACTCCGTATACGGATGTCGATCTGTTGATCCGCACCAGCGGGGAGCAGCGGCTGAGCAATTTTCTGCTTTGGCAGCTCAGCTACACGGAACTGGCCTTTACCCCGACCTACTGGCCCGACTTTTCCGTCGAAGAGCTCCAAAGCATCATCGATGATTTCAAAAACAGAAACCGTAAATTCGGAGGCATTTAAATGACGGGAATCTTTTTGGGCGCTGCGGCGGCCTTCATCCTCGGGCTCCTGGTGGGCTCCTTTCTCAACGTGGTGATCTACCGCACTCCCCGGGGGGAGAATATCGCCTGGCCCGGTTCCCACTGCCCCAAATGCGGCGAGAGCCTGCACTGGTATCACAATGTCCCCCTGCTCTCCTGGATCGCCCTGCGGGGGCGCTGCGCCTTTTGCCGTGAGCCGATCAGTGCCCGCTACCCCCTGGTGGAATTGCTCAATGCCCTGCTCTGGACGGCCCTCTACTTCAAGCTCGCCCCCCAGCTGCAGCAACCCGGTCTCCCCGCGATCCTCTATTTTCTCTTCATCGCGGCAACCTTTTCGGCCCTGCTGGCTCTGAGTATGATCGACTTCGAGTATTTCGCTGTCCCCGATTCGGTCAACTTTTTCGCCCTCGTCACGGCCCTGCTGGCGGCGGCGGCCCACGCCTGGCAGCTGGGCGATTGGGAGGTTCTTGTCACGGCCCTTCGGGATGCAGCACTTGCCGCCGGAGGGCTCTGGCTCTTGGCCTGGCTGCTTGGCAAAGCCCTCAAAAAAGAGGCGATGGGCGGTGCCGATGTGATCGTGGCCGGAACGATGGCGGCCCTACTCGGGCTTCCCGGATTTTTCATCGCCCTCTTTCTCTCGGCAATCCTGGCGATCCTTCCCTCCCTGCTCGCCAAAGATACGATGATCCCCTTCGTGCCCTTTCTCTCCCTGGGAACCCTGATCCTCTATCTCTTCGACAAACCGATCTATCGGCTTTTGGAGCAGCTCATCTATGGGTAAAACACGGCGCTATATCCTCTGGTCTTTCGCCAAAGCCTATCTCCTGGTCTTCCTCCCCTTTTTGCTGGTGGTTTCCCTGATCTTCGTCATTCAGCTCTCCATCCTCTCCTCCCGGGTCAACCTGGAGTTTAGGGAGCTGGTGCAGCTTTTTGGCTATATGCTTCCGGAGATCTTCTTCTACACCGTTCCCCTCTCCCTGATCGCCGCCCTGGCCAATACCTTCACCCGTTTCTCCGAGGAGAACGAGTTCATCGCCCTCTTCTCCCTGGGCCATACCCCCGGGAAGGTGCTTCGCTTTATGATCCCGACGCTCCTGCTCTTTACCGCCCTGCTTTTGGTCCTCTCCGTGATGCTCTACCCTCAGATGAAGCAGAAGCTCAACCACTTCAAGCGCCAGAAGATCGCCGAAGCCACCCTCAATATCTCCCCCAACAAACTCAGCCAGAATTTCGGCAGCTACCACGTCTTCGTCGAGAGCAAAGACGCCAACGACACCTATCGGAATATGGTTCTCTTCAACCAGGGCACCAAGGGGGCCTACCAGCTCTTCATCGCCCGGGAAGGAAGAGTGGCCAACGACGGCAAGCGCTTTACCCTGACCCTGCGCAACGGCACGGGGGAGACCAGCGACCCCAAAAAGGTCGAGAACCTTCATTACCGGGAGCTCGATATCTATCAATATCCCCGCAACGTCTATCAGAGCATCGTCACGAGCCGAGAGTATTGGAAAAAGGCGTTGCACGACAAGGGGCGACGGGGGAAACTTCTCTATCTGATTTTCGTTTCGCTGACACCCATCCTCGCTTTTGGGATCATCGCCGCTTTGACCTTTTACAATCCCCGCTATCAGCGCAGCCTCTCGATCGCGGTGATCTTCATTACCGCCCTGGCCGTCTACCTGCCGGCGGCGATCCTCCAAAAGAGCGGTAGCGTTCCTCTTTTTATCGCCCTGGTCATCTTCCTGCTGGCTCTGGGGATCTTCCTGCTGCGCCGCAGGGTGCTCAGGAGCTTCTGACGATGCAGCGGATCAAAGCGGTCATCGCCTACGACGGATCGGCCTTCGAGGGATTTCAGCGCCAGAAGCGCACGCCCCGCACCGTACAGGGGGCTCTGGAGCGGGCCCTGGCTTCACTGGGGATCGGTACTCCCATCGTTGGGAGCGGTCGCACCGACGCCGGCGTCCACGCCACGGGACAGGTGATCCACTTCGACCTCCCTCCTCACTGGGCGAAACAACCCCTGGATGAACTGCAGATCCACCTCAATCGGCGCCTCGACGCCATCCGCTTCAAGCACCTCACCCCCGTTCCGGCCGATTTCCATGCCCGTTACGACGCCAAAGAGCGGATCTACCGCTACATTTTCCGCCGAGAACCCTCTATTTTCGAGCGAAAGTATGTCGCCGGACTCGCCATTGCCGACGAAGCAAAACTCAGTGAAGCCCTGAAAACTTTCCAGGGACGCCACGACTTCAGCCACTTTCTCAAAACCGGCTCCGAAACCGCCCACAACATCCGCACGATCACCCGGGCCTATTTTCTCCGGAGGGGAAAATACGGCTACATCTACTTCCACGCCGACGGATTTCTCCGGGCGCAGGTACGGATGATGGTCCACGCCGCCGCAGCCGTCGCCAACGGTGAACTGAGCCTGGAACAGCTCAAAGAACAACTTGAGCTCGGTAAGCGATACACCACCCGTTTAGCCCCTCCAGAGGGGCTCTATCTGGCAAGAGTGATCTATTGAAAGAGCTGAGAACTGAGAGCTAAGCGTTGAGCGTTGAGAATTCGGTTGCTCGGTTGCTCGGTTGCTCGGTTACTCGGTTACTCGGTTACTCTGTTATTCGGTTATTCGGTTCCTCATTCCTCATTCCTAATTCCTCATTCACCCAGTAGCTCACCGCTTTGCGGATCATTTCGAAGCTCTCCTCATTGGCAAAGCAGTTCCGGGTTCCGCAGAGCATATAGCCGCTCTCAAAGGCGGTTCGGAGCCAGAACCAGGGATATCCGATACCGTCGATCTCGGGGATATGGGGGCGGAGCCGCTCTAGGGCCCCTTTGACGATCAAGTCGTCGCGCAAATGGCGGATAGCCGCCTCTGCCAGCGTAGGCCGGGCGATGGGTTGGCGCATCAGCTGATAGGAGTGGACCTCCAGGGTCCGGGCGATGAATTTGTCGTAGACCGGGTCGATGAGGGCCCGAATCCCCAGCAGGGCCTCCGTCATCACCGCCAGGGCCGAGGGGTAGCCCGTATCGGTATCCTCACAGACCTCCCGGAACTCCCCGTCGTCGATCCGCCAGCGCCCCCGGTCGTAGAAGCGGCGGATCGCCTCGTTGCCCAGCTCCGTAGCTCGGATCAGATAACGCTCATCCAGGGTGCTGCGGTACCCCTCCAGCAGGGCGCTGATCCACCAGGCGTAATCTTCCAAAAAGCCCTCGATCTTCGGCTCCATATCGATAAGGGCCGAGTGGAAGATCCACACGCCTGCAGTCATTTTCCCCTCCAACGCCTCTAGGCTGCGTTTCGCCTGCTCCAGGTAACGCGGCTCCCGACGTCCCGCCACGAAAAGCGCGCGGATCATCATCGCGTTCCAGGAGCTCTGAATCTTGCGGTCGATAAAGGGATAGCAACGCTTCGCTCTGAGCTCTTTCAAAACCTTCAGGGCCTTGTTGAGCTGAGGATCGTTACGCTCTTGAAAAGCGCTTAAACGCGGGATGTTTTTCCCTTCGAAATTCCCCTCCGGGCTCATCCCCAACTTCCGGGCCGCAAGCTCCGGCTCCGTGATCCCCGCCCGGGCAAAGGCTTCCACCGCTTCGGCATAGTCGTAGACGAAGTATTCGCCCTCCTCTCCCTCACTGTCGGCATCGCTGGCGGAGAAAAAGAGATTCCCCTCCATCATCCGCTCCAGCATAAAGTCCAAAGTCTCCCGGGCGATTTGCCAATAATCCTCGTTTTCAAAGACAGCGGCCGCTTTAGCATAGACCTCCGCCAGCAGAGCATTGTCATAAGTCATCTTCTCGAAATGGGGCACCAGCCACTTCTCGTCGGTGCTGTAGCGGCAAAAACCTCCGTCGACCAGGTCGTAGAGCCCGCCCAACGCCATACTCTCCAGGGTATGACGCACGATACGCTCCAGCTCCTTATCATCGCGCAGCTGCAGCATCGCCAGGGCCAGGCGCAGGGTCGAAGCGTGGGGGAATTTTGGCGCACCGCCGAAGCCACCGAAGTTCGGTTCATAGACCTGTTTGATCTGCTTGAGCACGATCGACTCGAGCTGAGCGTCGATCCGGGTCGCCTGGATCTTATCCTTGGGTTTGATGAACTCCAGGACTTCCCGCCCCTTCTCGATGAGGGTTTCGCGATCCTTGGCATATTTGGCGGCGATGGTCTCCAGCAGCTCCCCAAATCCCATCATCCCGTAGCGGGGCTCGGGGGGAATATAGGTCGCCGAGTAGAAAGGAATTTTCTCCGGCGTCATAAAAATACTCAGCGGCCACCCCCCGGCCCTGCCGTTCATCGTCACGAAGACCTCCTGAAAGTGCTTGTCGATATCGGGGCGTTCCTCCCGGTCCACTTTGATGGAGACAAAATGTTCATTGAGCAGCTTTGCCAGCTCGGGATTTTCGAAACTCTCCCGCTCCATCACGTGACACCAGTGGCAGGCACTGTAACCGATGGAGAGGAAGATCGGCTTATCCTCCCGCCTTGCTTTTTCAAAGGCCTCATCCCCCCAGGGATACCAATCCACAGGATTCTCGGCGTGCTGCCGCAGGTAGGGGGACTGCTCGTGGATCAAACGGTTACTCATTCGTTTCCTTTATAGTGATACTTTGAATTAACAAATATGCGTTATAGTTTCGCCGAGTCTATGTGCCAAAGCACTACACGGCAAAAAGGTACAATAAAACTATCAAAATTTTCCGGGAGGAAACTGAATGTTACGACGTCTCATTATAATCGCGGGATTGCTGCTCACTCCGATGCTCTGGCTCCAGGCCGGCTTTGGAAGCAGCGGCGGATTTCATCTCCAGCGCAAGTTCCTCACCCCCGATCAGGCTTTCAAAGTCCAGGCCAAGATCCGGGGGGACAAGATCAAAACCACCGTCAAACTGGGAGAAAAGATCCACATCTACGCCAAAGACCTCCATTTCAAAATCATCAAGCCCAAAAGTTTCGAGCTCGATGTCAAAAAACCCGAACCCGTAGATTACGAAGGCCAGAAGGTCTATTACGGTACCCTCAACATCGACATCCCCCTCCAGAAGCTAAGGGAGAAAGGCATCGAAGGCCCTTTCACCCTGGAGATCGACCTGAGCGGCTGCAGCGACGCCGGCATCTGCTACGCCCCCCAGAAATACACCTTCGACCTGAAGGCGGAGCCTTCAAATGAGGAATCCAGTAACCGAGCAACCGAGCAACCGAGCAACCGAGCAACCGAAGAAAACAAATCCTCAACGCTCAACGCTCAACGCTCAACGCTCAGCTCTCAACGACCAACGACCAACGACCAAACCCATCCAAAATCCAAAATCCAAAATCCAAAATCTTCAGCGAAAGCTGAACACCCTGGTTTCTTCGCCAAAATCTCCACTCTGGCCAAAGAGGGCAACAGCGCCAAGATCGCCCGGGCATTGGCCGATGAGGGGGTCCTTTTTGTCCTGCTGCTCTTTTTCATCGCCGGGCTGCTGTTGGCTCTGACTCCTTGCATCCTGCCGATGATCCCCATCCTCTCGTCGATCCTGGTCAAACAGGCGGGCAAAGAGGGAGGGGTGAGCCGTTCCACCGCCTTTATCATTTCGCTGGTCTATGTGGTCTCCATGGCAGCCACCTACGCCCTCATCGGAATCGTCGCCGGACTGCTGGGCTTCGATATCCAAGCCCATCTGAATAACCCCTGGGTGATGATCCCGATGGCGGGGCTCTTCGTGGCCCTGGCCTTCTCGCTTTTTGGCTACTTCGAGCTGGGCCTGCCCGCCTCCTGGCAGAGCAAACTCACCAAAGCCAGCGACGAAGCCCAGGGCAAGGGGCTGCTGGGCACCGCAATTATGGGCGCCCTCTCTGCCCTGATCGTGGGCACCTGCACCGCGCCCGTCATCAGCGGGGCGGTGATCTTCATCTCGATGACCGGCGATGCCGTGCTGGGAGGCCTCAGCCTCTTCGTGATGGGGATCGGCGCCGGAATGCCGCTGCTGCTTATGGGCCTGGGAGCCGACAAGCTCATCCCCAAACCGGGCGGCTGGATGAACCGGGTCAGCCAGATCTTCGGCGTCGTGATGCTGGCGATGGCCCTCTATGTGCTCCGGGGGGTTCTGAGCCCCGGACTCTTTATGTTCCTGGCTTCCCTACTCCTGCTGGGCAGCGCCCTCTATCTGCGGGTCTTCGATAGCGGCGATCACTACAAGGGAGCCGCCAAGCTGATCCAGCTTTTGGCCCTTGTCCTTTTCCTCTACGGCTCCACTCTCTTCGTCGGAACGCTGGCCGGGGCCCAATCGCTCCTGAACCCCCTGGAGCCCTTCACTGCCAAAACCGTCGCCGCCAGCGCCGAAAGTGACTCGCCCCTCGTTCCGATGGCCCGGCGCCGGGGCTACACCCTGGAGCGGCTCCAGCGGGAGATCGCCCAGGCCACCAAAGAGGGCAAACCCGTCATCGTGGATATCGGGAAGGAAAACTGCGCCGCCTGCAGCGAACTGGAGCACATCACCTTCCCCGATCCCAAAGTCCGCGAAGCCCTCAAACGCTTCAAATTCCTCCAGATCGACATCACCGACAACACCCCCAAAGAGCAGGAGATCCTCAAACACTACAAACTCTTCGGCGCCCCCAACATCCTCGTCTTCGACTCCAAAGGCCGCCCTCTCCCCGACAAATTTATGGTCGGTTTCGTCCCTCCCAGAAACTTCGTCATGCGGCTTAAAGAGATCCACTGACTTTTTTATAGAGTCGCAAGTCGCAGGCACGGGGCTTCGCCCCTCAAGTCGCAAGCCAGAATTGTGTTAAGTGTTACGTGCTAAGTGTTATGACTCCATAATGATCGACAGCTCACTCATTCGGTTACTCATTACTCGGTTACTCGGTTGCTCATTCTTCATCTATGTTACAATCCCGCAAAAATTTTCAAGGAACCCATCAATGAAACAGATCGATATGAACTCTCCCGAATTTCAGGCTGAGTTGGAAAAGACGTGGCAATTCGTCGAAAAGGTCGACAAGCAGTTCGGCTTCGTCCAGAATCCCGACCAGGAGATCAACGAAGGGGTCGCTATGGGGCTGGCCCGCAACAAACTGATCTACGGCAAACGCTACTGCCCCTGCTTTATGGTCATCGGCGAAACCCCTGAAGAGCGCAAAAAGGCCGACAATCGCATCTGCCCCTGCAAACCGGCGCTGGAGAAGGAGATCCCCGAAGACGGCGTCTGTCACTGCGGGATCTTCTGCACCCCCGAATATGCCGAGAAGAAAAAGCTCGAGGAGACTGCCGAAGAGGCGGCCCACCAGCACTCCCGTGGCCTCACCCAGGAAGAGGCCGAACTCCTCGTCGACAAAGAGCAGCTCGACGGTGACGAGCTCGAATCCCTGATGGAAGCCAGGGAGCTGGGGATGGTGACCTTCACCCTGGTCGACGTGCGCGAGCCTATGGAGTATCAGATGGGCCACATCAAAGGGACCGACGAGCTCTGGCCTACCAGCCAATTCTACGAATGGTTCGAGAAAATCCAGGGACGCAAAGAGGAGCGCTTCATCCTCTACTGCCATACCGGCAGCCGCAGCTATCAGGTCCAGCACGTGATGAAAGCCCAGGGCTTCGCCCATGTAGGCAACCTCAGCTACGGCATCGTCAGCTACCCCGGTGAAATCGTCCGGGGAGACTGATAAGGGAATTTTGGATTATAGATTTTGGATTTTGAATTGGTGAGGGATTGTAATTTAACTCACTAGCAGTTTGAGGATCGTGGCCCCCACCACGATTAGAAAAAAGCTCCGCACGAATTTAACTTCTCTTTTGTGTACCAGGTTCGATCCCATCCAGGCCCCCAGAACCTGCCCCGTTCCCATCACGATCCCCACTATCCAGAGTACCAAGCCCGCATAGACGAAAACCGCCAGCGATACGATATTGGACGTGAAGTTGAAAAGTTTGGTCTGGGCGGTGGCTGCTTTGAGGTCCAAGCCCAGGAGCAGCACCAGGCCCATCGTCCAGAAACTCCCTGTCCCCGGGCCGAAGAAACCGTCGTAGAAACCGATGAGCAAGCCAAAGATCGTATAGAAGAGTGCGTGAGGGATTTTGTGGGGTTTGGGCTCCAGCCCCAGTTTCGGGGTCAGCGCCGTATAGATGAAGATGACGATCAACATCACGATGATGAGGGATTCCAGCCGATCGGCGGGGAAGCGCTGCACCACCCTCGCCCCGGCAGCTGCCCCGATGAGGGTAAAGAGGACTCCGAGCAGCAGTTCTCTAGGGTTCATCAAGCCCAGCCGGGCATAGTTCATCGTCGCGGTGAAACTGCCGAAACTGCTCTGGAGCTTGTTGGTCGCCAGAGCTTGATGGGGCGGAACCCCGGCCGCCAGCAGTGCCGGGAGAGTAATAATCCCCCCACCCCCGGCGATGGAATCGACAAAGCCCGCCATCACCCCAGCAAAGAAGAGCCAGCAGAGGCTCAAAAGATCGTGCGTCACGAAGAGGGGCTACTCTTACTACTCAAGATACTTGACCAGCTCTTTCTTATGATTGGCAATATTCTCACTTTCCAGATTGTAGGTATCGAGAAAGAGACCAAAGCGCTGCCGTTCATATCCACCGGGGTAGTAAGCCTCGATGGCCAAGTCCCCGTCTTTGTCAATATAGTAACGGGCCGCGGCGGCATCTTTGTTCAGATCGTTGGCGATCCGGATGAGATCCTTGCGATGCTTTTTCCCCTGGGCATTGCTGGTGAAAAAGCTGGTCAGAAGCATCCCTCCCCGATACTGCTTGAGGTAAAAGTTCAGATGTTCGGAATGCTTCGCGATGATGTGCTTGCTGTCCATCGTAGCATTGTATCCCAGGAACTCCAGATGTTTCAGGATCTTGACCGCCTCTTTGGGTGGCTCGGCCAGAGCGCTTCCCCCCAATAGCAACAGTGCCGAAAGAATCAAAAAACTCCGTCTCATCGATCATCCTCCTTTTGGTTTTGTATCCGACATTATGCCCAGAACTTCTCTGAAAATAGGGATATTTTGGACTATAATAGTGCAAAATTAAGGGAAAAAGGAGTGAATATGCCTTCACGAGACGAAGCGCTCGAACTGCTCAAAGAGTACAACGACAACCCCGCCCTGGTCCAGCACGGCATCCAGGTAGGTGCGTGTATGGCCCATTTCGCCCAAAAAGCGGGTGAGGATGCCGAGCGCTGGGAGATCGCGGGGCTCCTGCACGACCTGGACTATGAGAAGTATCCCGACCGGCACTGCCACAAGGCCGCCGAGATTATGCGGGAACGGGGCTACGACGAGGAGCTCATCCGGGCGATGATGAGCCACGCGTGGGGTATTTGCACCGATGTCGAACCCCTCAGCCCGATGGAGAAGACCCTCTACGCCGTCGACGAGCTCAGCGGCCTGGTCAATGCCTGCGTGCTTGTGCGCCCCTCCAAAAGCATCGAAGACCTTGGCGTCAAATCGGTCAAAAAGAAGTTCAAACAGAAATCCTTCGCCGCCGGCGTAGACCGGGAGATCGTCAAAAAAGGGGCCGAGATGCTCGGAATGGAACTGGATGAGCTGATCGCCGAAGTGATCGAGGCGATGAAAGCCCGAGCCAAAGAGTGCGGGGTCGCCGGAGCGGCGTAGTCAAAAGCCGTTCAGCAGAAAATCTATCGCATCGATGATCTCTGAATGCTTCTCAGAGAGATTTGCGACCGGGGCTTTTGAGAGCAAAGAGGCCGGTACACCGGCAATATCCATCACCGATAGATAAACCGCTTTGCCCTCAATGGTAAAAATGGGATTGAGATGTCTAATGGCAGCCCCGTCACTGCACAGCGGCACGACGACACGTAATTTCAAGTCATCGTGCAGGGGATTGGTAATATCCACCAGATAAGGAAAAAGCGCGGCACTCGATTCATTGGGATTGGGATAGACATCGAATTGCGCCATCAGAATCTCCGAAATTCATCGGAAAAGGCCCCTTCCTTTTCGACACGCCGATTCTGGACTTCGATCGCCGTTCGGTTCTCCTTGCGCCATTGCTTCTCCTCTTTCTCTTTCACGATCCGCTCCAATGCCACTTCGAGGGTTTGAGAGAGATTGATTCCATAGAGTTTGGCTTTTCGGACGAGATCACTGTTAAGGGAGATGTTGGTCGCTTTCTTCGATGCTTTCTTGTCATATAAAACATTCATGCGCACTCCTTTTGCGTATTGTAATGATTGTATCATAAATTCAAATCTTACTGATAAATAATTTTGAAACCGTTAGATTCATTGCCGAGTTCGTTAATATCCGTAGGGTAAAATCGAATTTCTTTCATACCAAGTAGCAAAGGAATAGTTATGTCAAGCGAACAGATGGATCCCATCAAAAAAGAACTCGAAAGCCGCCGCAAAGAGATCGCCGCCGAACTGGCTCTGCTCTTCAAGACCAATATGAAGATTACCGACTGGGATGTCCCCGAAGCCGATGACCGCGAAGCGGCGGAGCTGCTGCTGCAAATTATGCAGGAGGAGCTCGATAAGCTCAAAGAGGATGTAAGAGCCGGGAAATACGATAACTATTGAGCTCCGCTCCGGGTCTTGGGCCCGCGGTTCAGTTTGATCTCTCCGCACACCATAAAAGCTTCTTATCAAATATCGCCACCCTGTAATCTCTTCCCATCGAACACAACAGACAATCGACATAAGCGAGCGAAGATTCTCCAAAAAACTTTGGTACCTGACGCTTTTTGCCGAAAAAGACCTTTTTCTTTCTATTGACTCCTTCCAACGGAGCGATTATAATGCAGCGATGAAACTCCGATCCATATTTACCAACAGCGGCGGGATTCTCCTCTCCCGGATTTTCGGCTTCATTCGGGATCTGATGATGGCGTCGATCCTGGGGGCCAACCTCTACAGCGACATCTTTTTCGTCGCCTTCAAGCTTCCCAATCTCTTTCGCCGCATCTTCGGAGAGGGAGCCTTCGCCCAGAGTTTTCTGCCCTCCTTCATCGCCAGCCGCTACAAAAGCATTTTTGCCGCCAGGATTTTGCTGACTTTCCTGGGGATCATCGTGCTGCTTTCGATCCTGGTGGGGATCTTCTCCGAGCCGGTGACCCGGATCATCGCGCCTGGTTTCTCTCCCGAGGCAACCCTTCAGGCGGCCCGCTATGTGGCGATCCAGTTCTGGTATCTTCCCCTGATCTTTTTGGTCACCTTCCTGGGGGCACTGCTGCAGTGGAAGGAGCACTTCGCCACCACCGCCTTCGCTACGGTGCTGCTCAACATCGCCATCATCGGCGGACTGCTGCTGAGCCGGGGGATGCCCAAAGAGCAGATTCTCCTCGTGCTCAGCTACAGCGTGCTCGTCGGCGGAGCTTTGCAAGTGCTCGCCCATCTCATTATGGCCCGACGTTTCCGGCTGCTACGGATGCTGGCCATCGGCTTTGCTTCCCTGGGGACCCACAGCCGCAAAGTCGCCGAAGACACCCGCCGCTTCTACACCAACTTCTTCCCTGCCATCTGGGGCAATTCCACGGCCCAGGTAATGGCCTTTCTCGATACCTGGCTCGCCTCCTTCCTCGCCAGCGGCTCGATCAGCTACCTCTACTACGCCAACCGGATCTTCCAGCTCCCCCTCGCCCTCTTCGCCATCGCGCTCAGCACCGCCCTCTTCCCCTCGGTGGCCAAGCTCATCCGCCACAAAGACGAAGCCGGCGCCCTGCGGGAGATGAAGCGGGGCTTTTGGATTCTCCTTTTTCTCCTTTCCCTGGCGACCGTGGGGGGCGTGATCTTCAGCACCGAGATCATTTGGCTCCTGTTTGAACGGGGCGCCTTCGGCCGGGCCGATACGATCCAGACGGCCCACGTGCTTCAGATGTATCTGATCGGGCTCCTGCCCTTCGGGCTGGGCAAGCTCTTTAGCCTTTGGCTCTACTCCCGCCACGAGCAGATGGCAGCGGCCAAGATCGCCACCTGGTCTCTGGCGGGATACGCCCTGGCCGCCTTCGCCCTCTTCCAACCCCTGGGCGCGATGGGCCTGGCCCTGGCCAGCACCCTTTCGGGCTTCGTGAGCTTCACTCTATTGGTGCGGGCCTTCGGCAGGGAGAAATTTCGCTCTTTCCTGGATAAAAAACGGCTAATACTCTGGTTGCTTACTCTCGCTTTGGCCGCCGCACTGATGTGGGGCCTGCACTTGCTCGCTTTGAAATATCTGGGAGTGTGAAATGACACGAAACGATTACGATACCGCCGCACGCTGGATCGAGGAGGCCGCGCGTCCCGTCGCCTTCACCGGAGCCGGGATCTCCGTGGAGAGCGGGATCCCCACCTTCCGGGGGCCCACGGGGCTCTGGAGCCGCTACGATCCCAAGATCCTCGACCTGGGCTACTTCTATGAGCACCCCAAAGAGTCCTGGGAAGCGATCCGGGAAATCTTCTACGACTATATGGGGGCCAACGCCCGCCCCAACGCCGCCCACCGCTTCCTGGCCGAGCTAGAGCGACGGGGGAAGCTGCAGGGAGTCATCACCCAAAACATCGACAACCTCCACCAGGAGGCTGGCAGCCGAAACGTCATCGAATTTCACGGCACCGCCCAGAAGCTGCTCTGCACCCAATGCGGTGACCGTACCCCCTTTACCGAACACGACCTGAACGATCTGCCGCCGCTTTGCAAAAAGTGCGGCGGGCTGCTCAAGCCTGATTTCATCTTCTTCGGCGAATCGATCCCGCCCGAAGCCTACCAGCGCTCCCTGGCACTTTGCGAAAGGGCGGACCTATTGCTCATCATCGGCACCACCGGAGAAGTGATGCCTGCCTCCATGCTCCCCTACGAAGGCAAAAAAGCCAAAGTAATCGAAATCAACGTCGAGCCCTCCGCCTACACCGCACACCGCACCGATATCTTCCTCCGGGCGAAAGCGACCGAAGCGGCCAAAGAGCTGGCGAAGAGGCTGGGAATGGATCTGGAATGAGCAACCGAGTAACCGAGCAACCGAGCAACCGAGTAATGAGTAACCGAGTAATGAGTAACCGAAGAACTAGAAACTAGTAACTAGTAATTTTTCTCCGCTGCCCCAACGACCAACGACCAACGACCAACGACCAACGACCAACGACCAACGACCAACGACCAACGACCAACAACCAACAACCAACGACCAACAACCAACGACCAACCCTCAACTCTCAACTCTCAACGCTCAGCTCTCAGCTCTCAAATGTCTCACAAACCAATCCCTTGCCAGCTCCGCCACCCGCTCCAGGGTGCCGGGCTCTTCGAAGAGGTGGGTGGCGCCGGGGACGATCTCGAAGGCCTTTTCGCAGCGCAGTCGGCGGTAGGCCTCTTCATTGAGTTCGATGACGCCGTAGTCGTTACCGCCTACGATGATGAGGGTCGGGGCGGTGACACGCTCCAGCACGTCCGCCGCCATATCGGGGCGGCCGCCCCGGGAGACGATGGCGCGGATGGGTACCGGGGAAAGGACCGAAGCCTTGAGCGCTGCCGCCGAGCCGGTGCTGGCCCCGAAATAGCCAGCATTCATATCCTTCAGTGCAGGTTGGAGGCTCGTCCAATGGGTCGCCAGCAGCAGTCGTGATGCCAGCAGGTCGATATCGAAGACATTGCGCCGATCCAGGGCCTCCGGCTCCATCAGCAGATCGAAAAGCAAAGTAGCGATCCCCGCTTCGTGGAGCACCGAGGCGACATAATTGTTGCGCCGGCTGAGGCGGCTGCTGCCGCTTCCATGGGCGAAAAGCACGATCCCTTCGGCTCCCTCGGGCACCGCCAGACGTCCCGGCAGTTCCACTCCGTCGTAGCGGATAAAAACCTCATCCTGTAACGCCATAAACTCTTCTACGTTCATCTTTGCCCCCTTTGATGCTTAATGAATATATGTCTCTCCGATCCAGAGCCCCAGACCCATCATTCCCAGGGTCACCAGGAAAAAGAGGGTCAGCTTCCAACCCAGCTTCACACCTCCCAGCCAATAGACGATCCCCAGTTTGACGATGGAGTTGGTCACCGAGGCGATGACGATCCCGTTCATCGAGGCAGTTTCGGCCAGTTTGCCGTCTTTGGCCAATTCGCTCAGCGAAAGGGTGATCGCGTCCACGTCGGTCAATCCCGAGAAGAAGGAGACGAGATAGACGCCGATGTTGCCGTAGCGTCCCTGCACGAAGGCGATGGCGCCGTAGATGATCCCGAAGAGGATGCCGAACTTGATCGCTTCGCTGAGCTGGAGGGGGTTTTTGGCGATGGCGTTATTCTCCAAATTGATCTCGGCGGCTTTGGAGTGGCGGTAGAACCACCAGCTGTAGAGCAAGCCGCTCACCGCCGCCCCCAGATAGGCCGGTGTGAGTCTCCAGGCCAGCTCCGGATGGATCACGAAGGCTTCGAAGAGCACCCGCAGATACATAAAGGTACAGGCGATGGCGATGCCGCCGGCGTAGTTGTTGATCAGATCGTACTGCTTGTGGAACATCTGCGAAAGGGAGATGCTCACCGCCGTGGAAGAGATGAGCCCGCCCGCCGCGCCGGTGAGGAAGACGCCGTGTTTTTGCCCCAGCACCTTGATCGCCACATAGCCGACGAAGGAGATCCCCGCGATGATGACCGCCATGAGCCAGGTTTTGTAGGGGTTGAAGAGATGGCCCGGGCCGATCATCTTGTCGGGGAGGATCGGCAGGATCACGAAGCTCATCGTCAACAGCAGGATCACGGCGTTGACATCGGTGGGGCCGATATGGCGCTCCAGCGCCTGGAGTCTCGGCTTGATCTCCAGGAGGATGATCACGACCACCCCGATGAAGACGGCCCAGAGCAGCTCCCCCCGATAGGCCAGGACTCCCAGCAGATAAGTCACCAGCGCCGCGATCTGGGTCGTCATCCCCCAGCGGCCGGCTTTGGTAACTTTGACATAGTAGGAGAGAGCCAGCAGGATACCCAGCACCGCCAGGGTCACAAGGATCGTGCCCGTAAAGCGCTCATCCAGCCAGGCGGCCATATATCCGGCCAGGGCGATCAGGGCGAAGGTCCGACTCCCTCCGAAGGTCCGCTCCTCTGCACGCATATAGGTCAGGGTCCGCTGCATCCCGATGGCGAATCCCAGCAGAATCACAACCGCCAGGGATTGGATCATCGAATAATCCATCTTACGCTCCTCGTTTTTTCATCACCCACCATTCGAACCATTTATACAATTCTACCACCACAAAGAGGGGGACGGCCACTTCGAAGATGAGCAGCCAATCCTCAAGCTTCAGCGGCACGGTGTGCAGCGCTTTTTGCAGGAAAGGCACATAGACCGCCGCCACCTGGGCCGAAACAGTCAGTGTCCAGGCAGCCAGGACCCAGGGATTGGAGAAAAAGCCGATCACCGGCATCGGGGCGCGGAGGCTGCGGTAGTTGAAGACGTTCATCTTCTCCAGGATGATGATCCCCGTGAAGGCGACTGTCTGCGCCAACGCGACCGCCTGGGCCTCGGGAAGGCCCGATGTCAGATAGTGGTGGAAGAGCCAGAGGGTCCCGCCGCCGATATAGGTTCCCAGCAGGAGGATCATGATCACACCCCGCAACTGCAGGAAGGGAGCGTTCACCGACCGGGGCGGCCGCTCCATAATCCCCTTTTCGGCCGGTTCGAGCCCCAGCGCGACCGCCGTCATGCCGTCGGTGACCAGATTCATCCACAAAATCTGCACCGGCAGCAGGATCAGCGGGCCGCCCAGGAGGATATTGACGAAAATGGCAATCACTTCTCCGGTATTGGAGGAGAGCAGATAGGTGACGAATTTCTTGATGTTGTCGTATTGGCGGCGCCCTTCCCGCACGGCACCCACGATCGAAGCGAAGTTGTCGTCCAGCAGGATCATATCGGCCGCCCCTTTGGCCACATCGGTGCCGCGCAATCCCATCGCGATGCCGATATCGGCCCGTTTGAGCGCCGGGGCGTCGTTGACCCCGTCGCCCGTCATTGCCGTCACCAGCCCCTCGCTCTGGAGCACTTCGACGATGCGCAGCTTGTCCTGGGGGGTCGCGCGGGCGAAGATGACCCCCTCTTTGAGGGCGGCTTTGAGGGCTTCATCCTCCATTCCCTTGAGTTCGTTGCCCGTGATGGCGCGTGTCGCCTCCAATCCCACCTCTTTGGCGATCGCCAGGGCCGTCAGCGGCGCGTCGCCCGTGATCATCACGACCCGGATGCCGGCGCGCTGCGCCGTTCGGATCGCTTCGGGGACTTCGGGACGGGGCGGGTCGATGATGCCCACAATCCCCAGCAGGGTCAGATCCTTCTCCACCTCGTCGGGATCGAGCCTAATGTCGGGCGGCAGCACCCGTTCGGCCAAGGCCAGGGTCCGCAGCCCCTTTTTGGCCAGGTCGGTGTAGGCTGCCTCGAAGGCCCGGCGCATCTTCGCATTCAGCGGCTTGCACTCTTTGCCGTCGAAATAGTGGGTGGCCCGCTCGATCAGCACTTCGGGGGCCCCTTTGACGTAGGCGATCTTTTGCCCCTTCTCTTCGACGACCACAGTCATCCGTTTGCGCTCGGAGTTGAAGGAGAATTCGCTGATTACTTTGGGTTCGCCGGGGCTCAGCCACGCCTTGTAGGCCGCCACGATGAGGGCCGCTTCGGTCGGTTCTCCCGAGATTTTCCATCCCTCCTCTTCTTTGCGCAGCGATGCGTGGTTGCAGATCAGTCCGGTTTTGAGCAGGAGCAGCAGATCAGGGCGTTTTTTATAATCGATGCGTTTGCCCTTCGCTTCGAAATGGCCCGCCGGGTCGTAACCGCTGCCGGTGACCTCCACCGCTCCGGCGAAGGTCCAGATCTTTTTGACGGTCATCTGATTCTGCGTCAGAGTCCCGGTCTTGTCGGTGCAGATGACGTTGGCGCTGCCCAGGTTTTCCGCGGCCTGCAGGCGCCGCAGCAGCGCATGCTGACGCACCATCGCCTTGACGCCCAGAGCCAGGGTGATCGTCACCACCGCCGGCAAGCCCTCGGGCACTACCGCCACCGCCAGCGACACGCCGGTGAGGAACATCTCCATCAGGTCCTTGCCGAAGAGGTAGCCGACGATCGCCACCAGCACCGAGATGGCGACCGAGAGAATGCCCAGTTTCTTTCCGAGCACTGCCAGTTTTTTCTGCAGGGGTGTTTTGGTCTGTTTCACTTCACTGGTGAGCCTGGCAATCTTTCCGAATTCCGTCGCCATACCCGTCGCGACGACGACCCCTCGGGCATAACCATTGGTCACGCTGGTCCCCATCCACGCCATATCGCGGCGCTCGGCCAACGGCGCTTCCTTGGGAACCGGCTTCGTATCCTTGGAGACCGAGACCGATTCGCCCGTCAGTGCCGATTCGTCGATCTTGAGATTGACCGCCTCGATCAGCCGAAGATCGGCCGGCACCCGGTCCCCGATCTCGAGTAACACGAGATCACCGGGCACCAGCTGCGCGGCATCGATCTCGATCTCCCGGCCCTCCCGCAGCACTTTGCATTTGGGAGAGAGCATCTTCTGCAGCGCTTCGATCGCCTTTTCGGCTTTGAACTCCTGGACGAAGCCCAGGATACCGTTGAGTACGACGATCGCCAGGATCGTGACGGCATCCCCCATCTCCCCGATGGCAAAGGAGATCGCCGCTGCTACCAGCAGAATGAGGATCAGCACGTCGGTAAACTGCCGCAGGAGTATCCAATACCACTTCTCTTTGTGAACCGCCTCGATGCGGTTGGGGCCGTAGAGAGCAAGGCGCTTACGTGCCTCCGCCTCTGTGAGCCCCTTTTTCGGATCGCTCTGCAGGAGATTGAGGACCGCTTGAATGGGCTTGGCGTGCCAGGGAGTCTCCGCTTCGACGGGTGTTGCGGCTTTGGCTTTCGGGGTGGGGGCGGCAGCAGTGGAGGCCGTCAGCTCCTCTCTCCACCTGGCCACCAATACCGAGAAGAGCAACGGAACCACGATCGTGGAGACCGAAGAGGCGGCCACCAGGGCTGTAAAGAGCTGGGTATCGATCAGCTGGGCATCGAGGAGCAGTTTGGCGACGATGATCTCCGTGGTGAGCCGGGCGTTGAGCCCGATCCCGATCGTCCATGCCTCTTTGACCGTCAGCTTCTTCATCGGCACCATCAGGAAGATCCCCAGCAGCTTACCTACAAAGGCAGCCAGGAAGAGCAGGATCGCCAACTCCGGGGCTTTGATCATCCCCTCCAGATCGACGCTCATCCCCACCCAGAGGAAAAAGATCACCCCGAAAAAGCCGTAAGCCACCGCCCGGGTCGCCCGATCGGCCCGCTCGCCGGCTTCCCCGGCGGTATCGAGGACCGGCCGCATCAAAATCCCCGCCACGATGGCGCCGACCACCAGGCCCAGATCGGCATACTCGGCGAACCCTCCGAAGAGGAAGAGTACCAGGATCATCATCATAACGAGGTTGGAGACTTTGAGCTGTGTCCAGTGGGAAAGGGGCACCAGCACATAGCGCCTGGCGAACCAGGCCGCCGCCACGAAAATAGCGATATTGATGAGAATATCGGTGATCTCTTTCGTATCGCTGCTGACCAGGCCGCTCTTTTCCGAGATCCAGATGGAGACGAAAGCGACGAGAAAAACTTCGATCACATCGTCGAGCACCCCAGCGCCGACGATGTAATTGCCCACCTTGGTCTTGAGAAGGTTGAACTCGTCGAGGATCGGGACGATCACCGCTTCGGCTGTAGGCATTCGCGTCAGCCCGATCACGAAGGCGAGGATCCAGCCGTAGCCCAGCCAGAGCATCACACCCATCCCTAGCAGGAAGGGCACCATCGTATTGAGGACCGTTGCCAGAACAATCTCGCCGCTCTGGCGCTTCATCTCTTTGACATCGATCTGCGAACCGATGAAGAAGAGGAGAAAGAGTACGCCCAGATCCGCCAGTGTGGTGAAGATCTCCCCTTCGATCCCCTGGGTGAGGATGGACCCCAACGGGGTATAGTGGATCCCCATCGCGACGAAAAGGGCCGCCAACAATCCCGGAACTTTCACCCGCTCCAACGCTCCGGCCAGGAAATAGCTCAAAGCGAAGAGAAGTGAGAGTAACAGTAGAAATTCACCCAACAGCTGATCGTTCATCTTTGGACTCCTCTGTTTATTATACTCCGAAGCGCTGTTCGATGAAAAGCAGATAAACAAACAATAGCATTTATTTTTAAAAATAGTATTTCATTAATTAATCTTATCTTTAACTATATTTAGTTATGCTTCTGTTACCTTAACTATTTATTATTCAAGGAGCAACAAATGAAACTGAATCATCTCGTCAAAGGTTCTATGATCCTCTCTATGGTCGCTTCCACTGCCCTCTACGCCACCAATGGAGATACCCTCGTCGGTGTCGGAGCCAAGACCCGATCTATGGGCGGCGCCGGGATCGCCTTCAGCCACGGTGCCGAGTCCACCCTGGTCAACCCGGCTCTGATCACCTACGTCGACGATACGGAGATCAGCTTCGGCGGCACGATCTTTATGCCCGACATTCATACCAGCCTCACAGCCAACACCCAGAATGGACCCGTTACCGATGAAGCCGACAGCGATGCCGACCTCAGTATGATCCCCGCGGTCGCCATTGTGAGCCATTTGGACAATGGGGTTCACATCGGTGCCGGGATGTACGGAACCGCCGGAATGGGAACCGATTTTCGTGGGCTCGGGCCCAGTAACTGGATGCCGGGAAACAGCAAACTGTTTGATATGGAAACCACGTTGCAGTTGATGCAGTTCGTCGTTCCCGTCGCCTATAAAACCGGCGGCCTCAGTATCGGGATCGCCCCTATTGTTCAGTATGGATCCCTGGATATCCATTATGTGATGCACGGTCAGAATGGACAACCCGGAACTGTCAGCCCCGGTCAGAAGCAGGATTTCGGTTTCGGCGCCAACATCGGTATGACCTATGATTTCGGCAATGGCCTGAGTGTGGGTGCGATGTATAAAAGTAAAGTCAAAATGGATTACGGCAATACTTTGAGGGCCGCGGCAGCTCCTTTTGGCATTCAGCTGGACGGTCATCTCGATCAGCCTGCCGAATTCGGCATCGGCCTGGGGTGGAGAAGCGGTCCCCACGGTATCGCCATCGACTGGAAACGTATTCAGTGGAGCCATGCCGCCGGTTATGAGGATTTCGATTGGGATGATCAGGATGTCTTCGCCATAGGTTATCAATACGATGCCGGCACCTGGTCAGTGCGTGTGGGGTACAATCACGGCAAAACCCCCATCAATCTCAGCGATGGCAGCACTCAGCAAGGTGCCGCAAAAGATATGTTCAACCTCCTTGGATTCCCCGCCACGGCGGAGGATCATATCACCGCCGGCGGAAGCTATCAGTTCAGTAAAAACTTCTCTGCCGACTTCACTGTCGTCTATGCTTTGAACGAAAAACACAGTGCCAATGTCGGAGGGGCTTTCGGCTATCCTGCTCAAGCAGTCACCATCAAAAATGAACACAAAGAGCTCGGCCTCACAGTCCAGCTCAACTACAAGTTCTAAGCTCAAAAAAAGAGGTCCGGCTGGGCCTCCCCTCCGCAAACTCATTCCCCGATTATTCGGTTACTAGTTACTCATTACTCCGTTACTCGGTTATTATTCCATCTCCCGCTCACGATTACGCAAAAAGCGCACGATCCCCTTGGCGATTCCCTGTGCTTCCATATCCTGGTAGCGGGGATTGAAGAGACGTTTCTTCTCCCAGGGGTTGGTAATGTAACCCGTCTCCACCAGAATCGCAGGCATCTCCGCGCCCACCAGCACCCAAAAAGGCGCCGCCCGTACCCCGCCGTCGGTGACGTTGCGGTAGCGTCGGCGCAGGGTCCCCAGGATACTGCGCTGCACATCCAACGCCAGCATATTGGAGAGGATGATCTTGGAGCGGGTCAGCGTGGAGATAAAAGAGTTCATCGTCTTGCTGTCACGCCTGATGAAGGCGATGCTGTTCTCCTTGGCGGCGACACGGCGCGCGCGTTCACTCCGAGCCGGGGAGAGGAAATAGGTCTCGATCCCATGAGCGGTGGCGGCGCGGCTCAGCCGCCCTACGGCGTTGGCGTGGATAGAGACGAAGACATCGCCGTGCTTGAGATTGGCGAAGTGGGTGCGGCGGCGCAGCTTGATGAAACGGTCGGAGCTGCGGGTCATAACCACATTGAAACCCATCTTTCTCAAGTGATTGCGCAGGCGCAGGGCGATCTGCAAGACTGCATCCTTCTCCCGATAGCGATGAGTGGGGTCCAGCGCCCCCGTGTCATGCCCGCCGTGCCCCGGATCCACGATAACGGTATAGCGCCGATGGGCTTTGGGCGGAGGATTTTTCATCATATGGCTGCCGGAAGCCGCCCGATAGGCATCGCTCCTGGATTTGGAGGTTTTTTTACGGGAAGCGGCTTTATGGGAAAGTGGGGCTTTTTTTCGGCCGGTTTTACTCTGGAGCCCGGAAAAGAGCCCCCGGATCTGAGTACTGAAGTCGCTGCTGCCCTTGGGCAGCACGATGATGTAGCTCCGCGATTGCAGGGGATAATGGGCCACGGCGTAAGGCTCGGGAGTCTCTACGACCAGGCGCACGATATTGCTGCGATACTGGGCGATGCGTATCGATCGGATGGAGGGGCCGTAATGGAGTTTCGATGTAAGTTTTTTGCCGGCCAGGCGGGTATTTTTCAAATCGAAGACATAGCGAAAGGAATCCTTGCCTTTCAGGATAAATGAATGGACATTTTCTTTGGGAAAAGTACGGTCGAAATGGAGGATGAGGCGGTTGACTCCCATCTCCAGGGATTTGAGTTTCGCCGGTGAAGCGAAAAGGATGGAGGAGAAAAGAAGAGTGAAAAGGAGAGCGAATCTACTCGCCATTGATCAATTTATCCATCAATTCACGGACAGTGATGATCTCCTTGAGACGGTAGCCGTTGGCCCCGGTGAAGAAGAGGCCGGTCTCTGTTTTGCCGTCGTAGGCATCGCTGAGCCGATCGGCGATACAGTAGCCCACCACTTTAGCCTCTTCACCGCGATGGCAGGGGGCGACACAGTTGGAGATGCAGGCGATCTTGGGGGCGGTCCCCTCCTCGATGCGGCGGTGCAGCTCCGTCTTGACCCCTCGGGCGGGATAGCCGACGGGAGATTTGAAGAGTTTGATATCCTCTTCTTTGGCTTCGATGATGGTCTGCTTGAACGCGTCGCTGGCATCGCATTCGACGGTGCCGATGAAGCGGGTCCCCAACTGCACCCCGTCGGCCCCCAGCTCCATCATCCGCACGATGTCGTCGCGGTCCCAGATCCCGCCGGCGGCGATGACGGGGATATCGCCCCACTTCTTCGCCTCTTCCACGACGGGAGGGAGGATTGCTTCGAGTTGGTTCTCGGGCTTGAAACACTCATCGTATTTGAAGCCCTGATGTCCTCCGCTGAGCGGCCCTTCGACAATCACCGCGTCGGGGAGCCTGCCGTGGGCCTTCTCCCAACGGCGGCAGAGGATCTTCAGCGCCTTGGCAGTCGAGACGATGGGCACCAGCGCCACATCGGGGAAATCCTTGGCCGCTTCGGGCATGGTCAGAGGCAAACCCGCTCCCGTGATGATGATGTCCGCCCCCGCTTCGCAGGAGTCCCGCACAACCCGGTTGTAGTCGTTGATGGCGTAGAGGACGTTACAGGCCAGGGGCTTGTCGCCGCAGATCTTGCGGGCATTTTCAAAGATCTTGAAAAGGGCCCGGCGGGAGTAGAAGTTCTCCACCTCGTAGGGACGCCCGTCGGCCATAAGTTTGTCGGCATAGGCCCGGTTGGCGTAGACCCCGGTCCCGACGGAGCTGATGACGCCCAAGCCACCCTCTTTGCTCACCGTGCCGGCGAGGCGGTCCCAACTGATTCCCAGACCCATTCCTCCCTGGATGATGGGTTTTTCGATAACGTGTTTCCCGATCTTGAGTGCTTTGAATTCCATCTTATCCTACCTTGGCCCGTGCGAATTTTCGTTTGCCCACCTGGAGAATATACTCTCCGGGCTCCAGGGTCAGCTGCTCGTCGCTCACCTTCTCCTGGTCGATGCGGACGGCTCCCTGCTTGATGTCCCGGCGTGCCTGGGAATTGGAGGGCTCCAGCCCCGCATCCACCAGCGCTTTGCAGATCCAGACTCCCGGCTCCAGAGTCACTTCGGGGATATCCTCGGGGATCTGCCGCGCTTTGAAGAGGCTGTCGAAGGCCTCTTTGGCTTTTTGCGCCTCCTCTTCGTTGTGGAAGCGAGCCGTGATCTCCAGAGCCAGAAGCTCTTTGGCCCGTTTGGGATGGAGCGTCCCCTCGGCGACCTGCTTTTTCATCTCCTCGATCTCCTCCAGGCTGCGGGAGCTGAGGAGCTCATAGTAGCGCCACATCAACTCGTCGGAGATGGAGAGGATCTTGGCGTAGATCTCCTTGGCCGGTTCGGAGATCCCCACGTAGTTGCCCAGACTCTTGGACATCTTCTGCACCCCGTCGAGCCCTTCGAGGATCGGCATCATCAGGACCGCCTGCTCTTTGCCCACGCCGTAGGCCCTTTGCAGATGGCGGCCCATCAGGAGGTTGAACTTCTGGTCCGTCCCCCCCAACTCGATGTCCGACTCCATCGCCACGCTGTCATAACCCTGGAGCAGCGGATAGAGAAATTCGCTGATGGCGATGCTTTGGCCGCTCTTGAAGCGCTTCTCGAAATCGTCCCGCTCGAGCATCCGGGCGACATTGTACTGGGTCGTCAGCTGGATCAACCCGTCGGCTCCCAGAGCGTCGAGCCAGGTGGAGTTGAACATCAGCTCCGTCTTCTCGGGATCGAGAATTTTAAAGGCTTGTTCCTGATAGGTTTGGGCGTTTTGCTTCACAGTCTCCCGGTCCAGGACCTTGCGGGTTTCGCTCTTGCCCGTGGGGTCGCCGATCATCGCGGTGAAATCACCGATGAGCAGCTGCACGATGGCGCCGTGCTTCTGGAAAGCCGCCAGCTTCTGGAGGATCACGGTATGCCCCAGGTGCAGGTCGGGAGCGGTGGGGTCGAGCCCCAGTTTGACCTTGTAGGGGGTTCCATTCTCGTAATAGTTGCGCACCAGGGATTCGATCCGCTCCCGGTCGATGATCTCGGCGGTCCCCCGCTCGATCTCACGCATGGCCTTGACGACTGGCATTCTCTCTCCTCAGCGTTTATTTGTGGTTGTAGGCGTCATTCAGCGCAGTGATCTCCACCAGCCTGAATTGACGGGAGATCACCTGGGCGATCTCTTTTTTGTCCGGCCCTTCCGACTCGACCTCGATCTGGCAATACTCGGCGCTGTCGCTGCGGTGAATCCCCAGTTCGATGCTGATGATGTTCAGCCCTATCTGGGAGAGCTTGGTCAAAAGCTTGGCCAGAACACCTTTCTGATTCTGCAGCGCGACGATCAGCCGATAACGACCCAGATTGCTGCCCCGCCATTGGACGAAGAGCATCGGCTCTCCCGCTTTGATCTGCTCATAGGCTTTACGGCAGAGTTTATGGTGAATAATAGCCCTGTTTTCCTTATAGAAGGCTACAATGTCATCCCCGACTTTGGGATGGCAACAGAAGTCGAATTCCACCCGTTCCAGGGGCTTGTTGACGTAGAAACTCAAATGGTCGACCTCTTTGAGAAAGGGTTTCTTGTAACCGCGTCTGAAGACTTCCCATTTGCGGACTTCCCGGATCTTGGCCGCTTTGGAAATGCGGTGGATCTTCTCTCTGAGCACATCCAGTTGCGTCGGGACCCGGTCGATGCCGTTCAGGGCATCCGCCTCTTCCAAAATTCTTCTGATCTCCCCGACCGAACGGTCGAAAAGGGTCGCCAGGATATTGAAGCCCGCCATCTCGTTGACTTCCCGGATACGGGCCCGGCATTTGGAGCGGATCCCCTCTTTGGCCTTGGAAGTTTTGACGGTATCGACCCAGGAGCAGTGCAGAATCGGCTCTTCTTGGGTGACGATCCGGACGATGTCGCCGTTTTTGAGAATGGTCAGGAGGGAAGCCCGCTCTTTGTTGATGATGGCGGCGGTGGCCCGGTCGCCGATCTCCGAGTGGACCGCATAGGCGAAATCGAGGGCCACCGAATCCTTGGGGAGGGTGAAATAGTCCCCTTTGGGGGAGAAGACGACGATATCTTCGCTGTAGAGGTCGTTTTTGGCCAACTCATAGAACTCTTCGATAGAGTCGTCCTGATAGGGAAGGCTTTTGAGCCACTCCAGCTTCACCTCCTGGTCCCCGCTCTCGCCCCCCTCTTTGTATTTCCAGTGGGCGGCGATACCGTATTCGGCCAGATGGTGCATCCGCTCGGTGCGGATCTGAGCCTCGACAATGTTTTCATCGTCGAAAAGGGTCGTGTGGATGGTCTGGTAGCCGTTGTCCTTGGGGAGGGCGATGTAATCTTTGAAGCGGGAGATCAGGGGGGTGAACTCCAGATGCAGCGCTCCCAGGGCTTTGTAGCACTCGATGGGCTGCTTGACGATCACCCGGACCGCCAGGAGATCGAGGACTTCGTCGATGCCGATTCCTTTGCGGTGCATTTTGAGATAGATGGAGTAGTAGTGCTTGACCCGGCCGATCACTTCGAAATCGTCCCGATGGAAGCCATACATACAGAGGGTGTTCTTCACCTTGCCGATGAAGGAATTGAGCCGGATATGGAGGCTCTGGTGGTTGGCTTTGATGTATTCGTCGATGGTGCGGTAATCTTCGGGATAGATGTAGCGGAAGCTCAAATCCTCCAGGAGATTTTTGATCCGCGAAATCCCCAGGCGGTGGGCGATGGGGGCATAGACGACGAGGGTCTCTTCGGAGATGCGAAGCTGCTTGGCCGGCGGCAGGGCATCGAGGGTGAGCATATTGTGGAGCCGATCACAGAGCTTGATGATCAAGACCCGCACATCCTCGATGGAGGCGATGAGCATCTTTCGGAAGGTCAGTGCCGAGGTGATGAGCTTTTCCTTGGAATCGGAGGGGACAAGCTTCTCATCTCGGATCTCCACGATCTTGGTCAAGCCCTCGACGATGTGCCGGACATCGTGTCCGAAACGTTCGCCGATCTCTTCGATGCTATGGGGGGTATCCTCCACCACATCGTGGAGCAGCGCGGAGATGACCATCGTTTCGTCGTTGCTGATCGAAGCGGTAATGGCCGCGACGAGGATGGGGTGGATCACATAGGGTTCACCGCTCTTGCGGGTCTGCCCCTCGTGGGCAGCGATGGCGAAATCGAGGGCATCCCGGATCCGGTCACTCAGCTCGATCTGTCGCGCCAGCAGTTCGATGGCGTCATCGACCGATTTGAGCTTCTTGACCAGTTCCAGGAAATCGTTCAAACCGGGCTCGCTTTCAATCCTCTTTTTCGATGTGGAGCTTGCCTTCGGCGATCTCGTGGAGGGCGATATCGGTGGTTTTGTGCTTCTTGACATCCATATCGACCAGCGGTGTGGCGCCGGCGTTGAGTTCTTCGGCACGCTTGCCGACGGCTTTGCTCAGGAGATAGCGGTCGTGGTTGACCCGTTCGAGAGCTTTGGCAGTGATCTGTTCCAGTCTTTTCATTGGACTTTTCCTTTTTTCTAAGTTGGTCTTCAGTGGACGATCGAGCAGAGAGAAGTGTCTCCCTCGATGATCCGCTTGAGGTTGTCGGGTTCGAACATATTGCAGACGACGATGGGGAGCTTGTTCTCCTTGGCCAGGGCGATGGCGGTATCGTCCATAACCCGGATATGCTCGCTAAGCGCCCTGTCGTAGCTGATCTCGGGGAGCTTTTTGGCCTCCGGGAATTTCATCGGATCCTTGTCGTAGATCCCGTCGACCTTGGTCGCCTTGATCAACATATCGGCATCGATCTCGCTGGCCCGAAGGGTCGCGGCGGTATCGGTGGTGAAATAGGGGTTACCCGTCCCCCCGGCGAAAACGACGACCCGTCCCTTCTCCAGGTGACGGCGCGCCCGGCGGACGATGAAGCTTTCCCCGATCTCGTGCATATCGATCGCACTCTGCAGCCGCGCTTCCAGCCCGATGCTCTCCAGGGCCTCCTGGATCGCCACGCCATTGATGACCGTCGCCAGCATCCCCATATAGTCACCGCTGGTCCGTTTGATGATGCCGTCCTTGGCCGCAGTGACCCCGCGAATGATGTTCCCGCCGCCAACTACGATCGCCACTTCGATATCCGCATCGACCAGTTTCTTGATCTCGTCGGCGATGAATTTGAGGATCTGCGTATCGATCCCATATCCTTCCTCTCCGGCCAGGGCTTCGCCGGAAAACTTCACCAAAACCCGCTTGCGCTGCTTCATGACGCCCCCTCTATAGTTTGACGCGATTATAGCGAAAGATGCTTTTAGGATTGTTGGTATTGGGAGAGTTGAGCGCTGAGCGTTGAGTGTTGAGTGTTGAGAAATTTTATTGGATACTTATTCGCTCGTAAGGATGTTTATTGGTCATTAGAGGATTTTCCGTCAGTTTCTCAATTATAATCCAAAATTCTCCATTCTCCATTCTCCATTCTCCATTCTCAATTCTCAATTACTCATAGCCGGATCAGGCGGGTCGGGTTGATGAGCTTGGCGTTTTGGGTCGCCTGGAAGATGAGCTTGCGCCGGACCTTGCCCACCGCCGTTCCCCGGCGGATCCGCGCGCCGGTCCGGATGATCGGAGAGATCTTGGAGAGGCCGGCGTAGACGGTATGCAGCCCGTGGCTATGCTGGAGGATCACCACCTTGCCCAGGATGCTGTTCTCTCCCACGTAGACAACTTTGCCGTTGAGGACACTGCGTACCGTCGCGTCGCTCTTGGGCGCTTTGAGGGTGACGGAGTCGTTGAAGATCTTGATCTTGTAGATCGGATCGACATAGTTGCCGAAGCTTTTGACCAGCCGGGCACCCCGGATCGGGGAAATGGTCCGGGGGCCCCGGTAGCGGGCGACCCGCTCTTTGAGGTAGGAGCTGCCGTACTGTTTGACTTTGACATTCTCCTCTTCGGCCGGGAGGGTGACGCTGCTGTAGTCGACCGCCCTTCCCTCCGCCTGGGCCTGCGCACGCTCTTTGGCCTTGGCTTGGCGCAACGCTTCGAGCCTCTGGGCACGTCGGGCCAGTTCCGCTTTGCGTTCGGCTTCCCGGCGCTTGGCCTCTTCGATCTCCTCTTTGCGAAGAATATTGAGCTTGGCCAGGGTTTGGCGCAGCGCGTTTTGGCGGCTGATGAGCTTTTGGAGTTTCTGACGGTAGAGTTTCTCTTCGGCGGCCAACTGTTTCAAAAGTTTCTCCGAGCGCTTCTTTTTCATCCGGTACAAGGAACGCAACGCATCGAGCTTGGCGATACTCCGTTTGAGCTTGGCGCGCGATAAGAGGAGAACCTGCTTGGAGCGCCGACTCCGATCGATACTCTCTTTGAGTTGGCGGAGTTTTTTGTCCATCGCTTTTTTGTAGCGCTGGTAGTAGGCTTCGAGGATGATCCCCCGCTCACTCTGACGCTGCATCTGCCGCATCGCGACGATGGTGGCGAACTGGTCGCTCAGGAGCTTGATAAACCGGTCGTGGCGGCGGCGGATGTCCTGGTCCAGTTGGGCGATCTGTTCGTCGAGTCCCTTGATCCGTTGCAGGGCATCGGCGTATTTCTCTTCCCCGGCACTCTTCTGTTTGGCCAGGATGTCGAGTTTTTTCTGCAGGGCCGCCAACTCCTTTTCGGTCGCTTTGATGGAGGCGGCCAATTTGGAGAGTTGGCGGCTGGCCGCCTGTTTTTCAGCCTCGGTGGATTGCAGGGTTTTTTTGGAAGTCTGGATCTTCTGGACGATCTGGGAAGCCTCGGCCCCCATCACCCCCAGCAGGAGCACTATCCACAACAGGCGCATCATCACTCCATAGGCCCTCGGCTTTTAAAAGCGACGGTCAAAACCGCGGTGATGACGATGACCAGAGCGATCCCCCCGAGGATCTCCAGGTCCCGCCACTGGAAAAGCAGCGCCTGCTTATCCATCAGGATCTCGATCCCGCTTCGGGGAGCGTATTCATAACGCAAAAAGATGAAAAGCCCGACGGTGATCGCCGTAGCCAGAATGGCATCCACGATCCCCATACGAAAGAGCACTCCGCTGCGCAGCAGCATCGGAGCACCGAAGATCTCCATCACCTGCATCCGCTCCCGATGGGCCAACTGCCACACTTCCATCTGCTTGAGCACCAAAAAGAGGCTCACCAGCCCCATCAGCCCCACGAAACTCCAGAGAATGATCTTGAGGAAAATGAAGAGATTGTATTTGGCCCGGAGGTTCTCTCCGAAGGTCTCGACCTTTTTGATTCCGGGGACTTTGAGGAGTTTTTGACGGATCTTCTCCACTTGATCCTGACTGAGGTAGCGGTCGAGATGGAGGGTATAGAAGTGGGGCAGCGCCGCCAGAATTTCCCGGTCGGGAGTGTTTTTCATCCCACGGGCGATCTCTTTGGCAATCTGCTTTTTGGGAATGGGGGCGGCTTCGGCGATATGCCGGTCGACCTTTTGGAAATCCTTGAGACTCATCGCCTTTTCACTCACAACCAGGATGGAGTAGCTCTGACGGAGTTTCTCTTCGGCATTCTGGGTGACCCGGTTGAATACCAGGAAAAACTCCACGCCCAGCAGGATCGCCAGCAGCGGCAGCAGAAACATCAGATGATCTCTAACGGACTTCATAAATCCCCTTGTTCTCAATGATGAAATGGCGGTAGGGAATGTTGAAGATCGTGGGGATGCGGTGGGTGACCACCACGACCGTCGACCCCAATTGATCGCAGGCGTTCTCCATCAGGTCCCAAATGACGTTGGAGGAGTACTCATCCAGGTTCCCCGTGGGCTCGTCCGCCAGGATCAGGAAGGGGTTTTTGCTCAAAGCCCGGGCGACCCCCACCCGCTGCTGTTCCCCACCGCTGAGCTCTAGGGGGTACCGGTTGGCTTGCTCTGTGAGCTTGACATGCCGCAGGAGCTTCTTGGCCTGGGTCTGCTGGATCTCGGTGCTGTATCCGGCGATGATCAGGGGAAGGACCACATTCTTCTCCACCGTCCACTCGTTGATCAGTTTGTAATCCTGGAAGATGATCCCCATATGGGTGCGAAGCTCCTGGAGTTTGCCCCGGCTGATGCGCCCCATATCCAGCCCGCCTACGGTGAGCTTTCCCTCCTTGGGTTTGAGCGCCCCGTAGAAGGATTTGAGCAAGGTCGATTTGCCGCTTCCGCTGGGGCCGGTGATGAAGACGAATTCCCCCTTGCGTATCGAAAAGCTGGCGTGCTTGATGATCTCTTTGCGCCCGCCGTCGTAGGCCAGGGTCAGCTTGGAGGCACTGATGACATTAGCCATGGATCCACTCTCCTATGAGGCGATGTGCCTGGGCGTTGACCGCCGTTTTGACCGGGATCTCCGGGAAATACTCCACCCGCCCTTCCCCGTCGTAGCGGAGGTATTTGTGCTCGGGGCGGTCGAAACTGCCGAAGGAGCACTCGATGATCCCGCCCTGAGCGTCGCTGCGCCGATAGTGGGGCCCGAAATGGACAAAACACCCCTCTGTCACGATCGGTTTACGGGGAAGCGCTTCGAGTTTCTCGAGCAGCACCGGTTTGTCAAAGGTGAAATTATAATCATTTTCCCGCTCGGGGGAAAGCTCCTGCGCCGTGACGGTGAGGGTATAGATATCCTTCTGTTGCCGTCGCCAACGGGCCTCGTATTTACTCACGACCGGCAAGTCCCGATTCTTCTCGACCCGAAAGTCGATCTTGGGTGGAGTGCTGAAAACCTCCAGGGCGTAGCGGTAGTAGTTGTCGCTATCGGTTCGCAACTCCAGAATCCCGCCGGGGCGCAGCGCGCGCAACGACTCGGCCAGGAAACGTTCGCTGATGACCCGGCGGTGGGGCTTCTTGTCCCAGGGGACAGGGAAGTGAACATAGATTGCTTCGAGCCGATTAGAAGGCAGCATCTCCAGCAGCAGCCGCGCATCGTAGTTGACCACCCAGATATTCTCCAGGCCCTGCAGCTCGATCTGCTTAAGGACCTGCCGGGCGGAGGGGGTGTGAATCTCGATCCCGATGAAGAGGGTGTCGGGATGTTCTTTGGCTTGCCAAAGCAGATGGCGCCCGCTTCCAAAGCCGACCTCCAGCGCCACCTTCTCCCGCGGGAACTCCGGCGCTTCGAACTCCCGGATCCCCTTGTCATACTCCGAGGCGACCCGGGGCTGAGTAGGAGAGAGGGCGATGTTGGAGTGGAGGATCTGCAGCTCGGCTGCCTCCGCCAGGCGTTTCAGGACCTTTTTGATCCGGTTGGCATCCAGAGGGCGGGTGATCTTGTCGGAGCGGATGAGGCAATCTTCACCCCGGTCTTTGATCTCGAGGAGGAACTCCCCTCCCTCGTCCCGCACCCCCAGCAGTTCGATCCTGCGTTCCGGGGCCACGGCCCGAAAGGTACAGAGCTCCCCCTTCCGGGCCAGCCGGTCGAGGGTTTGACGGTCGAAGGGTTTGACGATGAGATGAGGCATAGACTAAAGGCTCCTAATGGATGGTCACGTCCAGCGATCGGCTGGGCAGTGACTGGATCTTGTCGGCGCTGCGGGCGATGACCCGATAGCCGTAGCGATGGCCCTTGGCGGGAGACATATCGACATATTCGGGGCTCAAACGCCCCTTGACCGTATCGAGATACTTCCAGGGGCCGCTTTCCAAACGTCGCTGAACCACATAGTCGACGATGCGGGGATCCGGGTGGGGGGTCCAGAGCAGCTTGACCACACCGGGATCGGGCTGATAGGCTTTGACCAGATTGACCGCCGGCATCGGAGGCGCGGTCTTGACCCTGACGATCTGTCCGGGCGCCGAGCCGAAGAGTACGCCGAAGGTTTTGAAAGTGTAGTCATAGGTAGTCGAAGGGCGAATGCTCGTATCGACGAAATGGGTCGCATAGCGGTTGGAGATGGTGGCGATCTTTTCATACTTCTCCTGAGCACCTCCGGTCGCCAGTGCCCGGTAGACATCGATGCCTTCGACCCGCTTGTCGGTGATCGGCTGCCACTCGAAGCCGACACTGGTCCGGTCCACCACGGTTTTGACCCCTTTGATGGTGGGCATAGAGAGGTCGGTCTTGACCGCGGTGAGGCTGGTGACGCTGCCCAAGGCGTCGGCGCAGCCGCTAAGCGCCAGGGAAGCGGCGAGCAAACAGCTCAGGCAGACGATCCGGTAAAGTCGTTTCATCGATGGTACTCCTCGTATAGTGTTTTCGCAGATACTCCCGCATATCCTCGGGGATCGGGGCCGAGACCTCCAGACGCCTATGCGTGGCGGGATGGGTCAGGTAGAGCCGGGCCGCGTGGAGGAAGACTCTTGGGATCTTTCCCTGAGCCCCCCGATAACCGTAGAGCTCATCGCCCAGAATGTGCCGTCCGATCTTCGCCAGATGGACCCGGATCTGATGGGTGCGCCCGGTATGGAGGCGCGCGGCGATGAGTTCGCTCCCCTCTTCCCCTTCGGCAAGCTTCAAAAAATCGGTCCGTGCCTCCCGCCCCCCTTCGACCACCGCCATCTTGAGGCGGTTGGCGGGATTGCGGGCGATGGGGGCATCGACCGTCAGATCCTCTTTGAGGGGGTGGTCGATGAGCGCCAGATAGTAGCGCCCCATCTCCCGGCTCTTGAGCTCTTCGCTGAGGGCCTGGTGGACGGCGTTGGTCTTGGCGATGACCAAAGCCCCGCTGGTCTCCTTGTCGAGGCGGTGGACGATGCCGTGGCGTTCCTCTCCCGCCAGGGTGGAGAGGGAAATCCCCCGCTGCACCAGCCAATGCACCAGGGTCGGCTCCCGGACCGAAGGAGCGGGATGGACCACCACGCCGGCGGGCTTGTTGAGGATCATCAGGTATTCGTCCTCGTAGAGCACCTCCACATCGAACTCCACCGGCAGGCTATCCCGCCGCGGCGCTTCGAGGATGCGGTAGGCGATCCGTTCACCCGGCTCCACCTTGCGGCTCGCTTTTTCTGCGGGAATCCCCTCGACGCTGACGGCCCCCGCTTCAATGAGCCTGGCGACCTGATTGCGGCTCGCCCCCAGGGCGGCGGAGAGCACCTTGTCCAGGCGCCCTCCTTCACTCACGACGATCTCACCGCTCTTCTGCCCCTGAGACACCCGCACTCCTTTTCCCCGCTTCGTAATTAGAAAATCTCTCTAAAGATACCAAAAAAAGTTTAGAAGGATATTAAAAAATATAATTCAACGCTCACTCCCCAACACTCTCTCCAGCTCCGCCTTGAGCTCCGCCGGAATCCGGTCGGCTTTGTCCCGCATCCACTCCAGGTAGCTCCGGTCGATACCGACCACCTCTTCGGGGGTTTTGCCCTTGTGTTTCCCAAAGCCGATGGTCACTTTGACCCGGTCTTTGGTCTGCTCCAGCCAATACTCGAAAGAGTAACGCACATCCTGATCGAGATCGAAATTTTCCACCATATAGAGCAGGTCGTTGCGGTGCTGCAGCGCCACCTCTTCGATCCGCTTGCCCCGGTGGCGGCCCATCGGCATCTGCTCCAAAAGGATCGGACCCTCGCAAAGCTCTGCCATCTCTTCGGCGCTATGCTCCCGCAGCAGATATTCGTAGAGATGCTTAAGCACGATCACATCGCCCAGGGCGTCGTGGGCCCGTACCTCTTCGCCCAATTTCTCGATCAGCGCCGGCTCCTCGCGGTAGAGTCCCAGAGCGTAGCGTAGATATTGCTGGCCGTGCTGGGGAGAGTCGGGCATAAATTTGCGCACCAGCCGGAAGGTATCAATGAGGCGCATCCGATTTTCGAAGCCCTCTTTTTCGAGCATCGCCAGATCGAAGGGGGCGTTCTGGATGACGAGCAGGTTCTCCGGGCTATTGAGCTCCCGGAGGCGGCGAAACCCTTCGGTCTCGGTGCAGGCGGGTTTGCCCTCCAACATCTCCGGAGTGATGTGGTGGATCGCCATCGCGTCGTATTTGATCTCAAGGGGCGGCGTGCAGAGCTCATTGTAATGCTCTACCACTTCGCCGCTCTCATCGAGCACCAGGTAGGCAAGCTGACAGATCCGGTCTTCGGCATCGGTGCCGGTGGTTTCGGTATCGAGAATGATGGTTTTCATAGGGGCCTTTTTGCCGCGATTGTAACATAGCCGGGCGCTGACGGTAAATTTGATGGCAGTCTGACCGATGTTACTCCAAGGCCCCCTGCCCGGTGATTTGCCGGATAAAGTCTGTAAAATCCCCCGTCAATTCCAAAAAACCGTAGAGCTTTTCAGGATCGATGCGTGCGTACTCGTGTATGAGGAGATTGCGCAAGCCCACGGCTCCGGTGAGCCGTTCTCCCAACGCCGCTTCGAGATAGCCGTGTTCGACCAGGCGCCTGATACATTCACCGTAGCTTTTGACCGCTCCCAGGTTATACCGGTGTACCAAATGGCAGGAAAGATCGATAAGTATTTGGATCGATTCGAAAAGACCGTAGCGCAAAGCCCACTCATCGAAACGGTTTCGACGAATCGATTCCAGAGAGTGTTCCTCTTTGAATTGCTGAAGCGACCGGATATTCTCTTCGAGTTGCTCAATACGTTGTAGCAAAGTTTCGTTCTCCGATACGGTTGGCTTCGATACGCTTTTGCAGAGCTTCTCTATTGGCTTCGATCAACGGCCGGGCATCGAGATAGGCCAGTTGCGCCCGGGTCTTGAAGGCGATATAACGTTCATTATCTCGAATCAGCAGCGGAATATGTTGGTTCAAAATTTCAAAGGCAAGCAAGGGATTGCGCGCTTCCAGATCGTCGAGCAGCGTCAGATCGACACGGCGCTGAAGCAGGGACTCCAACGTACTGATGTGCCTACCCATCTCCAGAAAATCGGGCTCTTTGCCGACATAAATGCCAAGATCGACATCGCTGGAAGGCGCGGCCTCTCCCGAGGCGAAGGAACCGAAAAGCAAAACAAAGGGATATTGCTTGCCCGACTTGAAGTATTCCTGTAGCGTCTTGATGGCGGCTGTATGCGTCTCGTTTGTCACTTTCATTTTATGAGCGCTCCTTCTCTTCGGAATAGTATAGCAAAGAGAAATTCAATGAGCTTTCTCATCTTTCCCGGAGTTCTCTCCAGAGTTTCGCCAACTCCGCCACCCCCGCATCGATCTGCTCTTCGCTCAAACCCCCGAAGCCCATACGCAGCGCTTCCCAGTCTTTGCCGTAGAAGTCGCTGGCGAGGTAGAGCCGCAGGCCTTTTGTCGCCGCCACTTCCCGCAGCTTTACAAGATCGATCGCCACCCTGGGACGCACAGGAATGGCCAGGCCCCCGCCGCTGGAGAGGATCTCGATCTCATCTCCCAGTTCCCGCTGTAAAGCCTTGAGCATCCGGTCGTGACGGCGGCGGTTGAGGGTGCGGACCCGTCGCAGATGGCGCTCCCAGTGCCCTCCGGTGATGAAGAGTTCGAGGGTCTTTTGCAGCGGTAGGGAGACCTGAGCGAAATGGGAGCGGCTCAGAGAGCGGTAGCGTTCCAGCAGCGCATCGGGCAGCACCAGATAAGCGACCCGAAGGGCCGGAGAGAGGGATTTGGAAAAGGTCCCTAGATAGAGGACCCGCCCCCCGCGGTCCAGCCCCTGCATCGCCGGGATCGGGCGGTGCAGGTAATTGAGTTCGCTGTCGTAATCGTCTTCCAAAAGATACGCAGAGTTTCTCTCGGCCCACTCCAGCAGAGCTTGGCGTTTGGCGATGGGGAGGGTGACTCCGGTGGGGTATTGCCGCGAAGGGGTGGTGTAGAGCACCCGGGCGGAGGTGGATTCCAGGGCTTCGAGGTCGATCCCCCGGGCCCCCACTCCCACCCACTTGATGTCGTAACCGTGCTCGGTAAAGATCTGTTCGGTCAGCCGGTATCCGGGGTATTCGATCGCCAAAGTCCTAGGCAGCAGGTCGATCAGGGCCGCCGCCAGAGAGACGGCTTCGGAAAAGCCGGCACAGAGTACGATCTGATCGGGACGGCAGCGGGTGCCTCGGATGCGGTTGAGGTAGTCGGCCAGGGCCCGCCGAAGCCCCGATTCTCCCTGCCCTTCCGGGTAGGCGCCCATATCGAGATCTTCCTGAAGCGCCTGCAGCGTCAGCCGCCGCCAGAGTTTCATAGGAAAGATCTCCCGACTCAGTCGGGCTGGGCAAAAGTCATAGCACGATTCGCTCCCGGCCCCGGAGCGGGGCTCCGGCGAATCCGAGGGAAGCGAATGGGGGGAGTGGACCGAGAGAAGATCCTCGGCCACATAATATCCCGAACGGGGACGGCTTTGGATATATCCCTCGGCGTAGAGCTGGGCATAGGCGGATTCGACAGTGGTGCGGCTGAGACGATTCTCCTTGGCCAGGGCGCGGACAGAGGGGAGCCTCTCCCCGGCTTCGGCTTCATTGACGATCCAGGATTTCAGGACCCTGTAGAGCTGCTCATAGAGGGGAGTTCCCGCATTGTCATCCAGGGGGAGAAGCATTCTGTCCCTTTGTTTTTTATAAAATTTGGCCCTTTTCATCAGGTCAGATAGGCGCTATGATACCGCATCGACACCCAAGGAGCAAAAGATGACAGAGCAAGAGCTAATCAAAAAGGTTTGCCGGAGCGCCCCTTTCGCCACACTGGCGCTCCATCATCCCGAAACGGGATTTCCGGCTGTGGTACCGGTGAATTTCGTGCTGGAAGGAGACTCCCTCTATTTTCACGGAAAAAGAAGCGGCAGAAAAATGACGCTGATGGGCAACGATCCGAGAGTGGGGATCAGTATCGTCAAAGATTACGGCATTATCCCCTCCTATTTCAGCACTGACGACTGACGCGCCTGCCCCGCGACCGATTTTTTCATCTCACTAGAGGGGCGTGGAGAGGCTTCATCGGTCAATGAGCTTTCGGAAAAAGCCCGGATTATGGAGCTGCTGATGAGGAAATATCAACCCGAAGGCGGATACATCCCCCTCGATCACCCCGACTATACCCGTGCGCTGGAGGCGACCGCCGTGACACGCATTACCCTGCACGAGATCCGCCACCGGATTAAATTCGGACAGCGACTACCCCAAGAACGTTTCACACGGATTGTGCACGCTCTCGAAAAACGAAACGCACCCGGAGATTCGGAACTGACAGAGCTGATGAAGCACTACCGGGCAAAGGAGACAAAATGATCATAAGAGAAGCCCGACTTGAGGATATTCCGGCGGTTTTGGCCCTGCATCGTCGCTATCAGATCGCGACCATCGCGCCGGAGGATCGGGCCGACGGTTTTGTGACCACCGATTTCGACGCACCGCTCCTCCAGGAGTTGATCGAAGCGGAGCGGGGGCTTTTTGTGGCGATGAAAGAAAGACAAGCCATGGGGTATGTGATGGCCGCTAGTTGGGATTACTGCGCCAGGTGGCCCATTTTCCGCCAAATGATTCGCAACCTTCCGAGCCTCCGCTATCGGGGCAGGAAGCTCGATACGGCGAACTCCTATCAATACGGACCCGTCTGTATCGCCAAAGAGCACCGGGGCAGCGGCCTGCTCGAAGCGCTTTTTGAATATGCCCGCGAAGCGATGCGGCTCCGATACGAAGTCCTGGTGACCTTCGTCAATAAGGCCAATCCGCGATCCTATGCCGCCCATAGCCGAAAACTGGGCCTGGAGACGATTGCCGAGTTCTCTTTCGGAGAGAATGAATATTACGAACTGGCCTGTCTGACCGAAGAAGATTTGAAAAGACGCAAAGAGCTGCTCTCCTCTTGAACCTGACAAAAAGGAGTGACCGGCCTTTTATCCCCTCGTCATTCCCGCCACAGGTTCCTGGCTGAAGAAACGCTCGATTTCCCCACGCATTTTGGCGGGATCGGTGATGGTGTTCACGGCATTGCGGAAGGCTCCCGCGCCTGGCAGGCCCGCTTTGGAGTAGGTGTGCAGGTGCTTGCGGAAGAGGAAAACCCCGTAGTCGCCGTAATGGGCGATCATCTGGTCGAAATGCTCCAGGACCACTTCCCGGATCAGATCGACGCTCGGCTCGTCGAGCCCCTCTTTGATCTGGGCGAAGATCCAGGGCCTGCCCACCGCGGCCCGGCCGATCATAATGCCGTCGCAGCCGGTATATTCCCGCACCCAGCGGGCCTTTTGGGGCGAGTCGATATCTCCGTTGGCGATGACAGGGATGCGCACCGCCTCTTTGACTTCTCGAATCGCATCGTAATCGACGGGGGCCTTGTAGCGCCCCGCCCGGGTACGGCCGTGAACGGCGATAAAGTCGGCTCCCGCCTCCTCGATCACTTTGGCCAGCTCCACGTGGTTTTTTTCTCTGACCCCCAGGCGCATCTTGACGGAAGTGTAGGGCTTGTTGGAATAGGCTTTGATCGTCTCGACCGCCCTGCCCAGCTTTTCGGGATCGCCCAGCAACGCACTCCCCTGCAGGTTGTTGAAAACCTTGGGAGCGGGACAGCCGCAGTTGAGATCGACGATATCGATCCCCTCTCTGGCATTGATCACATCCAGGGCCCGTTTAATCGTCTCCGGGTCACTGCCGGCGATCTGCACGCTGTAGGGATCTTCCAGAGGGGACTTCTCCAGCATCTTCAAAGTCTTGGCGTTTTCGTGGGCCAGGGCGTTGGAGCTGATCATTTCGCTCACGGTCAGGTCGACATCGAACTTTTTGACCATTGACCGAAAAGGAAGATCGGTAAAGCCCGCCAGGGGGGCTAGCGCGTAGAGAGGTTGGGAAAAGTCGAGCTTCATCGGCAGGCGATGTCGGGGTCGATCAGATCGTCGATGCGGAAGTGGTGTTTTTCGCGCTTGAGGATGAGCAATGCACGGAAGGGTTTGAACTCGTTTTCGTCATGCTCTTCGAGAAACTTCTCCGCTTCGTCGAGCATCTCATATTCAAAGAGGAGATAGAGATAGGCGCTCTGGGCCTCCTCTTTCTCTTTGGCGAGCTTTTTGAAGAGTGCCAGATTCTCGTCGGGTTTGAAACGCCGCAGAGCTGTCTGGAGCAGCCGGATGAAGTCGGGGCACTCCAGCGAGAAGTTTTTCGCGAAGACTTCGGCCATCGCAGAAGTGAAGCCGATATCCTCTTTGCGATCGACACGTTCCAAAAGCTGATAAAAATGTCGTTTCTCCATCATCGGCAGGAAGCGCTTGAGCTTGTAGAGATCTTGCCGAGCTACAAGCGTATCCAGTGCCTTGGCCGCGACGGCGGGATCGTAGGATTCCCGGGCCTGGAGCACCTCTTCGGCGAATTTCGGATCGGCGTCGATGCGATTGAGCTGATTGCGCACGACGAGGGGATTCTCTTTGGAGAGAAAACGCTCTACTTTTTTGGATTTGAGATCGACATATTCACCCGACTCGATCTTTTTGACCCACTCGATGGACTGCATAAGCTTGTCGCTCAAGCCGTGCACATTTCCCACCACATAAAGCTGGGAAACATTGAGAAGCGGAGCCCCCTCTTTCATCTGCGGCATACTGTAGTGGTGCTCTTTGGGCTCCCTCAGCAGCGACCAATAGAGAGCGTCCTGAAGCTCCTGGGCATCGCGGATCCACTTACGGCGCTGGAAATAGTCGCGGGACCCGTGATAAGCCATATGCAGCAAAGTCAGCAAAAAGAGAAGCAGCAGAGGGATCGCGATCCAAACGGCGACGGGAAGTCTCAGCGTAATCCCCATCAGTGTGATGCTGTGGTATCCCGGATAGAAAAAGTAGGTCACGCCCGTAGCGATGACGATGAAGATCAGACCGGTGAAAAAATAGGTCCCCAGACGCATTTGGCTCCTCCTCAATTAGGGTTGTCGGGGCTTAATGCTCCCGTTCGACGATTTCGCGGCAGGCGATACAGTAACGCGCGAAGTTTTTGACTTTGAGCCGCTCGATACCGATGGGCTCTTCGCACATTTCGCAAATTCCGTAGGTTCCGGCTTTTATTTTACCCAAAGCGATCTCGATCTCATTGAGCTCCGCACGTTGTTGCTGGATAATACGTTCATCGATATCCGCCTCGACGGCGAGTGCGGCATAATCCCCCTCGTCCTTGGGCTCCTGATTCTGCATCAGGGTCATCTTGTTCTTGGCCTCGTCGAGGTTTTTGAGGATCTGTTCTTTTCGCGCGTTCAACTCTCGCTCGAACTCTTTCATCTCTTCGGGTGTCAGCATACTTGCTCCTGCGTTTATTTGTGGTAGGGATGGTGATGAATAATCGACAGACCCCGAAAGATCTGTTCCATCAAAACCACTTTCACCAACTTGTGTGAAAGCGTAATTCTACCAAAGGAGACGGATTTATCACTTGTGTGAACAAAGGAGCGCTCAAAGCCGTAAGCACCGCCGATATAGAAGTTGACCACTTGCCGATCCTTAAGCAGTTCCGCGAAAGCTTCGCTGGTGACTTCCCTCCCCTCGGGATCGAGCACGATATCGTAGCCGCTGCCCCGAAACCGCTCCAGCGCCTGGGTATAACTCTTCTGCGCCTGTGCCGGCCCCTGGTCCTGGGCCCGGGCGATCTCTTTGCCAAAAATCTCGTGCACCTCCACCTGGGCCCAGGGACGGCAGAGCTTGCGGTAGTGCTCCACCAAAGGCTCATAGAGCTCTTTTTTCCCTTTCTTATCAACGATATAAATATTTATCTTCACGCAGGCTTCCCTTTAGAATTTGAAATATCAATCTTGCCCTTCATCAAAAACAAAAGCGTTGCGAAGCAACGCATACCCCAACTCCTCACTTCTCACTCCTAATTCCTCACTATTTTATAGTCCGTCGTAAAACTCATTTACCCGCTCATCCACCCGGATCACCCGTTCAAGATAACGGCTGAAATCCCCCCGGTTGAAGTCGATCTTGAGCCCTTTGGGGTCGGTAGCCCGTGAGATAGCCACATAGAATTGGCTGGGGGCGAAGAGCGTGTCGACATTGCAGACCAGACGGTCGATGCTCATCCCCTGGGATTTATGGATGGTGACGGCATAGGCCGGTTTGAGGGGAAACTGCTTCAGCGTTGCCAGAGGGCGCAGCTCCACTCCGCCGTTTTCCCCGATCTGGGGCTCTCCCAAGACAAACTCGTGGGGCTCGACCCGCACGAATTCGTCCCCTTTGTCCACCACCAGGAAATCCTCTTCCACGCTGTGGAGGATCCCCCGCTCTCCGTTGACATAGCGCCCCCACTTGTTGACGGTGAAGAGCACGGGCGCCCCTACCTTGAGCCGCAGCTGCTCCTGCACCGGCAGCATCTTCTGCCAACTCTCCAGCCGTTTAGGGTTCAACTGCTTCTCCTTCTCCAGCTCGGCAAAGAAGAGATACTCTTCCCCCTCCAGACGGTCGAGGGACTCTTTGTTCATCCGCTCCACCTCCTGGTTGCGCCCGAAGAGCCAGGTGGGCTCCTCCTGGTAGACCGAATCGTTGTTGCAAAGCGCCAGGAGGTAATCCACCACTTCCCGGTCCCGCTCCCCGCGGCGGATCCTGGAAAGGATCCGCGTAAATTCACTATCTCGGGTACGGTGCATCGTCCTCAGCTCCACCGCCTTGGGGGCGAAGGCTTCCCACGCCCCGCTCTCGAAAGCATAGAGCGCTTCACCGAACAGCGAAGAGGAAGGCGAACGCTCCCGCCGCACCACCGGCGGCAGTTGGTAGAAATCCCCGACAAACATCACCCGACCGCCGTAGCCCAGGCTCTCGAGACGGTAACGGATCATCTCCAGGGTCTCTACCCCGATCATACTCACCTCATCGATGACAATGAGCTCCGTAGCCGCCAGCAGGCGTTTGAGGTCCGTCAGGCGCTTTTTGTTGCGGCGGTCGTGCTCTTTGAGCTCTTCGAAACTGTTGCAGATCCCCAGGACGAAAAAGCTGTGAAGCGTCACGCCCCCGATATTGACGGCGCTCACCCCGGTAGAACCCAGCGCCACGACCCCCCGCTCCGCTTCCCGATAGACTTCGATGATCCGGTTGGTCATCCAGCTCTTACCGGTCCCCGCCGCTCCGGTCAGAAAGAGATTGTCCTTTTCGAGGATCTCCAGCAGATCCTCCACACTCGGGTCGCCCACCGCCGCTCCTGCTCTATAGATTTTTCAAATCGTTTTCGATCGTTTTGATCGTCCTATGCAAATCATCCAATTCGCGATCACAGACATTGAAAATCGCCTCAGCGTTTATATCAAAGTAATGGTGAGACAGCACATCTCTCATCCCCTTGATCGCTTTCCAGTCGATCGTATCGTAGCGGCCAAGCAATTCCCCATCCGTCAACTTATCGATTTTTTTGAGGCTTTCACCAATCGCGATAAACAGCATACAGAGACTGTCGAGTTTTTCCTGCCCCTCGGGAGTCTCGATAAAATCATCCACACACTTGACGGGTTCAAACCTGTATTTAATCGTCGCTATAGCTGAATCGATCTGTGAGAGGATCTCCCTGAGCAAAGCGGTTTTAGGCACTGATCGCCTCTTCCTCGATATGCTTTTTGAGAAATCGGTTCATCTTCCGACGGACTTGGATCACATCGGTCGGTATTCCGAGAAGTTCCTCGAGATCCAGACGAATACGCGAAAGAAGAAAAAGGTCGGGACGTTCCAATTTCAAGAAAACATCCACATCACTTTCCTCATCGGCATCCCCTCGGGCATAAGAGCCGAAAACCCCTATTTCAATGATCCCATAGCGGCTTCCATACCGTTTTTTGTAATCTCTAAGCACTGACAGTATCTGATCGCGATCCAACATCGACTCTTCTTATGCCTTTTTTATAATCATAACATAAGCATCGCCGGTATCTTCGGTCTTTTCGACTCATCTCCCCTCTCTTGCGCATCTTCACCTCCAAGAATTCAGGAGCTTCTCGATAATCGACCGCTACCGTCTCTTCCCGATAGAACCGTGCCTCCAGCATTTCAAGATGTTCCAAACCTTAGGATTATGCAGGGCGAAGTCTCCATCTCCCTCCGCGCCGGTCACACAGATAGCCCATCCATAGCCCCTTCACTCCCATCTCCAGCAAAACTTTACTGAGTGGCACGACGATTTGCATCCAATGCTCTCACTATTACAGCAATATAACGAATATCTCATTGACAAGGGTTGGCTTATGGGAATATCCATAAAAAGATTTTTTGAGTATGTGCAGTTTGTCTTTACAGAAGTGGGGCGACAGTCTCTACTTCTGTAGTATTTAAAAGTCATTGTGCGACAGTTTTATGTAGTCAAAATCCTGAGCAATGCCCATCCAATTATTTGAAAACACTGGCATAATGAAAAACCAAAAATTGTAAAAATTCAATTTCTATATTCACTTATTTTAAAATATTTTGAATAATTTTCTATGAAATTATTGTATTTATCTTTTACATCTTCAATAGTAGTTCCTGATTTGTCATCTTTATTATCTATTATATTTTTCAAATACATTAGTTCTGATTTCATCTGAATTCTGTTTTTTTCTTGATTATTCAAGCTGGAGTAGTTATTACTTTTGCAATACAAATCCTCTCTTACAAACCTGTAAGGCACTTTTGAAAACAAATCTACGATCTCATCAGATACATTTTTGTTTCCCAAGCCAACCCGTTTCGAAAAACATACATCCATATAATTTTTTGGTTTTTCCGGCTTTTCTGTAATTTTTATATTCCCAATGATACTATCATTAAAGATTTCATTACATATCAAATTTCTAACAAAGGTTTGACCAATAATTAGGGACTTTTTATTTTTGTATTCATTCAAAATAACACTTTTTAGCAATATCCCACCATAAAACTTTTTACTTTCATCCCCAAATGTTAAATCTACACCACCTCTCCCAACTTCATGAAAATATAACTTGCCACAAGATAGTTGCTTGCTTGATTTATGGGCATAAGGATCATCATGTAGATTATCCAAAAAGATATAATATTCTATTTCTAAAAATTCAATAATTTTATCATTTATCTGTGAATGTCTCCACCGGCTAATAGCCGGTGGCTTCAGATTACGGCTGAAAGCCGGTCATTCAGCCTGAAGGCCGTCGGTTGATCAGACAACTCGGAACTCATCATCAAGCTCTGGTGGTTGTTGGTTCTTGATATATTCCATCCAGACTTCATCGGTCACATTTCCACTCGTTGCAACCCAGTATCCTCTCGCCCACAAATGCTGCCCCCAATACCGCTTCTTCAGCATCCGAAATTCACTCATCAATTTATGCGAACTCTTCCCTTTCAAATATTGCACTGCCTTTGATACGGACATATTTGGCGGTATCCCTATCAACAAATGTACATGATCCCGATTGATGGATCCTGCATAAATCACCATCTCCCGACTCATCGCAATCTCACGTAACAAATCTCGGCATCGGTACCCCACATCCCCTTTTAAGACGGGATAACGGTATTTTGTCGTCCACACGAGATGGTATTTACAGTCCCATACTGTATGCCCACCATTTCTATACTCTTGCATCTTTCAAGCATACCATATCCCGGCCGCCTAAAGGCGTGGGGTTTACGGATCCCCGATGGGGGACTCTAAACAGTACTCATTCATAAACTTTTTAGAAAAATCTCTTAGGTACATAAAACATTCGATGATCGTCTTCTCTCTTTTCCCATTCCCTTTGTTTATGATCTTAAGAATATTTTCTTGTAATTCTTTCAGTATCCCATCCGAGCAAGTGGTCATATTTAATCCTTTTATCTATTTTTTTGTCCAGCTGACACAATTCAGTGCACCGCCATCCTCTACAATTTCTGAAGCCAACACAGGCTCTACAACTTTACCGAAACAACCTTCCATACATTCGAAGACCGCCTCTTCATAATGACTGCCCGTATGAGGGACATAGATTACATCCTCCCACATCAGATAGTTGATCGCAGGAAGCCAATCCGTTCCGGAATTCTCATAATATCTCGGATCGACTGAAAGATGAAGGACCTCGAAACCATATCTCTCCACTATCTCTGCGATATTCTCGCCGAGTTTTTCGTTGAAGGCAAAATCTCCCAATAGGATATGACGATCATCAATTATTCGGCACATCCCGTCGGCATGTCCGGTCATATCCATCTCCCTGGACTCTGCAGGGATGACAATCAATCGTTCCAGTTCAAGCTTTTCGATCAGCTCCCTCTCTACCTTTCGTCGGTTCCAGGTCGGATTCTCTTCATAGACCCGTTCCGAAACGATCGCCGTTGCATTATGAAGCAGGAGATTCCCGCCGTCAAGATTAAGTTCGGAATGAACAGGCTGCATATCCAAATAAGGGAGAAACTCTTCCGGCAAACTTCGAAATCTGTCATCCTTCAAATAGGACGGATCGTAACGAAACTGCACGGCTTTGCCTCCAGTGCCATATACCGGCATATAATCACGGCACCAGATGTCTCTGGTGCCCTCGAGCAATGTATAATCAGCTCCTTGACAGCGTAACGCCTCCTGCATCCTCCGAAAAAATGGAGCATATTTATCCTCCTCTTCAAGCCAAGAAGAAAAACAGAGTGTCGAATCACTCATCCAGATACTCCCTAAGTTTTTTTGAGATCAAAGGGGCACGCAGCTTGCGAATGGCTTGCAGCTCGATCTGCCTGACACGCTCACGCGATAATCCCAGGATCGTAGCGATCTCTTCCAAACTCATTTCACTGTAGCCTTGATACCGGACGGGATTCTCTTTGGGATTTTTAAACTGCGCTCTCTGCATTTTTTCCTCCTCGATATTTGGATATGAGCGGATTCTTGCGAAATAAAGATTAAAATTTCCTTTAATTAAATTTATAAATTTATATTAATTTAAGTAATTCTCTATTACCTTTTTTATTTCGAAAGGAACCCTGCTGTTGCGCAAGCCTGAAAACTGAACGATCTTTCCCTCCGCAAGCTCCAGAGCATAACGGAGCTCATCGTTTTCAAACACTCCCAAAATCACTGATTTACCGGAGGCCACCTCCAGGATGTAACTCACCAGGCAATTTTCCAGCCAGGCACCCCATCGAGCCAGCTCTTCACCGCTTTTTGGCAAACGGAGTTGAAAATCACCGATGTTTTTCTCCAGACGAAGAACCTCGGGAGCGTACTCAAAAGAGATCGCCCACTCTTTTTTGCGCTGAAATGCTCCCGATATACGGACCAACTCATTATGGAGCTTTTCGATACAGGCTGCAGGGCGACGAAAATCCCTGTGCATTCTTTGATTACGGCCCATCACTCTCAACAGACGATGGATATCCCGGATATAACGATTGTCGAGATGTCCACCTTCTACACTTAGCCAGAATCGGGCGGAACCTCTCTCTCCATAAAGATCCAGGATTTTCTCGGTCAATTCTTCCGCCTCGTCGAATAAGAGATCGTCAAAAAGCCTCGATTTGACTCTGGTATCCATACCGATAAGCTTTTTGAGATGATTCGGATCCTTGATATGCCGGCAAAAAATCCAGTCGGGGCGGGGATCATAACTCTTTTGCCTGATCGAATTTTCATAACTTTGAAAAAGTACCCGCCGTATGCTTTTTTCTTTTCTTCCGGCGGTTATTTGTTCCAACGCGGCCACTATGCCTCGTTCAAAACTCGATGCATCCAGGATCTCCTGCCAGTTTCGCCAATAAAACAGCTCCAACTCTCTGATCTTCGGTAACCGGAGAAAGAACTTCGCCATCTCTATACGCGAACGGGTGTCGCCCCTCTTCCATTCCTGTCGATTGACAAGCCAGTGCAGAGCTTCTCCCGGATCAGTTTCGACACTCTCCACCAGAAGCTTTTCCATCTCAAGAACGATTGTGGGCCCCACAGGGTTGGAAATGCCTTTTTTGCCAATGATCTGACGGTTGAGAATATGTCTGGTCGGCTCGATGATCTGCGTGAAAGAACCTTCGCGTTTCAAGAGCAGCTGTGCGATCGCTTTCTCCTTCGGCACTATTTTCTCTTCGTCGATCTCCGGCAGAGTCACCATAGCAGCCACACTCCACCCATTCTCATCGACCGATGTTTTATAATGCCACGTGAAAGGCCGCCAATAGCGGATCGTTTCATCTTTCAAAAAATCTTCGGCATCCATAAAACCGTCTTCGCCGCATTTGGGACATTGGAAGTGATGGGGTATGTCACCATCCCCTGGCAGACGTGCAATATGACCGCAACAACATTGAAAATAGACTTCCCTTTTGTGCCTCAACAGCCAACTATTCACAACAACCCCCTGCTCTTTTTGCCAACAGAGAGCAGACGATCATTTCGGGAGAAGCCGGGCCGTTCGGCTCAAAAAGGCGTTCCATAGAATCAAACCGTATATACCGGGTTGGCAGCCTAAACTCTCTGCAATATTCTTCAATAAATTCTTTGGATCGTTTGTAGAATTTCAATGAGGGTAAGTGAGCTTTGGGAACTCTGAAAAGGATCTCAGGTCTGATCTGCTCCAATGTCGAGAGCGTATAGACAGGACCGGTTACCCGATGCCTATCGACCGACCGGACAAGTTCCAAAGTACTCCTGCGTCCGAATCGTGAATCGTATTCGATAGCCGATCCATAGAGGGCAATCCTACGATTCATCAAACCGTAGACTTTTATAATCAAGAGATCTTCGTCGTGATCATTTCGATAATATATTCGAACACCGCTGCGGTAGATTTGAATAAGTTGGGGATCGTTGCAAAAGGCCTCTAATGAAATCGCAGCTTCAAGGATTGCCGGTCTGAAAAGTTCGATTTCTATTTCCGCCAGTTCAAAAAGCTCCTCGTCTCTACGAATCAGGAAGTTTCTGAATAATGTCAGAGCCAGATCATCCGTACTTTTTAGTATTGAATTTCTTGTCACAAACAACTCCTCTCAAAAAAGGAGCATTGTGACGACTTTCCGAAAATCCCGCCACCATAGCACCGGATTCGGTGTCACTCTTCATAATTCGGGGCTTCTTATTTATCCTCCTTCAAAAAACTCCTCTCTCGACCGTCAATGGGGCGTCACGGTACACTTTTCGCCTTCGCATACCACATCCGCATCGATGACGAAGACCCGTTTTTGCAACTCCTCCGGCAGGGAGAACCAGGCATCGGCGGAGATGGAGCCGTGCTTGCAGGTAAAAAGAATCGGGCCTTTCTTGGGCAAGGCGCTGACATTGAGCTCCATTTTTTCCTCGTCGAAAGGGAAATTGAGCGCCCCGGGGAGATGGCCTCTGGCGTAGGCGGAGGGTTGACGCACATCCACCACCTTCAAGCCTTTTGGGAACCTCCCTTTTTCGAGCAAAGGGGCGATCCAGCGTGCATCCAGCCGGGTCTCATCTTCGGGATCGGGATAGAGCTTTACTCCCTCAACGTAAACCGGAGCTTTGGAGGGCCGATACCCTTGCGAAGGACAGGGCCTGGGAGCGGCCATAATCGGCAGATTGTGCCGTTTCCATTCGGGATACCCCCCACGGTAGACCAAGACATTACTGTAGCCTGCCTTGACGAGACGTTGCGCCACCTTCTTCGCCAAGCCGCACTTGGGTCCGTCACAGAAGACCAGCAAAGGGGCGTCACGTCGTATGGGGAGCCATTTGCTCATACGTTTGAAGCGCCGAAGCGGCACATTGAGCGCACGGGGGATGGTCCCTTTTTGATAGCGCGGAAAAGCCCGGGCATCGATGAAGAGGGCCGAGTGGGTATCGTAGCGCCGTTTTACCTCTTTGAGATCGACGTTTCGCCAGGTATGTAACGCCTCTTTGTGAGCCTCCAGAGCCTTACGCACCCCGCCGGAGTGGATTGAGGGCGAGCCGGCGATAAGCCCTCCGGCCAATCCGAATAGGATCAGAAAAACAAAACTTTTCACACGCATCCATCTCCCTTCACGATCTTCACTCATTCACATTGAGTGAAGATTCTACACCGATTCTCCCCGCTTACTCCTGAGCCTCCTCAAAAGCCTTTGGACCTCCTGGTAATCGATCGCCTCCTTCTCCCCCCGATAGAGCCGGGCTTCCAGCTTTTCCAAAAGTTCTCTGGCCTTGGGATCGTCACTGTAGGGGAGCAGCTGACGGTAGAGCTCCCTGTCACTCATCCACGGGCGAAGTCTCACTCCTCCGATTCGGTCGCGTAGATAACCCATCCATAGCCCCATCACCGCCGCACCCAGCAACACTCCGCCAAGCAGCAAGGCGATTCGCAGCCAAAGCTCCCGCCGGGCGGCGGGGTTTCCCACCTCGATCGTAAGCGATGGGCTCTGAAGCGTCTCGGGAATGCCTGTATTGGTGTTGAAATAGAGCAGGCGCACCGGCGGCACGTGAATTTCGTGATCGGCGATCACCGTAAAACGCTGGGTGAAGGTCTTTTGATACCCCTCCTTTGTCGGACGGGTTGCCAATTTCGGGGCCGAAGGGTAAACGGTAGCTCCGGGGATACGGAGAGAAAAGGGGTTGAGGTACTCCAGATTCCCTTCCCCGCTGATGACGAGTTCCAGATGGACCGGTTCATAGGCCTGAGTTGCGTTACGGTCGCTCGTCAGTTGCAGGTGCAGGTCCCCCACCGGGTTGAGCCCGCCGGGGACTTCCCGCACCGTCAATTTCAGCGGCTTCGTTTTGTAGCTATGGACGGTATAGAGATAGGTTTTGGGATCCTGCCAAGTCAGCTCCGCTTTGAAAGGAGGAAGACTCAGGCTCCCGAGACGCAGCGGGGTCAACAGGTAGCGGTATTCCCGCCTGATCTCCCCTCCTTCGATCCGGGGCTTTTTTTCATCGAGTTTGCGGATCTCGAAGGCTTCGCTGTGGGGCGCAACGATCCGCACCCGATCAACCCGGGTATCGGGGGTAATACCCAGGCGAAGGGTCACCACGGCAGGCTCCCCCAGGTAGAGGGTGTTTTTGGAGAGCCTCAGATCCATCCCCACCGCCCCCCAGAGCAGCCAGGGGAGGCAAAGCAGCAGCCAGACTCTATCGATCATTTTCATCACGCTTCTCCTTGGGCGGGCTCAGGGGAATCAGCAGCGAGCGGAAGGATTTTTGCTTCAGCTTGCGCTCATAGTATTGACGTTCCAGGCCCTCCGCCTGCCCCCGTGAACTTCCGATGGCCGTACGCTTGGCTTCGGCCCCGAGCTCTTCGGCGGACGCATCGTTTTTGGGAGCGTGGGCCGTGGCGATATTGGCCTGTTTGAGCAGCAGATCGCCGAACCTGGCTTCGTAGAGGGTCTGATTGCTCTCGAAGTCATCTGCGAAACTCTTGCCCTGATAGAACCCGCGGCGCACTCCATAGGGGAGGCGCTCCAGTTTGCAAAGCTTTTTCTGCCCTTTTTGTTTCATCAGCAGGGCATCTTCCAGGGCCTGCTGCCGGAGGCGGGCTTTGATCTTTGTGAGATTGTAGCGCAGCTCGGGATCGGCAGGCAGGAATTTGGCGGCAGCCTCATAGTAGATCCGTGCCCTGGGATAGTCGCCAAGACGTACATAGCAGTTGGCCATATTGTAGAGCCGAAACCCCTGAAGCGAAGGCTCCAAAATCCGGCGGTAGAGGGCCAGGGCCGCTCTGTACTTTCCCAGACGGTAGAGGAGATTGGCTTCGTTGTAACGGAGGCGGTCGTTTTGGGGCTTGATCTGCCGATAAATTTGCAGCGCCCGGGTGAAGTCCCCCTCCTTGGCGGCCCTTTGCGCCTGCCAGAGCCGGTAGCCTTCCAAGGCAGAAGCGGCGTAGAGAGCCGTCTGCAGAGCCAAAAGCAAGACAATCCCGATCCGCCTCATCGCCTCCTCCTCATCCAGACTCCCCAGGGGAAAAAGAGCAGCGCCAGCGCCAGCAAAATCGGCCATCGCGGCGGGGCCTGTTCCGTGTTCAGAGCCGTCACGGACTTTTGAGCTCTGCCGTAGCGATGGATGATCTCCTTTGCCAGGCGCTCCATATCCCCGTCATCCAGGGAAGCGGGAAGATAGATACCCCCCGACTCCTGGGCCAAACGGCGCAGATCGGGGCTGAGGCGGCTGACGATCACATCGCCCCGCTCATTGCGCAGCAGGCCCTTTCCTTCGGGAATGGTCGCGCCCTTGGGGGTCGCCACGGCATAGAGAAAGAGATCGAGCCGGCGGTTCCCAGCCCCCTCTGCCAAGAGTGCGGGATCTTCGATCCCCTCTCCCGTGGCGAAGACGAGCAGCGGCAGTGTGGCGTTGCCCTCCCGAAAGCGAGCCGCCGAGCGGATTAGGGCGTTCCAGTCACTCCCGCGGCGGTCGATCCCTTCTAGCTTCAGGTGATCCAGCATCGTCTCCAAAGCTTCGTGATCCTTCGTAGGAGGAGCCAACAGATAGCTTCGGCCGCAAAAGAGCAGCAGCCCTACCCGCAGGCGGTTCGAAGCCCCGATCAGAGTGCGGATCTTGTGCAGGGCGAAGTGGAAACGGTCAGGGTAGAGGTCCCGGGCATCCATCGCCCTGGAGCACTCCAGCGCCACCAGCAGAGGCACTCCGCGACGATCCTCCGACGCTCCCGCACCAACGCGGGGAGCCAGTAGCGCCCAGAGGAGCAAAGCCGAAGCCAAAAGAGCCGTCAGGGCCCCAAGCTTTTGCCTCCGCCGCAGCCAGGTAAGCCAGAGCAGCAAACCCAGCGCCGGCCAGAGCAGCCAGGGGGCATAGTGGCGGGTATGGGTAACTTGACCCGTTTTGATCCGGGTACGCTCCAGAGTATCAATCCGGCGATAGATATTGGCCAGAGCCTCGGGATAGCGGGCATCGTAGAAGCGTCCCCCGGTAGAGCGGGCGATCTTCTCGAGCACCCCCCGGCGAAAATCATCCCCCACCCCGACGGTATAGACCCGGATATGGGCCCGTTTCAGCTCCCGGATCGCCGCCTCCAGCGGGATGTTGCCCACGGTGTCGATCCCGTCAGTGAGCAGGATCATCACCCGGTTGGATCTTCCTTCCTCTTTTTTGAAGAGGCGCGCCCCTAAAAAAAGCGCTTCATAAAGGGCCGTATCCCTTCCTCCCACGACCCCGGGCTCCAGAGCGGCGAGAATGGTTTTGAGCCCTTTTTTCTCGTAGCTCATCGGAGCGGCCAGATAGGCGTAGTCGGCGAAGACCTCCAGGGCGATCCGGTCCTTTGGACGACGGTCGATAAAATCGAGCAGCACCTTCCTGGCAATGTCGAAGCGCCCTCCCTCCCGCATACTGTAGCTGGCATCGAGCAGCAGCGCCACGGCGTGCCCCCTGGCTTGGTGCAGGGTTTCACTTTTGCGGGTAACGGGGTCCGCCAGGGCCAGCACCAGCAAGACGACGATCAGCCGGCGCAGCCAACGCTCCCAGCGCGGGGTATTCCCCAGGGCCCGCTCCGCCAGGGGGAGATTGGAGAGTCGCAGCGGCTCCGAGGCGGGCCGGCAGTAGCGCTCACAGACCCAGTAAAGCGGGATCAAAAGCAAAAACCAGGGTGCGGCGAAGCTCATCTTAGGGCCTCCTCAGGTACTGGGCCAGGCGGGCAATGGGTTCTTGAGAAGTGCCAAACTTTTCCCAGCCGATCCCGTGCCGGCGAAAATGCTCGAACAGGGCCGCATCCTGTTCCCGGACCAGTCGGCGGTAGTGCTCTCGGGCCGCTGGGTCGATCACCGCCTCCTTCCGGCGCAAGCTCCCCGTATCTTCGAGCAGGAAACTTCCGCCCGGCAACTCCTCGTCCAGGCGGTCTCTCAGGATCAGAGCGTGGATCTCGTGCCGTGACGCCAGGGCGGAGAGGTCCAGAGGCTTCATAAAATCCCCCAGCAAAAAGAGCACCGAACGGCGGCGCAATCTTGGCCCGAGCTCCCGCAGTAGCTGTTCACTGTCTGCCGGTTCTCCCTTCGCTTCCAGGGCCGTAGCCAGGGCGTGGTTACGCTCCGCCAGATCCCCCTGCCGCCTGCCGGGAGGATAGTAGGCGCACTCATCGGCGCCAAGGAACCAGGTACTCACCCGCTCCCCGCTCCGCGCCGCCGCGTAGCTCAGGGCTGTCAGCAGTTCCACTGCCAAATCCTTCTTGCTTACCGGCGCTCCGATGGCAAGGCTCCCGCTGTTGAGATAGACCAGCCCCACGGAGATTTGGCGGCTTTCGTTGTAGCGGTTGACCAGGGGCTTGCGGATGCGGGCCATACTCTTCCAATTGAGATGGCGGATATCGTCATCGAGGGTATACTCCCGCAGTTCCCGGAAATCGAGCCCCTCACCCGCCAGGCGGCTGGGCTGCTCCCCCGGACGGGCCAGCAGCAGATGGCGCCGGGTGCGCAGCAGGATCTCTCGGAGTTGGGCAGCCATCAGGGGGCGGGGATCGTCTCCAGGATTTTGCGGATCACGTCGTCGCTCTCCAGGGGCACCGATGCGGCGGCATAGCTCAGCAAAATCCGATGCCGCAGCACCGGATAAGCCATCGCCGCCACATCCGAAGGGGTCACATAGTCGCGGCCCCGTAGCCAGGCCCGGGCGCGGGAAGCTTTGTAGAGGTCGATGCTCCCCCGCGGGCTGGCGCCAAAATCGATATAGGGTGCCAAATCCTCCAGCCCGAAGGCTCCAGGGTCCCGGGTCGCCTGAATGAGGGTGAGCATATAGCATTTGATCTCCTCATCGACGTGGACGCTTTTGGGCTCATCTTTGAGCCGCGTGAACGCTTCGGGATCGAGCACCTGCTCCACCGGCCCAAAGGAGCCGTCCGCCGCGCGCTCCATAATCCGCAGCTCCTCGTCGAAATCGTTATACCCGACTTTCACCTTCATCATAAAACGGTCCAGCGCCGCTTCGGGTAACTCGTAGGTCCCCTCCTGCTCCACGGGATTGGCCGTAGCCAGGACCATAAAGGGCTCGGGCAGCGCGAAACTCTCCTCCCCGATGGTCACCTGCCGCTCCGCCATCGCCTCCAGCAGCGCCGACTGTACCTTCGGGCCCGCCCGGTTGATCTCGTCGGCAAGAAGCAGATGAGTAAAGATGGGGCCGTGCTTGACGCGAAAGTCGTTGCTTTTGAGGTCGAGAATTTCATTGCCGATGATATCCCCGGGGAGAAGATCGGGGGTAAATTGCACCCGCTTGAAACTGAAACCGAGGCTATCGGCCAGGGCTTTGACCGCCGTGGTCTTCGCCACCCCAGGCACCCCCTCCACGAGAATATGCCCCCCGCTGAACAGAGCAACGATCATACTCTCGATCAACTCTTCGTGCCCGATGACGACTTTGTGGATCTCCCTTTTGAGCTTTTCTATCATAAATTATGCCTATAGATTAACTTTTATCTCTATTATAGCGAAGCCTGTCAAACCCAAACGAGTCCAAAAACTTTCTAAGAATTTTTCTCCAGTCATTCTCAATTCTCAATTCTCAATTCTGAATTTCCCCTCCTGCCCGATCCTATAAAGGGCAAAATCATACTTCACCGGATCGGCAGGGTCGAATCCGCGCAGAGTCTCAGTAAGCTCCAGTGCCGCTTTCATATCGTAGCTCTTGCGCTTCAGGAGCCCCAATCTGAGGGAGACGGTGTGGGTATGGGTATCAAGCGGGATGATCAGATCCGCCGGATCGATGCCGCTCCAGAGCCCCATATCCAGAGCGTCCCGCCGAACTATCCAGCGAAAATACATCATATAGCGCTTGAAAGGGGCGCAGCGCTCCGGGTCTTTGGGCACTCTTCCGATCAGGAAGCGGTATCCCCTGCTCTGATGCCCGCTGAGCCGCTCCAGCTCCCCGATCAGTTCCCAGAGCCCGTCACGGATCTCCCCCCGGCGTTCATAACCCCGACGAACGATCTCTTCGATGCTCCGCTCCCGTCCCAGCCGCCGCAGCGCGATAAAGAGCGCCGTCAAATCCACACTGTTCTGAAAACGGTAATACATCCCCGAGAGCTCTCTGCGGATGGTCTCCTCATCAGCATCGAGGAGCGAAAAGTCGAGGCTTTCGAGAAAACGCACGATCAACCCGGCATTTCCGTAACCGAAAAGGGCACAGACTAGAGCAATCCGCTCATCCCGGTATCGGGAAGCCACCAAAAGCGGATCGGGCCGCTCATAGCTCAGCTCCCCGACACGGTTGCGCGCCTCTACTTCAGCCTCCAGGAGGGCTTTCAACTTCTTTTTATCCATAAATCATCGCTCCAATCGAGTCAAAAGGGTATTTTTCCCAAAGGATGCGGAATTTTGCAACCCACGTCGCACAAAACACCGGCTAAAGATGTTATCGTTACACAAAATACCATCAAAGGAGTGTCACCTTGACCGAAAGCCTCAACCAAACCGAAGCAGGAATCAACAAATTCATCAAAGCCCTGGACAAAACCGAAAAGAAGATCGCCAAGATCGAAGAGAAGCTCCAAAGCACTCGGAGCGAACTGGAGAAGCTGGAGACCAAGATCCTCGATCTCTCTTCCCAGATGCATGAGATCGAGCGAAAGATCCACGAAAAGCTCAACAAGATCAAGAAGACCAACAAGAAGCTCCTCACTGTCGAGACCGAGCGGCAGGTGGAGATGATCGACCGCGATCTGCGCCGGCTCAACAAAGAGGTGGACAAACTCGACAAAAAGTATGCCAAACTCAAAGAGGAGTATGACGAACTGATCCGCCGGGAAGAGAAGCTCCTGGAGAAAGAGATGAAACTCGAAGAGGAGAAGGCCAAGCTCTACCATGAGCGCGAACTGCTTATGAAACACGCCGAGCAGGTCATGGGCCGCCTCTCGAATAAGATCAGCCGCATCCGCAACGCCTGATCTTCCTTCCAAGTTCCACAAGAGGTAGAACAAGATGTGCCGGATTGGTCTGGTCCTCTATCGCTCAGAGCCGCCTTTTTGGCTCGACTTTTTGAGCGAAAAGCTCGAAGAGATTTTTACTCTACCCGTCATACTCTCTGATCCATCCCGACCCATTCCCGATTTTGCTTACAATCCCCAACATCGGCAATACCTCGCCTCGGCTCTGATGAGCGATCTATGCCGAGTCCCCAGGGAACGGGGAGATATCCTCCTGGGGATCACAGACGAAGACCTCTACGAAGAGGGGCTCAATTTCGTCTTCGGTCTGGCTACGCCGGTCTATCGCTGTGCCCTGGTCGCCACCCCACGCCTGCACAATACCTTCTACGGCCTCGCCGAGGACGAAGAGCTCTTTCTCAGACGCCTCCTCACCGAAGCGGTCCACGAGCTGGGACACACTCTGGGGCTGGAGCACTGCCCCAACCCCCATTGCGTCATGCATTTCTCCAACACCCTCGCCGATACCGACCGCAAAGGGTATCGCTTCTGCCCGCGCTGCCGAGCCAAAGTCGATGCGGTGCTGAAGGGGTGCCGTTGAATTTGGATAGAAGAAGGTATCTCTCCTCAGATTCGGGGCCCCATATCTTCGTGTAAGGCTGTCTCCAAAGGCCAAAATTGAAGATATGGCTGAAGGGATAAAATATCAGGTTTCTTGTTATGACCGAGCATTAGAAGTATCAAAAAAAAACCGTAAGAGCAATGAAAAAATTTGCTTCACGAAACCTATAGAGAAGCTAGAGAATATTGTCCAATTTCTCCTGGAGCTTCTCCATATCTTTGAGGGCGATCTTCCGCCGGCCGGCTTCGATGACCCCTTCGTTCTTGAGCTGTTTGATGTGGCGGTCCACCACATGGCGGACGGTGCCGATAAGCTTGGCAATCTCGGCGTGGGAGAGATTCTCCAGGAGATTCTGTCCCGTACGCTCGCTGCGTTCCAGATTCTGGATGATGAGCTTGATGAGGCGTTCTTTGGTATCCAGCAGCGTCAGGTCCGCCGCCAACTCCTCCACATGTCGGATCTGCGCCGCGACATACTTGAGCACGATCTCCCCGAAGACCGGATAGCGGTACATCCACTCTCTGACTTTGCCGATCGGCACCCGCAGCGCCTCCCCCGGCTCCAGGACCTCGGTCATAACTTCGTGGGGCTGATCGTCCAGCAGCGTCACCGTATCAAACATATCTCCCCGCCCCAGCAGATAGAGGGTCTGCTCCTTACCGTTGCTGAGATTCATCTCGAAGACTTTGAGCTTACCGCTGAAAAAGAAGAAAAAATACTCCAAAGTGATATCGAAGCCGAAAGGATCATCCCGTTTGCCGAAGGTGACGAGTTTCCCCACCTCTTCGATCTCCCGGCGCAAAGAGTCGCCGATCTTGCTGAATCTTTCCAGATGAAATTGCACCGGGAACACTCCTATAGTTAAATTAGACTAAATTGATTTGTATTATGACGAAAAAACATTACAAAAGGGTATCAATGAGGGTTTCGGGCCGGGCGACCACAGCCTTTTCTCCTCGGATGACAACCGGGCGTTCAATGAGTTTCGGATGCTCTGCCATCGCTTCGATGAGCCGCTCCTCATCCTCCACATCCTTCAGGCCCAGCTCCCGGTAGATCTTCTCCTTGGTCCGCATCAGCTCTCTGGGCTTCATTCCCAGTTTGCGCAGCAGCTCTTTGATCTCTTCTGCGGTGGGGGGTTCGTCGAGATAGCGGCGTACCTCGTATTCGACCCCTTTTTCATCCAGGTATTTGATCCCGTTTCGGGATTTGCTGCAACGGGGATTGTGCCAGACAACGATCTTTTCACTCACGGATAATCCTTTGACGATTTAATTAAAAGAGACTCGGGCTCTCGGGCTCTTCGACCACTTCGCAGAGCTCATCGAGCTGCTCGGCCATCCGTTCCGCACAACGGCTGCAGAGATAACGATAATGCTGCATATCGTAAAAAAGCGGTTCGTTTTCACTGAACTCTTTGTAACACTCGGCGCAGTAGCGGCTGACGTTTTGCAGAATCTGCGGGGTCGCTTCCTGACGGACAAAACAGTTTAGACTGGTCATCGACTCAACTCCTCGATCATTTTTTTAGCCTCTTTGAGATCCGAGTCCAGTTCCAGAGCTTTGCGGTACTCGGCCAGGGCTTCCTCCCTGCGTCCCAGATCATAAAGGGTATTGGCATAGTTATAGTGGTGGGGTGCGTAGTCTGGGTCGAGGCGGAGCGCTTCGTGGTGCTCCCGAAGTGCCGCTTCCTCCTCTCCCAGCTTATGCAGGGCATTGGCCAGCGATCCGTGGGCCAGGTCGTCATTGGGATCGAGCTCCAAAAGTTTTTCATAAGTCTTCCGGGCATCGCTGTAGTCGTTCATATTCATATAGACCACCCCGAGCCGTCGCAGGATCTCGGGATTGTTCTCGTCGAGGATCAACGCGCTCTGCAATGCCTTTTTCGCTTCGAGATTATCCCCTTTTTCCAGAGATTCGTCGGCGATGGAGAGGAGCTCTTCGATGCGGCCGGGCTTTTCCGTGGAACGGGAGAAGGTCTTGTCGGGACGGTTGATCCCCCCGATGCGCTCTTCGGGCACCTTCGCCTCGTAGTCCACTCCCCGGCGGGGGTAGTCGCCCGAGAAGAGCTGGCGGAAAAAGAGATAGAAGATCCCTCCGGCGGCAATCAAAAGTATCAATTGGAACAGTGTCACATCGGCCCCCTCTAAATTTGGCGTATGGTATGATAATCGGACTTAATTAATCTACCATATTTTTTTCCAGGAGCCTTTCCTTATGTCCCTCTGCAAGATCGATCCCGAAGCGTTGAAAAAGAAGCTGACCCCCTTCGAATACCACGTCTGCTGCGAACAGGGCACCGAACCCCCCTTCCGAAACGCCTACTGGGACAACAAAGCCGAGGGCCTCTACCGCTGCAAATGCTGCGAAGCCCCCCTTTTCTCCAGCGAAGACAAATTCGATTCGGGCACCGGCTGGCCCAGTTTCACCCGGCCCGTGGACAAGCGCGCCGTCTCCCTCCACCGCGACAGCAGCCACGGTATGGAGCGCGTGGAAGTCCGCTGCGCCGACTGCGGCTGCCATCTGGGGCACCTCTTCCCCGACGGCCCCGCCCCGACGGGTGAGCGCTACTGCATCAACAGTGCCAGCCTGGATTTCGAGCCGGCTGCCCAAGCGTAGTGAATCATTTATCACCGCACTTCGAAAAAATTTAGGCCACAGAGTCCCCAGAGGCTTCCTCATTCAGCTCTTCCAGAATGATCCGGTGCAGCTCGTGGCAAAAATCGGAGTGGCAGACGATTTCCCGTGTCTCGATCTGATCGCTGTTGGGCAGCTGCAGCCGCAGGTAATCCTCTTGGCCCCTCCGGTAAAAGAGCACCCCGCTGAAGACAAACCCCTCCTCCCTCAATAGCCCGATCACCTCATCGATCCGATGGCACTGCATCAGATTGATATCGGCATAGATCATATCCACATGCTTTTTGTAGAGCCGATGCAGGTTCTGATGGATCCCGTGATGGAACGCTTCGCCTACGTTATCGATGACGATCGTGCCGCTCTGGGTATAGGGGCTGAGCTCATACCCGATCCGATTCTCTCCAACTTCAGGGCTCGATATCGTTTGACGGATCTCCAATCCCACATTGGCATAGATACGCCGGATCAACGCTTCATAATGGCTGGGCAGACGGATCGCTCGTTCCTGAACTCCGTTGAGGATCTTGTAACCCACCAGGACTGCCGCGCGCTTGTCGGTCTGGACGGCGTTGGGATCGGTGAGTGACACACTGTTGGGGACGATGCCCAGCAGCAGGGCGCTCTCGCCGAAACCGTGGCGGAGATTGGCCCGCTGGCTGAAGGGGTGCATCATCAGCGCTTCGCCGAAAATGGCATCGAGCTTCATCTCTTTCGCTTTCTGCTGGACACGGTCGAGCATCGCGTTCATGATCCCCATACCTTTGTAATCGGGATCCACCACCGCCACGCCGATCTCGGCGATGTTGGCATCCGTGACTTTGACCAGGGCGAAATGGCCGACGATCTTTCCCTCCCGGGTCTCCGCCACGATGGAAGCGATCTCCCCCTTCTCGTTGCGTTCCCGGATCTTCTTTGGATAGTAAAAAAGGGATTTGTAATAGCTATAGGTGTAATTGTTGTAAATAAGCCGGCTGATCGCCTCCTCGTCCCCCTCTCTGAAATCCCGCACCTGGATGGAGGCGGGTTTGAGGGAAGCGGGCGACTCATCCGCCAGGTCGGAGTAGGGCCGATAGTCGACTCCTTCAAAATTGAGAGGATGGGATTTGAAAATGGTAAAGGATTTCCCCTTTTGGCCCAGATTGGAAAAGCGCAGTTCGTCCACATAGCTTTCGATCCGTTTGAGCCCCCCTTCCCGCTCCGAAGCCATATAGCGATCGAAGTCGAAGGGAAGCCCCATATCGTGCACGCTGATCTGGATGCCGTGGGGTTTGAGCTGGATGTCCAGATCGATCGGCCCCTGCATTCCCCTGGGGTAGGCGTGGTGGATGGCGTTATCGACGAGTTCCCGCGCCGCCTGGACGATGTCGGCGATGTCGTTCTCTTCGATCTCGGCCAGACGGGCGGCCTCTTCAATCATCTTCTCGGCCAAAGGGGTGTAGCGGGGATCGTTGGGGATCGTCAGGGTGATATTGTGCTCCATTTTCACTCCTGATCCTCTTTCGCTTTCCGGTTCAACTCCTCCAGCGCTTTCACCGCACTCAGAGAGAGGATCTTCATCCCGATCGCCAGCGCGTCGTCATCCACGTCGAAACGGGTATTGTGCTGGGGCACGCAGGTGCCTTTCTCTTCGTTGCAGACCCCCAGACGGAAAAAGGCCCCGGGGATTATCTGCAGATAGCGGGAGAAATCTTCGCCCCCCATCACGGGATCCACCAGATCCACGAGCCCCTCTTTGCCCACGACCTCTTCCGCCGCCTCTTTGACGATATCGACCATGTGGTCGTTGTTGGTCAGTTCCGGCGGGCCGAACTCGTAGCGGAAATGGTATTTGGCATCCATAGCGGCGCAGATCCCCTTGATGGTCGTCTCCATCATCTCCGGGATCTTTTTGCGGACCGAGGCGTTGACCGTGCGCACGGTGCCGGCGACGGTGACGAAGTCGCAGATGATGTTGGGAGCATTGCCCCCTTCGATCTTGCCCATAGAGATGACAGCGGGATGAATCGGGTCGATCCGGCGGCTAACGATATGGTTGAGAGAGTTGATGACCATCGCCGCCACCAAAACCGCGTCGATCCCTTCGTGGGGCCGGGCGCCGTGGGCGGTCTTGCCGTAGATGTCGAAACTGAAAGTATCGGCGGAGGCCATCATCACCCCGTATTTGTAGCCGATCTGGCCTGTATGGAGGTAGGGGTAGACATGCAATCCGAAGATGGCGGAGACCCCCTCCAGCGCCCCGTCGGCGATCATCTGCTCACTCCCCCCTTCGAGCACTTCCTCCGAGGGTTGAAAGATGATCCGCACATTGCCCGGCAGCTTCTCTTTGAGACGGTTGAGGGCCAGGGCCACCCCCAATGCGATGGATGTATGGGCGTCGTGACCGCAGGCATGCATGATCCCCTTTTTCTTCGAGGCGTAGGATTTGTCACTGTTCTCGGGCATCGGCAGGGCATCCATATCCCCCCGGATCGCCACGGTAGGCAGCGAGGGGTCTTTGATGATGTCGGCCACGAGCCCGTAGTGCCCCTCAAAGGTTTTAAAAGGGATCCCTTCGGCTTCGAGAATGGAGCGGATCAGCAGATTGGTCTCCTTCTCCTCTCCCGAAAGTTCTGGGTTTTGATGGATCTCGTGACGTATCTGCACCACCCGTTCATCGATGGCGTCGATCTCCTTTTTGATCGCTTCATGGAGGTTCATTGCTCACTCCTTTGCATCGCTGGAATTTTTAATGATAGCACAATGACGAGTCTTGGGAGATACCCTTACACCGAAAAATTTTTCGCCGGAATCACCGATCCTATATAACGCTATAATTGCAACGGAATTTTTCAAACAAAGGATAATCCATGTCATTAAAAGAACAGATCAAAAACGATATCAAAGAGGCGATGCGGGCCAAAGACACCGCCCGCCGCGATACCCTGCGCAACCTCAGTGCCGCCATCAAGCAGATCGAAGTCGATGAGCGTCGGGAGCTCAGCGATGCTGATGTGGAGCAGGTCCTGATGAAATATGCCAAGCAGCGTGAAGATGCTCTGGCCCAGTTCAAAGAGGCGGGCCGGGATGACCTGGTCGCCAAGGAAGAAGCGGAGCTCAAGATCGTCAAATCCTACCTTCCCGAGCCAATGAACGACGAAGAGTTGGAGCAGACCCTCAAAGAGCTCGTCGAAGCCCTCGAAGCCAAGACAATGAAGGAGATGGGCAAAGTGATGGCCAAAGCCAAAGAGGTCATCGGCAGCCGGGCCGAGGGAAGTCGCATCAGCCAGATCGTCAAGAAGCTCCTCAGTTGAGCCTTTTAGGCTCAGAAGGCTCTGTTTAAGTTTCACGCAAGAGAGACGTTGATAAGATAGAACCACCAAAAAATCATCATCACAAGGAGAAAGAGATGAAAAAAACATTGAGCATTGTTGCAGCCGCAGCACTGATGAGCGGCATCGCTTTTGCCAAAGAGGTCAAAGTCGGAGTCGTTCTGCCTCTGACCGGGCCCATCGCGGCCTTCGGCCAAACCAGTAAGGCCGGACTCGACATCGCCTATAATCAGAATCACAAGCTGAAAAACGGCGACAACGTCAAACTGATCGTCCTCGACGACCGGGGGGACAAAGTCGAAGCGGCCACCGCCGTCAAGCGCCTGATCGACAAGAACGGTGTCACCGTCATCCTCGGTGAAGTCGCTTCCGGTAACTCCATGGCGATGGCACCTGTTGCTGAGAAGGCCAAGACACCCATGATCACCCACGCCTCCACCAACCCCCGCGTCACCAAGGGCAAGAAATACGTTACCCGCGCCTGCTTTATCGACCCCTTCCAGGGAGCGGTTATGGCCAAATACGCCCTGGACAACGGTATGAAGAACGCCGTCGTCGTCACCGACGCCAAGCAGGACTACTCCGTCGGTCTCTCCAAAGCTTTCAAAAAAGCCTTCACCGCCGGCGGGGGTAAAATCCTCAAAACCGTCCTGATCAACTCCGGCGACAAAGACTTCAACGCCCAGGTCTCCACCATCAAGTCCATGCATCCCGATATCATCGCCTTCACCGGCTACTATCCCGAAGCGGCTCTGATGGTCAAGCAGGCACGGGACATGGGGGTCAAAACTCCCTTCATCGGTGCCGACGGCGTCGGATTCCCCGAGCTGGTCAAGATCGGCGGCAAAGCGGCCGAGGGCTTTATGTATACCGACCACTTCAACGAAGCGGCCGCCTCTTCTCCCGAAGCCAAAGCCTATGTCGAAGCCTTCCACAAGAAGTATCACAAAGCGGCTGACTCTATGGGGGCCCTGGCGGCTGACGCCTACGGCATGATCCTCAACGCGATGAACCAGTGCATCGACGAAGGCAAGCAGCCCACCGACAAAGAGTGCGTCAACGAGCATCTCCGCCATACCAAAGGGTATAAAGGTATCACCGGCGTCATCAATATCGACAAGAACGGCAACGCCGTCAAATCCGCCGTCATCAACGAAGTCCAAAACGGCAAATTCGTCTACAAAACCACTGTCAATCCCTAAGCCATCTAAAGTCCGGTTCCGGCCGGGCGTTGCGATCACGGTCCCGGACATAGGGCTGCGACCGGAACGTCTTTGCCTATCTCATCAATCCGAAGGATTCACTCGATGGATTTCTCCACCTTTTTGCAACAGTTGGTCAACGGAGCGAGCCTGGGCAGTATGTATGCCCTGATCGCGATCGGCTATACGATGGTCTACGGAGTGCTCCGCCTCATCAACTTCGCCCACGGCGACATCATGATGGTCGGAGCCTTCCTGACCTATTTCGCCTACAATGCCGGCGCGCCCTTTTCCGTGGCAGTGCTGGTGGGCATCCTGGGGGCGGTGATCGTCGGGGTCCTCACCGACAAGATCGCCTACAAACCCCTGCGTGACGCCCCCAAGATCTCCCTGCTGATCACCGCCATCGGTATCAGCTTCTTCCTGGAGAACCTCTTCAACGTCCTCTTCGGCGGGGTTCCCCGGGCCTTTAAAGCCCCCGAATACCTCACCAAAGTCTTTCACTGGGGGAGCATCTATCTGCCCATCTCGGTCATCATCATCCCCACGGTGACCGTGGCGATCCTGGTGGCGGTCCTCTGGGTCCTCTACCGGACGAAATACGGGATGGCCATCCGGGCCCTGGCCTTCGACATCCCCACCGTCAAGCTCATGGGGGTCAATGCCGACAGCATCATCTCCATCGTCTTCGCTCTGGGTTCGGCCCTGGCGGCGATCGGCGGGGTCTTCTACGCCATCAGTTATCCCTCCATCGATCCTCTGATGGGGGTCATGGTGGGGCTCAAAGCCTTCGCCGCGGCGGTCCTGGGGGGGATCGGCTCGGTCACCGGTGCCGTGCTGGGAGGTTTCATCCTCGGATTTACGGAGATTATGGTCGTAGCCATTTTCCCCGAGTTGGGCGGCTACAAAGACGCCTTCGCCTTCTTTTTCCTGATCCTGGTGCTGCTCTTCCGACCCACCGGCATCATGGGTGAAGATCTCGAACGTAGCCGCTTCTAAGGAGGATGAGAATGAAAAACGCCATAATCAAAATGCTTCTGATCATCCTGGCCCTGCTGATGATCGGATGGGCCCATCGAAACCTTGACTCTTACACCCTGAGCATCCTCAACAACATCGGAATCTTCGCCATCCTAGCCCTGAGTTACAACCTCATCAACGGTGTGACGGGGCAGTTCTCCCTGGAGCCCAACGGCTTCGTTGCCATCGGGGCCTATATGACCGCCCTCTTCCTCCTGCCCGCCGATGCCAAGCTCGATATGTTCGCCCTGGTCGATCCGGCGCCCATCGTGTTGAAGATGCACGCCGATTTCATCCCGGCGGTGATCGCGGGGGGGCTCTTTGCTATGTTCATCGCTCTGCTGCTCTCCTTCCCCGTCTTCCGCGTCCGGGGAGACTATCTGGCGATCGTCACCCTGGGGTTCGGTTTCATCATCCGCATCTTCGCCATCAACAACCCCGCCTACACCAACGGCGCCCTGGGGCTCAACGACATCCCTCCCTATGCCAACTTCCTTTGGATCGGGTCCATCGCGTTGGTCACGTTCATCGTCATGCTCCACATCGTCTTCTCCCGCTACGGCCGGGCGATGAAGGCGGTCCGCGACGATGAGGACGCCGCCACGGCGATGGGGATCAATACCTTCTGGATCAAAACCACCGCCTTTATGACCAGTGCCTTCTTCGAAGGAGTCGGCGGCGGCCTCTTGGCTTCCTTCCTGACCACCATCTCTCCCGACCAGTTCACCTTCCTGCTGACCTTCCAGCTCCTGATCATCATCGTCCTGGGCGGACTAGGCAGTATGACCGGCAGTCTGGTCGCCACGATCCTGGTCATGGGCAGTATGGAGTGGCTCCGCTTCCTCGACAGCGATATGGTGATCTTCGGACACCATACCGGTGCCCATCCGGGGATGCGGATGGTTGTCTTTGCCATCCTCTTGATCATTATGATGCTCTTCGCCCGCAAAGGGCTTTTCGGCGACAAAGAGCTGATCGAGATCCTGCGTGATAAATTTCGTAAAAAGGCCAAGCAATGAGTGAGCCCCTACTCGAAGTCCGCAACGTCACCATGAAGTTCGGCGGAGTCACCGCCATCGACAATCTCTCTTTCACCGTCGACCGGGGGGAGATCTACGGACTCATCGGCCCCAACGGAGCGGGAAAGACCACTATCTTCAACATCATCACCGGCAACTACTTCCCCACCGAAGGGAGCATCATCTTCGACGGAGAGGACATCACCGGGACCAAACCCCACAAAGTGGTCGAAAAAGGGATCGCCCGGACTTTCCAGAATATCCGGCTCTTCAAGAGTATGACGGTCCTGGAAAACGTCCTGATCGGCTTCCACGATCAAATCCGCTACAACTATTTCGAGGCGATCCTGCGCCTGCCCCGCTACCACATCTATGAAAAGCGTATCCGCGCCGAAGCGATGGGCCTGCTCGAAGAGTTCGGGATCGCCGAGTTCGCCGACTACAACGCCACAGCGCTGAGCTACGGCAACCAGCGCAAAGTGGAGATCGCCCGCGCCCTGGCCACCAAACCCAAGCTCCTGCTGCTCGACGAGCCCGCCGCGGGGATGAACCCCAAAGAGACTGCCGATCTCTCCGACATCATCCACAAGATCAAAAAGGATTACGATTTGACGGTGCTCCTGATCGAACACGATATGAAGTTCGTCAATGCGATGTGTGACGAAGTCACGGTCCTCGACTACGGGGAGAAGATCTTCGAAGGCAAGCCCGCCGACGCCATTGTCGATCCGAGAGTGGTCACAGCCTATCTAGGAGAGTTCACCAATGCTTGATATCAAAAACCTCCAAGTCTATTACGGAGTCATCGCGGCGGTCCGGGGAATCGATATGCACATCGACCGCAACCACATCGTCACCCTCATCGGCTCCAACGGTGCCGGAAAGACTTCGACCCTGAGCGCCATCGTCAATGCGGTCAAAAAGAGCGGAGAGGTCCTCTTCGACGGCAAGGATATCAGCAAAATGCCCACCCACCGGATCGTCCGAGAGGGAATCGCCCTCGTCCCGGAGGGGCGCCGGGTCTTCATCAACCTCACCGTCGATGAGAACCTGCGGATGGGGGCCTTTAACAACACGGAGAATTTCGAGCGGCTCCGCACCGAGATGTACGAGCGTTTTCCCCGCCTCAAGAGCAAGGTGGATCAAAAGGCAGGGACCCTCAGCGGCGGGGAACAGCAGATGCTGGCCATCGCCCGGGCCCTGATGAGTGAACCGAGGATGTTGATGCTCGACGAGCCCAGCCTCGGCCTCGCCCCCAAAATCGTGGGGGAAGTCTTCGAAATCATCACCGAGCTCAAAGAGAGGATCACCATTCTCCTCGTCGAGCAGAACGCCTTCGCCGCACTTAAGATCGCCGACTACGGCTATGTCCTCGAAAACGGCAGCATCTCCCTCAAAGGCCCCGCTTCCCAACTCCTGGGCAACGACGAAGTCCGCCAAAAGTATCTCGGCGGCTGAGGCGTGCTCTCCCGACGCCTCACCGGACATCTCTTTACGTTCATCACCGTCGCCATCTGGAGCGTCGCCTTCGTCGGCAACAAAGTCCTGCTCGCCTACCTCACCCCCATCGAAATTATGCTCTACCGTTTCACGCTCGCCTGGGGCCTGCTGCTGATCCTCTACCCCAAAGATCTCCTGCCACGCTCTCTTCGTGACGAAGCTTATTTCTTTCTCCTGGGATTTCTGGGGATTTTCGTCTATTTCCTGCTGGAGAACTTCGCCCTGCGCTACACCCAGGCCAGCAACGTCGGGCTCTATATGGGGGCCATCCCCATCCTCACCGCCCTGCTGGCGCATTTTCTCATCCGCGGAGAACGCTTCCGTCCGGCGCTGCTGCTTGGCTTCCTCATCGCCGTGACAGGGATGGGGCTGATCCTCTTTACCGAGCGGCACTTCACCCTGAGATTACGGGGGGATCTGCTGGCCCTGGCCGGCGCGGCCACTTTCGCCCTCTACTCCGTTGCCCTCAAGCGCGCGCCCGAGGGCTATCACTTCCTGCAGATCGCCCGCAAAAGCTTTTTCTATGGCATCGGGCTGATGCTGCTCTATCTGCTCCTCACCGGCGAAGCGACCCATATCCAGGCGCTCAGAGAGCCGACCGTCTGGGGTAACCTGATCTTTCTGGGGTTCTTCTCCTCCGGCCTCGCCTTCGTGCTGTGGCAGCAGGGCATCGAACGCATCGACCCCGTCGCCGCAGGAAACTACATCTACCTCGTCCCGCTGCTCACCGCGCTCACCGGCGTGTTCGTCCTCTCCGAAGAGATCACGGCCGCGATGCTCCTGGGCGGAGCCCTGATCCTCGGCGGGCTCTATGTGGCCCAGCGGGGAAGTAAAGCAGCCGAATAGTTATCGTTTCACAATGATCTCTCCCGAATTTTGGGATGTGCCCGGTGAGATAAAAAATCGATAAACTGTCCTTGATAAAAGGGAATTAACTTAAGTGCTATAATGAATAGGGGTGGGTAGCCATTCGCAAGCTCTCCATATGAAAGGAGCGGCCCCATGTATCTTCATATTCCTGCAGTGATAAAAAGATTCCCGATTATCATCCTATCGATCCTGAGCCTTCTTCTGCTGACTGGCTGTGGCGGCGGTTCCGGAACAGGCGATCCTCCCGATACCACCAAACCGGTCATAACCCTCCACGGTCCCAATCCCCAGATCATCCCGCTTGGCGGAACCTACACGGAACTCGGAGCGGAAGCCTATGATGACCGAGACGGCAATATCACGGCAAAGATCCGTATCGATGCCTCAGCCGTCAACACCGCAGCGGAGGGAAACTATACCGTCACCTATGATGTAAGTGATGCGGCAGGCAATGCTGCCGATACCGTAAGAAGAACGGTAAGCGTAATCGCACCACCCAACCGGGCACCCACAGCCGATGCCGGAGAGGATCAAACGGTCACCGAAGGGGAACCGGTGACACTGGATGCCTCCAAGAGTACCGACAGCGACGGCCGCATTGTAAGCTACCGGTGGACGGAAGGCAACACCACCTTGAGCACAAAGAGCCGCTTCACCAAATCCGACTTTACTGTGGGCACCCACACCGTCACCTTGACCGTGACGGATGATGACGGAGCGATGGATAGTGACACAGTCGTTGTGAAAGTAACAACTGCACCCGATACCACCAAACCGGTCATAACCCTCCACGGTCCCAATCCCCAGATCATCCCCCTTGGCGGAACCTACACGGAACTCGGAGCGGAAGCCTATGATAACCGAGACGGCAATATCACGGCAAAGATCCGTATCGATGCCTCAGCCGTCAACACGTCGGCAGAGGGAAACTATACCGTCACCTATGATGTAAGTGATGCGGCAGGCAATGCTGCTGATGAAGTGATACGAACGGTGAATGTTGTCCAAAAAGCCATCACGGTGCTACCGGCATTCCCCGAAGCAGAAGGGTTTGGAGCGATTTCCAAAGGAGGCAGAGGCGGAAGAATCATAGAAGTCACCAATACGAATGACAGTGGCAAAGGAAGTTTACGAGCAGCTATAGAAGCCAATGGCAGCAGAATAGTTATCTTTCGTGTCAGTGGGTATATCGATCTGAAAAAGCCCATCAGGTTAACTAACTCCAATATAACCATAGCAGGACAAACTGCACCCGGTGATGGCATTTGCCTACGTATGAAGCCCGGTAATCCTAAAGGCATACAAGGTTTAATCTATGTGCCAAACAGTGCCGATGGATTACATGATGTTGTCATACGATATTTAAAATTTAGACAAGGATGGTCTCTTTCATACAAAGGAAATCCAAACGATAAACTTCGAACTCGCCCACTTAATATTTATTTTAGAGAAGGACACAATGTAATAATCGATCATGTTTCATCTCAGTGGACACGGGACAACTTGCTTACCATTTCATTGAGCAGTCAAGCACGAGAGAGTGATGCCATGTATAATTTTTCAGTGCAAAACAGCCTGTTTGGAGAATCTGAAGAGGGGCATTCAACCGGTATGAATATTCAAGGAGGAAGTGCTACGACTTGCTCCTATACAGGGAAATGGGTTAAAAATATTTCAATACACAGAAATCTCTTTACGGGTTCAGATCACCGAAATCCACGCGTAAGTACCAATGGGGTTAAAGTGATTAATAATGTAATTTACAATTGGGGGAATAGAGCAGGCTCTACAACAAGAGATGTAGTAGTTGACTTCATTAACAATTACTACAAAGCCGGTCCTATGACAACAGATGATATCACATATCAAAGAGTCTGGCATGAACCATGGAAGAAGAGTTGTACCAATGTAAGCGATGGTTCAATATATATGTCTGGGAATATTATGATCCCCCACTATAATCCGCCTTCAAATCCTTATGCATTCTATTTAGAAAGAACAGAGGATGAAAATTCAAAATTGGTAAATTTAAGTGATAGGTATAAGCGATTTGATGCATTAAAACAAGCGATGTTCCCAGTTAAAATTTTGAATATTCAAGATACTTATAATGTTGTTCTTGCCGATGTAGGATGCAATGCACGATTGAATGAGAAAGGTGAATTTGTAAGCAATATTGATGATGTTGATTTGAGAATGATCAATAATGTTAAAGATAGTACAGGATTTGATCATGCGGTAAATGAAGAGGATTGGGAAAATGGTAATGTAAGTTTTCCTGCCATGTCTCCCGGTACATTATATGCAGATTCAGATGGTGACGGTATGGCTGATGTATGGGAATATATGAAGTTTGGCAATTTATCCGTTGCTCAATATGATGATAACAATAAAACAGATTATGATGGTGATGGATACTATGATTTGGATGAATTCTTGAACGGAAGTGATCCACTTGTGCCTTACATTAATTGACCAGGGATTATAGAAACCGAAATGATATTATGGATACTTAGGGGGATGATATTCTTACAGAAGAAAATGGTGCAATAATTGGGAAAATTATACACCAAAGCTCTCCTGATAGTTTGTAGAAACAACTGGCCGTTTATTGCCTTTGTAAAAGATAGTGCTATACTCGTTAAGAGCGCTCGTGGCTATTTGCCATTCACCAAAAGCACAAGGAGCGGCCCCATGTATCTTCATATTCCTGCAGTGATAAAAAGATTCCCGATTATCATCCTTTCGATCCTGAGCCTTCTTCTACTGACCGGCTGTGGCGGCGGTTCCGGAACAGGCGATCCTCCCGATACCACCAAACCGGTCATAACCCTCCACGGCCCCAATCCCCAGATCATCCCTCTTGACGGAACCTACACGGAACTCGGTGCCGAAGCCTATGATGACCGAGACGGCAATATCACGGCAAAGATCCGTATCGATGCCTCAGCCGTCAACACCGCAGCGGAGGGAAACTATACCGTCACCTATGATGTAAGTGATGCGGCAGGCAATGCCGCCGATACCGTAAGAAGAACGGTGAATGTAACCGTACCCCCCAACCGGGCACCCACGGCCGATGCCGGAGAGGATCAAACGGTCACCGAAGGGGAACCGGTGACACTGGATGCCTCCAAGAGTACCGACAGCGACGGCCGCATTGTAAGCTACCGGTGGACGGAAGGCAACACCACCTTGAGCACAAAGAGCCGCTTCACCAAATCCGACTTTACTGTGGGCACCCACACCGTCACCTTGACCGTGACGGATGATGACGGAGCGAGTGCAAGCGACGGGGTCCTAATCACGGTCAATAAAAAAGTGCTGACCTATACGCTAATCTACAGGGCAGGCCCGAACGGATCGCTCGTGGGAGAAACCCGTCAAACGGTCGATCAAAATGCCGACGGATCGGAAGTGACAGCCCTGCCGGACAACGGATATCATTTTCTCAAATGGAGCGACGGCTCTACCCAAAACCCGAGAGTCGATACCAAGGTACAGGCAGATCTGGATGTGACCGCACAATTCGCGCCCAATGAAGTCAAAAAAACCGTCATAGGTCCACGACCGATCGCCCCGACCCCGCTCTCCCGGGCCACACTGATCGCTTCACCGGACGGCAGCGGTGATGCGTGTACCCTCCAAACACCCTGCAGCCTTCACGCCGCGCTATCCCGGCTCAACTCGGAGGGAGGCGTGCTCTTTTTACGTGGAGGGATCTACCCGATTCCCCACGCGATAAGTATTAGCAAAAAAGGAACATTCGATCACCCCGTTATCGTAGAATCCTATCCAAACGAGCGTGCCATACTCAAAGGGCCCTTCGAATCCATCGACTATTTTCGAGAGCACCTCGATGAACGGGATCGGGGCGTAAACATACGAGGCGACTATATAAGATTCCGATCGATCGATGTGGTCAATACCGGCTATGAAGCCATTGTCGTCTCCGGCAGCCACAACATCGTCGAAGGGTGCAGAGTCCACGACAATCACCTGAGCGGTATCGTCGTCTACGGCGGCAAGTGGCACGAAAATGACCCCGGATACACCATCCCCTATCCGCGAGGATACAATGTCATCCGGGACAATTACATCTATGCAAATTCCGACGAAGGGACTCGGGCAAACGGCGGTAACGCTGACGGGATTTCCGTCTCTTCGGGAAGATACAACATCATCACGCACAACCGCGTTTATGACAGTTCGGATGACGGGATCGATGCCTGGCGTTCGAACTATTCTTACATAGCATATAATCTTTCATACAACAACGGCAAGGCAGATGGAGACGGCAACGGCTTTAAAGGGGGAGGAAACTGCAAACGGGATGACAACGGCAACTGCACCGGCCCCAATTTCGAAGCGGGCAACGGCCGAAAAGCGACCTTCAAAAACAATATTTCCTACGGCAACCGCGCGGACGGTTTTGACTTCAACTCCGGTATCGATGTGATCTTCGCCTACAATACCGCCTACCATAACGGTCGTGACGGTTTTGTGGGCAGCTATGATGCACGTACGAAGATCCATCACAATATCGCAGCCGCCAACCGAAACCCCATGCGAAGTCAATGGGGAGTCCCCGACAATGAGCATAATTCCTGGAATATTGGCGGTGACGTCACCTTTGAAAGTGAAGATCCCAATGCGTCAAACTTCCTGGTGCCTGTCGAGGATGCTTTCAAGCGCATTGGGGCGTATGCCGATGCAGACGTCGATCTTTCCCAAAAATTCTACGGCGTGACTCTCGATAGTATCCAGACAATGGACAAAACGATCGAGGCATTGGAGACACTCCCCAAACGCGTCGTAAGCAGAGTCGTTTTCGATGAAGTCCCCGCTTCGGATTATGAGGAAGCCATACAGAGGCTGACACCCTATACCGACATTATGGGTGAGCTGTGTGACTCCGAGTACTTGAAAGACTACTCTGTCGACGAATACAAAAGCAGGGTCGACGAATACCTTGACGCCTTCGGAGATCAGGTAGCGATATGGGAGATCGGCAATGAAGTCAACGGGGGGTGGACATACGATCACGATACCCAAACGAGAGACGACGTCGCACAAAAGACGATCTATGCCTACAACCAGGCAAAAAGCAGAGGCTACAAAACGGCTTTGACCCTCTACTACAACGACTATAGTGAAAATGACGGCTGCTATGATGATCCGTCGGAGAAGATGAGGGAGTGGGCGCAGGAGATGCTGCCGCAATATCTAAGAGAGGGGATCGATTATCTCTTCGTAAGTTATTATGAAGAAAATTGCGACGGGCACAAGCCGACGATCGAGGAGTGGAATCAAGTGTTTGATGATCTGGGAACACTCTTCCCGAATGCCAAACTCGGTTTTGGCGAAGTCGGTGCCACCCAAGGGGATAAAGCCGGATATTTAACCCGATACTACATGCTCCCGATCACACACGAAAGATTTGTCGGCGGATTTTTCTGGTGGTATTTCCTCAAAGATATGGTCCCCTCCTACAAAGCACTGCATACGGCACTCTCGGATATCATAAAAGGAGAGGTCAAAAAATACCCCAAAGATACGACCCTGGTCGACGGCGATCTGATGCATACCGGATATGAGTTGGATGAGAGTATTGCAAGACCCGGATACAAAAACTCCGTCCACGAAGGGGGAGCGTTCGATACGACGATCACCCAGGTCACCCACGCCACCGGGAATGACGATGTGAGTCCCGTTCACCATTACCCCAAAGATCCCGTATGGAACGCCGATAGCTCTTTGATGCTGTTGCAAGCCGACAAACTGCTGGTCGATGCCCGTACCTATGATCCGATCCATACCTTTGACAGCTCTTCCAAAAAGCGCTTGTCCCGTCTGAACAGGCGCTTCCGCTACGGCATAGGCTGGGTCTCGTCCCATCACTACGGCATCGTCAAAGAGAATCTGCGCAGCGGGGAAGAGACGCTTCTGTACGAGATACCGGGTACTTACGACCGGATTACGATCGGCGAGTACGAGGGCAATATGGATTACAACGATACCTATATGCTGCTTACGGCCCACGTGCAGGGTAGAGCGGACGATACCCCGACCTTCATCCTCTACAATTTCAAAACCAACAGCAGCGTCATAAAAGATTTCGACGGCACAAACGGAACGAAAGTGCTGCATATGACATCGGATCGGGTGGAAAACCGCCTGAACTGGGCGACCGTGTCTCCGCTGGGGCGCTATGTGCTCGTTTACCATTACGCCGGGCTCAAAGAGGGCAAGGACGGTTCACACAGCACCGACTGGTATAAAAAGATCGACAAATACGATATGAACCTCAATTTTATTGAAACTCTGGCATACAAGGGCAATCACGGCGATGTCTGCGTCTCCCAGGATCTGGACAAAGAGTTTTATGTGCAGTTTGAAAACGAAGGGGTCGGTGCCGACGGTATGTATCAAAACAGCGGCCAAAAAGGGATCTGGCAATACGACCTGGAGACAAAAGAGCGAACGATGATCGTTCTAAACCACGGCGGCGGGCACGTCTCCTGCCAAAACTACAAGCGCCCGGGCTGGGCCTATATCACCTACAAATCCTCGCAATTAAACGATAGAGATATCTTCGCGATTATGCTCGGAGACGATGGCGTCGATATCCACAACAACAGGATCGTCAACCGCTTCGCCAAAGCCAGGTTCATGGCGGAGCACAATTCCGGATACGGCTATAGCGATCGGAGCGCACACGCCACCCCCTCCCCCGATGGGACCAAAGTGATCTTCAAATCCAATTGGAAAGAGGGAGAACCCCTGGATGATTTTGTGGCGTTCAAAGCGCATTGAGCGGCTCCCGTGTTCAAAGCACTCGAGGAGTTTTTCGGCAGGGGAAGCCGGGCATTGAAAAGTGATCGATAAAGACGGTTACTTCAGATAACGGTCCAAAAAGACCCGGATATACCCCTCGGCCAAAGGGAGAGTATAGGAGCCGTGCCCCTGCCCCGGCACGAGGATCAGGGTCGCCATCTGGGCTTTGGCGGCGTAGCGCTCTGCCGTTTTCCGGGCGAAATCCCCCTTGGAGCTGACGATGAGCCACGGCGAAACGCTCTCCCGGACCGCCTCAGTCACCTTTTTGGGATCGAAGTTTTTGGGTGAAGCGGGCGAAAGGGTCACGACCGCTTTGGGCTCGTAGTCGAGCATCAACGGGATCACCGCCCCACCCCCCAGCGACGAGCCGAAAAAGACCGGCTCCTCTATATCGATATCCTTGCGCTCGTCCATTCGCTCCATCCAGGCGGCGAGATCTTCGGGGATCCGGGCGAAGCCGATCCGCCCGGCATCCTCCCCGAAGTGGCCGTGTCCTGCGTGGATGCGGCGTTTTTTCCCTTTGCGCATATCGGAGAGGCCGTGGCCCCGCAGGTCCACCTCCAGCGTGGCATAGCCCCGACGGCGCATCTGCGCCGAGAGCTCTTTCCACATCCGGTGGTCCGATCCGTACTCGTGGGCGAAAAGCGCCAGAGGATAGGGAGCGCTTCCCCGCTCAGGCGGGCTCAGCCACCCCTTGAGCCGATACCCGTCGGGGGTTTTCAGGGTCAGAACCTCCGCGGCAAAGAGCCCCATAGTCGCCGCCCAAAGAAAGATCATCAATCGTTTCATCGTCCAATCTCCTACAGTGGATTTTCATTCTATCACAAAGAGGGAGCGGGTATAATCACGCAAATCCATCCGCAAAGAGAGATTTCCTATGCGATACCTATTCCGAACCGTCCTCATCCTGGCAGGGGTCCTGCTAAGTATCAGCTCCCTGGAAGCCCGCTATCAGGCCCACTCCACCGCCTCCTGCCCCGCCTGGAACGATCTGGCCCATCACCGCAATCGCGGCAGCCTCAATCTGGAGCCGGGCAAAAGCTATAATGTCCTTCGCCGTCACAAGGGCCAATACCTCATCAAACTCGAAGCACCCTTCCCCACTCAGCGCTGGGTCGACGAGAAATGCCTGAGCCGGGATGCAAAGCCTGGCATCCATACCGGCTCTTCAGAGAAGGCCTACACCCAAAGCTCTCTTCATTCCCTCCTGGTAATGAGCTGGCACAACAGCTTCTGTGAAACCCACCCCAACCGCAAAGAGTGCCGGCCACGCAATAATCGTGCCGCCAATCACCTGGTCCTCCACGGCCTCTGGCCCCAACCCAGAAACCGGGCCTACTGCGCCGTCCCCGAGCGCCTCAAAATGCTCGACAAACGGCATCAGTGGAGGGCGCTGTCCGCCATCGACTATCCTCCCCGGCTTCGGCAGCTGATGGAGCGTTACTTCCCCGGAGCCCTCTCGGGCCTGGACCGGCACGAATGGGTCAAGCACGGCAGCTGTTACGGTAAAGATCCCGTCAACTATTTCAATGATGCCCTGAGCCTCACCGCCCAGGTCGACCGCTCGATGGTCGGGGAGTATCTGCGGGCCAATATCGGGCAGCGGGTCCGGCTGAGCACCCTGCGCCGACTTTTCGCCAGGAGCTTCGGCCCCGGCAATGGCCCCAAACTGGCGATGAACTGCCGCAACGGCCTGCTGAGCGAACTCTCGATTAGCCTCCGGGGCAAAGGGGACAAGCTCCCCGAGCTTCTCAAAGGCGCCCCCGCCCTTCACAGCCGATGCGTCGAGGGGATCGTCGACGGGCCGGGCCTTTTCCACCGGCACTAAGCCTACTGCATATCCTTCTCTTCGATCTCCATATAAACTTTGTTCAGATGCTTGCCCATCTGATGGTCGAAGGCATCCCACTTGGCGATGGGTCCCAGCTCCTTGATCGCCTCTTTTTTGTAAGCGTAGTAATCCTCGTCATTGTCGTAAGCCTTCTGAGCCCACTTTTTGAGCACCTTCAGATAGCGCAAAAAGGGCCCTACCGTCTCCTCTTTGCCGCCTGAGGGTCCGTGGCCTGGAACGTAGAGGGCGTAGTTCCCATTCTTCATAATCCCCTCCAGAAGCTCGATGTTCCCCAATATGCTGGAGCTGCTATCGAAACCTCCCAGGCGATTTTTCATCACATTGTCTCCCAGGAAAAGGGTATTGCTCTCTTTGTGCTCGATGAGGATATCGGTATCCGTATGGGCCTTTTTGGGATGATGGATGACGAAGTGCTGGCCGTCGATGGTGATCTTTTGCCCGTCGTTCAGCTCGTGGTCGGGATAGCGGAAGGGTTTGGTTCCGTCAAGATTGTGGCTGAGCCGGTCGAGAATGCCGTACCACTTCTCGGCCTCCCCTGCTTTGACCTCCTTGATCATATTGGGATGGGCGTAGATCGGGGCCTTGGGGTATTTCTCGGCGATAGCCCGGTTGGCGAACCAGTGATCCCCGTGCTTGTGGGTGTTGAAGATGGCGATAACCGGTTTGCGGCTCACCTTCTCCATCTCTCCCAGGATCTTCCTGCCCACTTTGTAATTCCCGCCCGGATCGATCACGATGAGGCCGTGCTCACTCTCGACAAAGGCGGGATTGTTCATAAAGCCCCGGTTCTTCACACTGGGCTCTTCGGGGGGACCGTGCATAATCCACACATTGCTCTTGCCCATCCGCTCGAAATGGAGATTGCCGTAACCGGGAAGTTCCCACGCAAAGAGATTCGCCGTCAGAAATCCCAAGAAGATCCAGAGAGCCGTTATCTTTTTCATAATTATTCCTTATGTTAAGATTTCCTATAAAACTATTATACAAAATAAATCGAAAGGAAAAGACAGTGATTTCCCGAGAAGAACCCGGGAAGAAAAAGTTTATTTGATGGAGTTTTTGAGGGCTTTCTCTATCTTGCCGGGAATATCGGAGATCTTCATAAACTGCCCCATACTCAGGCGGGGATAGGAGATGGCCAGATAGTATTTTGGGTTGAGCATCAGAGCCTCTCCCTTCTCCAGCAAAACCATATAGGGGAGCACCAATGCTTTATCCTCACCGATCTTGCTGATAAAACTTTCCACACTGCGGGGCATACGCACACCAACGACCTTGCTGCCGTTGGGAAGGCTCAGGGTGAAGACCCGATTGGCGACGGAGAAGTGTTTTCCTTTTTTCAGTGTGATCATTTCATCATAGTAAGGCATCCCGAACATAAAATGGTATTTTGCCAGCTTGCCCGAAGGCAGAGCGTCTTTGCTCGGGCTGAGCTTGCCCAGGGCTTTGCCAAGTGCCCGGGTAACGGGAGCCTCCATACCCGGCTTGTATTGGCCCTGCAAAAAGGCCCGAAGCCAATACTCGGGATTGGTAGCCAAAACCGTTTTGGCCTTGCTGTTGACCAACACTCGCTGCACTGCGGCAAAACCACGCTTAGGCTTGGCGGCGGCACGTTTGAGCGAAGCGTTGGTATAGAGAATAACATTCAGATAGCCTTTCCCCGCAGGATGATAGGTAGCCAGCACCTGCAATCCAGACTTATTCAGAGCGCTTTTGACAGAGCCGACACTATGATAGGGGGCCGTGAAATAGGCGGGAACGCTCTTGGCCTGAGCCCCCGCCGCAGCGAAGAATACGAAGAGAGACAACACGAACCATTGTCGAAGAATCCGAGACATATTTATCCTTTTGAAGTAGAGTCTATCCGAAGTCGGATGTCGACAATGATACCAAAAGATAAATTACTCAGAATTTAATTTATTTATTTTAATATACTATTTATTTTATTTTTTCTTATATTTGTTTCAATGTCACATTTCGAGAGATCACTCTCCAAATACTCTTTCATAAAAAGAGCCACTTTACGAAGATACGCTCTGCTGAGCGGACTACAGCAGTTGCCCTTTCAGGGCCTCCTGTTCTATGGATCGGGAGAAATTTTGATGACAAACGATATCGACAGGTTTATGCAGGAGGGCTTTCAGCTTGGCCCTTGTCAGCAGTTTGGTCTCCAGATCGACCTTTTCGGCGAGAATAAAGAGGTCGATATCGCCCCCTTTGCGGGTATCGTCCAGCCGGCTGCCAAAGAGATAGATTTTCGCATCGCTTCCCATCCGCTCCGCAACCACTCTTTTGATTGTCTGGATCTCCCGCTCACTCAGCCGCATCGCAACGATTCTCCAATCGCTCAAGGATCGCCAACAGTTCCTCACTGCGTGTGATGAAAAGATTGATCTTCTCGATGGTCTCATCCATCTCTTCGGGATATTCGTAAGCAATCTCATTTCTCAATTCCCGCAAGAGACTCCAGTTGTCAATGTCCAGGATTTTCTCTTTTTCCAAAGTTTTGAGGATATCCGAAAAGCTCATATCTTCCGTTGGAATCTGAAAAGACTCCAGACAGGCACGAAAGATCCTACGCCCCAGAAGATCCTGGAGTTTGGAGAAACGGAAAATGAAGGTATTGAGGGCAAATTTCTCCATTTTGGAGAGTTCATCATAACTGCGGATAGGCAGATGCAACTCCGCTCTGGCCTCGTTGATATGCTGACGGTGACGCTAGGCTTCGTAAAAGTAGGTTTTTAGTTTCTCTCGGATGTCCATAGGAATATTATAGCGGGAGACGGGTCAGTTTCTTGAAAACCGTTCACTGATGCGTCATCTCTACAATACTCTTGAAATCTTCCAAAGCCGCTTCGATCTCTTCGACGATCTCCTGAGCCAATAGATCCGGTTCGGGCAGGTTTTCCGGATCGCTGAGGCTCTCATCTTTGATGTAGCTATCCAAGATATACAAATCTTTGGTAATGGATAAAGTTCAGGCGAAAGGAATAATAGATCAGGGCTTCTACTTTATTCGCTTTCTTGCTCCCCGTACTTCAGCTCCCGCAGCGCCCCTGTAATATCCTCCTGGCGCATAAAATGCTCGCCTACCAGGAAGGCATCGGCGCCGACTTCGGAGAGGTGCTTGACCGTTTCGTGATCGTTGATGCCGCTTTCGGCGACGATGATCTTGGAGTTGGGGATGAGGGGGATGAGCCTTTCGCTGAGGCTCATATCCATCTCAAAAGTCTCCAGGTTGCGGTGGTTGATGCCGATGATATCGGCTCCGGCGAAGATCGCCTTGACCAGGTCGGCTTTGTCGTGGATCTCCACCAGCGCCTCCATCCCCAGGTGCCGGGTGTACTCCAGCAGCTCTTTGAGCTCCTTGCGGCTGAGGGCCTTGGCGATGAGCAGGACGAAATCGGCCCCATAGGCGACCGCTTCGACCAGTTGGTATTTGTCGATGATGAAATCCTTGCGCAGCAGGGGGATGCTCACATAGCGGCGGATCATCCCCAGATACTCCACGTTCCCCTTGAACCAATGAGGCTCGGTCAACACCGACAGCGCGCTCGCTCCTCCTTTCTCGTAGGCCTGGGCGATGACCAGCGGGTCGAAATCCTCCCGAATGATCCCTTTGGAGGGGCTCGCCTTTTTCACCTCGGCGATGATCCGGTAGGGATCCTCGGGCGTAGAGCGCAGGTAGGGGTGCACATCCCTGGGCACAAAGGGGTTGAAAGAGAGGGAACGCCCCAGCCAATCCAGGGAGTACTCCTTCTTCTTTCGTTCCAGGTCGTCACGGGTCTTGCGTATGATCTCATCCAAAATATCTGCCATAAAGCATTGTCTCCTTTATCGTTGTTTCGGTCATTGACATTGAGCATTAAGAGCTGAGCGTTGAGCGTTGAGAAACTTTATCACTCCGTTTCTAATTCCTAACTCCTAATTCCTCACTCCTCACTCGCTAGAAGGCTTTATCCTGCTCCATACACTTTTGGATGCTCTCCCAGTGCATTTTGATTTCGGGCTCGTTGAGCCCCTGATCGGCGATTACTTTCTCCATCACCTTGTAAGCTTTGGCGCACTCACCCAGCTTATAAAGCCCCCAGGCCAGGGAGTCGAGGTAGTAGCTGTTGTCGGGCTGCTGCTGGAGGGCCCGGCGCACCAGGTCGACTCCCCGCTTCACATCCAGATCGTGATCGATCAGCGTATAGCCGTAGTAGTTGAGATAGAGGCTGTCGTCCAGGCCCTTCTTCAAAGCTTCGTCGAAGAGTTTGCGGAATCTTTTGAGCACCTTGGGCGTGATCTTCTTCTCCTCTTTGGCCTTTTCGTAGCCGAGGATCGCCTCTTCGGCCAGCCACTTGGGTTTGCCGGTCTCCAGGTAGCGCTTATGGGCTAGGGCAATAGCTTTGTCGTAGCGTTTCTTCTCTTTGTAGAGGCGGTAGAGCAGCTCCTCATTCCCTCTGGAGTGTTTCTCCAGCAGCGCGATCAGGCCGTCGAGATCGTGGGTGTAGAGGGAGAGTTTGACGATCTTTTGGAGAAAATATTGTTGGGGATACTTCTCGTAGAGCTTTTTGTAAAGTTCCAGCACCTTGTCGAGCCGATTCTCTTTCGCATAGAGCTCGATGAGCTTGAAATAGACGGCGATGGAGGCATCGGATTTCAGGCGCAGATGGGTCTCCAGGAGCCGGATCGCTTCGTCACGTTTGTGAAGCTTCTCATCCAGAAGCACCACGGCCTGAAGGAGCAGGCGCTCATCCTCAGACCGGGCGTAAGCCTTTTGCAGGAGTTTAACCGCTTCGGCATATTTCCCCAGATCGATCTTGAGCGTCGCCGCCAATTTCAGATCGGCCGGATCCTCGCTCTCGACCAGCCATCGGTCGGCCAGGGGTTCCGCTTTTTCCAGGGCTTTCTCCTTGGCATAGAGGGCCACCAGCATCCGCACCGGCCGATGGTCCTTCAGCTTCTCGCCGTGGCGTTCGATCCATTTCTCGAGCAGTGGAGCCACCTTCTCGGGTTGGCCGCCGGGGAGCATCGCCTCTTTGGCCGCCTGGACCAGATAGTCGGTCTTTTTCGTCAAAGCATAGAGTTTCAAAAAAAGCGCTTCGGCTCCAGCGAAGTTGTGCTGTTCATCCTGATAGATCGCTTCGACGATCAGACGGTCCTCTTTGGCTCCGAGTGCGGGATCTTCCGCCCACAGGAGCGTCGCACTCAGAAGGAGGCCGGAGAGCAGGAGGCTCAGAGAATTCCGGGACATTCGCGTCGTACCTCCTCTTCATCGCCTTTGAACTGTTCCCAGAAAGGAAAAGTCCTACACTGCCGGGGCCGCACGGGGTAGACACTGCAGCGCTTCTTCTCCTCATCGAAAAAGATACAGGCGTAATCCCCCTCCCCCAGCTTCTTTTCCGTCAGGGAGTAGCGGTGGCCCACTTTGCGCAGGTAGCTTCCGGCGAAAGCTTCCAGCTCCATCCCCAGGTACTCCGCCATCGCTTCGATCTCGGGATACTTCATCCAGATATAGCCGCTCTCCCCCCGGCAGCAGGCTCCCTCACACGCAGCGCAGGCATTGGGGTCGAAGCGGAAATCATATCCCGCCATCTCCATAATCGGCAAGCGTTCACCCTGCGTCGCTTCACTCATCGGCTCCCTTTTTTCTTTCATTATAATCCATAATCCCTAATCGAAAATCCACCGTCACTTCTTCACTCCCTCAGCCCTTTGATCGAGTGGGTCGCCGCCCGCTCGAAGGCCTGGGCCGCCTCGGGGGTATAGCTTCCCGACGCGTCGAAGACTACCAGGGGCGGAAGGACCCGGCAGAGGGATTTGGAACCCGCCCTCGCCTGGACCATCACGATCTTCGCTTCCCGATCGAGCTTGGGATGGACGAAACGCAGGGTCTCGGGGGTGAGCTTCGCCTCCCTGAGCGCCGCCAGGAGCCGGTCGCTCTGCTTGGCGTCGTAGCAGAGGATGAAGCGCCCCCTGGGCCTCAGCAAGCGGCGCACCCGCTCCACGAAGGGCTCCAGCGGGAGGTGATGGGCGTAGCGGGCGATGTTGAGGCTCTCCTCTTCGCTCTGGGTCACCCTCGGGTCATAGAAAGGAGGGTTCGAGACGATCAGGTCGAAACGCTCTTCGATCTGAGCTTCCAAAAAATCCCCGGGATAGGCGTGTGCCTCGATCCCGTTGAGGGTGAAATTGTGCAGCGCATACTCCAGCATCTTCGGCTGCTTCTCCGCAAGATACACCTCCACGGGGTAATCCCGCCCCAGCAGCAGCGAAATGATCCCCACGCCGCAGCCCACATCCAGGAGCTTGCCTTTGGGTTTGAAGCGGCGGATAAAATCGACGAGGAAGATCGAATCGCTGTTGTAGCAGTAACCCTGCGGCGGTTGGTAGAGAAACATCCCACCCTCGTAATTTTTGGGCAATTTTACCCTAATTTGCTACAATCCGGGCCATGAAGCAACCCAACGAAGACCGCCTCCATCCCGAGTCCACCGATTTTTGCATGCTGGACTACGACTGTGCCTACCTGCCCGGGAAAAAGACACGGATGTACTACCGTTATATCCGCGATGCCGCGCCCGAGTTTGTCTCGGCAGTGATCGAACGGGGGTGGCGGCGCTTCGGCAACTACTTTTTCCACCCCATCTGCCAGGGGTGCAACGAATGCAAAAGCCTGCGCATCGATGTGGAAGCCTTCCGCCCCACCCGCTCCCAGAAACGCGCCATCAAACGCAACCGCGACACCCACGTCATCGTCCAATCCCCCAGCCTCACCCCGGGGCACGTGGCGCTCTACAACCGCTACCACGCCTGGAAAGCCGAAAAGGACGGATGGAAGCACCGGGACATCAGCGAACGGGAATATTACGAAAATTTCGTCGAGGGGGCCCACGACTTCGGCTACGAAGTCCTCTACATCCGGGACAACCGGCTCATCGGCGTCGATCTGATCGATGTGGTGGAGGACGGTATCAGCGCCATCTACTTTTACCACGACCCCGATTACGCCCGCTACTCCCTGGGGACCCACAGCCTCATCTACCAGATCGGCCTGGCACGGCGCCTGGGTAAGCGTTGGATCTATCTGGGCTACTGGGTCAACGGCTGCAAAGCCTTCGCCTACAAAACCCGCTTCGTCCCCCAGGAGATCCTCGACGGCTTCCCCACCGTCGAAGAAGAGCCGAATTGGGAGCCTTTCAAACTGGAAGAGTAGTCGCAGGTCGCAGGCACGGGCCTTCGGCCCTCAAGTCGCAAGAATTTGGTCATTGGAAGCGTTGAGCGTTGAGAAAATTTATTATTCGGTTACTCATTACTCGGTTGCTCGGTTGCTCAGTTGCTCGGTTATATCCTCTCTCTTCCAGCGCGTCGGATCGAGAAAGGTATCATCGTGGATATGCTTGAAGGAGGCTTTGATCCGCTTGAAGAGCTCGTCGTGTTCCCCTTCCATCTGCCGCAGCCATTCCTTGGTGGCGGCCCGGGCGTAGGGGGCTTTGGTGGCGATGCGCATAGCAGGGCAGGCTTCGTCGCCGATGGTGGCGAAGCCGTTCTCCTCGGCAAAAGCCCGCAGCTGGGCTTCCCGCGCCTCGATGAGGGGGCGCACGACGTGAAAGCCCCGGTCGGCTTTGTAAATGGGGGCCATCGAGCGCATCACGCCGTTGTAGAACATATTCATAAAAAAGCTCTCTACCGCATCGTCGAAATGGTGTCCCAGGGCGATCTTGTCGTAGCCCCCTTTTTCGGCGAAACTGTAGAGGGCTCCGCGGCGCATCCGGGAGAAATAGCTGCAAAAGGAGCTCCCCTCCCGGATCGTTTCCTGGCTGATGGCGTAGATGTCGGTCTCGTAGACGGTATGGGGGATGCCGTAGGCTTCGCAGTGCTCGTGCAGGGCACTGTAGTCCTCCCCCGGCATGCCATAGCTGACAGTGCAGGCGTGGAATTCGAAATCAAAGGGAGCGTGCATCTGCATATTTTTGAGCAGGTGCACCAGGCTCAGGGAGTCTTTGCCCCCGCTGAGCCCCACCAGCACCCGGTCTCCCGCCCCGATGAGACGGTACTGGGCATTGGTCTTGCCGAAGATCCTCAGCAGCCGTTTGCCGATCTTCGCCCGTTTGGGGCGTTGCCCTTCCATTCCTTCTAGCCTTTTCAGTCGTTATCCCCGTCGGGGAGGCGGCGCACCATCTCCAGAATGAAGTCGGCGCTGATGCGTGCCGACTTGTGCAAAAAGGCGTCAAAATCGAAGCCCGCTTCCATATCGGCACTGTCGCTGATAGCACGCAGAACGAAAAAGGGGACTTCCAGGGCATCGCAGACCACCGCGACGGCCGCGCCCTCCATCTCCAGAGCCGCGGCGTTGAAGGTCTCGGCGATCCAGGCTTTGCGCTCGGGATCGGCGATGAATTGATCACCGGTGGCGATGATCCCCTCTTTGAGCTCGATCCCCTTTTCCCGTGCGACTTGACGGGCCAGGGCGCGGAGCTTCTCGTCGGTGGGGACATAGACTTTGCCCTCGGGGACATAGCCGTAGGGGTGGCCGAAGGCAGTGATGTCCAGGTCGTGTTGGCAGAGGCTCTCGGCCATGATCAGGTCGCCGATATGCAGATCCTCACGGATCGCCCCCGCCACTCCGGAAAAGAGCAAAGTATCGCAGCCAAACTTCTCCAACAACATCGCCGCGGTCAGGGAGGCGAAGACCTTTCCGATCTTGGAGTAGGCCACCACCACCTCTTTACCGGCATAGGTGCCGATGTAGTATCGGTTGGCGCCGTACTCCGTCAGGCAGATATCGTCGATCTTCTCCAGCAGCGGCTCGATCTCCTCGGGCATCGCCCCCATCAATGCAATTCTCATTGCATTTCGCCGATCGCCTGGAGGGTCGCTTCCAGCGAGGCCATATCCGAAACATTGAAGTGGGGCTTTTTGGTCGCCCGGCGGTTGAGCCCTTTGAGGACGGCGCCATGGCCGAACTCGATGTAGCAATCGACCTCATCGTCGTGCCTGGCGATGGACTGCTTGTAGAGCACGGGAGAGACCAACTGTTTGGGCAGCAGCTCCAGCGCCGTGGCCTTGTCACTGTATTTCTCGGCGGTGACGTTGGAGACTACCGGGGCGACGAACTCGTCACGCAGGGTATTCTCCAGCGCCTCGGCCAGGGGTTCCACGGCGCTTTGCAGCAGCGGGCAGTGGCTGGCGACGGACATATTGAGCAGCATAGCACGCCGCGCGCCGGCTTCCTTGAGGATCGGTTCCAGAGCTTTGAGGTCCTCTTTGATCCCGGCGATGACGATCTGGCCTTCGGCATTGTAGTTGACCGGCCAAACCTGCCGCCCCTGGGCGCGCTGCTCTTCGCAGAGCCGCTCCACGGTCTCATCGTCCAATCCCAGGCTCACCAGCATCCCCACATCCTGGTCGGCGCAGGCATCGGCCATCAAGCGTCCCCGCAGATTCACCAGCTCTACCGCGTCCACCGTATCCAGAGCTCCTACGCCCGCCAATGCCGAAAATTCGCCCAGGGAGTGCCCCAGAGCGAAAACCGGTTTGATGGGCATTTCGTTCTCGAAGAGCTTGTGGGCGGCCGCACTCACCAGCAGGATCGCCGGCTGGGTGAACTCCGTTTGCTCCAGGCGGTCATTCTCGGTAAAGAGCAGCTCGGCGAAATCGATCCCGGTCCGCTTGGAAGCGGCATCGAAAAGATCCCGCACACTTTCGCTGTTATCGTAGAAATCTTTCCCCATTCCCACAGCCTGGGACCCCTGGCCGGGGAAGAGGAAGGCGCATTTGACTGACATAGATGCATCCTTGTTGTGAAGTATGGGAAATTTTATCGTAAATGGGGATAAAAAGCCCTATTCGAGCAGCTCCGGCAGCTCAGCCACCGAGTCGATAACCGCGTCGGGGAAGATCGCCCCCTCCAGGTCGGCAGGGCGGAATTTGCCCGTGCGTACCATCACCGCGCGGATGCCGGCCGCCTGGGCTCCGGCGATATCGCTCTCAATGTCGTCACCTACCATGATCGCCTCTTCGGGGCGCACACCCATCGACTTCAGCGCCTGATGGAAAAACTCCCAGCTCGGTTTACCCACCACCGTCGCCTCCGTCCCCGCCGCATACTCCAGGGCTTTGACGAAACCTCCGGCGTCCAGCGAAAGTTCACCGTCAGCATCCTTGAAATAGCGGTTCCGGGCCGCGGCGATGAGCCGGGCGCCGCGGATCAGGGCGCGGAAGCCCCGGTTCATCCGCGCAAAGGTAAAATTCTCTCCCGCATCCCCCACCACGACAAAGTGGGAAACCGTATCGATACTGCACAGTTCGCCGAAGTACCTCTCCGCCTCTTCGGTGAGGATCGTCACGGCCCTTCCCTCCGCCTCTTCGACGATGCGCCGAGCCGCCGCCAGAGCCGTAAAAAGCTGCTCGGGTGTGATGGCAAAGCCCATCTTCAAAAGCTTCTGCCGCACGCTTTCGGGGGAACGCCGGGTCGTATTGGTCACGAAGCACAGGGCATAGCGTTCCCGGAGCTTGGCTACCGCCTCCACTGCTCCAGCCACCGGGGTCTCGCCCACATAGAGCACCCCGCCGATATCCATCAGAATCCCTTTGACGTTCTTCACGGCGTACCTCCTGCGACAAGTCATTCTTCTTCGATTATATCAAAGGCTGAGAGTTTCCTGGATTCCCCACGGTACTTGCCGGGGCTTAGCGAATAGGCCCGCTGGAAGTTTTTGACAAAATGGCTGAGGTCATAAAAGCCCGACTCCTGGGCAATGGGGGTCCATTGAGCTTCGACTCTCTGCCATCTTATCAAAGCCGGGAATGACACAGTGAAATGAAAAAGGGCTACAGCACACTTCGAACCTCTATATCCAACTCCACGAATGATTGATCGTTAGTGACGATAAATTCCGCACCGATCTTTTTGGCGCAGATATACTGCAAAGTATCCTCATAATCCTCATAGGGATTGTTTGGATCTGCACAGAGTGAGAACGCATCCATTGCTTCACTATTCTCAACAGGCACGATCACGAAAAGAGAGACGAGTTTCTGAAAAAATTTACAGAGCTCCTCCGGTGGGTATCGTCTTGCCCGACTCATCACATAGAATGCTGTCGTCACGGTATCAGAGTTGATGTAGACGGTTTTCCCCTCTTCCAAAAGTTCTCTAAAGAGCGTTGCCGACGCCTTGGCAAAAGGACGTGTACTGTCGAGAAGATCGAGAAAGATATTGGTATCGAAATAGATATTATTTGCCATATTTCTCTATGGCCTGTTCGATACGTACAGCTTTGGCATCCACATCGGTCAATACTCCATGGAAAGCATCTTGGATCTCATCAAATATTTCCAACTTTTTCTTATTGGCTATCTGTCGATAGCGCTCCTCGATCGCTTCCTGAGCGATTTGCGTCTGTGTCTTTCCCTCCGCTTTGGCGATCTCTTCGAGATGCTTTGCCACCGTCTCGTCGAAGTTGAAGTTTTTTCTTACAGTCAAGGCAGATCCTTTGTATGTATGAACTATATGTATGATATCATACCCATCCTTACCTCATCATTTTATTCTTATTCAAGATAACTCTTAGGAGCATAGTGCCTAAAGCGCTTCTAAATGCCGATCAACCGTTCCGTCGATTCGGCCCGGCAGAATTTCCCGTCCATTGCCGCGACAAAACTGTTGTGAACCGTTTGGGCGGGTATCCTCTCTCCCCCGAAATAGAGATTCCTGGTCGCACAGGCGTTATGGGCCAGAGTGATCGCGTACCCCAGGTCATACCCCGCTCGTACGGTGGTATCGATGCACATATGGGTCATCGCGCCACAGATGAGCAAACGGCGATGGCCGCGCTCTTTGAGATAGGCATCCAGCTCCGTATCCCGGAAACTGTTGGGGTGGGCTTTGATGACGATCCGCTCCTTCTCTTGCCGAGGCAGCTCCTCGTGGAGTTCTGACCCTTCACTCCCCTGGGCGAAAAAAGCGGCCTCTTCATCGGCGATATGCCGCACATAGATCCGCTCGATCCCGCGTACTTCGGCTTGGCGGATCAGGCGCAAGGTATTGGCGTGGGCCGTGAGAATCCCGCTAAGTTCACAGCGGCCACCGGGATAGTAATCTTTTTGCATATCGACGATCAGCATCGCATCGATCTCGTTCATTTCAGCTCCTGAGAGATAAATTTGTCGACAGTCTATAGAGCCGGTATACTTTTGTCAAGAACTGACTAAAAAGTATGATACATACCAAAAGGATACCGATGGAACAGCAAAAAGAGTTTATCTGCCCCTTTGAATACGCTCTGGAGATCCTCAGCGGCAAGTGGAAAGGTTTGGTGCTCTTCTATCTGGGGCGCCGCGGCACCCTACGCTACTCCCAACTCCGGCGGGAGCTCAAAGGCATCACCCAAAAGATGCTCACCCAGACCCTCCGCCGCCTCGAAGAGGAGGGACTGATCCACCGCGAAGTCTACCCCGTCGTCCCACCGAAAGTGGAATACTCCCTCACCCCAAAGGGCCAAAGCCTGTTGCCGATCCTCGATGCATTGCAAAAATGGGGTGATGAGCAGTTACGGGATAAAGCAGAAAGCGATCTTTGAACTTGGAGCACGGCAGGTGATCGACATTCCCGGCAAACACGGGTTTCGATGCAAGGTTTTTGAATCTTAAGGCAAACTATCTTTTCAGCTTTGAGGCTCCTCTTCCAATTCCTCCCTGAGCTTTGGCGGCAACTCTTTGCTCGTGGAGGCGCCCAACTCCCGCAGCCCCTCGATCTGGCGGAGGATATTGCCTTTGCCCTGCCCCAGGCGGTTCCAGAGGGTCCGGTAGGTGCCCTGGGTCGTTTCGATCTGTCGCCCCAGCTTCTCCAGATCGGTGGCAAAGAGGGCAAACTTGTCGTAAAGCGCACCGGCGCGGCGGGCGATCTCCCTCGCGTTGCGGTTCTGGCGCTCCCGCTTCCAACTGCTCTCCACCGCCCGCAGGGCCACCAGCAGCGTCGTGGGACTCACCAGCACGATCTTACGCTCCAGCGCCCGCTCATAAAGCCCCGGATCCTCCTGCAGCGCCAGGCTCAAAGCCCCCTCGATAGGGAGGAACATAAAGATAAAATCCAGCGTCTCGATCCCCTCCAATCCGGCATAGTTCTTCTCCGCCAGGGCAGCGATGTGCTCTTTGACCGCGCTCAGATGGGCCCGAGCGTGGAGGTGGCGCTCCTCCTCGCTCTCGGCGTTCACATAGCGTTCGTAGGCCCGCAGGGAAGTTTTGGCGTCGATGACGATATCCCGCCCGCCTGGCAGATGCACGATCACATCAGGGCGGAAGCGGCGGTTTTGCCCATCCTGCAGGCTCACTTCCCGCTCGAACTCTTCGCCCCGGCGCAGGCCCGAAGCCTCCAGGATCCGCTCCAGCACCATCTCCCCCCAGATCCCCTGAGTCTTGCTCTCTCCTTTGAGCGCCCGGGTCAGATTCTCCGCCTCCTTGCCGATGCGCTGATTGAGCTCCCGCAGGGTGCGGATCTCTCCCAGCAGACTCGCCAGCTCCCGGCTCTCCTCTCCATGGACTTCGTCGATCCGCTTGCGAAAGCTCTCCACCTGCTGCTGCAGAGGCTTGAGGATCTGGGCTACGCCCTCCTGGGAAACTGCCTTGAAACGCAGGGCGTTGCGCTCCATAATCTGCGACGCCAGGCGCTCGAACTCTTTGCGCTGGGTCTCACGGGCTTCTTTGAGCTCTTCGGTGAGCTGCCGGTAGTGGCGCTCCTGCTCCTCGAGACGGGTCTGCAGGCGTTCTGCCTCCCGCTCCAGCTCCGAGCGCTCCTCTGCCCCAAGATCGAGCCGGCGCTGCGCTTCCTCGAGCTCGCCCCTGAGCTCGGGAATCCGCTTCAGCTCCGTCAGGAGGCGGATACGCTCCTGCTCCAGTCGGCTCAGGCGCTCCTGCTGCTGCACCTCCCGGATCTCCGACTCCGCCAGACGCTCCTCAAAGGTTTGGCGCTCCTCCTCCCAGCGGCGGCGACGCAGGGAAGCCAGGCGCCAGGCCCAGAGTGTGGTAAGCAGGACTCCCCCGACGAAACCGCCAAGAAGCCAGAGAAGATTTCGCAATTGTTCCGGATCGATGTGAAGTTCCATATTGCTCCATATTTTGAATTGTTACTCAATTATATCGGCCAAAGCCCGAAGACTCCACAAGGATGTCACGGTGTCATAAATGAAAGCGCAATGCAAAAATATCGAAAGCACTTCCGAGGGTCACCGCTGCGTGTTATAATCATTGGAAAATGCCAAGGAGCCTCTATGGGAAAAGTGCTGATGGTTTTGGGACTCTTCCTGATCCTGCTGGGAGCGGCTTTGCAGTATGGGCTGCTGGGATGGTTCGGCAAGCTTCCCGGTGATATCCGCTATCAGGGGGAAAACTTCGTCTTTTACGCTCCCATCACCTCGATGCTGCTGCTTTCCATCCTCTTCAGCCTCATTCTCTGGCTCTTCAACCGATGATCCAAGCGCTCTGGCTCTGCTTATTGCCCCTCTGGCTCCTGGCCTCCTGGCACCTGGAGCCCGGCAAGCGCCCCCGCAGCGCCATCGACCGGCTCCCCTTCAAAAGTGTCCGGGATATGCGGACCATCCCCCAGAACCCCGCCTACTATGCCCGGCAGCTCCGGCCGATGAGCCGCAGCCGTCAGCTGGCTTACGACCGGGAATACAACCGGATCTACTTCAGCCCCTGGGAGCCTGGCTACCGAATCGAGGAGCCCAAAGAGGAACTCCTCTGGGCTACCCCTTTTGTACTGAAGCGCAAGCTCTACGATACCCGCAAACGGCTGATCCCGATGAAACGCCGCCAAGCCTGGGTCCGCAACGCCCAGATGGAGAAGCTGGGCAGTGTGGGTGCCCGGGCCATCAGCGTCCGGCACACCGACCTGCGCGCCCTGCCGACCCGCACACCCGCCTACCGGGACCCCTGGAAGAGCACCGAGGGCTTTCCCTTCGACTATCTGCAAAACAGCGAACTCCATCTCAATGTCCCCCTCTACCTCTCCCACTACTCCAAAGACGGGCGCTGGGCCTTTGTGCAGGCGGCCCACGCCAACGGCTGGGTGCCGGTAAAAGACATCGCCCTGGTCAATGAGCGTTTTATCAAAGCTTTCAAAACCGGTCGCTACTATCTGACGACCAAAGACGACCTCTGGCTCAAAGAAGGCAAGAAGCGCTACAGTCTCATCAAGATGAGCACCCTCTTCCCCCTGGATCGCAGCGGCCGGTGGCTCCTTTTCGCCCGACGGGGCGCCCGGGGCCAAGCCCTCCTAACCCGCATCCGACGTCCCTCCAAGAAGCTGATCGCCCTCAAACCCCTGCGCTTCACCCCGCGCAACGTCGCGAGGATCGCCCGGGAACTCTACGGAGAACCCTACGGCTGGGGCGGCAAGATGATGACCCGGGACTGCTCCGCCACTACCCGGGACTTTTTCGCCGAATTCGGGATTTTTCTCAAGCGCAACTCCGCCAAGCAGGTGAAAGCGGGTCACGCCACGAAGATCAAAGGGCTGCCTGCAACTCAAAAAAAGGCCGCCATCCTCCGCTATGCCAAGCCCTTCCGCTCCATGCTCTATGTCCCCGGGCATATCACCCTCTATCTGGGGAAATACAGAGGGGAACCGGTGATCATGCATACCTATTGGGGCATCCGCCAAAAGGATTGGAGCAAATACCCCCTCTGCCGCACCATCATCACCACCACCCACCCGGGCGACGAGCTCCCCAATACCCGCAAAAAGAGCGAACTGATCAACACCCTGCAGCAGATTATCACCTTTTGAGAGTTGAGCGCTGAGAAGCCCTATCGCTCCATTATTCGGTTACTCGGTTACTCGGTTGCTCGGTTGCTCATTAATCCTCACTTTTCCATCTCTTCATTTATGGTATGATTCGCCCTTAACTTTTGAAACAGGAGCCAAAACCTTGGATTCACAACCTCCGTCGGGATCTAATCACACCCACTACAATCCTACCCTTCACTTTCTTTCTGAATATTCGGACATCATCATCGGAAGCATCTTTGGAGCACTGGCCTTCTATTTCCATATGACGCACAGTCCCTACATTTCCGTCATCAGTGCCGCCATCGCTATCGGTGCTTTTTCCATCACCGTCGCCGAGATCGCCGAGATCCTCGCCGAGCGGCTGGACGAACCCTATGCCAGTTTTGTATTGACCTTCTCCGCCGTCGCGGTAGAGATCATCCTTCTCTTTATGATCGTCCGGGAGGGGGTCCACAACCCCGCAGCCCTGGAAACGGTCAAAGGGGGAATCATCTCGGCCGTGATCGTCGATATGAACGTCCTGCTGGGCCTGGCGGTCTTCATCGGAGGACTGAGCTACAAGGAGCAGGAGCACAACGAAGACACGTCCAGCACCTATACCACCATTCTGCTGGTGGCTTCTTCGGCCCTGCTGGTCCCCAGTATCCTCACCTACTCCGAAGATAGCCACACGCTTTTCGAAGCTTCGGTGATGATCGCTTCGATGCTGATCCTTTTCTATGTGGCAATCTTCATCTTCCAAACCCGGACCCACTCCCACTTTTTCAAAGCCACGGCCAAGAGCCGCCTCTTCCGTATCAAGAAGAAACACGACGAAGAGGAGGATGAGGACGAAGATTACATCTTCGACCGTTTGGGCAACGTGGCCAACTTTTTCGCCATCTTTTTCTTTATCCTCATCGTGGGGGTTTTGGCGGAGCTACTGGCCAGCGACGGAATGCCCATCGCCAAAGAACAGGGAATCTCCACCGGCCTGGCAGGGCTCATCATCGCGCTGATCGCCGTAGCCCCGGAGATCATGACCGCCATCAAAGCCGCCCGCGACGACGAGATCCAGCGGGTCATCAATATCGCGATGGGCGCCTCCACCGTTTCCGTTATGCTTACAGTACCCATCCTGATGGGACTGGCCTATTTCAACGGCATCCAGTTGACCCTGGACTTCAACGCCTTCCAGATCGGAGCTTTGATCCTGACCATCATCCTAGCCTGGAAAACTACCGACGATGGAGAGACCAACTACTTCGAAGGGATCAGCCACTTGATGTTCTTCGTAGGATACGCCATCATCGCGACCCTCTACCACTAATATTTTATGGTGGGGATCTTGATGAAATAGCGACCCGCACTGTACCCTTTTCACTATTCTTTGATAAAATGGAATCTAATCTTGATTTTATTTAAAAGAACTATCTAAAATAGAAAACTTTATCGAATGTAGGAAGAGAAAGGGATGAGTATTGTTCAAATTTATAAAAAAGCTATTCAAAACATCAGATAAAAAACACACTCCAAAGAAATTTTTCAATTCCACACCAACAGTCACAACATCCGAAAAACGCCTAAATGGTTCAACGAACATCAGTCCACATCAGAGAAGTCCTGAGATCAATATAGTATCAGAGAAGCCATTCTATGACATAAGAACGTTTAAAAGAGATCTCCGAGAATTCTTCTCGGCTTTTACCATCCCACCTATTAAGAAAATAGTGCCGGATCAAGATATCATCAACGATATGAAAAAGGATATCAAAGAAGGATTCCTGACTCTAAACTCTTTCGAGGAAGCCTTATCCTACTATTACAGGCAAATGCCAATGTTCGAGATTGAAATACAACCTTTTAAGCAGTTTGCAAAGACTGACACATTTGCGAAACTCACCAAATATCCAGACCTTGCTTCAAATCAAAAGTCCCTAATTTTTATCGTAAATACTGTGGATAAATATGAGAGTCAGTCAGACTGCTCACTGTTGACCCTTCCAAAAAAAACAGCTGAATTACTTTTGAAATATGGTGCTATTAAAAAAATAGATATGACAAAAGAAACAATTTCATCATATATTAATGATAATTACAGACTCATTGACCTCAAAGAGATCGCCAGAAAACACTCTCTCAAAATTTCCGGTAGTAAAGATGAACTTATTGATCGGATCATCAATGCCAATGTAGGCAATTTCCCACGAACAATCTATCGTCCCAATCTCTCTCAGTGTAAAATTATCGCTGCAGATTTATGCCGTGAATATATAAATGCAGCCAGAATAGCGGTAAAACCTGCTAAGTCGGAGGAACTTATTCAGGAAGTCTTAGATGCTTGTCAAGATGAGTCTCCCTGCTGGAGCTTAGAGTGAAAGACAAAATATATAGATGAACAAAATATTTTCGATCAAATAGACCAATACCTTTTGATTGAAGTATAGAAAAGGAGCAATGGCGCTTCAAAAGCGCCGAAAGAAGAATCAATCCATCATCTCGTCGAGGATCTCTTCGGGGATCTGGTCGAAGTTCAGATACTTATAGACCTGATCCTTCTTATCGTCGGTAATCTTCTTGTTGACGATCTCCAGGTACTCCTCTTTGCTGGGGATGCGTCCCAGCAGGGCGCAGACCGCCGCCAGCTCGGAGGAGCCCAGATAGACCTGAGCCCCTTTACCCATCCGGTTGTCGAAGTTCCGGGTAGAGGTGGAGAAGACGACCGAATTGTCCCGGACCCGTGCCTGGTTCCCCATACACAGGGAACAGCCGGGGATCTCGGTGCGGGCTCCCGCCTGGCCGAAGATAGCGTAGTAGCCCTCTTCGATGAGCTCTTTCTGGTCCATCTTGGTGGGGGGAGTGACCCAGAGGCGGGTATCGACGGGGCCTTCGCCCTTGAGCACCTCACCCAGGGCACGGAAGAGGCCGATGTTGGTCATACAGCTTCCCACGAAGACTTCGTCGATGTTCTTGGGCCGCTTCTCGTCGGCCAGCACTTCGCTCAGAGTCGCCACATCGTCGGGATCATTGGGGCAGGCGACGATGGGCTCGGTGATCTCGTTGAGATCGATCTCGATCACGGCGGCGTATTCGGCGTCTTCGTCCCGCTCCATCAGCGTGGGGTTCTCCAGCCACGCTTTCATCTTGTCGATCCGGCGCTGGAGGGTACGCTTGTCCTCGTAGCCCTGCTCGATCATCTTTTCGAGGAGTTTGATGTTGGAGCGCAGATACTCGATAACCGGCTCTTTGTTGAGCTTGACGGTACAGGCGGCGGCACTCCGCTCGGCGGAGGCGTCGGAGAGCTCGAAAGCCTGCTCGACCTTCAGATCCTCCAGACCTTCGATCTCCAGGATCCGTCCGGCGAAGACGTTTTTCTTCCCTTTCTTCTCGACGGTCAGCAGCCCCTCTTTGATCGCCTGATAGGGGATGGCGTTGACCAGGTCACGCAGGGTGATACCGGGCTGCATTTCGCCCTTGAACTTCACCAAAACCGATTCGGGCATATTCAGAGGCATCATTCCCGTTACCGCGGCGAAAGCGACCAGGCCGGAGCCGGCGGGGAAGCTGATCCCGATGGGGAAGCGGGTGTGGCTGTCGCCGCCGGTTCCGACAGTATCGGGGAGGATCATACGGTTCAGCCAGCTGTGGATAACCCCGTCGCCGGGCTTGAGGATCACGCCGCCGCGGCTGGTCCAGAAGGGAGGCAGGGTGTGCTGCAGCTCCACATCGGCGGGCTTGGGATAGGCGGCGGTGTGGCAGAAGGTCTGCAGCACCAGGTCGGCGCCGAAGCTCAAGGCCGCCAACTCTTTGATCTCGTCGCGGGTCATCGGGCCCGTGGTATCCTGGCTTCCGACGGTGGTGACGACGGGCTCGACGTACATTCCGGGGCGCACGCCCTCCATACCGCAGGCTTTACCGACCATCTTCTGGGCCAGGGTGTAGCCTTTGCCGCTGTCGGCGGGCTGCTCGGGCTTGGTGAAGACGTCGCTGTGGCCGAGGCCCAGAGCTTCGCGGGCCTTGTTGGTCAGACCCTTGCCGATGATGAGAGGGATCCGCCCGCCGGCGCGCATCTCGTCAGGCAGGGTGTTGGGCTTGAGGGTGAATTCGCTGACCACTTCGCCGTTTTTGAGGATCTTACCCTCGTAGGGTTTGACGACGATCTCATCGCCGGTCTCCAGGGCGTCGACGGGCGCTTCGATGGGCAGACAACCGCTGTCCTCGGCGGTGTTGAAGAAGATGGGGGCGATGATGGAGCCGATGACTACGCCGCCGGTGCGCTTGTTGGGGACGCCGGGAATGTCGTGGCCGAACCACCACTGCACGGAGTTGATCCCCGATTTCCGGGAGCTTCCGGTTCCGACGACATCGCCCACATAGGCCAGGTCGTTGCCCCGCTCTTTGAGCTTTTTGATCGTTTCGAGGGGATTATCCATCCGGTTGACCAGCATCGACTGGGCATGCAGAGGAATATCGGAGCGGGTGAAGGCTTCGCTGGCGGGAGAGAGGTCGTCGGTGTTGGTTTCGCCGGGGACCTTGAAGACGGTCAGTTTCATCTCTTCGGGCAGAGGCTCACGGTTGAGGAACCACTCGGCGTTGGCCCAGGATTCGATCACCTGCTTGGCGTATTCGTTGCCCTGATCCATCAACTCTTTGACATCGTTGAAGGCATCGTAGACGAGGATGGTGTGCTTGAGCTCGTCGGCGGCCGCCTGGGCGATCTCGGCATCGGAGTGTTTGAGGGCATCGACCAGCGGGCCGACATTGTATCCGCCCAGCATCATACCGAGGATCCGTACCGCCTCAACGGGGCTGATCGCCTTGCTCTGGGCTTTGCCCTGGACGATGTCGTTGAGGAAGGCCGCCTTGACGTAAGCGGCGTCATCGACCCCGGGGTTGACGTGGTTTTTGAGCAGGTCGAGGAGGTACTCCTCTTCGGGAATGGGATCCTGCTTGAGGAGCTCGACCAGTTCGGCGGTCTGCTGTGCCGTGAGGGGCAGCGGGGGAACGCCCAGTTTGGCGCGCTCTTCGGTATGTTTTTTGTAATCTTCGATCAGAGACATTTAGGTTCTCCCTCTTGATGGTATTGGTAACAAGATGGTAGCAGAAGCTCGATGAAACTCTTTTATAAAAAGAAAAATAAAAGAAAGTAGGGAATGAAGTGTGTAGCGGATGGTTACAGCCGGGGAGCCTCGCTCCCGCAGCCGAGGCTTCGATCAGGGCTTTTTGCGGAAGAGGTGGTACTTTTCGTTCTCCAGCAGACCCTCCACATAATCGGGATCGGCCTTTTTGACATTGACCCAGAGCCCGGAAGGCAGACGGACCTGAAGCTGCTTCTTCTCCCGGAGTTTGATGATCTTCCTGGGGGAGAGGATCTTCTCCACAGGGGAGAAGTCGGCGTTGCTCAGGTCCACATCGTTGCGATAGAAGAGAGTCTGCTTTTTGAAGCGGCCCCAACCGGGAACTCCCTCCTCGGTATAGGGAACCTGATAGCCGTTGTCAAACTCAACCATAATCGAATAGTGGCTGTCGGGATAGACTTCGAGGATCTTTCCTTTGCCGAAGACCAGGCCGTAGACCTTGTCTCCCTCTTTCGCTTTGCTGAAATAGGCCATATTCCACTCCTTGCTTGGATAGTGTATTGTAGCGTCTCTTCGTTACCCGATGGGAACAAAACCTAAAGCAGCAGCTCCCGCTGCCCTTTGGCGTTGGGGGCACTGAGCACGCCGGTGCGCTCCAGCTGCTCGATCAGGTTGGCGGAGCGGTTGTAGCCGATCTGGAGTTTGCGCTGGAGATAGGAGATGGAAGTCTTCTTGTCGGTCAGGACGATCTCTTTGGCCTGCTCGTAGAGGGGATCGAGCTCTTCGTCGACATCACCCTCTCCCTCTCCGCCGGAGGTACCCCCCTCGCTCAGGTAACTCTCGTCATATTCGGGCTCCCGCTGGGCTTTGAGGAATTCGACCACCTTCTCGATCTCCTCTTCGCTGTTCCAGGGAGCGTGAAGACGCACCAGGCCGATGGCTCCCGGAGGGGTGAAGAGGGCATCGCCCCGGCCCAGCAGACTCTCGGCACCCATCTGGTCCAGGATCACCTTCGAGTCGATCTTTTGCCCGACACGGTAGCTGAGGCGGGAGGGGAGATTCGCTTTGATGAGCCCGGTGACCACATCGACGCTGGGGCGCTGGGTAGCCACGATGAGATGGATCCCCGCCGCCCGTGCCATCTGGGCCAATCTGGCGATGGAGTACTCCACATCCTTGCCCCCGTTCATCATCAGGTCGGCCAGCTCGTCGATGACGACGACGATGAAGGGCATCTCCTCCCAACCCTCCTGGCGGGCCTTTTCATTGTAATTGTCGATATTCTTGACCCGGCTCTCGGCCATCACTTTGTAGCGCCGTTCCATTTCGTGGACCATATTGGCCAGAGCCGAGATCGCCTTTTTGGGTTCGATGATCACCGGGGTGAGGAGATGGGGAATGTCGTTGTAGATACTGAACTCCAGCATCTTGGGGTCGATGAGGACCAGCTTGAGCCGGTCGGGGTCGTTGCGGTAAAGGAGGCTGAGAAGCATCGCGTTGATCCCCACCGACTTTCCGCTTCCGGTGGTCCCCGCGATAAGCAGATGGGGCAGTTTCTTGAGGTCGGTGACGAAGGGATTGCCCACAATGTCCTTGCCCAGGGCTACGGTGAGAGGTGATTTGGAATTTTTGAAGAGATCGCTCTCCAGGATCTCCCGCAGGTAGATGGTCTCGAAAGTCTCGTTGGGGATTTCGATCCCGACTACATCACGCCCCGGGATGGGGGCCTGGATCCGGATCGTCTCGGCACTGAGCGCCATCGCCAGGTCATCCTGCAAGCCCAGGATCTTGGAGACTTTGACGTTGGGAGCCGGTTTGAATTCAAAGGTAGTGACCAGCGGACCGCTGTAGGTGCGGACCACATCCCCTTCGATCTTGAAGCGCCCCAGTTTGTCCAGCAGCTCCCCGATCTTCCGGTCGATCTCCGTTTCGTTGATCTTTTTGGAGCTGCGGGGAGGTTTGGCCAGAAAATCGAGCTTGGGGAGGCGGAAATTCTTGGGTTTGGCCATCTTGCCTTTTTCGATCCCTTCGAGGAGCTTGGCATTCTCTTCGAGCTGATCGACGATGGTCACGTTACCGGGGGAAGCCGGTTTTTTCTCTCTCTTGCGGGTCGTTTTGGGGGTAGGCTTGGCATTTTTCGTTGCCGGTTTTTCCTCGAGGATGGACGGCAATTCCTCTTCAGGCTCTTCTCGATTTTGAGACACCGCAGGAGCCTGCTCCAGGCTCTCAAGCAGCGTCTCTTCCTGCTCTACGTTCTCTTCCAGCTCGCTTTTGTAACTCTCGAGCTCCTCTTCGGGTTCGCTATCGACTCGGCGCCTGGCGGCGGGGAGCCCCCTCGGTTTTCTGCGGGGGGTATTTTTGATCGTATCTTCCACTTCGATCGGCGGAAGATCCATCGTGATAATCCGCTCGATCTCCTTCTCCCGATTGTGGTCGAAGGGGTTGCGGAAAAGTTCCCGGATCCACGCGAAGGAGATCGTGGGAACTTTGATTCGCTTTCTTGGCGATTTGACCGATACCGATCCGGATCGCATAGCCTTTTTCTCCGCACGCTGTTCCAGACGTTCCCGGCGCTTCTCACGTCGCCGCTCCAGCCAGTGGCTCAAACGATCGGCAACTTTCCACTCCCCATCCATCACCAGGGTCAGAGAGAGGGCGAAAACCATCAGCCAGAAGAGCCAAAGCCCCGCCAGGCCGATGAAGGGGATCATCGCATCATAGAGCTCCCGGCCGATGAGCCCGCTCTGGATGCGCCCGACCAGAAGGGGCTGGAGGATCACCAGGGAGATGAAAAAGAGCATCCACCCCACATACCCTTCCCGTCGTTTCATCACCGAAGGATCGCGATAGAAAAGATAGAGCGGATAGAAGAGGATCAAGAAGTCCACATAGGCGAGATAACCGAAGAGGCGCAGGTTCCAGGTGCCGATCTGCCGTCCGACCTGCCCCACGAGCGTAGTGTCGTGCATCACCGTCGAAAAAGCTCCATAGATCAAAACTATGGCACCGATAATCACCGCTACAATCCGCACATACACTCCTTCTCGGTTAAAGCCATATTATAACATATCAATATGAATCTCCCTTACGCGACTCTTTCGACGGTGATTGTATACCATCTTCTTCACAAAGTGTTACCTATCATTGACAAAATGAAATACGCTTTATGCTAGAATAGTTCAAAATCCAAAGGAGGAATGCAGATGAAGAAAACGGATTTTATCGCCGAAGTCGCCCAGAAAAGCGGCCTCTCCAAAAAGGATACCGAGGCGGTCATCGATGCGGCACTCGAGACCATTACCGAAGCGCTGAAACGTAGGGAAAACGTCTCATTCCTCGGATTCGGCTCCTTCCAGGCGGTCAAGAAGAACGAGCGGGAGATCACCATCCCCGGCACGACCCGTAAAGTCAAAGTCCCCGCCAAATACAGTGTCCGATTCAAACCGGGAAAACTTCTCAAAGAAGCGGTAGAATAAACATTCTTTAAGCTTCGATTCCCTACAATTCCGTCACCCAAAAGTATGCCTCGGTGGCGGAATTGGTAGACGCAGCAGATTCAAAATCTGCCGCCTTCGGGTGTGCCGGTTCGAGTCCGGCCCGAGGTACCAGATTTTGAATCGGTGCGGGAGTAGCTCAGGGGTAGAGCACAACCTTGCCAAGGTTGGGGTCGCGGGTTCGAATCCCGTCTCCCGCTCCATCGAATCACTCTCCTTTTATTTTTCCCTCTTTTCTCACATTTTTATACTTTAGAACAGACTGGCAGGTTCAGCAGCCGATCTCTTTTTCCCGCTCTTTCGAATCTTTTTATGACTCCCTGTTCCGGACGCCCCCAGGATCTCCGGCCGATACTCGAAATGCATCGTATCGTAGTGGTACCATTTCCCGCCCCAGATGAAACCGTGCTTTTCAAAGGTTTCGACGATGGGAAGGGGGATCTCGTTGCGGTAGCGGTAGGGACCTTTGTTCCAGCGCCAGTAGGCGGAGTGTTTGACATTGATATCGATGGCGGCACCGAAGGAGTGGACGCTGAGGCGACGGGTCCCGGCGATTTTACGCCATTTGAAGGTCCCGCCCATGGGAACGAGGTATTTTTTGTACTCGGGGTGGCGCCGCAGCAGGGTATCCAGATCACGGGAGACGGCGGCAAGTCTCCGATCCACACCGTTGACCCGGGTGACCGTGACCCGGTAACGCCCTCCGGTATTACGCGGGAGCCAGGGAATGGTGGTCAAATGCCCCTTTACCTGTGCAGCGCTGTTGCCGTACATCTTACGAAAAAAAGGCTCGTAGCGGATCCGTCCCGGGTCGTGATTGATTGCGGGAGCTTTCCCGTAACCGGCCCTTCCCTTCGGATAACGGTAATGAAACATATCCTCCAGGTCGGGACGGTTGAGCAGCTCTTCGAAACTTTTGTTCTTCTTTCCGTCATCGTAGCGCATACGGGTTCCGTCTCTCCAGATCAGGGTATTGCCCCGGCACTCTTTGAGTTGCTGCGGATAGGCTCTGAGCAGATCAGGGCAACCCGCCTGCAACCAGAGGGAGCTTCCCAGCAGAAGCGATACGGTGTAGTTCATCCATTTCATAGCGACCCTTCTCTTCACACTCAATAACTTCTTATGCCTACAGTGAATCTCAATCAATTCTAACACAAAAGACGTGAGCGAAGCCGCTATGACTCCAAGGTTTTCACTCCATCCCGGCAATACCGGCAGGTGCGAAAAGAAGATTGGTCATTTCAATAGTAGTGTATGAAATCTCTGTGAATATTCTGTCAGTGTCGCCGATCCCGTGAGTGATCGAGAGGATTTCAGGTTAAACAAGACCCCATAGGGGGCAGCCAAGGCTATTTGCTCAGGAGTTTCAGGAGCTTTTCGGGGGACTCGGCGTGTTCGATGGAGCTGACTTTGCCGTGATCGAGATGCATCACGACCACCTGCTCTGCGTTTTCGCTTTGCTCGAGGCGCTTGGCCATATTCTTGTCGTAGATGAGCAGCATAGAGTAGTGACTCTTGCGCAGATCGGGCAGAGCGAAGAGGTTCTGGATGACGGTGGGCATTCCGCTGATATCGGCGATGAGCACCGCGTGGTGACGCTGGAGGAAGCCGGCGGGAGCTTTTTGCATCGCGCTGCGGATGATGTGCCCCGCTTTTTTGGAAAAGGCGAAGGCAACGGTGCGGGTATCCGGTGAGAGGCTGTGGCTCTTGCCGAACTGATCGGGGAGTGTGAAGGCCAAGGTCGATCCCACTCCGAAAGGTTTCCCTTCCGGGCTGACCTGCAGCGAATATTTTTCGGGCTCATAGCTGCTCTTTCCCTTGAGGGCGAAGAGCAGACCTCCCCCGACAACGATGAGGAGCGAGAGGATCAATAGAATCTTTTTCATTAGTTTCCTTCTGTTCAGTATGTTGAATCGTCGCGCGCATTGTAGTGAGTTTTTCTTCAGCCAATATAAGGATCGGCTTTTTCCGCTTCACAGTACTTCTCTTCTGTGAAAAAAGATTGAAATTTTTATCTGTATGCAATAGTCCGATTTTGTGGGAATCAATGTTTTTGGACGAAAAAACACCCCGGAAATAGCAAAGTGTTTATATTTATGAATATACAATACACAGTAGGGCCATTTTGCCAAATATTATCCATTTTATGGGAATTGAATTATTTGTAAAGTCATACTTGACACTTTTTACTTTTCAGGTTAAAATGCTGAAAAATACCCAAAGGAGCCCCGAATGGCCCTCAAAATGAAAGATCTGGTCCAACTGACCGATACACCCAAATCGACGATCCTCTATTACATCAAAGAGGGGTTGCTACCCGAGCCTGAAAAGCCCAAACCCAATGTCCATCTCTATGACGAGAGCTTCGTCGAGCGGATCAAATTTATCAAATACCTCCAGAAAAATTTCAATGCCTCCATCGATCAGATCCGGGAGCTGATGCAGCGGGAGGAGTTTGACCTAAGCCGGGGGTATGAGTCGATCCTCGATACCCTGGATCTTCTGATGGCGCCCCCCTCCCCCAGGCGCTATACCAAAGAAGAGCTCTGCAAGGCTGCGGAAATCGACTGCGATCGCCTCGACCACTACCTCATCAACAACGTGATCTTCGAACGGGACGGGGGCTTCAGCGAAAAGGAGCTGGAGATCCTCAGAATCCTCAAAGAACTCGAGGCGGTGGACCCCGACGGAGAATTGGTCCAGGCCTATGTAGCCCACGCCCGTTCCGTCGCCCGATCAGAGGTCGACCTGGCCCAGCGCCTCATCGAATACAGCTTCGATACCAACCGCACCATCAAAGCCCTCTTCGACGCGACCCTGATCCTCAAACCCTACCTCTTCAATATGCAGCTCTTCGAAACCTATCGCCAGCGTTTCGGCGACCGCCACAAAGTGAAGGAGACTTCATGAAAACGCTGCTGAGCCTGAGGGGTTTTGCCCCCTTTCTGCTGGTGCTGGTCTTCAATGCCATGACCGACATCGCCCACAAGATCACCATCCAAAACGTCCTCATCAAGAGCTATTCCGGCGATACTCTGCTGATTCTCAGCGCCCTGGTCAACGCCCTGATCCTTCTGCCCTTTATCCTATTTTTCTCCCCCTCGGGCTGGCTCAGCGACCGCTTCGACAAAAGCCGCATCGTCCGGGGGATGGCCCTGGCGGGCTTCTTCCTGGCCGTGGCGGCGACCCTGTCCTACTATCAGGGCTGGTTCGTCGCCGCCTTTGGGATGACCCTGCTCCTGGCGGTCCAGAGTGCCCTCTACTCCCCCGCCAAATACGCCCTCATCCGGCACCTGGCGGGCACCGAGCGGCTGGCGGCGGCCAACGCCCTGGTCCAGGCCCTCACCATCGCGGCGATCCTCGTCAGCGGCCTTCTCTTCTCGTGGGTCTTCGAAGGGCTCTACGATGGCAGCCGTGCCTCCGGTAACGTTCTGCGCTCCGTGGCACCCCTGGGGTGGGGGCTCATCCTCATGAGCGGCATGGAGTATCTTTTTGCCCGGCGCATCCCCTCCACGGGCGAAGCAAACCGGGAACTCTTCGAGTTGGGCCGCTACCTGCGCCTGGAGTACCTGCGCCGCAACCTCTCCACCCTCAAAAGCGACCGGAACATTTGGCTCTCCATCGTCGGTTTGGCCGTCTTCTGGGGCCTTTCGCAGCTCATCATCGCCGCTTTCCCCACCCACTACAAGCTCCTCACCGGCGACGACAACACCGTGATGATCCAGGGGCTGCTGGCCCTGAGCGCCGTGGGGATCGTCCTGGGCAGCCTCGTGGCCGGACGCTTCAGCCGGCTGCACATCGAGCTGGGGCTGGTCCCCCTGGGAGCCTTCGGGCTCTTTGCCTCCCTGACGCTCCTAGCCGCCTCCGCCACCCCCTTCTGGATGGGGGTAGCCACCCTGGCCTTCGGCTTTTTCGGGGGGCTGGCCATCGTGCCGCTGAATGCCACGGTGCAGTTTTTGGCTCCCCTGGAGAAGCTGGGGGTGATCCTCGCCGGCAGCAACTTCGTCCAGAACCTGGCGATGCTCGCCGCCCTGCTGGGAACCATCCTGATGGTCTGGACGGGCTTCTCGACCCTGGGGATCCTGCATACTTCCGCCTGGCTCACCCTCGCGGCGGCGGTCTATGCCCTGCTGCAGCTGCCCCAGCTGGGGGCCAGGCTCCTGCTGCTGCCCCTGCTGCGCACCCGCTACCGCCTCAGCGTGGAGGGGCTGGAGCACCTCCCTCCCAAGGGGGGCGTGCTCTTGCTGGGCAACCACATCAGCTGGATCGACTGGCTCATCCTCCAGGTCGCCAGCCCCCGCACCATCAAGTTCGTAATGGAGAAACGGATCTACGAGCAGTGGTATCTGCGCTGGTTTTTGCGGTGGTTTGATATGATTCCCATCTCGGGCTCCGCCTCCAAAGGGGCCATCGAAGCAATCCGCAGGCGTCTGGACGCCGGAGAGGTGGTGGCCCTATTTCCCGAGGGGCGTATCAGCTACAACGGCCAACTCAATGAATTCAAAAGGGGCTTCGAAAAGGTGATGGAGGCGTGCGACGTGCCCATCGTCCCCTTTTACCTCCACGGCCTCTGGGGCTCGACCTTTTCCCGGGCCAACCCCCGCTACCGCCTGGTCTCCCGCCACGGCGCCCGCCGGGAGCTCGGGGTCTGGTTCGGTGCGCCGCTACCCTCCGACGCCAGGGCCGACCGGGTCAAGCAGGCGGTGCGCTCCCTCTCCTTCCGTGCCTGGGACCAGACCATCGACCGGCAGGAGCCTCTGCACCTCCAGTGGCTGCGCCGCTGCAAAGAGCACCCCTTCGAGCGGGCCGTCGCCGACGCCTCCGGCACCGACCTCAACCGCGTGCAGCTGCTCACCGCCGTGCTCCTTTTCATCAAAGCGCTCAAACCTGCGCTCAAAGACCAGAAGAATGTGGGGGTACTGCTGCCTTCCTCCGCCGCGGGCAGCATCGTCAACCTGGCGCTGATGGCCCTGGGCAAACGCCCCGTCAATCTCAACTACACTCTCTCCGCCGAAGCGATGGAGGCGGCGGTAGATCGGGCCGGGCTCCAGACCGTGATCAGCTCCGAGCAATTCCTCAAAAAGCTCTCCGCCAAAGGCTTCGACCCCGCCGCACTCCTGGGGGAGCGCCTGCTGATGGCCGAGACGGTAGGTAAAGGCTTCGATACCCGATCCAAAGCGCTGGCGATGGCCCGGGCCCTGCTCCTGCCCGCCTCCTGGATCCGGGCGCTCTATTTCGAGCCGGTGACGCTGGAGGAGACGGCGACCATCCTTTTTAGCAGCGGGAGCGAAGGGACTCCAAAAGGGATCGAGCTGAGCCACCGCAACCTCCTGGGCAACATCAAACAGGTCAGCGCCATGCTCAACTTCAGCGACGATGACCTGATCCTGGGATCGCTGCCGATTTTCCACAGCTTCGGGCTGACGGTGACCACCCTGCTGCCGCTCTGCGAAGGGATCCCCGTGGCGGCCGTCCCCGATCCCACCGATGCCCTCAGCGTGGGCAAGATGGCGGCGCGCTACGGGGCGACGATCCTCTTTGGGACCTCCACCTTCTTCCGCCTCTACGCCCGTAACCGCAAACTGCACCCCCTGATGTTCGCCTCCATCCGTATGGGTGTCGCCGGGGCCGAAAAGCTCAAGCCCGAGATCAAAGAGGCCTTCCGGGCCAAGTTCGGCGTGGAACTCTACGAGGGTTACGGCACCACCGAGACCTCTCCGGTGATCTCGGTCAATATGCCCGACAGGCTCGATCCCGATACCTTCCGGGTGATCCAGGGCAACCGCCCCGGCACCGTGGGCCAGCCCCTGCCCGGCACCCTGATCCGCATCAGCGACCCCGAAAGCCTGGAGGAACTCCCCACCGGTGAGGACGGTCTCATTATGGTCGCCGGGGTGCAGGTGATGAAAGGCTACCTCCGCGACCCGGAGAAGACCGCCGAAGTGATCGCCGAAATCGACGGAGTCCGCTACTACAAGACGGGGGACAAAGGGCACCTCGATGAAGACGGCTTCATCACCATCGTCGACCGCTACAGCCGCTTCGCCAAGATCGGCGGAGAGATGATCAGCCTGGGTGCTGTGGAGGAGAAGCTCGCCGCACTGCTGGGCGAAGGGATCGAACTGGCCGCCGTGGCCCTCCCCGACGAAAAAAAGGGAGAGCGGATCGTCCTGCTCTACAGCGGAGAGATCGCCCCCGAGGAGCTCATCGAGAGGATCAAAACCTCTGACCTGCCCCCCATTATGCGGCCCGACTCCGTCTATCAAGTCGAAACTCTTCCCAAACTCGCCAGCGGCAAAGCCGACTTCAAAGGGGCCAGGAGGTTAGCCGAGCAGCTCCAGAGCTGAGAAGCCTCTGTGACTATCGCTTCATCAAAGCCAAATGAAAAGCCCCAACCCCCAACAAAAAACCCGCCAGAAACAGCGGCCAGAGAAAGGGTTCGGGCATTCCAGTCACAGCAATATTGCGTCCCGAGAGCAGGAACGAGGCAACGATCATCAACCCCGCCACTGTTTCCGTCACTACAAAACCTTTGCTGAAATGGGGATAGCGCCTGCGGGCATTGAGCGTCAGAACGGCACTTCCCACACCGATCAATCCGAGCGAAACCAGCACCGGCGCCCAAACCGGCCCGACCCAGGGTAAGGGGATGAGAAAAAGCAGATCCCAGGTCCTTGGACTCTCGGGCCAGCCCAGGATGAGCCGAAGAAAAATGTAATAGAAGATATCCCAGACTCCGAAGAGCACTGCAAAAGCCGCAAAACGGCTCTGGAAACGATCATAGGCCAGCATCACCGTCACCGCCATTAGTACCAAAGTCGCCACCTCCCGGCCGATCTCGGTCCACATAATCGTTCCCGTGATGAGTTTGAGGGGAAAAGTGAAGCCCTCGGGATAGTAGAGCGCCCGTATACTGACCCCCAGCCCGACTGCACAATGTATAATGCAAGGAATACAGGAGTGACAGTATGGAAAAAGGGGCTAATGAGATCAAACGTTTTACCGCCAAGAAAAAGGCACAAATTGTGATGGATATCTTCCAGGGAAAGACCAGCATCGCCGAGGTTTCCCGTAAGTATGATTTGACCCCCGCTACCGTAGAAGAGTGGATGGATGAGGCCCGTCGGGGAATGGAGAATCAATTGCGGGCACGGCCTAAAGATATCGCCGCTCAGTACGAAGAGGAGATCAAAGAGATGAAAGCTGTCATCGGTGAGCTGACCCTGGAGAATATCGCCCTAAAAAAGTACGACGCTCTGTTCGGAGAGAAGAAGTGATGCGGGTTCGGAGCGAAATGAGAGAGGAAGGGCATCCCATCAGCATCACGAAACTCTGCGGTCTGTTTGGAATCCCTCGTAGGAGCTTTTATTACAAACCGATCGAGAGAACTCCAAGAGTAGATGAAGAGCGTGTGCGAAAGGTTCAAGAGAAGATCGAGGAGTTCCCTACCTACGGCTATCGGCGTCTGGCTCTACTGCTGGGGATGAACAAGAAAGCGGTTCAGCGGATTCTACAGCTCAAAGGCTGGCAGGTGAGAAAACGAGCAAAAGGCCACAGGCCAAGGGCCCAAATGATGCCCTCACGCTCACAATATCCCAATCAAAGATGGGCCATCGATATGACCAGAGTTTGGAGTGCCCAGGAAGGATGGGGAACCCTAGCCTGTGTCATCGATACCTGTACCCGGGAGATCGTAGGGTGGAGACTCTCAAAAAGCGGCAAGACGAAAACAGCGGAAGCGGCTTTGCAGGAGGGATTGATCTATCGATTTGGCCAACTTAAGCGGCTGAGAAAGCCTATAGCCCTTCGAAGTGACAACGGGCTTGTCCTCAGTAGTAAGTCCTTCACCAAAACGGTCAAAGACTACAATTTTATTCAGGAGTTCATCACTCCCTACACTCCGGAACAGAACGGTATGATCGAACGATTCTTCCGAACGATCAAAGAAGAGTGCATCTGGCACCACAATTTCAAATCGCTTAAGGAGGCCAATCGGATCATCGGAGACTGGATCGACTTTTACAACCAAAAGCGCAAACATTCGGCGCTGCGATACAAAACACCGGCAGAGGTATTTCGTTTAGCGGCTTAGGTGTGCAGAAAGGGAGGGGTCATTATACCCGCAGGTAAACCACCACAGCCGCTTCCATATAGCCGAAAAATCCCCCAGATGATGAGCAGAAATAGTTTTTTATTCATAGACATAATTGATTTTAGCGAGAAGATTCCGAAGCCGTCAATATAGTTGATAAAAGAAAGTTGGGTGGCGGAGAGAGGGGGATTCGAACCCCTCGGATAGCTAGCAGTGGAATAGCTCTAACCCCCGTAGTATAGGACTTTATTATTGTTTATTGTATCAAAAAAATATGAATATCAGTAGATAATGAACGTTAGTTACTGACAAATCAACTGACAGTTGCTGAATAACCGTATATGTATTCAAATTAAAATATCAATTTCTTGGTTCAATGAGATCAAATGCATACATTGACTCTCTTAGAATATATTGCTTATATTTTGCCTCATTATAAATTTTTTTAGCTAACCCATTAAGAACTTCAAAATAAATCGATTTTTCAGATAAATAATTAAGAAAATCTATTTCATTGAAATCTGTTCTATTTTTATACATATATATTTTTTTTTCTAATTTTTTTGACTCACCTGGAACTCTAGTATATTCTTTTAAAACACCATCATCTAGCAGCTTATCCAGGCTATATATATCGCGGAATGAAATTCCTTTATAATTCAAACCTGAAATATTTCGATTTGACATGATTACTACTTTATGGACAACATATTCCTCAATATTGTCAATTTCTATTTTTAAATGCTTTTTCAAAAAACCTTTTCTATCCATATTAAAATAGTTTTCTGATTGCTCAACTTGTTCTGTAGATTTTAAAAAATTTTTATAGTTTGTTGATGCTGTTGAAGCAGAGATCGGATGTAAATTATTTTTACATTCAATAAAATATATATTCTTATCTCCAATAATACAAATATCAATTTCGCCTTCCTTATTATCATTGTCTTTATATTTAATACTTGAATGAATATTATCAAAGTGCTTCGACAATACCTTTAAAACAACATTTTCGAATTTTTTCCCTTGATCATCCAATGCAATATCAAAATTTTTAATATACGCACGGGCAAGATCAACCATAGAAAAAGTATTAAAGAGTATAAAGCTAAACTCCTTTGCTTTAACTATAGGCATAAATTGTAAGTCTATTCTTCCAGATACTTTTTCTATATTTGTAGAAAACTTACTCAAAAATGCTTGCACATCTTTTTGTGTTATTTCAGAATTTATATCATGTAATATTGTATAGAAAAAATCACCTTTATACGAATTACTCATCAGGTGTACCTTAGAGTTAATTTTCATTCTTTCACTTGTAGATTTCTCATCAATGATTTTATTCATATATGTCACTAAATATTGTAAAACAATTGAGAAAAACACAAGATCAATCCATTTTAAATTTCCCTTTTTGGTGCACTTGTCATTAATATTCATACCTATATTATCAAGGTATTTACTCATTATTTGATTATACCTCATATCATGCTCATCAGTCAGAATTCTATGCAATTTAGCTAATCCTTGTGGATTTATCCTAAATATAATTGCTTCTTTCACAGATCTATGGTATTTTATCTCATAATCAATTATTTTCGTTAATTTAAATAAATGCTCATTAAAAGACTCTGACATATTTTCAAACTTTATTTCTTTTTCATCATATACATTAAAACCAATTGTAATATTCTCCAATGTATTTCTCAAATATCCCATTTGATAATAATGTTGAAAGTTTTTTATTGGATGCTCCACAGAAATGACATTATTAACAATAGATAATGTATATCCTTGCTTTGTAATATATATATCCATTTCACGAATTATACTTCTAGCTTTTAATAGCTCCAACAACTGATTTAATATTTCATTATTTTTCTTAACAAACTTTATATAATCTATATTCTCTATTTTTAATAGATTTAATTTTTTATTAAAATGATTTAACTTTAAATATAAAACATATGAAAGTTCTTCCGAAATATCTTCTTTATAAAATAAATTTGCCTGATTTTTTTCATATTCTTGATTAAATAATTCATTTTCAAACATTACTAGAATAAATTTGATCAATCCATTTGTATCCAATCTGTATACTAATTTTTGTATATCCAATTCTATTTCGTTTTTTAAATTGATGATAAAGTTCATATCATTTTCTTTTTTTTCTTCCATTATAAAATCTCCTTATTATTTTTACATCAGTTTATCTACATAAACTCAACTTTCTCACATAGATTTCAGAGATAAATCCATCAGAGAAAGCCCATAAAAAGACACTTTGTAACCACACACATTGCGAAAAGGACCAATTTTTGGAGCTTGAGAAGTATATCGAATCTGCGTTAAGAGGCGTACTAACAAACCTGATTCTTCCCTGCTGTGTGAGATAGGTATCTCTTCAGTGCTCAGACAGGCAAACTTCACCAAGCGTTCTGTCGGCTTTGCTCCCTATTGGGTGCTGTTGCATTTTGTCTATATGCTTCTTTAGCATAAACGCCAATCCTCTTTCATCAAATAAAGCCTGGGAATGCCTTTGGAAAGGATATCTACTACCGTTTTCTTAAGAAGCACCGTTTTAACTGGCGCAAACTGTTATTGCTGAGTGCCGTGATGCTCATTGCAAAGATAGATCCCTTACATCGTAGAGGGGAGCAGCGTCTACTGATCATCGACGATACGGTTGAACCCAAACGCGGTAAACAGATCGAGGGAGGCTGCCGGTATCTTTGGAGCAATAAGGAGCATCGTCTCATTAGCAGCCTCAATAATGTTTCGCTCAATTATGCCGACAGCCATTCCACTTTCCAGTTAGACTTCGCCTTGCGACTCAATACAAGCCGTCACAAGAAACTGGCCGATTTTTCACAAAGTCTCCACCACCGCAGCAATGCATTCAAACGATGCAAAGAGGGGCTCAGGGATAAAAATCTTCTTGCGCTCGAAATACTGGAACATGCTTTGTATGCCGGGATTGTGGCAGATTATCTACTTATTGACAGTTGGTATGCCAAACCCGATTTCATTCATCAGGCCAATGCAATGAGTTTACCTGTCATTGCCCGGATTGCCAACACTAACCGCCTCTGGCATTTCAAGAGTAAATACAAATCGCTTCAGGCTCTTTACATCATCATAAAAACAACCACCGTAAACATTACGGTACCCATAGAAAGATTTACTACCGTGATCGCCGAACATCAGTTACTTGGCAGAGTCAAACTCCTTTTCCTGCATACGGGCAAAGAGCTTATCATCTTCATCAGTGCCGATCATCGCTTTCAGGCAAAGCGATGATCGAGACCTACAAAAAACGGTGGAATATCGAACAGGGGTACAAAGACCTCAGGGAACATTTCGGTCTGGGCAAGGAGGAAAAACCGACTTTATGAAGCGCTCATTGCCCGGATAAGACTCTCCATATTCACCTATTCACCTACAATCTGGTCACCACCATCAATCGACTTCAGCACGAACCCCAAACACTGGGAGAACTCTTCAGGAATCTACAAATGCGAATTTGAGGTATTGGCCATCTCCATGCAGCGCTTTCTTGAGATTCTGACAAAACTCATACAAATCGATACCTGTGTCAAGGAGAATACCGATCTGATCCAGATCATCGCCCTCTTGAGAGCTTTCATGCAAAAAGAGCTTAGGTTTATGTGCGACGGTGTCTGTTTCGAACTTTACCTGTCTATTTCTCGTCCGCTTCATAGGTCAATATCTCCGACGCGCCTTTTGAAAACAGACTGCCCCTATTATTGTTTGCGCAGCCGGATGGAAACCGCAGGGACTCAAGCATACCGAGATCTACTATGCCGAATCACTATCTCTTCCTGATGCTATAGAAAAAAGCCCCAACCCCCAACAAAAAACCCGCCAGAAACAGCGGCCAGAGAAAGGGTTCGGGCATTCCAGTCACAGCAATATTGCGTCCCGAGAGCAGGAACGAGGCAACGATCATCAACCCCGCCACTGTTTCCGTCACTACAAAACCTTTGCTGAAATGGGGATAGCGCCTGCGGGCATTGAGCGTCAGAACGGCACTTCCCACACCGATCAATCCGAGCGAAACCAGCACCGGCGCCCAAACCGGCCCGACCCAGGGTAAGGGGATGAGAAAAAGCAGATCCCAGGTCTTTGGACTCTCGGGCCAGCCCAGGATGAGCCAAAGAAAGAGATAGTAGAAGATATCCCAGACTCCAAAGAGCACCGCAAAAGCCGCGAAACGGCTCTGGAAACGATCATAGGCCAACATCACCGTCACCGCCATCAGCACCAAAGTCGCCGCCTCCCGGCCGATCTCGGTCCACATAATAGTTCCGCTGATGAGTTTGAGGGGAAAAGTGAAGCCCTCGGGATAGTAGAGCGCCCGCAGGTAAACCACCACAGCCGCTTCCATATAGCCGAAGGCGATCCCCCAGATCATGAGTAGAAATAGTTTTTTATTCATAGACATAGCTGATTTTAGCGAGAAGATTTCGAAGCCGTCAATATAGTTGATACAAAGTTGGGTGGCGGAGAGAGGGGGATTCGAACCCCCGGTCCGGGAAGCCCGGACAACGGCTTTCGAAGCCGCCGCATTCGACCACTCTGCCATCTCTCCGAAGAAAAACGATGACATTATAGCCTAAGACTCCTCCGGACCGGCTTTTTAAGAAAAACGCCCCTCAAAAGACAGACTAACAAAATGATCTAAATCGAAGCATCCCCATTTTATCGTTCATCTCGCATTGTTTTTCCATACTGTAAAGTATTACTTGACGCTTTATGCTATTTATTCTAAAATGGTGTCGTATCCGGGTAAAACCCGGGAATAAAAAGGAGAGGCTATGGAATTCACCCTTTTGCTGCTGATACTTCTTGCTCTGTGGATCCTGACACTTCAGTCCAGAGTGAAGAGGCTCGAAGAGAAAATGAAGGAGCTCTCATACGAAGAGCCGCAGGATGAAAGCTGCACCCGGACGGCGGAGCCTGCTGTAGCCGCCCCCGTTGCCGTCAGGGATGTGACCATTGAAACGTCGCATCTTCCACCCGATACGAGCGATACCGACTTCCGATCCTTGGAAGCCCCGGCAGAACGGATCGAAAAAGCAGCGGGGGAGAGGCCGGCCGCTTCCCCCCAAGCCTCCGGCCTTTTCCACGAAATATCGCGACGGCTCTTCGGCGGGAACATCCTGGTGCGCCTGGGCGGGGTGGTCCTCTTTTTCGGGCTGGCCTTTCTGGCCAAATATGCCGCGGCCCACACCCATCTGAGCCCGGAGATGAAGGTAGCCGGCCTCATCGCCGTCGGCCTGGGGATCGGTGCTCTGGGCTGGAGGCTGCGCCGCCGCCCGGGTGCCTACGGTATGATCCTCCAGGGGGTGGGAGCCGCCACCGTCTATCTGAGCCTCTTTGCCGCCCAGAAGTTTTACGGGATTCTGACCCCGGCCGAGACCTTCGCCGCGATGCTGATCGCCGTTGCGGCTACGGTTTGGCTGGCCCTGCGGCAGGATGCACAACCCCTGGCGCTTTTTGCGGAAGCGGGGGGATTTCTGGTGCCGATCCTGACTGATACGCGCCACGGCGATGTGACACTCTTTTTCGGATACTACGCCCTCCTCGATCTCGGGATCGGGCTGCTCGCCCTGCGGCGCGCCTGGCCCCTGCTCAATCTGGCGGGCTTTCTCTTCACCTACCTCATCGCCACCCTCTGGGGCGTCCTGAACTATCGGCCTGAATCCTTCGCGGTCATCGAACCCTTCTGGATCTATTTCTACCTGCTCTACCTGGCGCTGCCGATCCTCGAAGCCCGCACGGGCCACAGGCTGCACAGGAGACTCCCCTTCAACGCCGCGGTGGTCTTCGGCCTTCCTCTGCTGGCCCTGCCCCAACAACTGCGCCTGGTGCAAAATATAGAACACGGCGATCTCGCCACCTCGGTGATACTGGGCATCCTCTATCTGCTCCTGGCGCTTTGGCTGCATCGCCGCGCCTACGGTCGAAAACTCTCCCGGGCCTACGGGGCTTTGGGACTGATTTTTCTGACCCTGGCGGTCCCTCTCTATTTCGGGGAAGAGAGCACGGCGGCCATCTGGGCCCTGGAAGGGGCGGTCCTGCTCTACCGTGCCGGGACGAAAACTCCGCTCAGGCTCTGGGAGTTCGCGGGGCACGCTCTGCTTCTGGCGGCCCTCGTACTCCTTTGCCTCCACGGCTGCACAAGCCCCACCCACGCCCTTGCCGGCCGTCTGGCGATCGTCGCCTCCTACCTCGCGGCGGCCTGGGCTCTTGATCGTCCCGCTGCCGTCGTCTCCTTCTTTAGAGGCTCCGCCGCATTCTATTTCGCCCTGGCTGTGCTGGTCTGGATTCTCTCACTCTACACCCCGCTGCGGGATCTGGGTGTCCTCCCCCGCCACATCCTGCCCCTGAGCCTGCTTCTGGGCTCCCTCGTCCTCGAACTGCTCCATTTTCGCCTCCGGTGGCCGCGTCTCCTCCGGGCCCAGGCCCTCTACGGCCCGCTTGCGCTACTCGGCTTCTTCTGGGACCTGATCGAGGGTCAGAGACTCTTTCATCCCTTCGCCCAATACGGCTGGCTCCTCTATCTCGCCCTGCTCGCCTGGGGTTATCGACTGCTCTGGCGCTATCAGGATCACTGGGAGAGCGCCCGGTGGCTCCACCTGCTCTGGTTTGAGAGTACCCTGGGGCTAGTGACCCTCGAGGCGGGATACTGGGGGGAGAGGCTGATCCCGGCCCCCGAAGGGAAATGGCTGGCGATGACCCTGGCGCTTATGGCGGGATTCGCCGCCGCCTTCCTTGTGCCCCTCCCCCGCCGTTTCGCCCCGTTCCAAACAGACTATCGCCTCGAGGGGGCCGCGATCCCGGCGCTCTTCGTCGCGGAGCTGATGCTCTATCTGGGGATGTTCCGCGGATTTTGGGGGCCGCAGATCCCGCTGCTGAATCCCCTGGACCTCACCCAACTCGCCGCGGCCCTGCTTCTGGGCCTCTGGATTCGCCGGATTTCACCCCAGCTCTCCCCGCGAACACAGCCGGCGCTGCAAACCCTCTACGGCTTGGTCCTACTTCCCCTGCCCGCTATGCTCTGGTCCCGGGCCGCCTCACGGCTGTTCGATATTCCGTGGACCCTTTTCGATCTTGGGCTGAGCCCCATCTTCCAAAGCGGGGTGAGCCTGATCTATACGCTGATCGCCTTTGCCCTGGTCCTTGCGGCCAAGAAGCGTCACAACCGTCTGCTCTGGTTCGTCGGCTTCGGATTACTGGTCGCCGTCGTACTCAAGCTCTTCCTCATCGACCTATCCAGCACCGGAACCCTGGCGCGTATCGTCTCCTTCATCGGGGTGGGCACGGTACTGCTCCTTCTGGGCTACCGGGTCCCCCTCCCACCCTCCCACAGCGACGACGAGCAAATACGAGAACCTGAAGCTCCCGATAGTTTGCACTCCGAAGAAGAGAGAGGGGGCCGGAAATGACCACCGTCGATATCCATATGCATCTGCTCAACCCCCAGGTGCGGTTCAACCGCTTTTACGACCGTCTGGCGATCCGCTTCTTCGCCGGGAAGCTGGGGGCCGATGCCGACAGACTCCTGGCCGATCCCTATGCCGCCTACTGCGATACGGTAGTGAATCGGCTTCGGGAATCGCGCTACCTGGAGCGTGCCGTCATCTTCGGCGTGGATGCGCGGGTGGACGAAGCGGGCCGGGAGCTGCACCGGGACCCCACCGTTTGCGCCGGCAACGAAGCGGTCGATACCCTCTACCGCCGCGCCCCCGAGCTTATCATTCCCTTTATGTCGGTCAATCCCCTGCGCCCCGATGCCCTCACCCGGGTGGAGCATTGGGCCGCCAGGGGGTTCCGGGGGGTGAAATTTTTGCAAAACTACTGGAACGTCGATCTGCGCCAAAAGCGTTTCGCCCCCTTTTTCCGCAAACTGCGCGAACTGGATCTCCCCCTCATCATCCATATCGGCAGCGAGAGCAGCGTGCATTCCTACAAAGAGTGCGAAAGCCTGGAGATGCTGGAACAGCCCCTGAGCTGCGGAGTCACCGTCATCGCCGCCCATATGGGCCTGGAGTACTCCCCCCGGCATCCGATCCGTGCCCTCTCCCGGGATCCCAGGCACTTCGGCGCCCACTACCGACGGCTCCTGGAGATGCTCGAAGAGCACGACACCCTCTACGCCGACCTCTCCGCCATCCTCACCCCCGTCCGCGCCCGGGCCCTGCCCCACCTGGCCAGGCAGACCCGAATCCACCGCAAGCTCCTCTTCGGCACCGATTTTCCCGTTCCCTACACCACGCTTCTCAATACCCACGACCTCCCCTGGCGGCGGCGCCTGGAGCTCTCCCGCATCGCCAACCCCTTCGACCGATACGTCGAAACGCTGCTGGAGTATTTCCCCGAGGACCACCCCCTCTGGAGCAACTACAAAAAGGTCTTGAATTTGTGAGAATAATCCCTTCCCAAAGCTTCTTTTTTGGAGTATCATTGGGGGAAGTAATATAATGTATGAAAGGGTCTTATGACCAACGACTATCCCCGTTTTCCGAACGATTGCAAATCACTGCTCTGCAAATACCTCACCCCCGAACTCTTCGAAACGCTCAAAGACAAAAAGACCCGCTACGGTTTTACCCTGCGGCAGGCGATCAACTCCGGCGTCATCAACCCCGACAGCAGCATCGGCGTCTATGCAGGCGACGAGGAGTCCTACGAACTCTTCGCCCCCCTCTTCGACCCGATCATCGAAGAGTACCACGGCTTTACAAAGGGGCAAAAGCACCTCAGCGACATGAACCCCGAGCATCTCAAAGCCCCCAATCCCGACCCGGAGGGGAACTACATCCTCTCCACCCGCATCCGCGTAGGCCGCAATCTCCACTGTTTTCCCCTGGGGCCCAACATCGCGCGGAGGGAGCGCCTGATCGCCGAGTGTATGATCTCCGACGCCCTCAAAGCCCTCGAGGGGGACCTGGCGGGCGAATACTATCCCCTGCTGGGGATGAGCAAAGAGGTGCAGCAGCAACTCATCGAAGACCACTTCCTCTTCAAAGAGGGGGATCGCTTCCTCGAAGCCGCCGGCCTCAACCGCGACTGGCCCGAAGGCAGAGGCATCTACCACAACCGGGACAAGACCTTCCTCGTCTGGGTCAACGAAGAGGATCAGCTGCGCATCATCTCCATGCAGCCCGGCGGGGACATCGAAGCGGTCTTCGCCCGCCTCTCCCGCGCCGTGGCAGCCCTCGAAAAGCAGCTCACCTTCGCTTTTGACGAGCACCTGGGCTACATCACCAGTTGCCCCACCAACCTCGGCACGGCAATGCGTGCCAGTGTCCATATCCGGCTGCCCAAACTCGCCCGGGATATGGAGCGCTTCAAGGCGATCACCGACCGGCATCATCTGCAGATCCGCGGCATCCACGGTGAACACAGCGAGAGCGAAGGGGGCATCTACGATATCAGCAACCGCCGCCGCCTGGGCATCACCGAAGTGGAGGCGGTGCAGGAGATGCACGACGGGGTCGTCGAACTGATCGAAGCCGAGGCTTCCCTCTAAGCTCAACCCACCGCGAAAGGAGTTCATCATGCCTTTGGACGCTATGGCCCACTCCCACAAAAAGTTCAAAGAGGAGTACGGCAAAAAGTACATCCAGCTCTTCAAGGACCTCGCCGAGAAGGGCCAGGCCCCCAAGACTCTCTTCATCAGCTGCAGCGACTCCCGTGTCGTCCCCAACCTCATCACCTATACCAAGCCGGGCGATCTCTTCGTCACCCGCAATATCGGCAACTTCATTCCACCCTACGATCCCGAGCGGGACAACTGCGCGACGGCGGCGGTGATCGAATATGCCCTCGTGCACCTCAATGTCGAAACCATCATCGTCTGCGGCCACACCCACTGCGGCGCCTGCGAAGCCCTCTATCACGAGATCCCCGACAGTGACGAAGAGCTCAACCTCCGGCGCTGGATGCGCTACGGCGAAGAGGCCAAGGAGCAGGCCCTGGCCCTCATCGGTGACGGCGACAAGGATGACCTGCTCCGTGCCACGGAAAAGTTCAACGTCATCGACCAGCTCACCCACCTGCTTAGCTATCCTGCCGTCAAAAAGCGGGTCCACAACCACGAACTCCACGTGATGGGATGGTACTACCACGTCCACTCCGGCAACCTGGAGTATTTCAACCCCCTCGAGTACCGTTTCGTCCCTGTCGAAGATTTGAAAAAACCGGCGAGAAAGTCCAAAAAGAAAAAAGAGAAATCGACCGAGTAGACTCCCTCAACGCAGCCAGGGCCCCAGCAGCGAAGCCAGCCCCGTGAGAAAGAGGAAAAAGAGAATGAGCCGGCGCAGGCGCTCCCGGTCCAGGCGGTTGCCCAGCCGGATCCCCGCCAGAGATCCGGCGATCACCAGCGGCGTCATCAAGAGTCCATAGAGGAAAAAATCCGCCACTTCATCCCCCAGCTTCCAATAGAGCAGGCCCAACTGCACCGGCGCCGCCATCAGGAAAAGGGCCGCCATAAAAGCCCGGGTGTTTAGGACACTCAAATCACGGGCCATCAGCCAGAGAACCACCGGGGGGCTGCCCATAGCGATCATCCCCAGCATAATGCCGCTGAGCCCGAAGGCCAAAAGATCCCAGGCCGGATGGAGCCTGGGCCTCGGAGTGATATGGATCCAATGCTGGGCTGCCAGAATCAGCAGCAGTATCGCCCCCACGAACTGCTTGACCGTTCCCGGGTCATAGCTGTTGATGAGATAAAGCAGAGAGATCCCCACCGGCAGGGTCACGAAACGGATCAGTGAAGCGGGGAGCACCTCCCGCCAGGGGACGTCAGCCCGGAGCTTCCAGGTAGCGATGGAGACTTGCACCAGGATCGGCACGGAGGTGAGCGCCACCGCCTGGGCCAGGCTCAGGCCACTCCAGATCAGCAGCGGCACCGCCAGCAGGTTGAAAGCGAAGCCGATGACCGACTGGACGGCGCTGGAGAGAAGTAGGATCGAGGCCGCCAGAAGCAGAGTCTCTATCGGCGGCATCCCCGATCCTTAGCGGAAATAGAGTCCGCAGCTGCGGGCGATCTCCCGATAGTGGGCCAGATCCTCCGGCGTCTCGGTGAGCACCGGCAGGGAGAGGTCATAGCTGTAGGCGATCATCAGGGGGCGCTTCTCGAAAAAGAGCGCTCCACCCACCAACTCCCGCAGAAAATACTTGACGGCGAACTCCAGGATCTCCAGATCCTCGATCCGAAAGAGGACGTTTCCTTCACGTATCTCGAACTGCCGGGAGTAGATCATCTCATCGATCCGGTCCATCAGCTTGATCTTGTAGAGGTAGTTCTGCATATCCCCCAGCTTGAACTCCTGGGTATGCCAGTAGCACACACCGCCGTTCTCCCGAAAGACCCGGCGGGCGAACTCCAGGTAGTTCCGCTCCGCCGAGAGGCGGAAATATTCGCAATCGAGCAGCTTGATCCTCGGGTCGTTCTCGGGCAAAAGTCCCGGAAAGACATCCAGGATCGCGTGTTCGAAAAAATCCCGCAGCTCATCCAAAGATTCGGCGGCGTTGGGGAGGATCTTGCCCAGGGAGCCGAACTTTTCGGTGATCCTGGGATCCTGGGCCTTCATCAGAGGGATGACACATTCATAGCGCATATCGTCTCCCGAGCATTCCCGCCGCAGCGGGAAAAGTTGTGGCGCAATTGTAGCTCATTTCCCCCGCTTCTTCCAATCCGGATACCTGTCGTTATTCTCCGGCAACCGTTAAGCCGATCGTCTAATAGTAAAGGAGCTATCGGGTGAAAGCTCCGGCTTGTTTAGCCGAAGATCCCTTTGGAAGCGACGATGGTGGCGAAAACCAAAATCACCATCGCCCCGAAACGCCGGATATAGGACTGATTGCCGATCATAATCGAAACGATCGTTCCCGAGAGGGTCGAGAGAATCAGCAGGCCGTAGAGGATGAAAAGCAATGCCGTCTCCTGCTGGGGCAACTGCATGATCTCCCCCCGATGCAGCAAAAAGGTCCGCACCCCGATCCAGAGGATCCAGAGATAGAGCAGCACCGAAAAGAAAAAAGCCCAAAAGAGAAACTGCATCTTGCCGCTGCGACGAACCATCACGATCCTTTCCGATAGAGTGAGTCATTTTACTCCAGGCTGGATAAAAGTCGCAAGTCACAGGCACGGGCCTACGGCCCCCTCAAGTCGCAAGAGGAATGGGCATTGGAATTATTGTAAAAAATATCATTCTCCATTCTCCATTATTCGGTTGCTCGGTTACTCGGTTGCTCATTGCTCATTATCGCAGTGCTATAATTGCTTTCAAAAAAGAGTCTCCCATGCCTGCACCCAGACGACGCAAAAGCCGAATGAAAACCTACAGCGCTCCCATCATTGCCGGGGAGTTCAAGGGCAAGCCGGTCGAGATCCCCTCCGTGGCCACCACCCGCAGTTCCAAATCGATCCTGCGTGAATCCCTCTTTAATACCCTACAGTTCGATCTGGTGGGCAAGCCCTTCGTCGAAGTCTTCGCCGGCAGCGGTTCCGTAGCTCTGGAGGCGGTCAGCCGTGGGGCTTCCCGGGCCTGGTGCATCGAGAAAAACCGGGATGTCTACGAAATCCTGCGCTCTAACGTCGAGCGCATCGCTCCCGGACGCATCGAGACGATCTGGGGCGACAGCTTCGAGGAGTTCGAGCGGATCTATCGGCAACTCGAAGCGACGGGAGAGAAGGCCTACTTCTACTTCGACCCCCCCTTCAGCATCCGGGAGGGGATGGAGGATATCTACGACAAGACCATCGCCCTGCTGGAGCGGATCCGTCCCGAATCCTGCGAACGGGCCATCGTGGAGCATATGACCACCGTGGACCTCCCCGAGCGCATCGGGGATCTCCAGCTAAGCAAAAAGCGCCGCTTCGGCAAAAGCACCCTGAGCTACTACACCCCGGCGGAGCCCGATGAAGCCTAAGCCCCCCTACCTGAGCCTGGGTATCCTGGCGGCGCTGGTGCTACTGAGCCTCGTCGGGCCGCTGCTCTACGGCCAGGACCCCTACACCTTCCACAAAGGGCTGATCCTCCACCCCCCGAGCCCGGAGCACCTGATGGGCACCGACCGCCTGGGCCGGGATCTGCTGGCCCGCATTATGCAGGGCGGCCGCGTCTCTTTGCTCATCGGCGTGGGCTCCGCCGTCATCGCTTCCCTCATCGGGCTCATAATGGGGGTCAGCGCGGGCTATTTCCGGGGCTGGTGGGACAAGGGCTTCGTCGTCATCGTCGATCTCTTTTTGACCTTCCCCACCTTTTTCCTGCTCCTGACCCTTGTCAGCTACATCCCCGCCTCTTCGCTGATCCTCATCATAGTTATCTCCATCACCGGCTGGATGGGCACCGCCCGGCTGATCCGCAGCGAGAGCTACCGCATCGCTTCCCAACCCTTCATCAAAGTCCTCCGCCTCGCCCGGGTCCCCACCCGCGTCGTCATCTTCAAATACTTCCTGCCTCTGCTGGCTCCGATCTTCTTCGTCAGCTTCACCTTCGGCGTCAGCGGCGCCATCCTGGCCGAAAGCGGGCTGAGCTACCTGGGCCTGGGCATCACCCCGCCCGAGATGAGCTGGGGAAGCATCCTCAGCGACGGCAAGGCGATGATGGAAATCGCCTGGTGGGTCAGCTTCTTCCCGGGACTGATGATCTTTCTGGTGACCTTCAGCCTCATCCAGATCTCCGACTGGCTCCAGGAGCGGGCCAATCGGCGGGAGATGGCGCAGAGTTAGGCTCTCTTCTCGATTTGAGATCACCTTGAGTGGAATACGGTTCTCCTGATATCACGGATATTATGCTATTATTTGCTATGATCGTTTCATTCAAAGATCAGGTGACTGAGGATATTTTCGACGGACGGAGAAGCAAGGCTGCGCGCAAACGACTCCCCGAACACCTTTGGCGAATTGCCCAACGCAAACTCGATCAGTTGGATGCTGTGCTCTCGATCGAGGAGTTGCGTATTCCGCCCGGCAATCGTCTGGAGAAATTGGGCGGGGATCGGCAAGGCACCTACAGTATCCGCATCAACGATCAGTTCAGGATATGTTTTTATTGGGAAGAGGCCGGTCCCACCAATGTAGAAATCATCGACTACCACTAGGAGAAAGGCATGAGACTACCGACACACCGAGCGCCCACTCATCCCGGCGAAATGCTGCTCTACGAGTTTTTGGAACCGATGGGGATTTCCCAAAAAGAGTTGGCCAAAGCGATCCACGTACCCTATCAGCGCATCAACGAGCTTGTCAACGGCAAAAGAGGCATCACACCCTCTACTGCCTTGAGGCTTTCAAAATATTTCAGCAATTCCCCGGACTTTTGGCTCAATCTCCAAATGCGCTGGGATCTCTACCGTGCCCGCAAGCAGGAAGAGAAGATCCTCGATAAGATCGTAGAACGGATCGCGTAGTTCATTCGATCTCCCATTGACATAAAAACACTCACTCTTTCCCGATCAACCGATAACTCTCCTCAGCGATCACCCCCTCCTCGTCGGTGGGGATGACCCAGAGGGCTACCCGGCTCTGCGTATCGTGAATGGCATGGGCTTCATCGCCGGTGCGTTCATTGGCTTCAGGGTCCAGGCGAATTCCCAGGATCTCCAGCCGTTCGCAGAGGGCCCGGCGGACCGGGGCGCTGTGCTCGCCGATCCCTCCGGTGAATACCAGGGCATCCAGACGCCCCAGGAGCGCAGCGTAGGCCCCCACATATTTGACGAGGCGATGGACGAAGATTTCGAAGGCCAGTTTCGCCCGCTCATCCCCCTGCTCCATCCGCGCCTGGATTTCGCGCATATCGTTGACCCCGGCGATCCCCAGCAGGCCGCTCTCGTGGTTGAGCTGCCGGTCGATCTCCTCGGGAGAAAGTTTGCCATATTTATTCATATAGAGATGGATCCCCGGGTCGATATCCCCACTGCGGGTCCCCATCACCAGCCCTTCCAGCGGGGTCAAGCCCATAGAGGTTTCGATACTTCTGCCCCCCTGGACGGCACAGGCACTCGCCCCGTTACCCAGATGCAGCGTAATGGCGTTGATATTTTTTAATGGCATCTCCATTAGCCGGGCCAGCTGACGGGAGACGTAGTAATGGGACGTGCCGTGAAAACCATAACGGCGAACGTGATACTCCCTGTACCAGGATTCGGGCACGGCGTAGCAATAGGCCTCGGGAGCCATACTCTGATGAAAGGCGGTATCGAAGACCGCCACCTGGGGCAGCTCCGGAGCCAGGCGGCTGACCGCTTCGATCCCCCGAAGGTTGGCCGGGTTGTGCAGGGGCGCCAGGGGGATGAGGCGGCGAATGGTTTCGCGCACCTTTTCGTCGATGAGGACAGGCTCGGTGAAGGCTTCACCTCCGTGGACCACCCGGTGCCCCACCCCGCCCAGGGCGTGAAAACTCTCCAGGATGCCCAGCTTCGGTAGCGTCTCGGCCAGGATCCCCAATGCCCGGTCATGATCGGGAATCGGGATCTCCTGATCGGAGTGATGGCCATCGTAATTAATATGAACCGCCGACCCCTCTTCCCCGATCCGTTCGATCAATCCCTGAGCCAGAACCCGCTTACCGGACATCTCATAGAGTTTGAACTTCAGAGAGGAGCTGCCGGAGTTGAGGACGAGGATCTTCACGCTTCCTCCTCCTGGGCCTGGATGGCGGTGATGGCCACCGTGTCGATGATATCATCGATGGTGCAGCCGCGGCTCAGGTCATTGACCGGTTTGCGCAGCCCCTGCATCACCGGCCCTACCGCCACCGCCCCGCTGGAGCGCTGCACCGCTTTGTAGGCGATGTTGCCGGTATCGAGATCGGGAAAGATGAAAATCGTGGCGTGCCCGGCTACGGGATTGTCGGGCATCTTGATCTTCGCCACCTCCGGATCGATGGCGGCGTCGTACTGGATCGGTCCGGCTACGGGGAGATCGGGGCGCCTTTTTTGCAGCAGCTCCGTAGCACGCCGCACCTTCTCCACATCGGGACCCACCCCAGAGTCGCCCGTGGAGTAGGAGAGCATCGCCACCCTCGGCTCGATGCCGAAGCGCTCCGCCGTCTCCACCGTCTCCAGGGCAATCACCGCCAGCTCGTCGGCAGTAGGTTCGGGATTGACCGCGCAGTCAGCATAGACCAGCACCCGGGTCGGCAGGCACATAAAAAAGCAGCTCGACGCTAGGGGGTAGCCCTCTTTGGTCTTGATCACCTGCAGAGCGGGAGAGATGGTATCCCGGGTCGAGTGGATCGCCCCACTCACCAAGCCGTCGGCCCGGCCGTCGTAGAGGGCCATCGTGGCAAAAAGGGTCTTGTTGGCGCTCACCCGGTCCCTCGCCATCTCCCGGGTCACTCCCTTGTGCTTACGTTCCGCGTAGTAGAGATCGGCAAAGCGCTCGATAAGCTTTTCATCGGCAGGGTCGACCCTCTCGGCAGCAGTGAGGTCCAGCCCCAACAGACGTTCCCGGCGTCGGATCTCCTCTTCGGATCCCACCAGCACCGGGATGACCACCTTGCGCCGCAAAAGGCTCTCCGCCGCTTTGAGGATCCGATCATCCTCGATCTCGGGTAGCAGAATCCTCTTGAGCTCTCTTTTGGCCTGCTCGAAGATACGCACCCGGAACATCGCCGGCGTGACGATGGGCTCCCTCGGTTCGCTCAGGCGTTGCTGAAGCTCCTCGGTATCGATATGGCTCTCGAAGAGTTCCAGGGCGGTATCGATCCTGCGTCGGTCCCCCGGCCGGATGCCGGGTTTGATCTCGAAAAAGCTCGGGGCAAGCTCGTATTCATATTTATTAGTATAAAGTACAGGGATCGGAACATCGTCCAAGCCTTCCAAAAGACGGAAAAGGGCCTCGTCGGGCCGCGGACCGCAGAGGAGGATCCCCGCCGGCATCGGAGTGGCGACACTCTGGGCCGAAAGGAGCAGGCCCGTAAGCAGATCGGCCCGATCGGAAGCGGTGACGAGAAATTCGTAGGGTTTGAACTCTTTGAGCAGACTCTGCAGATGCAGCGTCCCCACCCGGATACTCTGCAGATAGTTCAGGCGCTGCCTCGGTTCCCCCGCTACCCACTCCAGGGGCAGATGCTCCATCAGATCTTCGATGCTGAGCCACTCCAGGGCTTCGACCCGGGGCAGGCACGCAGTCGGGAAATCAAAAAGCCCCTCCTGCCGGATCAACCCCATCGCCTCCTGCACCTCTTCGCAGCAGCGATTGGCACAGAGCAGGAAGATCTCGGCCCCCTGCCGACGGATGGCGGCGCTCCAAAGCCCAAAAGACTCTTCGAGAGCTTCGGGCCCCTCCCCGGCCATCGAGAAGACCCCCGCCACGGGGGCCGAGAGGTTCTTGGCCAGCTCGATGTTGAGATCCATCCCCAGCTCCCGGTTGAGCCCCTCGACGCGGCTTCCCAGGCAGAAGATGAAATCCGCCTCCGCGTTCAGAGCCTCGTAGTGCTCCAGGATCCGCTCCATCAGTACCGAAAGCCCTTCTTCCGCCACGATCCGCTCCGCCTCTTCGATGCCGATCCCCCTACTCGACTTCGGGCTCTGGCTGAGGCCGAACTCCCGCCGGAGTGTCTCCAGGTCCCGGTCCCGCTCCTCGAAGACCAGGGGACGGAACAGGGCGATCCTCCCGTAACGCCGGCGCAGGAGGCTCATCAGCCCCAGGGCCAGGACCATACTCCCCGCCCCCGGCTCCCGGGAAGTGACATAGAGGCTTTCGATCCGCTTGTTTGGGGTCATTTTGGCTCCTTCTTTTGTTGATAGAGTATCTCCCCGATGACATCTGTAAAATCACTGATTTTGAATTATTTCCACTTCGATTTCATACCTAACCCCCACTAAAATCTTCTCTTGTCATCACAGACTTTCCCCATACAGCATATTCATTATCAGCTTGATAATGATCTCTTTGTGCCCCGGATCGCTCTGGGCCACCAATAGCGTCAACGATACCAAGGTATTGTCATTGATGACGGCCTCCCCTTTGGCATCGTGGAGCATGTCGTTTTTGTGTAAGAACAGCACGAACAGATAGGCTCCGATGCGTTTGTTCCCGTCGTTGAAAGGATGCCCCTTGACCACATAGTAGAGCAGATTCGCCGCTTTGGCTTCGAGAGAGGGCAAGAGATCCTCCCCTCCGAAGGATTGGTAGATATTGAGCAGATTGCCTTTGAACTCTCCCGCCTTTTCATTGCCAAAAAGCTCTGTTGCCTCTCCTTTTGCCATTAATGTAGCTTTGAGCTGAGCAATCGCTCTTTTCGCTTCATCATAGTCGAGAATAAATCGCCCCTCTTTGTGGCCCTTTATTTCTGTAAGTGACTGCTCATCATAGCCTTGCAGCAGCGCCCAGCTTTTGGCATAGTGGCTGATGATCTCCACAAACCCTCTGGCTTCATTGGCACTGAGCTCCCGATTCTCGACGGCAAGACGGATCATCCTGAGTGTCTCGTTAAGCTCTTGCAATTTTTGCGCTTGAAGCCTCTTTTGGTCGATGGCGTAGCCTTTGAGGAGATACTCTTTGAGCACTTTGGTGGCCCATCGACGGAATTTTATAGCTTTCGCAGAGTTTGTTCTATACCCCACGGCCAGTACGATGTCCAAACTATAGAACTTTACAGGTTTGTCACTATTTGCAATGTGCATTTTTTGCACATTGCTTTTTTCATCCACCTCTTTGTCTCTCAAAATATTATTTATATGTCGGGTAATAACTGTCCTGTCTTTAGCGAAGATCATAGCAATGTCGCTCTGCCTCAGCCAGATGGACTCGTTCTCTAGCGTCGTCCTGATCGCGACATCGCCATCCTCGTAAATGACTATCTCACTCATACTTCGTACCCGAGCCCCGCCAGATTCTTCCTGATCTCTTCTTCGAGCCGGTGTAACTCTGCTCTGTTCTTTCAGTGTCGCCGTCAAATGACAACAGCAATTTATTAGCCGAACTCCACAGTTTTTTCTCACGATTTTTTAAAAATTCTTGTTCTATCAATCTTTCCCTCTCTGCTGCGGAGTCTTGGGCTATTATACTCAAGAATAGGTTTCGACTCTGAAACGCTCAGTGTGATACAATAGAACAAGATAATCTGAAGGAGTCTTTATGAGTACCAGCACCATTCTCCTGCTGCTGATCGTCGGAGCGGTCCTCTATGCCGTCTACCTCTACAACCGCCTGGTAAGCCTGCGTCAGACCGCCGACGCCGCCTGGTCCGACATCGACGTACAGCTCAAGCGCCGCTACAACCTCATCCCCGCCCTCGTGGAAACCGTCAAGGGGTACAAGAACTACGAAGCCGATACCCTGGAAAAAGTGGTCAAAGCACGGCAACTGGGGATGAACGCCGGCAGCGTCAAAGAGCACGAGCAGGCCGACACGATGCTTACCCAGGCCCTGGGCAAGCTCTTTGCCCTGGCCGAAGCCTATCCCGACCTCAAGGCCAATGAAAACTTCCTCAATCTCCAGCAGCAGCTCAGCGAAATCGAAGACGCCATCCAAAACGCCCGTCGCTACTACAACGCCGTGGTCCGCGACTACAACACCCGCATCGAATCCTTCCCCGACAACCTCATCGCCCAGAAATACCACTTCACCCCCAAAGAGTTTTTCGAGCTGGAAGAGTCGGAGAAAGCGGCGGTCAAGAAGATGCCCGAGATCAAATTCGACTGAACCGATGATTCAACGACTCCTTTTTGTCCTTGGGTTCCTGCTGGCCCTGGATACCTCCCTCGCGGCAGAAAAGATCGCTGATTATCAGACTCGACTGGAAATCCACCCCGACGGGACCCTCCAGCTCCACGAAGAGATCCTCTACGATTTCGAGAACAGTTGGCGTCACGGGATCTTCCGGGATATCCCCGTCACCGTCAAAGTCTCTGAGTATGCCCATCCCGTGGACCTGGGGATCCAAGCGACCGGGGTCCGGATGGACGGAGCCTCCGTGCCTTGGCACAAGGAGAGCCTCTACTCCTCCCAGGCCGGCAAGATGCTCCGCCTCAAAATCGGCGATCCGGATCGGCTCATCAGCGGCACCCACCGCTACACCATCGACTACCGCGTCAGCAAGGGGGTGCTCCCCACCTCCGACGGTTCGGGGGATGCCGTGCGCTGGAACCTCGTGGGGACCGGCTGGAAAGTCCCCATCGAGCGTTTCCGCGCCGAAGTCATTCTCCCTCCGGTTCTGAGCCGCCAAAACGTCACCCTCCACAGCTGGCGGGGGCGTTACGGCTCCACCACCCCCACAGAGCCGCCCCGATGGATCGACGATCACCGCTTCATACTCACGGCACATAATCTCGGCCCCCACGAAGGGGTGACGGTAGAGGTGGCTTTCCCCGAAGGGCTCCTGGGGCAGCGGGGGACCGAGAATGTCCAAACATCGCTCTGGGACCGTCTCGCCGATGCCCTTCCCTTGCCTCTGCTGCTGCTTTATCTCCTCTTCCTCCGCCAATTTGCCAAAAAGAGCGGTGTGGGCAGCGGCGAAGGGAGCATCGCCCCCCAATATTACCCGCCCAAAGATCTCAGCCTCCTCCAGTCGGGGCTCATCTACGACAAATTCAGCGACCACCGGGATATCTCCGCCGCCATCGTGGAACTGGCGGAGAAAGGATACCTCGTCATCCACAAGGACGGACGAGACCCCGCCTATGTCCAACGCACCGACAAGCCCCTGGATGAGAGCCTGACGGAAGATCAGCGCTACCTGCTCACCCGGATCCTCTTCGTCGGCGCCGACACCTTCACCTTCGATCCCGATATGAGAGAGCGTCGGGAACTTTTCATCCAAAAGCTCAGTGATCTCGACCGGATCCTCTACGACTGGTCGGTCCGGGAAGGCTACTTCACCGAAAAGCCCACCAAAGCCCGCTCAAAATTCCTGTTGAAATCGATCCTCCTGGCCCTCCCCATCGCGGGCCTGCTGGCTTATCGTGCTGTGGAGGCGGGGCATCCGGAACAGCTCATCCTCTCCCTCTTTGCTGTCGTCTTTATCGGGGTCGGCCTGGGGATGCTCTATCGCGCCTGGGAGCTCCGCAGCATCAGCCAGGGGATCTTCGGCCTGGTCTGGACCGCCTTCAGCTCTTTTGCCCTGCTGGGTGATCTTTTGCAGACCGGGGATCTGCGTTCCCTTCTCTTCGGCCCCTTCGGTTATCTGTTGGTCATCGCTCTGAGCCTCTGGTATTACTACCGCCGTATCGGTCCTTTCACCCCCAAAGGTGCCGAGATGCACCGCTACCTCCTGGGGCTCAAAGAGTTCATATCGCGAGTCGAGAAGGACCGCATCCGCCGTTTTCTCAAACAAGACCCCCTCTACCTCGACAAGACCCTCCCCTACGCTATGCTCTTCGGAATGACCAACGCCTGGAAAGAGCTCTATACCGAGCTGCTTCCCCAGGCACCGGTCTGGTATGTGGGGGATTTCGATACGATCGACGATTTCTACGACAGCGCCGCGGAGCTCGCTTCCCCTCCCCCCAGCGAGACCGGCGGCTTCTCCGGCGGGGGCGGCTTCTCCGGCGGCGGAGGCGGAGGCGGGGGCGGCGGCTCCTGGTAAAGCGACCTGGATTGCACTGCTTGGCGATTCAAACTGATACAATGGAGAAAAAGTTTTCAAGAGGAGTGTGAAATGATCCAACCGAGCAACAAAGAGGCGATCAACATCGCCGCCAATTTCTTCAAGGGCAATGTGGCCCTCTCCCTGGCCGCCATCGCCATTCTGGTCACCCTGGCGCTACTGCAGTATGTCCCCTTTCTGGGACTGGCTTTCGCTCTGGCCTATGCGATTTTGAGCTTCGAAGTACAAGTCTATGTCGCGAGACAGATCCCCGAAGCCTCAAACTCCGAGGAGATGGCCGATGTCGCCGCGCGTACCAGACTGGGCGACCTTCTGACCCGTCATCTCGACATCGCGGCGGGAGGAATGCTGGGATACTTCACCATCAGTATGGTCCTGGGCCTGATCTTTATGATGATGTTCAGCGCGACCGTCGACGTAAGCGCCATCCAGGGCAATGATATGCAAGCCTTCGTCGCGGCGATCTCCACCTCCGGAGCGATGGGAGTGATGGTGTTCTTTTTGCTGATCCTGCTCTTTTTGTCCTATATCTTTCCCGGGGTCACCGGAGAGGTGATGGCCGCCGACGGATTCGGCCCGGCCTTTATGAAAACCTTTTTGCTCTTTAGCCCCAAATTCTGGAAGCGGACCTTCAACAAGGATTATTTCCTGCTGATCCTGCTCTGGTCCGTGATCGTCTTCGTGGCCGCGGTGGTCCTCTCCTGGTTCACCGTCTCCATTTTGCTGATCCCCATCGCCCTGATCGGCGCCTATTTCCTCTCGCTCTACAACGCGGCGGTCTACTTCTTCGCCAGAGAGCTTCTCTCCTGACAGCGGCGCTCCAGAATACTCCGGAGCTCCTCCACACTCTCCACCGCGTGACGGTGGTCGCTAAAGCCCCACTGCACCAGGATAAACTCGATCCCGGCCGCTTCGGCGGCCATTGCGTCCCGGGGGCCGTCTCCGATGAAGATCGCCTCTTCCCGGGAAACCTTCAACTCCTCTAAAATCTTCACAAGCATATCGGGAGCCGGCTTTCCCCGCTCCACATCGTCGTAGCTCGCCACCGCGTCAAAATAATCGCTGATCCCCAGATGCTCCAAAGTCTCCAGGGCCGAACGGCGATAGGCGTTGGTAGCGACGGCCAGGAGGCAGCCTTGACCCTTCAGCCACTCCAGCAGCTCCAGGATGCCTGGATAGAGCCGGAGCTCCTCCTGATGGTGGGCGCTGTAATATTCCGAAAACCACTCTTCGTGCCGCACCTCGAAATGGTCGGTGGCGTAAAAATACTCTGCGGCGTTGAGATGGGGATCGTTGATCCTGGAGATGATCTCCTCCCTGGGCAGAGGTGGCAATCCCAGGCGGGAACGGACGAAGTTGATGGCGTTGGCGATGGCCAGGGAACTGTCGACCAGGGTGCCGTCCATATCGAAGATGGCCAGGCGTTTTCGGAGAGTCGCCATCGATCTATGGTTTTCTGTGGCCGTTGATCGCCCGCAGATAGACCGAAAGGCCGATCATCAGCGCGGTGATCCCCAGAAGCAGCCCGACGGCATAGAGGAGTTTATTGGGATCGGTGATGGCAAATTTGAAGACCAGCATCAGCGCTTCGATCGCCAAGGCGATGATGATGGAGCCGAGGAAGCGCACCATCGTTTTGTGGATATCGTCTTCCGCGTGTTTGCGATGGGCCCCCAGGACCTCCTCTTCGAAGATCGCCTTGACCAGATCGAAAATAGCCAGAGAGAGGGTCAGGAGGATCGTCGATTGGAACATATCTTTGACGGTGATCTCCTTGAACTCCATTCCGTAGGTGATGAAACTGTCGATCGCTTTGACGAAGAGCAGCAGCGCCACTGCGAAAAGCGCCAAGCTAAAAGCGCCATAGACCCCCTTGTTAAATCGCCCGATCATCGAATCGATGGAAGTGGGATGGATCATATGGAGGATATCCTCCAGGGTGATATCCACGCAGACGATGTACTGCAGCTCGTTTTTGTCGTTGAAGATGGGGTAAGCGGCGGTGACAACCAGCTTGTTGCCCCCCAGGGAGGGATAAGGATCGGTCAGCACACAGCGCTTCTCCTTGATCACCCGGTAGTAGTAGGCGCGGTTGCTGCGGTTCTCCCCTGCCCCTTTGCGGGCGAATTTGGGATCGATGCTGACGGTATTGGTGATCTGCCGTCCCATCGGATCCAGCACATAGATCGCATCGACTTTCCCGATCTCGTTGCTGATCTTCTTCATCCCGGCGACCAGGTCATCCAGCTCGATCCCCGGCAAATGGTTGGGCAGGTTGCGCTCCATAATGAAACAGAGATAGGCTCTCGCCTTGGTCCGTATCTCGGCAAACTCCTGTATCTCCTGGATCTTCATCCATCCTCCTTCAATCGACCGATGGTTTGGGCGAAGCGGACCTTCTCTCCCGCTTCGATCTCATACTCCAAAGCCCCTTTCTGACTCAGCATCACGATCGTCGAGCCCATCTCGAACCAGCCGAAGAGCTCCCCTTTTTTCAAAGAGATTGGCGTCTCGTAGCGGTAATGGCGTGCGGGGCCGGGCGCAGTGTTGGTGTGGATACGCTCCTCAAAGGTCACGACCATCTTCCCCACATTGAGCGCCCCTACCAGCACAAGGAAGTGACGCCGACCTTGCCGGTCCGCTGCCTGGAGGATCACCCGCTCATTCTCGATGAAGAGGTTGAGCTTGTTTTTCAGCAGGGGCATATTGACCGGATAGAGACGCCCGGGGATATGGGTGATACTCTCGATCTTTAGATCCATCGGGGCGTGATAGCGGTGATAATCCCGGGGAGAGAGATAGAAGTTGGCATAATTCCCCCCCTCCAGACGCTCCGCTTCACTGGCATAATGCTCCCCCAGCAGCGCGGCGGTATCGTAGGCCATCCCCTTGATCTGGTACGCTTTTCCATCGCTAATGGTCCCCAGATCGGTGATCAGTGCGTCGCAGGGGGCGATGACCGCCAGCGGATCGGGATCGATGCTTCGCTGGGCTTTTAACGCCCGGGTAAAGAGCCGATTGAGAGAAGAGTAGCTCTCCGCCGGGGCAAATTCGCTCATATCCAAGCCCATCAGCCGAACGTAGGAACGGTTGATCAGCCGCTGAAAGGGGCCGGGAAAGCTCGTGACGGCGAACTTACCGAAGAGGCGGGAGAGGAGCGACGTGTAGTGGCTAGCCATCGCGATGCTGCTTTCGGTAGTGTTCCACCGCTTCGCGCATCAGCTCGATGTGGTAATTCTCCTGATGATTGATAAAGTCGAAGAACTTCGCCAACTCCTCGCTCTTGGCGGCTACGGCGTCGGAGAGCTCCCGGCACTGATCCTTGGCGGCGATCTCCTCTTCGATCCCGTCGAGGAGGAATTTCTCGATATCGCTGACCTTGTAGAGGCTCTCGTGGATCACCCTCGGCACCCCCAGGATCCCCATCTCCGCCATCATCTCCCCGAAGCTGCGCAGGTGAAAGAAACTCTCGTCGATGAGGATCTGGAAGATCCGGTTGAGGAAAGCATCCTCGCTGTGAGCCTGGAGATAGTTGTAGATCATAATCAGCTCATACTCTTTGTAACTCTCTTCGAAGAGGAAAAGGGTCAGCGCCCCCGTCGCCTCCTCATCCAGCTCGATATCCCGGTAGGTCCGGTTCATATCGAAGGCGTGCACCTCTTCATCGGGCAGCTTGCCCAGGGCGTATTTCATATACTCCAGATCGGTTTCGATCCGCTGTTTGAGCGCCGCGTCGTCGCAATGCACCAATAGCAGCTCCTGATCGTTCATCCTGCGGATAATGTCGGCGACGATGACGCTGAGCCGATCGACTTTGATGGGGATATTGTCCCGGTTGTAGTCATACTCGATCCCTTTTTGGATCAGATCGTGCTCGATCCAGGTGAAATGGCGCCAGAGAATGCTGGAGAATTCCCCCAGCACCCGTTTGTTTTCACCGTCGCGGCTCATCAGAGACGCCATCAGGGTCTCCAGCCAAAGTTCGTGGGTCTTGACCAGCAGTCGTTTCATTTTGCCTCCTCTGTTTGCTTCATACTCGGGTCCGCCGCTTCGGGGTTGCAGCTCTGCTCGATCTTGTAGATGATGGCGGGGATCTCCGGGTTCTCTTTCTTGGCCCGGTAGGTATCCATCGCCGCCCGTAGGGCTACGACCACCATCTCCGAACAGGCCGCCTGATCGGGCGGGACCCCCTCCAGCATCCCCAGAGTCACGGCGATGAGATCCTCGGCCTGCTCGAAACTGAGCCGCTCCGCCTCCTTGGTGATGATCGACCCCGCCACGACCGTGGTCATACACGCGATCGCCTGAAAACGGATCTCCTCGATCCGCTCGGTTCCTTCGCTCTCATCCACCTTGAGATAGATGATGACCTTTTCACCGTTCTCCGGGTTCTCCCCGATCCCAATGGCGTCGGGCTCTTCCAGGCTTCCGTAGTTGTTGGGATTGGCCATATGCTGGACCAGTTCGTCGTTGACTTCGATAGACATTGAGACTCCTCAAGGATATTGAGGAATTATACCCCAGGATGCCGACATCAGCCTGTATGAAAAAAGGTACGAAAAAAATCTCCCGGCCTTGCTTTTTTCAAGTTTTGATTAAGCTATCTCAAGTATAATTCTGCCCATCAAAGCTAACGCATTGATTCTTCATCGATGCGGACGTGGCGGAATTGGTAGACGCGCTAGATTCAGGTTCTAGTGGGAGCAATCCCGTGGAGGTTCAAGTCCTCTCGTCCGCACCATCCTCTTTATTTCCCAACTCTTTTCAAAGTTTTTAAAGACAATCAGTAAAAATCATCGTGGCTTCCTATATTTATCAGGATAATCACCTTATCCACACCACAATAAGACCTACAGGCCTTACTTCGTTACGTTATTCTCTTGGGACGTCGTAAAGGGAAAGCCCTCGTGGTGCAGCTGGAGGGTTTTGGGGCCGACGTGGACTTTACGCATCAGGATCTTTTTCCCTCGCCGGACCACCATAATGTCGATGGGATAGCTTCCGTTTCCATCCAGAGTGAGCTCTCCGGAGAGGGTGACGGTGTCGTTGTTTTCGTTCAGGTTTTTCCAGCGGAGGGTATGGGGACGGTCCAGATGGAGGGTTTCGACAAACAGGGCGATATCCTCCAGGGCGATACTGGCGTTGCCTTCCCGGTCGAAACAGCTTTGACAGCCGGTGAAATTCCCCTCGCCCAGCTGCCCCAGAAAACGCTCACCGTAGCTCTGATAGAGACGCTTTTTCGCTTCGAGCCGCTGAAGCTCCTCCTGATGGAGATACTGCCGGTAGAAATAGACCGCCAGGATCGCCAGAAGCACGATCCAATAGCCCGGACGCCGCAGCCGCCTAAGCATTTTCGCTCCCCGGGTTCATCAGGCTCCAGACCGCCAAAATGATGGGAAGTGCCAGAGACAAAAGGTAACTTCCCAGGTGCAGCAGATGCGCACCGTTGAGAAAGAAAAATCCAGCGACCAGCACCCCATAGGCCCCCAGCCGCCAGGGGGAGAAGGCCGGCACCGCATCCCGGGCGGCGGCTGCGGGGGAGCGTCGCTGCTTTTTGAGCCGCTTTTTCTCCTCCCGGATCTGCTCCCGTGCCGATTTCTCCTCTGTTGTCTCTTCCGCCTCTTCGCTGTAGAGGTCGTAGGGGTCTTCGAGCCTGTCGATCACATCACGGTCGATATCGGCGGCGGGGATACTCTCGGCCTCCAGGCGGCGCTGCACCATCCTGCGATAAGTGCCGAAGGAGGCCAGAACCACCAGAGCGCTGCTCCAGTAGCCCACCTGAGCACTCGCGATCACCCGGAGATCCCCCACGATCAAGGTCAAAAGCAGCAATACTCCATCCCCAGCCAGCAGGGTCAGCAACGTGCGTCGCATCAATCCTCGTCGTCCTCATCATCGTAGCGGCGCTTGTTGTACCGGGGATCCCGCGCCAGCTCATCGAGGGAAGCTTTCTGTTTTTTATAGGCGATCTGGATATTCCGCAGCGCGGCCCCCAGGCCGATTAATACGCCGATCCAGAGGGTCCAGCCCGCTCCCGTAAGCCGCTTGAGCCCCAGGCCGATGGCGACGCCGATAAGCACCGCCACCACGATGGAGATCCCCAGACTCAGGCCGTCGGCCGCGGTGACGATCTTTTTGATTTTGGGGTCGTTGTCATTCATAGCTTATCCGTGGATACTCTGCATCGCTTCGTAAGCGATCCGGATCGTCTCGTCGATCAACGCGTCATCCAGGGCGGTGGAGATGAAGCCCGTCTCGTAACTGGAACAGGCCAGATAGACGCCCCGGTCCAGCATCGCGCGGTGGAACTTTTTGAAATATTCGTTATCCCCGCGCTTGGCATCTTCGAAATTCTTCACCGGCTCATCGGTGAAGAAAAAACCGAACATACTCCCCCGCACTTCGGTCACCAGAGGCAGGCCCGCGCTTCTAGCCGCCGCTTCGAAGCCTTCCATCAGCTTGCGGGCACGCTCGGCCAGGGTCACGTAGAGGCTCGGGTTGGCTTTGAGCTTCCGCAGGCTTGTCAATCCGGCCGCCATCGCCACCGGGTTGCCGCTGAGGGTCCCCGCCTGGTAGACCGGCCCTTCGGGACTGAGCTTGTGCATGATCTCCGCCCGGCCGCCGAAAGCCCCTACGGGCATTCCCCCGCCGATCACCTTGCCCAGGGTCACCAGGTCGGGCCGGACGGTGGTCAAGCCCTGCGCTCCTTTGAGGGAAGCGCGGAATCCGCTCATCACCTCATCGAAGATCAGCAGCGCGCCGTGAGCGTCGCAGAGCTCGCGCAGCCCCTGCAAAAAGCTCTCTTCTGCCGGGACCAGCCCCATATTGCCGGCGATGGGCTCGATGATCACACAGGCGATCCCTCCCTCGCTCTGCTCGAAACAGCGCTTCACACTCTCCAGATCGTTGTAGGTGGCCAGGAGGGTATGCTTGGTCAGGTCCGCCGGCACACCGGGGCTGCTGGGAGCGCCGAAAGTGGCCGCGCCGCTGCCCGCCTGGACCAGCAGGCTGTCACTGTGGCCGTGATAGCAGCCGGTAAATTTGACGAAATCATCCCGTCCGGTATAGCCCCTCGCCAGACGCAGGGCGCTCATCACCGCCTCGGTACCGGAGTTGACGAAACGAACCTTGTCGATGGAATCGAAGAGCTCCACGATCTCTTTGGCCAGGGCCGTCTCAAGCTCCGTAGGTGCCCCGAAGCTCAGGCCCTTTTTGGCAGTTTCGATCACCGCATTTTCAATCTCGGGATCACAATGGCCGAAAATGAGCGGCCCCCAACTCTGGACGTAATCGATGTAGCGGTTGCCGTCGATGTCGTAGAGGTAGGGCCCCTCTCCCCGCTCGATAAAAGGAGGCACGCCCCCTACACTGCCGAAGGCCCGCACCGGGGAATCCACGCCCCCCGGAATGTATCGGTAAGCCTCTTCAAAAGCCGCTTCACTCTTCTCGTAACCCATAGTGCCCCTTTGGATATAATTTCACAAATTGATAATTCGGGATTATACTACATTCCCGAGAGAAATCCCGGTAAAGAGCGGTAGGGCAAGGAGGCGGAGATTCGACGATTAGCGACGGGATTTGTCCTCTCCGTGCTGCTGCATATGACCCTGCTGGGGCTGATCCTCTGGCTCATCCACCAGAGCCGGGTCACCCCCAAAGCAATCAACCGGACCAAGATCACCCTGGATTTGACCCGCTTCCAAACCCTGCCGCCCAAAGCACCGGCCTCCCATCCCAAACCCAGGCCAAAAGCTCTGCCGCCCCGTCCCAAGCCGATGCCGCCGAAACCGAAAAGAGCACAGCCGGCGCCCAAACCGATCCTCCGGCCGAAACCCAAGCCTCGACCGGCCGCCAAAAATCCCGAAAAGAAGATCGCCCGGGGGGAAGAACAAAAGCGGATCCAAAAAACGGACGAGAATCTCACCCAAAACAAAGGTGAGAAAAACAGCAAAAAGATCGTCATAAAAATGACCGAGAAAAAGCCGGCTCCGCCCAGGAAAAAGATCGCAACCACACCCAAAAGGAGCAAGGCGCTTCCCCAGAAGAGACGACCCAAACAATTCAGCCGCCCCCGGAAACCGACGCAGCAACGCAAAAGCCGCCGTGCCGTCCGCCATGTCCCCACCGGCCCCGCCAGCCGCCTCATCAAACGGCTCTACGGCAGCAGCTACTCACGAATGAGTTCGACGCAACGCAAATTCGTCGACGAGAATCTCCGCCGCATCCTCCAGATCTCCCAGCAGACCCTCAACTACCTCGGCTACCCCCAGGAGGCCGCCCGCTTCGGAGAACAGGGAACCAACATCGTGCAGTTCTACCTCCACCCCAACGGTGACATCAGCGGCCTGCGCCTCCTGAGGCGCACCGGCTCCACTTCCCTCGACCGCCAAACAATCGAAGTGATCAAAACCGCCTATATGCACTATCCCAGGCCCAAAACGACTACGAAGATCATTATTTATGTGCGGTACAGGCTCTATTGAGAGTCCCTCGTCGCAAGCACGGGGCTTCGCCCCTCAAGTCGCAAGATTTTTTGTACTAAGTGTTACGTGCTACGTGTTAAGTGATTGCCTTGTCTTTCACCACTCTTTTGTTCGGTTACTCATTGCTCCGTTACTCGGTTACTCGGTTGTTTCAAAGTCTCTGCAACTTCTTCAGCGCCGCCTTGACCAGAGTGGCGGTGTCGCCGCTCTCTCCCGCCAGGGCTTTGCGGATCGCCTCTTTCTTGAAGCCCAGGCTCTCCAGGGCCATGACCGCCTCCTGATGATCGGCCGCGGCACTCCCCTCGGCGGTAGAACCGTCGACGATGAAGTCGGCCAATTCCACCAGGATCCGGCTGGCCGCTTTGGGACCGATGCCGGGGACTCTTTTGAGCAGTGCCACGTCTTTGGCGGCGACGATCTTGGCGAAGCTCTCGGGGGTGAAGGTGGAGCAGACCGCCTGAGCCACCTTGGGCCCCACACCGTTGATCTTGAGCAGGGTGTCAAACATCTTCTTCTCGTTCCGGTCGGCGAAACCGAAGAGGAGATTCGCATCCTCCCGGATGATCTGGGTGACGTAGAGCTTCACCTGCTCCTTGCCCGCAACGGTGTTGGAGGTATTGAGAGAGACATTCACCTCATAGATCAGGCCGCCCACATTGAGATGAAGCCAGGTCGGCTCTCTGGCTTCCACTTTTCCTTCAATTCCCACGATCATCGATCCCCCCTCTTTTTGACACTCATTTTAGAGTATTTTCCCTCAAGCGCGTAAGAAAATGGCTATCTGAAATCCCGATGCTCCTGCCGTCAAGCTCAATTCTTATTCAAGCCCCAACTCTTTCGCCAGATATTCTCCCGTACAGCTTCCGGTCTCCATATAGCCGGCTGCCAACTCTTCGGGAGTCCCGGTGGCGACGATCTGCCCGCCCTTGTTCCCCCCTTCGGGGCCCATATCGATGATGTAGTCGGCATTTTTGACCATATCGAGGTTGTGCTCGATGACGATGACGCTATTGCCCAGCTCCGTGAGGTGGTGCAACACGCCCGTAAGCCGGTCCACGTCGGCGAAGTGCAATCCCGTGGTGGGTTCGTCGAGCACATAGAGGGTCCGGCCCGTATCTTTGCGGCTGAGCTCCTTGGCCAGCTTGATCCGCTGGGCTTCTCCGCCGGAAAGGGTGGTGGCGTTTTGCCCCAGTTTGATGTAGTCGAGCCCCACGTCCATCAGCGTCTTGAGCTTGCCGGCGATGGCGGGGATCGCTTTGAAAAACTCCATCGCCTCGGCGACGCTCATATCGAGCACTTCGGCGATGTTCTTGCCCTTGTAACGTACTTCCAGGGTCTGCTCATTGTAGCGGGCCCCATTGCAGGCGTCGCAGGTGACCATCACATCGGGCAGGAAGTGCATCTCGATCTTGATCTGCCCCTCCCCCTGGCACTTTTCGCAGCGGCCGCCCTTGACGTTGAAGCTGAAGCGTCCTACCTTGTAGCCCCGCAGCTCCGCCTCCTTGGTCTGGGCGAAGAGTTTGCGGATCTCATCCATCACCCCGGTGTAGGTGGCGGGGTTGGAGCGGGGGGTCCGGCCGATGGGGCTCTGATCGAGATAGATCACCTTGTCCAGGTGCTCCAGCCCGTCGATCTCGACTCCCTCAACCCGGTTGACCTTTTTGGCCCGGTTGAGGATCTCCCTCGCGGTGGGCAGCAGGGTCTGAAGGATCAGAGAGCTCTTGCCGCTGCCGCTGACCCCGGTGACACAGACGAAGTTCCCCAGCGGGATGCGGGCGGAGAGATTCTCGATGTTGTTGAGGGTGACATTGCGGATCTCCAGCCACTGCTCCCTGGGCCGCTTTGCGTGGGGGTAGCGGATCTCCTTTTTGCCGTGGAGGTATTGGGCGGTGAGGGTCTTGGCCCGCTTGAGCTTGGCCGGGGAACCGTTGAAGACGATCTGCCCGCCGTGTTCCCCGGCTCCGGGCCCGATATCGACGATATGGTCCGCCGCCAGGATCGTCTCTTTGTCATGCTCGACCACGATGACGCTGTTGCCTTTGTCCCGCAGGGACTGGAGAGTGCGGATCAGCTTGAGGGTGTCGCGCTCGTGCAGCCCGATGCTGGGCTCGTCGAGCACATACATCACCCCCGTCAGCCCGCTGCCGATCTGGCTGGCGATGCGGATACGCTGGGCTTCGCCCCCGCTGATGGTCCGGGCGTCCCGGCTCAAAGTCAGATAACCCAGCCCCACATCGTAGAGGAAGAAGAGCCGCTCCCGGATCTCTTTGAGGATCGGCTCGGCGATGAGCTTCTGCTGCTCGCTGAGGTGGCTGAAGTTGCTCTCGTCGGCGAAGTAGGCGTAACTCTCCTCGATGGGCATATTGACGATATCCGCGATGTTTTTCCCGTCGATCTTCACCGCCAAAGACCGGGGGCGCAGGCGGTTGCCCTCGCACTTGTCGCAGACCTTCTCGGTCATATATTCGGCCAGGTCCTTCTCGTCGGTGAACATTTCGTGGGCAAACTTCACCACCCCGGGCCACTCCCGCTTGAGCTTGTGGCGCTTCCAGGTAAAGTTCACCGGTTCGCTCCCCATCCCGTAGAGCACCTGCTTGCGCTGATGCTCGGGCAACTCTTCCCAGGGAATATCGGTAGGGATATCGTTCTGCTCACAAAAGGCGGTGAGGAATTTGGAGTAGTAGCTCTTGTTGAAGCCGTGCATGATCCGCACCGCCCCTTCGGCGATGCTGCGGGAGGAGTCGATGATCTTGCTCATATCCAGGGTATAGCGGATCCCCAAACCGTCACAGGCGGGGCAGGCCCCTTTGGGGGAGTTGAAGGAGAAGCTCACCGGCTCCAGCGGCTCGAAGCTCAGCTTACAGTCAAAGCACGCCAGATGCTCAGAGTAGTGGAAATCCTTGCGGTCCAGCCCTACTTCTTCGTGGTTGAGCACTTCAATCTCCACTTCGCCGTAACTCTCTTTGAGGGCCTTTTCAATGTCCTGGCCGATCCGCTCTTTGGAGCCCTCCTTGACCACGACCCGGTCGATGACCACCTTGATAGTGTGTTTCTTGGTCTTGGCCAATTCGATCTCATCATCCAGGCGCACCATCACCCCGTCGATCATCGCCCGCACATACCCTTTGTGCCGCAGCGATTCGATCATATCGGCGAAGGTGCCTTTCTTCTCCTTGACCAGGGGAGCCATAATGACCAGTTTGGAGCCCTCAGGCAGACGCAGGACCTCGGTGATGATATCACTGGCACTCATACTGGAGATGGGCTTGCCGCAGTGGTGGCAATACTGCTTGCCCACCCGGGCGAAAAAGAGGCGCAGGTAGTCGTAGATCTCGGTGATGGTCCCCACGGTGGAACGGGGGTTTTTGGAGGTGGTCTTCTGGTCGATGGCAATCGCGGGGGTGAGTCCCTCGATCTTGTCCACATCGGGCTTGCCCACCCGACCCAGGAATTGCCGGGCGTAGGAGCTGAGCGATTCGATATAGCGCCGCTGCCCCTCGGCATAGAGGGTGCTAAACGCCAAAGTCGATTTGCCGCTGCCGCTGATGCCGGTGATCACCACCATTTTGTTCTTGGGGATCTCCAGCTCGATGTTTTTGAGGTTGTGCTCTCGGGCACCCTTGACCTCGATGATGTCGTGATGTTTGCTCATAAACTCTTCAATCCTTGTTTTAATTCTTTATTCTCAACGCTCAACGCTCAAATCTCATTTCGCAAAAAACATCTTATAAACCATGATCGCCAGAATGATCGAATACATAACGACAATGAAAGTTTTATGGCGTTTGTTACACACATGCTCTTTGAGCCAGACTCCCAGATAGACCCCGGCCAAAGATCCGGCTCCCACGATCGCGCCGCTGAGCAGATCAATCTGCCCATGCATCAACCGCCCGATCAATCCCGCCACCGAAGAGAAGACGACGAAAAAGAGCCCGGCGCTGACCGCCTTTTTGACCGGATAGTGCAACAGGCCCGAAAGAAGGGGGATCAAAATGATCGCCCCACCCACCCCGATGCTGATGGCGATGACTCCGATCCCTACCCCGATGACAAAGAGCAGCGCTTTGGGGAGGGATCTGCTCTCCTCTTCATCGCTATGGGCTTTGGAAGTCATCATTCGAATCAAGGCAAAAAGTACAAAGCCGATGAAGACCGTCTGCAGCACCCGATCGGGTACATAAGGGGTGATGTAACCGCTCAGATATCCCCCCAAAAAACCACCGAAACCGACAAAGAGCCCTTCCCCCAGTTGCAGGGAACCCTTCTTGATATTGAGATAGGAGCCGTAGACGGAGCTGAAGACCATCTGCATAATGGAGATTCCGACCGCGTGCTTGAAGCCAAAGCCCATCAACAGCAGCACCGGCACCAGCACCGTACCGCCCCCGATCCCGAAAAATCCCGAAAGCGTGCCGATCCCCATTCCGACAAAGAAAAGGAGTATTTCCATACATATCCTCTATAGAGAAATACGCGATTATACCATCTTGGTAATGTGAACTTTCCAAAAGCGCTATGTTGCCTTATGCCCCTAGCTATACTATAGAAACTTGAGACTGATCCTGAAGCTGTTTGACAATAGCGTTGTAGACTTCAGGCAAGCGTTCTTTATCCCAGGGTATTGAGACACGATAAGCGGGAGTTTTCATCGCCATTTTCGCAAAAAATTCAAAGCGTTCTTTCTTCATAAAAGAAAAACTCACAAAGACACTTTGATAAAAAGCCCTGAACTTTTCAATGCCTTCCAGAGGCCTTACGTCGATTGAATCGTTCGGTTCGCATTGTCTCAACTCAAAAAGGGCTTTGAGAAGGGCAGGTTCCCCGGCAAAATTCTCCACGCGACGCCCCAGAGTTTCCGGTTGTCGATAGGGACGATGGTAAGGGAATGAAGGGTAGACAATAAATTCCCCGTTTTCTTGCTTTATCGGGAGTGTATCATCCGCAAAAAGAGTATGCCCGCGTCCAATGAAATAGTCTGTAAGTGTCGATTTCCCCCCGAAGGAGGGGGCAGAAAAGAAAACCACTCCTCCATCGATTTCCACTGCCCCAACATGAAGCATCGTGTAATTTCTTTCCAATTCAAGCGCGATCGGGAAAAAAGTATGATAAATCCAAAATTGAAGTAATCGGGGGGTAAAGTCTCTTCCTTTTGCATAAAGGATGCGTCTACTTTTGCCATCCCAAACCAGGGTCAAGACATTTACAATCTCCAATCCCCAGTCATGATCTCGCTCAATCTTCTCAGGAGAAGTGTTGCTCAAATAATAGCATCCACGTCCAGACAGATACAACAGAGAGCTTCGTCGCTCAAACCCCTGATATGTGTCGATTTCCCTTACTTCGATCGTGTTTAATCTATCGTTGCCGGAATGAGAAAATTTGAAAGAGTCATACTCTTCTTGCAAACTTTGCTGATCGACAAAGAGGAATTGATGTCCATGTATCATACAAACTTCTTCATTTCTCCCCACATCTGACGATATTCAGTGAACTCAATAGAATATGTGTCGGATTTTTTATAAAATCAGTTTTTCTTTTTGTCAGGTTATTCAGGCGGTTCTCCAAACTTATCTTCAGAATCTTTGGGTTTTGGCGGTTCCCATACCACATCGGCACCGCCTATGAGGTGAGTTCTTTTGACATAGGAAGCTTCATCTTCGGCCTCTTCGTCACCGGTTCCTTCATCTTCGTTCGATCCAGATTCTGCGCTCTCCATTCTCTCCGCATTGAGCGAAGAGTTCTTTTCCTCTTCGGTATTGGAATTTTTCGGGTGAAATCCCCTCTCAACTCCAGCGTTCAGAGCCTCATTTGCATCTATGGCAGAGGATGTGTTCTCTGTTTGGGTTGTCGCTGCGCCCGTAGCGGCAGGTTTTTGATTCACTTTATCAGTATTGAATCTCATAAAAGCGACCACTACCAACACAAGAAGAATCACTCCATATAAAATCGCTCGATTTTTCGGCATAAATATTCGTCCCTTTCTATCAAAACGCTACTGAATCCGGCATTGGAAGGTATATCTGTTTATATTGTCCGTATCCATTAGAATGAATCGGTTTACCATCCTTTTTTAGTTAGATTGGTTTCTGTATAGCGGATATTTCCATTTACTTTGACAAAGTTCACACGCCTCATCTTCTGATCATATTCTGATTTTTATCGATCTTGATAGAGGACCCTTTCTTATTACCAGCCAGATGGATCGCTTGGTGGTCCTCCGAATTGATCGGCTTTTGCCCTAGTAGGCTTGGCCAAGCTGCCCAACACCATTATGGATGGAGCCGAATATGCAGCCTTTTTCAAAAAGTTCCGGCGAGCATTAAGCATCTTGCCATTCAGCTTCTCTCTTTTTTGCTTATTCATTTAGGAGTTCTCCTATGCTTTTGCATATATTTATCATTATATCGAAACCACTATCAATATAATTAAATTCATACATAAATTATTGAATCTAAAAGTCATTTCGGCAGCACGACTGGTTTAAAATCTTCCTCAAGTACCGGCCCCCTGACCCATCGGAATGTCCGGATGTGTTTACCGTCCATATTGAGATTGATCTTATCCAGTTCATCGACACTGTACGTCTGCTTATTGTCCACATCAACCAGAGTAAATTGGTTCTTCATTCCTTGGTTGAGGCCGGTCTCTTTATACCGGATATTTCCATCTATTTTGACAAAGTCCACACGCCTCGCGTCATCAAGTTTAATCCTAATATCCGCATTGGAGAGGTCGACACTCTTTTGATTTTTGACCTGGAAGGTCCAGACAGCTCTTTCATTCGACCCCTTCTCCGGGTAGCTACGATAATCGCTCCAGTAATCACCGCTCTCCTTATCTCCCCAATTATAATGAGGAAAAACCACCTGGAGTGCTGCCGGCCCGTAGGCGGGGATATCGTGTCGGTCTTTTCCATTCCAGCTGTCAACAAGCCGACCGAAAACCCCGGCTGTATTATGCTGATAAACGGTCCCGTCTTCTGCAGTGGCAGAGACTCGAGTACGCATATACCATCCGCCTTCTCCGGCTTTGGAGTCTTTCCCTGTATCGGGATTTGTCTCTTGTTTTTTGTCGGAGGAACCCAACCCATCCTGGGAAGTCCCCTGACATCCCTGCATCAGACCGACCAGTGAGAATAATATCAGGAAAGAAAAAAATCTATAAATATTTTTGCTTTGCATCAGGAGCTCCTTAATCATTACTGTAGGTCAGAGGATAGGCGAAATGGTTGACATAATTATCACTTTGGTTCTTCTCGATCTTGATAAAGAACCCTTCCATCGGCTCGATGGAGCCGCCGAATCCAGGTGTCGAAGGATCTATCGCTTCATATCCGGTAACAGGACCTGTTTCATTGCTATCATGCTTATAGACAATTTTGTTGATATAATCATCGTTATTTATATCTCCCATCGGATGGTAAGTCATTCCATCTGCATTGTGTTTAAAATAGAGATTGGCCAAATGAAAGGCATAAGGGAATGGATTGCCTGCCATATATTTTTTGTAATCAACCGTATCTGGATCACTAACTTCATTTTTAGGCAGCAGGTATTCGTGTACTTTACTAAAGTTGCCATCACTGATACCGACTGCAGAGGCATCTTCCACCGATGTTGGATTGATATCATCTAGTGTTTCATTAATAGTGATATTCTTTTCATTCCCCGTCCCTCCGAGGTCGGCGATGATCCAATATCCCTTGCCCGGCACGACGGTATCCCCAGCATTGAGTTTCCGTTTATCCGTGTTGGGATGGGTCGTACCGTTGATCTCATAGTTGTCACTACCACTCTGCTCGTACATCACCCAGTCAGTACCATATTCACCCAAACCGTCGTCACCTCCCAAAAGATCAGAGATGGAGTTTGCCCCAGTATCACAACTGAAGCTGATGATTTTCCACTGCATATGGGTCAGTGTGGTTCGGTTTTTTCCGCAGAGAAACTCCCGGTAGGCTGCTTCATGATTACCGGTAACTTCATCCTGAATATTTCCTCCATCGTCCGGATCAGGGTCCGTTATACCGGCAGACACATTGTCATAGCCATCGCCCACTTGCAGCCATTCCGGCAGCCCGTTCTTTTCTACAGCCGGGTTGGGATCACACTCAGGGTTATTCCTTCCCTCTTCACAGTCACTGTAGCCATCATTATCACTGTCACTGTCGAGGTAGTCGGGAATACCGTCATCGTCGGTATCAGGAGAAACAAGCCCTATACTTCCGGGGGCACTTGAGGTGTTTTGGTCATAAGCATCATCCAAACCATCACCATCGTCATCGGTTCCACTCGTTGCAGTGTAATCCCCTGTTGATTGCGCCTCCACATTATCGGGAATGCCGTCGTTGTCGCTGTCGAGGTCGACAGAATCAAGAATGCCATCGTTGTCGCTATCCCGATTGTTCGAAGTGCTGATATTAAGATCTGCCTCGTTGAAGGTTCCTTCATCTTGACTCGCATCATCACACATATGCAGTGTCCAAGTGCCTTTCGGATCTTCTCCATTAAATGTACTCAGCGGCTGATCAGGTTTTCTATACACCGGATGATCCAAATCTTGATCATCACTATCATCACCGATAGATTCCGTCGCGGCATCGGAGAAATTGGTACTTAAATTTTGGGCATTCCCCCCTTCATCTCTTATCAAATCAATCACTGTTCCAAAGGGAGAAATGAGTTGAACAACAAGATCTCCTCTCCATGAATGTTCTATTTTTACTAAAATCGTTATATCGTCGATAACATCACCATCTGATACGTTAAATGTTCGATCCAGACAGTTGTCGGGATATCCATCATCAGGAATCGTTCCTGTATCTGTATTGGAAACTGTCTGAGCCACAACAGGAGTTCTCTCGTTTACATCCAAAATTCCATCGTTATCATCGTCGATATCTTTGACATCTACAACACCATCTCCATCAGTATCGAGAGCTTCAAAATCAAAATTGTCAAACCAAATCGCCTGGCCAGTAGGGTTATCAGTATTGATATCTCCATCAGTATAGACGAAAGTCAATTCACTTACGTATACATCAGTAAATCCCAGGGTGACCATTGCCCCGGTATTGTCAGGCCCCCCATTGTGGTCTTGATTTTCATCAGATTCATATTCACCTGCTGCATTACTTTGGACATAATCTCCCAATTGGACATCATTGGGAGTAACTGTATTCCCATCAATATCTTGTGCGGTGACGATAATTTTGTCATTAAACTCATATGTACCGTCATCGGCATAATCTATATCTCTGAATCTCAAATTACTTAATTTAACCGGCGTAGAGAATTTTATCGTTACCGTAATTTTCTGGGTTGTATCATCATAATCCGCATAAAACTCCAGATTATCATTGGAAAGACTCCCTCCACCGTCATCCAGCTTTGGAGTACTGTCCTGCAATTTGTCAGTATCACCTGTCACAGTGATACTGACATTAACTCCGGAATCATCTACATTGGTATAGTTTTGACTCAAAGCTCCATCAGGCGACCATCCTTCTGTCTCCCAGTCGAATGTTGAAGGGAATGCCAAACTTCCGAGCAATAACATCCCCAAAACAAAAAACCGCTTCAACAATTGCTTATGTATTTTTTCCATTATTGCCTCTTTGCTATGGAAGAGAATATCCGCTTACTCATCCGTACTCTTCTATTAGGCAACCTGGCGATCTTCTCATTTACTGCCAAGTGACAGTATCAAAGACCCATGGCTTTCCGAACCTGCCTCGCAACAGGGGTGGCATTTTCTAGTAGCTTTATATTTTAACCAAAAATATCAAAAGATTGCCAAACCTACTAATATTTTTAGATTTTACGCTTTCAGAATGGATATTTTTCATATAAATTCCGCCAAGGCAAAAGGTGATTTAATTACTCTACTGAGGTTTCCTGAAAATTTTATCGATTGGAGATAGAGGTGTCCGGAGAAATTTTTACTCTATAAAAGCAAGCCTGTTTTCCAGGAGATTATCGATAAAGGTTTCGAGATCTTTCCTGAGTGTCTCCGGGTCCACTTCATAGATCTCCAGAAGCGCCTCGTATGTCTCCCCGATCGTTTTACCTTCCTGAAGCAGCTTCCAGATATCACTGGCGACGCTGTCGAGACCGAAGTAATTTTCGGTGTTCATATCCAGCAGCACCATCTCGCCGTCCACTTCCTGGGCGAATATAGAATCGGGAAAAATCACTTTCTTGGAGAAATCCATCTTTATCACCTTCATTCTGCTGATTTTTAATATTTCAATTTCTTAAATTTAAATAAAAGTATAACAGAATGAGTTGTACCTTTATAATGTATAATGTATTTATGAAAAGATTGTATCTACTCTTTACTCTTCAAACTCTCTTTCTTTCGATAGTGGTTGCCGGCTATACCGCCAAAATATCTTCCATCACCCCCCGGATCGAACATCGTATGCGGGCCGGACACAGCTATCGCGATGGCTGCCCGGTCAAATTGCGGGATCTTAGGTACATAAGGCTGAACTATCTGGGCTTCGACGGAAAGCCCCATACCGGAGAGATGGTGGTTCACAAGGATGTAGCCAAAGAGGTTACGCAAATCTTCGGTGAACTCTATCGGGCGAAATACCCCATCCGCCGAATGCAACTGGTCAGTGACTATGGCGGAAGCGACTATCGCTCCATCGAGGCCGACAACACCTCCGCTTTCAACTGCCGTGCCGTTACCGGCGGCAAAAAGTGGTCCAACCACGCCTATGGAAAAGCCATCGATATCAACCCGATCGAAAACCCCTACATCTCCCGTAGCGGCCATATCGCACACCGTGCCTCCCTCCCCTATCGTATCCGCAGACACAAAAATCCCTTTCACCCCGAAGACCGCGCCCTCATCGCGCCCCACGACCCCATCGTCAGAATCTTCAAAAGCCGGGGCTGGCGCTGGGGCGGGGATTGGCACTCCATCAAAGACTATCAACACTTTGACAAAAACCGCCACTGATTCCCCCCATTATCCTCTCTCAAATCCTGAAACTGACTCAACGAAATGAGTGACAAGACATCGAACGGTAATTCCCGGGTAAGGAGTTCCCTTTAGAATGGCGGTGTCCAATGAATCATTTTGGATCAATTCACCACAAAGGAAATTCCATGAAAAAGACTTTGATTCTCACTGCAGCCACACTCCTGCTCGGCGGCACTCTCCTCAGTGCCGGTGAAACGATGAAAGCAGCCCCTGCCCAGGCAGCACAAGCCCAGGCAGCACAAGCCGACCAGGCCGTCCAGAAGGAGGCCAACTCAACAGACGCGACCAAGCAGGCACCGGCAGGTTCCGGAGAGGAAGAGACAGCAAAGACCCCTGAAACTCAAAAGTAATCCTCCCTTCGCCATCCCGGAGCTTTCATCTCGTCGATTGCCCCGCTTCGGGGTAATCTTTTTAAGCCTTGGATTTTTAGATTTCAGACTCAGATACTTGACTAGCTCCTTCTCATCCGATCCGGCACATCCTGTCAGTGAGAAGAATCACGACTCTTCCCTCTCACACTGACATTATCATCCTTTCTGTTTTTACGCTTCTTTTGGACAGGAAAAGTCTCGAAGAGCATCTGCGCGACTGCTTCTGCCTCCTTTTTTGAGAGTTTTTTAGCCATCGAAGGCATAAGGCCGTAGGTATCAATAGAAGGACAAAGGACCTTATCGATTGAGGGATGGAAGATATAGTCGACGATAAAAGCGACGGCATTCTCGCTGATGGGGTATTTCTCTTTGACCCGGAGCATCACCTCATCGATGGGCGGGCCCAGAAGTTTGGCCCTTTCGGCGGGCGTGACGGGATGGGTGACATGGCAGAGCTGACATTTGCTTTGGAAGATTTCCATCCCCTGCTTTTGGGGACTTTTCTTGGCTTGTGCAATACCTGTCACTAGTATTAAAACGCTCAATACATACAGTACTCTTTTAGACATCGAATCGGATCCCTACTATTCTTTTTTACAGAATCCTAGCACACTATGCTATACAGAGAATGAACCGTCCTCCTTTTCCCTCGTCTCCAGGAGAATCTCCTCCCGTGGAACAGCCAACTCCAGGGAAGACTCTTCAACAATCTTGAGAATTTTTTTGATCACATCCTGCTTGACCCGAAGCCACTCTTCCCAGTTGACGGAGATGGAGAAGGCATAGACGAGGATATTGAGGGAATATTCGCCGATTTCGTCCAGATAGACCAGGAGCGTCCGACGCACTCCGTAACGATCCTCGAGATTGAAAAGACCGTTTTCGTAAGTACGTTTCATTCGACGGATGTAGCGAAGCTTGTTTTTGTTGACGATATCGGGATGGCTGTCGAGCATTTCGTGGATCTCGTAGATCACCCGCTCCAATTCCCGTGTGTCGGTGGTGAGCTTCAGGCGTAGGTAAAATTTGATCCGCCGTCCCACCATCCTCCGGGTCCAATTTTTGACATAGGTATTGGCCAAAACGCTGTTGGGCACGGTGACCAGGGCATTATCAAAGGTGCGGATCTTGGTGGAAGTCAGCCCCATTTCGGTGACGAAACCTTCGACCTTATCGGTTTCGATCCAATCCCCCTGGCGAAAAGCATCTTCACTGACAAGGCGAACAGAGTCGAGGAAATTTGTAATGGTATCCTTGGCTCCCAATCCGATGATCGCACCGCCGATCCCCAGGGAAGTGATCAACGCCGTCAGATCGACCCCGAGACGGGAGAGCACCAGGATGATGAACAAAAAGGCCAAAAAGACCCGCGTAATATTGAGAAAGAGGTTATAGAGCTCCGCGCGGGCCTCTTTTTGACGTTTGATCTTCGCCGAAAGAGTCAAATAGAGCAGGAATTTCGTGATCTCATAGAGCCACCAGAAGAGAAAAAGCCAATAGAGAACGAAAAAGAGAGTATCGATCCAACCCCCCGCCACGAAGATCTCCACCGCTTTTTTAAAGAGATAAACCGTCAGCAGCAGTCGCAAAGGCCGGAAGATACTTTCAAGCCGGCGATAGAGAAGACGGTAAAAGCTCTCCCTACGATGGCGGTAGAGCCGATGTTTAGCCCAGCGCAGGAGGGGGCGTCTCAGCAACCAGTTGAGCGTAATAGCCGCCAGCACCAGCCCCAGAGCCACCAGGAGTTCCCCCGGCGTCACGTGGAGCCACAAGGTATAGTGTAAAAGGGATTCCGGCAGACGGTGGTTGATAAGATTGATCAGCTGCTCCATAGGGAGATTGTAGCCAAACTCCCCATAAAACCATTCAGAGAAATCTGCTATCATCTTCTCCAGCCTATCAAATCAAAGTGAGCAACTATGCGCTGGATCATCGATAAATCCTTCGACTTCTGTTACGGGCATCGGGTGTGGTCCCAGAATCTCGACAAAGAATACAGCCTGGATGAGTGCCTGATGTGCCGGCATCTTCACGGCCATCAGGGGAAAATTAAAATCTTTCTCAGCTCCGAAAGCCTGATCGACGGTATGGTGACCGACTTCAAACATCTTAACTGGTTCAAAGCCTGGCTCGATGCCTCTTTGGACCACCGCTTCATCCTCGACCGCCACGATCCGCTTTTCGGTGACCTGATGCACCACTACGTCGATGAAAAGGGCCAAATGGACGAAGCCTCCTTCTTTTACCACGAAGAGGGATACTGGACCCCGAGGCTCGAGAAGCTGGGGGATGCTCCCGAGGCGCTGATTGAAAAGTACGAAGGGATGGTCGTTGTGAATTTCGTCCCTACCAGCGAGAACCTCACCGCCTGGATCCTCGAGATCGTCAGTGAACGGATGGAAAAGCTCGGAATCGTCGTCGAAGCAGTGGAGTTTTGGGAGACACCCAAATCCCATTGCCGGGTTGAGCGCTCCACGGCGGGCTCCTGACAAGCTCGGGCACTCTCCGCCTATGGTAAAATTCCGGAAAACTTTGCAAAGGATCAACTATGGATATCAGCAAAATCGGACCGGGTGAAAACCCCGATGCAGTCAAAGCGATCATCGAAGTCCCCTACGGTTCCAACGTCAAATATGAGTTGGACAAAGAGAGCGGCGCCATCGAAGTGGACCGGGTAATGTATTCGGCGATGTTCTACCCCGCCAACTACGGCTTCGTCGCCAATACCCTCAGCGACGACGGTGACCCGGCCGACATCCTCGTCATCAGCGAATACCCCCTCTACCCCGGTTGCTACATCAAAAGCCGTCTCATCGGGGTTCTGATGATGGAGGACGAAAAAGGTATCGACGAAAAGCTCATCGCCGTTCCCGCCGACAAAATCGATCCTACCTACAAGGATATCCGGGAGATCGACGATCTGCCCCAGCATACCCTCAACAAGATCAAAAACTTCTTCGAAACCTACAAAATGCTTGAACCCAACAAGTGGGTCAAAGTAACCGGTTTCGAAGGCAAAGAGAAAGCGAAGCAAATTCTCGACGCCGCCATCGCCAACTACAACAAGTAAAACTTCCGCAGGCCTCTCTCCGAGGCTGCCTTTCCCCTTTTTTTCTTATCACATTTTTTGTATTGTTTCGTGAGAATCGGTTTGATTTTAACGAGCTTTTATTGGATAACACAGTGAGATATGGTGATTAATACATCAAGGTAATAACTTCTCTATTTCTTAGAGAGGGCCGGAGGGAAGGCTTATTCGGCTTTGCTCTGATTTCCTTCGGTCGTTTTCTCCGTGCTATTCTCAGTCGCAGCAGCAGGCTCAGCGGCTTTTTCAGGTGCCACTTTAGCAGGAGTTTTCTCTTCGGCGGGGGAAGAAGTCTTCGCTGCCGGAGTCTCTGAGGGACTTGCAGATTGTTTTACCTCCTCCGATGTCTTACTCTCCGATTTCATTTCATTTTTTTCGGTAGTTACAGGCGCTGCAGCGGGAGTTGCCTCTTCTTTGACCGGAGTTTCCTTGGCTGCTGTCGCCTTGACATTGACGCCATAGTCGAAGACCAACTCTTTGCCCTTTTGGGCCGTATTGATCGTCAAAGCGGTAAAGGCGATCAGGAAGATCAAAAAGAAGACGCGTATGGGTGTCTTGCGGACGAGCACGCTGAGGAGTTTGATCACGACCAGGACTAGGGCGCTGTAGACCAGATAGATCCCCTGAATTTTGTGAGCTTCAAAGAGATCATGAGCCGGACCCGCATTGAGAACATCTCCCGCCTCTTTGGCATCAGCCATTCCCGTCAGATAAGCACCGAAGAGAATCACCGCCAAGAGAACCATCAAAACGAAGCTAAAGACGCCCAGAGCTCTTTTTTTGGCGACCAGGTTGACCAATTCCAGCAGCAGGATAACCAAAGGCAGCGCTACTGCCAGGTGCACCATACAGGGATGCACCTCCACAGGGACAGAAAAAGGCAGAGGAAATGAAGGGATCGATACAGCGGGAAGAGCCATAATTACTCCTTGGAAAAAATTATGGCTCCATTATATCAGAGAGGTCGCTAAAAGGGTTTGACGACGACAAAGATCACGATCCCGATCATCAAGAGTGTGGGGACTTCGTTGTAGAAACGATAGAATTTCCCCGGCTTGTAGTGGGGATTCTCGATCAGGCGTTTGCGGTGATACTCCAGAGAAAAATGGTACGCAATCAGAAGCGCGACAAAAAGAAGCTTGGCATGCATCCAGGGCATTTTCAACAATACGGGATTGAGCCAGAGCATCGTCCCCCCTGATAGAACCGTCGCCCACATAGCAGGCACTCCGATATATTTATAGAGTTTGTACTCCTGGATCTTCACCACCTCCACAAATCCGGGATTGTCGGCGTGCTCGGCATGATAGACGTAGAGTCTGGGTTGATAGAAGAGCATCGCCATCCAACTGACGAAACTCATAACGTGAAAAGCCAATACCCAAGTGTAATATTCCATTTTTACCTCACTGTTTCGAAGTCGTTCCGATCCCAGATGACCAGTTCCGGATGGCCCTTATAATAACCAATCTGAGCTCTCTTTATCCTAAGGCGGCTCCCCTCTTTCGGCTTCCAACGCCTGCTGCGAAAATGAATCGGCCACGCGTGTTGTCTCACCCAAAGCTGCCGATGCCGATAGATCCCCTCCAAATCTCGGACCACCCGAAAGCGAGCAGCGGGGTCATTCATCATTTCCGGTCGAAAGGCCGGGATGTAAGGAGCAAGATCGACACGCCCCAGATCCTTCAGTGGCTCCAGGTCGACAATCTCCGGGAGCCCGTGATAACGTTTGAAGCCCTCGACCTCGATGCGGTAGCGATGCCCCTCTTTCAGAGCCGCAGCCGCCCCATAGACCAGGATTGTCGGCCCTTTTCCTTCCTCCTGCAATACTGCGTGGGGCCCCCGTTTGAAAGTGACGACCGCATTATCGAGACAGAGCGGCAAAGCCGGAGATTCTGCCTTTTGCAATTGTGTGATGGTGACCTTGTGACATTGAAGCCTGCCGGGCGGGAGAGGCTTTTTGGCCTCGGGGGCGGAGGTTTTGACAGGCAGATCAGGCAGAGTCTGAAAACGAGCGTAGATGGGCAAATGGTCCGAAAAACCTTTGCCGGTGTGCTTGCCGTGGCGATAGCCCCAGCGTAGGATCTCCCCGTGTATTCCGAAAAGATAAGAGGGGCGGTAAACGCCAAAACTCCCCCGGACATACTCCCATCTGCGTCCATCGGCCAGAGAGGGAGGGATCAACATCGCATCGATCGCTTCCTTGTTGCCGTAAAAATTGTGGCTCCATCGCTGGGAAGCCGGCAGATCGAGCCAGAGGTTATAGTGGAGAAACTCCCTCTGCCCTCTTTTCAAATCCCGGTAGCGTACCATCCGTCCGTCCCGGGTGGTTGCCATCACCTGATTGATCCCGGTGATCCCGCCGGTGTCGTTGAGCTTTGGGTCGATAATGCGAAACTCTTCCCAATCACTGTTGAAATCCCCCAGCAGGAGGTACTCGGTCGAGGGAGGAAGTTTCATCAACCGTTTGCGCAGAGCCTTCGCATAGAGGATCCGCTCGCTTTCGGGCCCCCGTTTGGAGCGCCAGTGATTGACAAAAATCTTGAGAGAGGGATCGAGACGGAGGGTCGCTTCGAGAATAGGCCGCTGCCGGCCGTAGCGGGTCACGGGGAGATCCCGTACCTTCGCCAGAGGAATACGGCTGAGTAGAGCCGTGTGGACCGGTGCCCTGCCCCCGGTGACGGCTCGGTAGGGATAGGGGCACCCCACCCGCTTCAAAAGTCTCTGGAGCCGCGAGAGGACTTCATCGTTTTCTATCTCCTGAAGCCCGATCACATCGGCATCCAGATCGCAGATTACTTGGGCGGTGTGCTCCAGTTTTTTTCGCAGCATCGCTTCGGACCATCCGTGACGTCCGGGAACATACTCTTCATACTCCGTTCCCTGATAGTGCATATCGAAGAGATTCTCTACATTCCAGCTGGCGATCTTGATCGTGCGGCTATGGAGATTCTGCCACGTCAGCAAAAACAGAAAAAGAAGAAAGAAGAATTTCATAGAGTTATTCTATCCGATCTCCAGAGGGGAGATCCCGATAGATGTCACAATGACATCAAAGGCCGTAGAGTTTGCGAAAGAGGGCCATCCCTCCCATCGTCGCGGCGAGACAGAGGGTGACATTGAGCAGAATGTTCGCGAGTGCTTTGGCGGCCAACCCCTGATGCAGCATCAGCATCGTCTCCAGAGAGAAGGTGGAGAAGGTGGTCAATGCCCCCAGCATTCCCGTCACCAGAAGCGCTTTTTGATAGGGGGCGATGGTCTGTTCGAAATAGAGGTAGAGGAAGCCGATGATGAAGCTTCCCAACACATTGACAGTAAGCGTACCGTAGGGAAAACCGGCACCGACGATTTTGTGTACTCCCGTAGCGATGAGAAAGCGGGCCGTCGCACCGATCGCACCTCCCAGTGCCACAGCCAGAATCATTTGAAAGCCCATAATCAATTCCTGTCGTAGACAGCGTTCTTATAGCGGAGGACCTCCACATCACAGAGGGTCACCAACCCCTCTCCGATCATCGTGTCGTATTTATCCAGGAAAGCCTGGATCCGTTCCTCATCTTCGATCACTTCAATGATCACCGGAAGCTTCTGGGCCAGAGCCCAGATCTCGAAGGTGTGCAGCTCCGTATGGGCACCGATCCCGGCAGCCCCTTTGAAGACCGTTGCGCCGGCCATCCCTTCGTCCTTGACCCGGCGGAGCAATTGCTGCCAGAGCGGCTTGCCCTCGTAGGTATCCGAATTGTCCAGGTAGATCCGCATCACCTTTTTCTTACCGAGATATCTTTTCATCTAAGGCTCCTTCCAGAAGGTGTTCCAGGGATCATTGATCCTCGAAGATCACCAGATCGTATCGGCTCTTGCGAACCACCGCTTTGCCGGCGGGGACTACACCGTTTCGGTTGACTTTGCTCAACTCTTCGCGGAGATACTCCAACTCCTGCTCCATCTTCTCCATCTGCTCTTTGAGCCGGAGAATGACGTCGACTCCGGCCAGATTGACCCCCATATCCCGGGTCAGGCGCAGGATCATCTTCATCCGGTCGATATCCCGCTGGGAGTAGAGGCGCATCCGCCCCTGCGTACGGGCGGGCTGGATCAAACCGTCCCGCTCGTACTGACGCAGGGTCTGGGGATGGATATTGAGCATATTGGCCACCACGCTGATCAAATAGACCGGCTCGTCATAACTGTGCATCGTTCACCTCCTTAGGCTTCAGGCAACTTCTCTTCGCATATTTTCTTCAGATCCTCCGGCAATGAATCCACATCCGGAAGGACGACGTTGGCCACCAGGTAGAGGTCTCCCCGCTTTCCGGTTTTGCGATCGGGAATCCCCATCTCTCTGAGGCGGAACTTCTGGCCGTTTTTGGTGTTTTTCGGGATCTTGAGCGTCACCTCTTTCTCCGGGGTCTGAACCTTGATCTTCCCGCCGAAGAGGGCATATTTGAGGGGGACATCGATCTTTTTGTAGAGGTCGTTGCCTTTACGCTCATACTCGGTGGAGGGAGCCACATCTACGGTGATCAGCAGATCGCCCCGCCGCCCCTGCCAACTGCGGCCCTTGCCGCGTACACGCAGGGTTTCTCCGCTCTTGATCCCCGCCGGAATCTTGATATCGAAGCTCTCTCCCTCTGAAGTGGTGATATGGTGTTTCCCGCCGGTAATGGAGACGTTGAAGGGGACGGTGATCCGTGCCCGCGTATCCAGATCGGGCTGGCCGTAGCCTCCGAACCCGCCGGCTCCGCCATAACTGCTTCGGCTGCTGCGGAAACCTCCGCCGCCAAACCCGCCGGCTCCGCCGAACATCGCCCGCAGGATCTCTTCGAGATCCACTTCGCCTCCCTGGCTGCGGGCGAAATCACTGAAGTTCTGTCCACCGAACATCTGGTCGCCGAACTGGTCGTATTTGGCCTTCTTCTCGGGATCGCTCAAAACTTCATAAGCGGCATTGATCTCTTTGAATTTTTCCTGAGCTTCCGGATCTTTGTTGATATCCGGATGGTATTTCCTCGCCAGTTTCCTATAAGCTTTTTTGATCTCTTCGGGTGTAGCGTTTTCACTGACACCCAATGTTTCATATAGACTCTTCGCCATTTACCTGCTCCTTGAAGCCCGGTCTTTTCGCACTCTTTTCGACAGGGCTCTTCTAATTTTTAGACTATTATATCAAAATACTTTAGTCTATGTCAATCAATCTTATCAATGCAGGAAATGACGGACCCCGGTGAAATAGAGTGCAATCCCATGCTCGTTGGCCGCCTGGATCACTTCATCGTCGCGGATGCTTCCCCCCGGTTCGATAATCGCACGGACTCCCGCCTCAGCCGCGGCATCCACACTGTCTCTAAAGGGGAAGAAGGCTTCACTGGCCATTGCAGCCCCGCTGACATCCAGACCCACCTCTTTGGCTTTCTTCAGGGCACACTGGGCGGCATCAACCCGGGAAGTCATCCCCATTCCTACAGCGACCATTGCGGAGTCTTTGACATAGACGACACAGTTGGACTTGGTCAGGCCAGCAACCTTCCAGGCAATCTCCAGATCCTTCATCTCCTGGGGAGTCGCTACTGTCTCGCTCATCTGTTTGGCCTGTTTGACCTCGTTGTCGCAAATACAATCCGCCGTCTGGTAGACGAAGCCTCCCTCGATATGTTTGAAATCATGCCGGTCTCCGGCGATGTGCAGGCGATCGCTCTTCTGGGAAAAGAGTTTGATCCGCTTTTTGGGAGCGAAGACCTCTACCGCTTCGGGAGTGAAATCAGCCGCGATAATCACTTCGAGGAAGATCTCGTTCATCTTCTCGGCCAGTTCCTTATCCACAGTTCCGTTGACGGCGACCACTCCGCCGAAAGCGCTGATGGGATCACATTTGAGCGCTTCGGTGTAGCTCTCGAGCAGATCGGATTTGATGGCGAATCCACAGGGGTTGCCGTGCTTGACGATACAAACGGCCGGCTCGTCACCGAAAGAGGAAGCGATCTTTACCGCTCCGTTGATATCGGTCAGGTTGTTGAAGCTCGCCTCCCCTTTGAGGGTATGGAAATTTTTGGTGAAAAAATCCCCGAATTCATAGAGTGCTCCCTGCTGATGGGGGTTCTCACCGTAGCGGGTATCAAAGACTTTTTTGCCGGAAATGAACTGATAACGCCCGAAGCCTTCGTTGAAACGCTGGTTCATATAGTTGGCGATCATCGCATCGTAGGCCGCGGTATGCTCGAAGGCCTTGATCATCAGATCGCGACGGAAGGCCAGATCGTCCTTCCCCTCACGCAGTGCCTCGAGGACAGGTGCATAGTCCGCCGCATCGGTCACGATCAGCACATCCTGGAAGTTCTTGGCCGCGGATCGAACCATCGTGGGGCCGCCGATATCGATGTTTTCGATGATCTCGTCAAAGTCATCGGTCCGTTCGATCGTCTCTTTGAAGGGATAGAGATTGACACAGACCAGGTCGATCCCCGTAATTCCGAGTTCTTCGGCCTGCTTCCGATGGCCCTCGTCTCCACGCTTGTAGAGAATTCCCCCGTGGACATAGGGGTTGAGTGTCTTGACCCGCCCTTCGAAACACTCGGGGAATTTGGTCACTTCGTCGATTTCTGTTACCGGAATTCCCGCCTCTTTGAGCGTCCGATAGGTACCCCCCGTCGAAACGATCTCCCATCCCATATCGGCCAAACCCTTGGCAAACTCTACAATTCCGCTTTTGTCACTTACGCTCAACAAGGCACGCATAGTCATCCTTATGAATATTTGGGACTAATTATATCCCAGGAGGGGTAAAAGAGGCGAAAGTTAAAGGCCCAGAGTCTATAATCGTTCAAAAAAGAGAGGCAAGCATTATGATCATTATCCCGGCACGTATCGGCTCATCCCGCTTTCCCAGTAAGGTCCTGGCAGATATTCTTGGGGTCCCTATGGTCATTCGCACCGCCCAGGCAGTCGCCCCACTGGATGCGGTTACCATCGCGACAGACAGCGTGGAAGTACTCGAGCTTGCGGAGGAATACGGGATCCGAGCCGTCATGACCTCGACGGAACACCAATCCGGAACCGACAGGATCTTTGAAGCGGCTACTATTCTCGAACTGCCCGATGACGAAATCATCATCAATGTCCAGGCCGATGAACCCTTTATCGAAGAAGAGGTGGTGGAAAAGGTTTATCAACTCACCCGTCAAAACGCTTCCGATCCTTCCATCCTGGCCTGCAGTGCCTACAAGATCGTCAGCAATCCCGAAGCCGACGATCCCAATCTGGTGAAAGTAGTCACCGACGATCACGACATAGCACTCTATTTTTCACGGGCCAAGATCCCCTACCCCCGCGATCACCACTTCGATACCTATAAAGGCCATCTGGGTCTCTATGGCTATACCATGGCATCGCTCAAGACATTTTGCGAGCTGGAACCGGCGAAGCTCGAAGAGGTGGAGAAGCTGGAGCAGTTACGCATTCTGGCCCACGGATATCGGGTGGCGATGGTGAAGGTCGAAACGGAGAGCTTCGGCATCGATATGCCTGAAGATTTGCAGAAGGTGATGAAGAAACACCTCTTGTAAAGAGGATATCGGTAAATAATGAGCCGAGCTCTCAACGCTCCAGGCTCTACGCTCTCTTAGGGCGCGTTTTTGACGGCGCGGCCCAGATCCCACATCGGCAGGAAAATTCCCAGAGCCATCAAGAGGACCAATCCCGCGATAAAGAAAAGCATAATCGGTTCGATATAGCTGGAGAGGTTGTCGATGATATCCTGGAAACGCATATTGTAATAGTCGGTCACTTTCTGCAACATTTTGTCCAACTGACCACTCGCTTCTCCCGCTTTGATCATCTGAAGCAGCATATTCTCAAACAATCCGGTCTGTTCAAACGCTTCCGTCAGGCTCATACCCCGTCCGATGTTGGCATTGACCGTTTCCAGTTTTTCCCGTATATAATCATTGTTAACCATATTGACCGCGGTCTGAAGGGCTTCGGAGACCGGGATTCCGGCTCGTACCAGCTCACCGAAGACCAACGTATAGTTATACATCGATGAAAGGAAAATGACCCGGTTGATGAGATAGAACTTTGGATGGACCATCAGCTTGTCCATCTGAAATTTAAACTTATTATTGTTTTTATACATAAAAATCAGAGCATAGATGCCTACGGCCAGAGTAATAAGTATATAGGGCCCGTAATGGCTAAAGGCATACTCCAACGAAAGCAGGATCTTCGTGGGGACGGGAAGTTCCGCATGGAATTCCTCGAAGATGGCGCGGAATTTGGGAACGACCAACATGATCAAAATGACAAAGGCGATCGCCATAGCGGTCAAAGTGATCAAAGGATAGCGCAACGCTTTTTTGAACTTGGCGGTATTGTCCCGAATATTTTCCAGAATATCGGCGAGTTTGTGATAGGATTCCGGGAAATTCCCTGTTTTTTCACCGAGGTTGGTCATAGCGATCGCTACATGACCAAACTCTTCGGAATATGGCTTGATGGCCTGGGACATGCTTTTTCCCGCATTGATGTCCGCCGCAATGTTATGATAGATTTCCCGAAGACGTTTATTGCTCGTGTTGGCCGCCACGTCTTCCAACGTATCGTGAATCGGAATCCCTGCATCGGTCATAACGGCAATTTGACGGATCGTTGCAATCTTGTCATCAATTTTGATCTTGCCCTTGGTATAGCGCTGAAGATCCTTACCGATCTTCTTGAAAACTTCCTCGATGGGGGCTGCTGTCTCTACCGTTTGGACGACAACGGCACGGGGAAATTCCCGCTTCGCCTTAGCTGCAGCCGCCCGCTTATTGGGGGCTTCATAGACTTTCGTCGTTCGATGCCCACGCTCCATTAATGTTACTTTGAAATACATATCACAACCTCGCTACCCTGAAGATCTCGGCCACCGTTGTCTCACCGGCCAATGCCTTATTGATCCCATCTTCGAACATAGTAATAAATCCTTCCTTCATTGCCTGTTCCGTCAATTGCTCTTTGGAGGCATTGGCTGCGATCATCCGTGAGAGTTTATCACTGATCGGCAGAACTTCAGAGATCATCTCCCGTCCGAGATAACCGGTATTGTTACACTCTTTGCAACCCGCTCCATGATAGAAAACAGGACGATCTGTTTTAATATAAGGACGGATCTCTTCCATAACATGAGGAGTCAGCACTTCTGTCGTTTTACAATAAGGACAAATTTTCCGCACCAATCGTTGTGCCTGGATTGCGACCAAAGCTCCACTGACCAGATAACTTTCAATTCCCATATCAATAATACGGGTTACGGCGCTGATGGCATCATTAGTGTGAAGGGTCGAAAGAACGAGGTGGCCCGTGAGTGCCGCCTGAATGGCAATCCGCAGTGTCTCGGTATCCCGGATCTCACCGATCATAATCTTGTCCGGGTCCTGCCGCAAAATAGAGCGAAGAGCCGAGGCAAAAGTCAATCCGGCATGAGGATTGACCTGGACCTGCTGAATCCCCGGCATCTGATATTCCACCGGATCTTCGACCGTAATGATCTTGTCTTTGACATCCTTAATAGCATTCAATGCACCGTAAAGTGTCGTCGTTTTACCACTTCCGGTAGGTCCAGTCACCAAAACGATTCCATAGGGAACCTTGATGGCTTCCGTGAAACGGTTATAGCAGAATTCACTCATCCCCGCCTCTTCAAGTTTGACAAGGACTTTGCTTTTATCCAGGATCCTCAGGACGATAGACTCCCCCAAGAGTGTGGGCAGTGTCGAAACCCGGAAATCAAATTCCCGCCCAGATACCTGGGTGGTGATCCTTCCATCCTGCGGTTTTCTTTTTTCAGCGATGTCAAGATTCGCCAATAGTTTGATTCGGGAAGCTAGAGGGCTAAAGATATCTTTATCGAAAATGAAGGATTGCGTGAGCATCCCGTCAATACGGTCCCGGACAACACAGCTTTTCTCTGTCGCTTCAATATGAATATCGCTGGCCCGATTGATTACGGCATTTTTGAAGATAAGATCGATCAACTTGAGAACGGCTGGAGATTCTCCCTCTTCCTTCTCCCCGCCCCCATCTTTCAGATCGCGACGGATCTCATCGATATATTCCTTGAGGCTTTCACTTACCTCCATACGCTGGAGGACCTCTTCAATCTTTCGGGGAAGTGATGTCCCTACCTGAATCGGCTTTCTTGGAAAGAGTCTCTGCAATGCATCCTGAGCCCCCATATCCAGGGGATCTTCAAAGACGATCAATATCCCCAAATCATTCTCTTCTACCGGGATAGCGTGGTAACGCAAAAGCTGGTTATAAGGGACTCTACTGAAAAGCTCTACGTCGATCTCTTTTTCATCGAGATCGACGTATTGGACGTGAAGTTCCTCGGCAACCCGTCGGATGATAGGTTCAATTTTCAATCCTTCATCTTCCAGAGCTCTGAGCTGAAAAAAGGAGATATCTCCCGTACGAACTTTTCTTGCCACATACTCTTCTAGTCTCTGCAGATCAATGACATTTTCACTGATCATATTTGCCAACGTAATTTTCAGAGGAGGCCTGCGACGAACAAGTTTGGCGACATCCCCTTTCGATACAATACCGTCTCTAATTAACTGCTCGGTAAGTTTAGCCATCATATTTTCCATGATATTTTCCTCTCTCCGTGCATTTTTCTATAGAAACGGCTTTTCAAAATTCTCTACCTTTTCTAATATCGTCAATGACCATCTTAACATGTAATGAGCCTGTTTGATCATAATAAGCCTGCAAAATACGTAATGCTGCAGCACGATGCCCCTGCTTGGCTTTCGATTTCGCATAGAGGATCCAACTCTCTTCCTGAGTGCTGTCGATCGTATTTGCCTGCATCGCCCATTTTTCAGCTTTGCGATACTGGTGCTTACTGTAATAATATTTCGCTAAATAAATCGTATCGTCATATTCTCTAGTATAGGGAAATCGGGCTTCAATCTCTTTAATGACTTGAGTACTCTTGGCATCATGGACTTCTAAATTTATTTTCTTTTTGGAAGGAATACCAACATTTTTTTCAACCTTTCCACTTTTATCACTGACTTGGATCAGCATATTGGTATGAGTTTTTTTCGCCTGTGATTCAACAGACGCATTTGCCAAAATCGCCTGTTGTTTTGGAGATGGAGCAGAGGTAGTCTTTTTATTTTTATTCACTGTATTTGACACCCCGGCTGAAACCTCAATGCTCTTATTGGAAACTTTGGGACCATTGCTGACAGCGTGTTCGGTATTAATACTGTAGTAATAAATAGCCATAGGAGCCGTTGTAATAACAATGATCAATAAACTCCATCCAGCGATTCTGATCATTCGCTTACGACGGTATTTCTGCCATTTACGTTCCAATGATTCAATATCATACATCGATCAATCCTGACCTGATTGCCGCCATCTCAATAATTTTCATTGGTAGCTGATTATGCGGGATTTTTTTGGGATTGTGACGATCGTAATAATCGGCGATATCAAACGTAGTATATAGCAGCTTATTGCATTCCCGGAAATTCCCCTTCGTCAGCCGATGGATCAACTTGAAATGGCGATCCTTGAATTGGTCGGCAAGTGCCATTTGGTTATGTTTGATCAACCTTTTGTAAATATAGGCCCGCAACTCGTCTCGATCAGCGTTTTTCAACTCAATCGTCTCCCATATTCTCGATTGAAAATGTTTTCTGGCAATGACATCTTCATCGACAGTTTTATGTAATGAGATAACAAATTTGATACTTCCCGTATCTGAAAGAATACGTACCTCTTCCAACATCTCCGTAGGATACATCTGTGCTTCATCCAGTAAAATGATAACACGACGATCTTCTTTGACCTTTTTTGCATATTCGACAAAAGTTTCCAAATTGATCGTCGAACCGGATGGCATCCTTTGGCCGGTGAAAATATAAAAAAGCTTTTCGTAGAATTCTCGACGTGTACCGGAAGGCGTATCGATGAGATGAAGGTCCATCTGATGCTTGAGTTGCGAGTAAAGTCGGGAAAGAAGCATCGTTTTGCCCGTTCCCGGTTCGCCAAAGAGAAGAACGAGTTTCGAAGATTTATTCAAACTTTGTTCCAGTTGAAGATAAGCCTTCGTGCTGCTCTCCAACTCTATATATTCATCTGCCACAACCTCATCGATGAATACTTTTTTTGCTTCTTCAAACCTATGCTTCATCTCAGATTTCTATAACCAAGATCTTTCAAGGTAACATTTCTATTATTGCGTATGATGTGAGGTGTGATGATCAGCACCAGTTCATCCGTATAATCGATTTTCTGTTCCTTTTTAAAAGCATATCCCAAAATGGGTATATTTTCCAAAACAGGAAGGCCCTCTTCTTTGGTTCCATGCCCTCTTGTGATCAATCCACCCAATATAGCATGGTCACCATCTTTTATCTTGATAACAGATGCTATCTGTCTTCTTTTGATATCCGGGGGCATAGTCCGTACACCTTGCAGATTCTTGGCATCCTCTTCATTAGCCAGTGCAGTAATGGATGGATTGATTTTCAAAGTGATCATTCCACGTTCATCAACCTCCGGAGTAATATCCAGTAGAATACCGGCAAAAACCGATTTTACTTCTTCGTTTTCTGAAGTTGCCGTATCTGAACCTCCCACTTTATTTGTGGTTGTCAATTTATAATAAATCTCTTGACCGACACTGATCATAGCCGGTTGGTTGTTTAGGGTCATAACACGAGGACTCGAAACAACGGTTACATCTCCCTGGGTCTTGAGGAATTTCAAAACTTCGGTCAAATCACCACTGAAGGTAAAGCTGATACCGCCACCAGGCAAGTAGTCACCAATATCACTTCCGTCTTTAAGAGAGACGTTATGAGTAACGGAATTTGTAGTTCCGTGAGTGACATCTCCGGTAAATCTTATCGAAGTATTAAAAATTTTATTCCAATCGATACCGTAAGAGTGATTATTGTTTATTCTTACATCGATAATACGGACATCGATCATTACTTCGGTCTTAAGTTGATGTGTAAGGGCTGCGAGATAACGACTGACTCTCTCAACCTGTCGGGCAGTACCTGTTACGGTAATCATTCCGGCTTCAGGATTGACCACCGGCTCCAGAGGATTATATTCCCATTTTTGACCATCCGGCCCAATCCACTCATCGCCCACCTTCGTAAAATGAACACTTCCATCTCCTGCAGTATTCAAGATATGGTGTATTTCATTTTTCACTGTCGACCAGAATTGAAACTCTTGATTTGTTTCTATGGAAATCGTAGATCCACCAGGTGTCTTATCGTTCGAATCAATATTTGAGTTGCCACCTGCAACTTGAACATTGGCATTACTTGTCCCCTTCCTCTGTCCTGTAACATAATGCACTTTGAATGTACGTGTAACAAGATAGGATATTGAGAGTTTGTTTCCTTTAAGAGTATAACTCAGATCATTATCCTTCAATAACGTGTCCAAGAAACTTTTTAATGAAGCGTTATTCAGCTTTACATAATAAAGTTTCTTATTTAACCGTTGTCGGGCTCCTGCATCTTTAACCACAACTGTCAATCCACAAGTTTCGGCCAGGTTGTCTATTGCATCTGCAATGCTGAGACTATTATTAATAGTAACGGTAAACAACTTGTCCATACACCCTTTTGCAGACACGACATTCACAAAGATCCCTGAAAGCATAAATGCCAAAAAAGAATTTCTTAATATTTTCGTGATCATCTCTTTTACCCCTCGGTGATTTGGAATTGTAGAATTTTTTTCGGCTTGGGAAGGAAAACCTCCACACTCCGGTTGGCTTTTTTCAGCACCACGTGATCCTCCGCTATGCTTTCTACTCTATATCCTTCAAGCACATCTCCGACTCTCACCCAATGATTGTTGATTAAAGCTTTGTCGTTCACAATTGCATCAAGGCTAAACTTAGCTTCTTGACGAACCGGTTTTAGAATTGGAGTGGCATTGACATCTTCTTGAACAAATGAAGCAAAAGGTGAAACGACTTTCTCAAAATCTACCTTGACCTTGCTCTGACGCTTCCCCTGAATCTGCTCGACCATGGCATCGATCCTCTTAACAGTGAGTTCAGCGTAGAGAGGATAGCAAAGTATTAAAATGGTCATTATTATACTTTTCATCTATTGACTCCCCAGACGGATACATTGAGATCTGCCACAATCTCTTTGGATTCTGGATCGACTTGTAGATCAGTGCTGTATACATCGGTTACGAGTTTGTTCTGTTCCAAGTCATTGATGAAAGACATAATACTTTGAAACTTCCCTTCACATTTGATTCCCATCTCCAAAACATGACCAAAGTTTTTCTTATCATTAATGTACTGATTGGTCAAATCCAAAATTTTCACGCCATTTGCGTGGGCTCTTTTTGTAATTGAATCGAGAAAAATCGACCAATTGTGACGATTGAAGAGAACTTCGGAGAGTTTTTGGAAACTTTTGTCCAGCAAAGCAATCCTCTCTTTATAATTCTTGATCGCTTTTTTCTTCTGAGCAATCTCTCTATCGAACTTCTTGATATAAAAATTCCTGTCTCCATTGACAGTAATCGAATGCAAATAGGTTTTTTCCTCGGCAATTTTCTTCTTGAGTTTCTTCTGGGTAAGAAGGCTGAATTTGTATCGATCCACAGCATAGGGAATTAGTTCAAGATAGACTATATAACCGATAACACTGGCGATAACTAGAATAATCAACCACTTCTCCGTTTCGCTTTTTTTGGAAAAGTATTGATCCATTTCCTCCATTTTGTCTTGTAAATAGCTCATTTGAAATCCACCTTTAGCACTCCTCTATAGAGTGAACTGTTTTCATCTGCGGATATATGCTCTATGTCGATCCTTTTGATTTCGGATGCATATTTATTCGTTACGTCCTTCACCAAACTGGTGATATTTCGATCACTGTTGGCAATAAGGGATACGGCAAAACGATCGTTGTGACTCATCATTTCGTCACTATTCAATCCATATTTTGAAAGCTCTTCAGCCAAAGCAGCCAACTGATTGGACTTGAGACGGTAATTTACCTTTTTATTGTAAACCGAAATCAGTGTTCTCTCTTTTCCTTCATAGATTCTCTTGAGTTGGGCAATCTGACTATCCAGGTGTTTCATTTCAGCCTTTTTCTTACCGAGAATCGCTTTGTATTTCGAAACTTCGGTATCCAACTGCTTCTCTTCTTTGGTCAACTGATAATTTTTGAGATCAAGAATATAGGATCCCACCAAATAATAGACGGGATAAGCCGATGCCAAAAGGATTCCTGCAATAAGGCTCAGGATAAATTGCCCACTCGCACGTTTATAGAATACCGGAGGACGTGGATTTTGAGTGAAGTTGACGATGCTTTCCGGATCTTCCAAATATCTTTTGGCCGTATCGGCAAGCATATAATGATATTGATCTACATACCATTCATCACTTTTAACCTTGAAATCGAAAAGAAAAGGCCTTGAGTATAGTCCCAAGTAATTCTGAGCATACTCATCAACCCCACTGATCGGCCCCAATTCACTACCGATATACATAACATCGATCACATCGACTTTATAGGCACGCTTCGTATAAATAACGATATCGTTGATGGTAATGAAAATTTCATTGAAGAGCTTACTCAGATTCTGTTGAAACTCCAAATGAGTGGTTTTTACGCCTTCTTTTTGGAAAATACGGAAGAATTGTTTCTCATCAACTGTTTTTCCAGCAATTTCACAATAACGGTCATAAATCTGTTTAAGCGAATACTGTACCGACTTGCTATAGAGGTACTCTCCATTCCGATAGAAGGTCAGTGTTGTATCGTAATGGGTAAAATAGAGAAAACAATGAACTTTTTTATTTTCAAGCAGATTGCGATCGTATAATGATTGATAAAGCAGTGGTGCCGGGACGATCAAATCAACATATTTGATCGTTTGGCGCAAATTCTCAAAAAGCTCCTCATATCGAACACGCTCGAGAATAAAAACCTGAAAAACCCGGCCTTCGCCATCGCCTGCAATTTCTTGATATTGAAAAAGATATTCTGTCGCCGGATCCAAACCTAACTCATCGTACGCTTTGTCTTCCAAAGCGCCGGGAACATCCTCATCCTCGATGTTCCGGCTGATGGATAACGGCGCAATAATCAGATCTTTGTTGGCGATGAAGGTTGTATAGTAGTTGTGGCTTTTAAACTGCAACTTCTCCAGCGGACGCATCACATCCGATTTGAAGATATAGGAGCGATGATTGTAGTTATCGATCGTCACTATGGACTGAAACGATTTCTCTTTATTCTTTCCCATCGTGCTTTTCCTTCCGTTCCCTTACCCTGATTGTATATGTTATAATATTAAAATAACCTTATTAACTTTCTATTTATACTGTGGAAAAGACCAATCGATCAAAAAACATACCCAATCTCTTCCAAACTCTTTTTGTTTTTGCTCCATCCTTTGCGAACAACTACGTGCAAATCCAAATAAATCTTTTTCCCTGAAAACTCTTCCATCAACTTTCGGGCATAGGCCCCTACCCGTTTGATACTTTCAGCTCTGTTGCCGATAATCATACGCTTCTGGGTCTCTTTTTCAGTGACGATAGTGGCGTAGACACGGTCGATTAACTCTTCCTCTTCGATGCGATCGATCACGACATCGCTTTCATAGGGGATCTCATCGCTGAGTTTCTCGAACAGGGCTTCACGGATCAGTTCCCGGTAGATGTCCCGAATGTTTTCGGTCGTGAGGATCTCGGGATCGAAGAGCCAGGGGTGCTCGGGCAAATGCTTGACGATTTCGTCGAGAAGCTCCTCTCGGCCGATATTTTTCTTGACCGAATAGGGGATCAGCGCGACAAAGTGCTCCTGAAACTTTTGATATTCGGCGATTTTGGACAGGATTTTCTCATTGGAAGCCTGATCGATCTTGCTCAACACAACGATATGAGGCGTCTTCTTTTTCTCGATCCGCTTCAAAAAGCGCTCATACTCCGCCGTAGAATCACTCACCGGAGCGATGAAGAGGATTAGATCCGCATCACCGATGGCTTTGAGGGCCTCTTCCAACATGAACTTATTGAGGAGTTTCTCCTTCTCGTGCAAACCCGGAGTATCGACAAAGATGATCTGGGCATTGTCGTGCATAACGATAATGTTCATCCGTTTGCGGGTCGCCTGGGCCTTTTTGGAGACCATCGCAAGTTTTTCCCCTACCAAATGATTGAGCAGGGTGCTCTTGCCGGCATTGGGACGTCCGACTACGGCGACGAAACCCGCCTTCATAGGCTGCTCGTGATTCTGTTCTTGATTCATACGGAGATCTCTTTCAAATCGGCGATATTGAGGAAGGTTTTATAGATAGATGCGACCATCGCCTGCCGGTTGAGGCGTAGCTTCTCTTCCTCGGCATTGACCAGCACCGAATCGAAGAAGGCATCGAGCAGCGGTTTCAGGGCGAAGAGGGCTTGAAGTTCCTCTTGATAATCGCCATACTCACGTTCTCGGGTCCGACGGAAGGCTTCCCAGAGCTTTCGCTCCTCTTCGGCCTCGAAAAGCTCCGGATCGACCTCGAGCACTCCATCGAGATCCACCTCCGCAGAGATGTTGGCGACCCGTTTGAAGGTAGTGAAGAGTTCCCGTGCCCCCTCCTGCTCCAGGATCGCCCGCAGCGCAGCCACTTTCTTGGCGATCTCGTTGACGTCTCGCTCCCCCGTCGCCAAAACGGCGGCAATGATGGAGGGGTTGGCTTTGAGGGATTTGTAAATCCGCTCCAGGATGAAGGATTCGAGCTTCTCTTCATCGAAAGGAGCGTATTGATCAGCTAGAAGTTCCATCATCTTGGGAATGTCAAAGCTTAGATCGTAACGGGTCACGATTCGGATGATACCGTTGACCGCCCGGCGCAGAGCGAAGGGGTCCTTGGAACCAGTAGGGATCTTGCCCACGCTGAAAAGCCCCAACAGAGTATCGAGCTTGATCGCCATCGCCAGGATCGACGAAAAGATCGTTGAGGGAAGCTCTGCCCCCTCCCCTTCGGGGCGATACTGCTCTTTGATCGCCGTGCAGACCAGGGGGTCTTCTCCAAGCGCTTTGGCATAGTAGTAACCCATCAGCCCCTGCAGCTCGGTAAACTCGTAAACCATCTCCGTCAGCAGGTCGGCTTTGGCCAGAGTTACCGCCCGATCCATCAGCTCCTCGATCTCCAGAGCGCTACGGCCTGTCTCCTGCTCCAACTTATCCATATAGATCCCTGCAAGCCGCAGTGCGATGTTGCGTTCTCGATCCACCTTGTCCTTGAGAGTTCCCAGGCCGTCGATGAATTGGATCTTCTCCAAGCCTTCGATACTGAGTCCCCGTTTGAGGTCGTTGCGGTAGAAGAAGAGGGCATCTTCCAGGCGGGGGCGCAAAACCCGTTCGTTTCCGGCGATCACCTGGGAGTAATTTTCCGTCACCGCATTGCTCACAACGACGAAGTGGTTGGAGAGTCTCCCCTCCCCGTCAAAAACTGGAAAGTAGCGCTGATGCTCTTTCATCGAGGTCATGATCACTTCGGGGGGAAGCTCCAGGAACTTCTCGTCAAAGGTCCCAAGAAGCGCTTTGGGATGCTCCGTGATCGCTACGACCTCATCGAGAAGGGCACCGTCGCGTTCGATCTTCAAGCCGCTCTCCGCTTCGATGGTATCGAAATCCTCCAGGATGCTTCGGCGGCGCTCATCGGCGCGGAGTGTCACCTCTCCCTTTTGCAGGATCTCTTCGAATTTTGCAGGATCCGGAACCTCTACCGGGTCGAAGCTCACCATACGGTGGACAAAGGTCCGAGTCCCGGAGGCGACACCGAAGAGCTCCGCAGGCACCGACTCTTGCCCCAGACGTACCTGAAGCCAGCGAACCGGACGGATGAACTCATCGTGCCGATCACCCCAGCGCATCATCTTGCCGAAGTTCATCGAAGCGACCCACTCCCGGATCATCTCCGGCAGCAGATCCCGAGTCTGGGATCCGGGAACTTCCCTCCGATAATAGAGCACTTCCCGGTTTCCCTTATGCGTACGGTCGAGTTGTTCGAAAGCGACACCGCACTTCCGGGCGAATCCTTCTCCTGCAGGGGTAGGCTTGCCCTCTTTGATCGCGATCTCCACCGGGGGGCCTACCAGCTCCTCTACCCGATCTTCCTGGGCCAGGGGTATAGCATTGTGACGCAGGACCAGCCGTCTGGGGGTGTAATCGAAGCTGAAGTCCGAGGAGAGTTGATGCTCTTGAAGGACCTTCTTCCAGGAGGCTTCGATCCGGTCAAGTATCTTGAGCAGTGGAAGAGCGGGCAGCTCCTCCACTCCGATTTCGATCAATAGGGGTTGTGTACTCACGTGACGCTTCCTTGCTGCCCGACTTCGCGGGAAAATGATAAGATGATTTTATCGAAAAAGGGGTGAAAGGAAGGCAGCTCAGCGCCGAAGAAGGTCCTCGAGGCTCGTTTGGGGGGATTTCTCTTCATAAAGCATAGCGTAAACCTCCCGGGCGATGGGAAGGTAGAGCTTCTCTTTTTGGGCGAGGCGATGGAGCGCCTGAGCCGTCGGCACTCCCTCGGCTACTTCGCCCAGCTCCTGGAGGATCTCCTCCCGCTTTTTCCCTACCGCCAGGCCCAGGCCCACACGGTAGTTGCGGGAGAGTTTGCTGCTCGCAGTCAAAAAGAGATCCCCCGCCCCTCCCAGGGAGAGAAAAGTCTCCGCCCGTGCACCGTAATGGATGCCGAATCGGGCCATCTCCACCAACCCCCGGGAGATCAGAGCCGCCCTGGCATTGTTGCCCAACTCCAGACCGTCGCAGACTCCCGAGGCGATAGCGATGACATTTTTGTAAGCGCCGCCTACTTCCGCTCCGGCGATGTCATCGTCCACATACCCTTTGATGAAATCCGGGAAGGCTTCCACATAGCTTTCGGCCAGCTGGCGGTTGAGGGAACTGGCCACCAGAGCCGTCGGGAGTGAACGCATCACCTCCGCGGCGAAGGAGGGGCCTGAAAGATAAGCCAGTCTATCGGCGGGAAGAAAAGATTCCAGAACCTCATTGAGCAGTGCTCCGCTCGAGATCTCGATCCCTTTGGCCGCCACGAGAATCTTCTGCCCCCGATCCACAAAGTGCTCCTCCATCCAGCCCCGGATCGACTGCGCCGGGATCACCAGCACCAGATACTCCCGCTCAAGCGCCTCCTCCTCGGAGACGAAATTGGGAAGATCTTGTTGATGGCGCGACGTGATCACCACATCGTTCTTCTGAGAAAAGGCATGGTTAAGCGCCTGCCCCCACTTGCCGGCACCGATGATCGCCAGTTTCATTCTTTGGGCTCCTCCGATTCCTTGATCAATTTTTCGAAACGGTCCAAATCGTCATCACGGCCGATACAGACGATGATGTCCCCGGCATCGAGATTGTGCTCTAGACCCGTCGTAACAAAGATAAAGCTGTTCCCGAGCTCCACGTCTATCATTCCGACGAAAATCACTCTGTAACGCCGAAAGTCCACCTCATCCAGACTGTGTCCGTGGAGGAACGAACCCTCAGGGATCACGATCTCCCGGAAACTGTATTCATGGTTGGTATCGAGAAAGCCCTCGAGGAATCGGGTCGCAATCGGTTTACTGAGAATATTGTGGATCCGGTTGGCACTGACCGCATAGAGGTCGATAACCTGATCGGCTCCGGCCCTTTTGAGCTTGCGGGTAGCATGGATCGAATCGGAGAGGGCCAGGATCCTGTTTTCGGGATAGAGCGCCCGCAGGGAGAGGACGAGGAAAACGTTCAAATGGTCATCGTCCATGACACAGACCAGTTGATCCCGATTCTCCACAGGCAAATCCGCCAGGGCATCGTCATCGGTCACGTCCAGATGCAGGCAGCGCGCGAAGCCTTTTTTCAATGCTTTCTGGTATTTCTCATCATCCGACTCCACCAGGGTTACGGTCGCTTCACTTTTCAAAAGTGCATCGGCAATACTCTCACCGAACTTGCCGTAACCGAAGAGAATGACCCGTTTCGATCCTCCTAACTCAAGCATCGTTTTCCTTCCGTGCAACTTCTCTCAAGAAAATAGGCGATGTTTGCCTTATGTCCCATCACCAGCAGGACATCCCCCTCTTCCAGGATCACAGAGTCTTCAGGATTGAAAATGAAGCGCTCTTCTTTGGCCTTGTGCACACCGATCAGCACCAGCTTGTAAGTTTTGAAATCGATGCTTCCCAGTGTTGCCCCGATCAGATTGCTGTGGGAATGGATCTTCACCTCATCCAGCAAAGCGACATTCTGACCGGTGAAAATCGCGTGGATCGCCCGATACATAACCGGCTTGAGGATCGCGGTGACCATCATCGTCCCCGCCACCTGATTGGGTAGGAGCACATGGTCCGCCCCGGCCCGTTCATATTTGCTGACGATCTTGGGGGAACTGGCCCGGGCGATGACACGGATCCTGGGGTCAATGCTCTTGGCATTGAGGGTGATGTAGATATTCTCCACATCGTCGTGGGACATACACAGAACCGTCACATCGGCCCCTTTGATATTGAATCGCGAAAGGGTGGCGTGGCGGCTGGCATCGTCGACGATAGCATCATACCCGTCGTGCAACGCCTCCTGCACTCTGGCGGGATCCCTGTCGAGAATGATATAGCGATACTGTTTGGCCTCTGATTGCCGGAAGAACATCTTTGTCATCTGCCCATACCCGCAGATGATAAGAAAGGAGTCGCTCCGGTTGACCTCTTCGACAATCCGCTCCTCTTTGAGCTCCTCCAGTTTTTCGGAAAAAGCCGAGACGATCACCGAGGTGGCGAAGGAGATCATCGCAATCCCGAAGAGGATGATGATCATCGCGATCACCCGTCCCATGTCCGAGACGGGAGCGATGTCTCCATAACCGACCGTGGTAATGGTCACCAGGGACCAGTAGATGGCATCGAAGATGTTGTTGATATTGGGATTGTGGGTATCTTCGAGGACATAAATGGCGATGGCCCCCGTGAAGGTGACAAAAAAGAGCAATCCGAGTAGAGTCAGCAGTTCGAAGCGTTTGGTGGCCAGCACTTCGACGAACTGATTGATACTTCGCGTATAACGTAGAAGTTTGAGGAAACGAAAGAGTACGAAAATCCGCAAAACCCTCAGAGGGCGGTAAGCCGGCAGAATCGCCAGCAGATCCACGATCGCCGCGGGAGTGACCATATAGGCCAGTTTCTTCTTCAGGGCCCGGGCCAGTGCCGGCCAGAGTTTATACTCCCTTCCCACGATGGTCGCCTGTTCGTATTCATGGACCAGATCTCCGGTCAGGTCGCTGGAGATCCAAAGACGCAGAATATATTCGATCAAAAAGACCAGAGAGACAAAATAGATATCATAATAATCCAACCAGACCGGGACGGGATGCTTAACCTCATAAATCAGAATAAAGACGGAGCTGAAAATAAGAAAAATGATAAAACCGTCGAAAGTTTTTTTATAGGGGTTGTGTTCATTTTCCAGCAGATCCGTCACCTTTTTGCGCCAGCGCTGATAGCGTTGGGATCGGTGAAGGGTAATCGCCCAGCGAAGAATCCGCTCTTCAAGCTGTTTCAGGAAGCCAAGCTTCATGAGCTGAGACGTTCTTTTAGCAGTTGATTGACTTTACCCGGGTTGGCGGTACCTTTGGAAGCTTTCATCACTTGCCCGACAAAGAAGCCCAGAAGCTTCTCCTTACCGGCTCTGTACTCTTCGACTTTGTCACTGTTGGCGGCGAGCACCTGATCGATCATCTCCAGAATGGCACTGTCGTCACTGAGCTGTTTGAGGCCCAGCTTCTCGATGAGTCCATCCACATTCCGCTCTTCATTCTCCATCATATAATCCAGGAGTTCTTTGGCCCCTTTGCCGGAGATGGTCCCATCCTCGATCCGGGCGATGACCTGCCCCAGCGTCTCGGCGCTCACCGGAGAATTCTGGATCTCGAGGCCTGCCTTGTTGAGCCGTCCCTGCAATTCACTGGTCAGCCACGTCACCGCCGCTCTGGCAGGAGCCCCTGCCGCGATCATCGCCTCGAAATAGGCCGCCATCTCTTTGACGGCGGTAATGACCAGAGCATCCTCCCGCTTGATCCCCAGCTCCTGGGCATAACGGGCCACTTTCTCATCGGGTAGCTCGGGGATCTTCTTCGCCTCTTCCATCATCTCATCGGTGACGATGACCGGACGCAGATCGGGATCGGGGAAGTAGCGGTAGTCGGCGCTGTCCTCTTTGCCCCGCATGGAGCGGGTCTCTCCCGCCTCGGTATCGAAGAGCCGGGTCTCCTGCCATACTTCTTCGTCATAGACTCCATCTTCCCAGGCTTCGATCTGGCGCTCCACCTCATATTCGATGGCTTGCTTGATGAAACGGAAAGAGTTGAGGTTCTTGATCTCCACTCGGGTCCCGAACTCTTCACGCCCCTTGGGACGGATCGAGACATTGACATCGCAGCGGAAAGAACCCTCCTGCATATTGGCATCGCTGATATCGAGATAGCGGACGATGGCATGGAGCTTGCGTAGATAGGCGACCGCTTCGTCACTGGAGCGTAGGTCGGGTTCACTGACGATCTCCAGCAGCGGAGTATCAGCCCGGTTCAGGTCGACCTTGGAGATCGACCCTTCGTGGAGGCTCTTGCCGGCATCGGCTTCCAGGTGGGCCCGGGTAATGCCGATCCGCTTACGCTCCCCCTTTTTATCTTCGATAAAGAGCTCTCCATCCTGTACGATGGGAACATCGAATTGACTGATCTGATACGCTTTGGGGCTGTCGGGATAGAAGTAGCTCTTGCGGTTGAAGATGGAGCGGCGATTGACGGTGGCGTTGACGGCAAAACCAAAGCTCATCGCCTTCTTCACCGCTTCTTTGTTGAGCACCGGCAGTGCACCGGGCAAGCCCAGGCAAACCGGGCAAGTGTTTTTGTTCTGATGCTCCGCGAAGCTGGTGGGACAAGAGCAAAAGATCTTGGATCGGGTATTGAGCTGGACATGAACTTCCAGGCCTATAACGGTTTCAAACATATTTATTCTGTCCTTTGAGGTCAGGTTTTGATAAGAGGGATATTATATCCTATACCGTTTTAACCCCGTCAGCTCTAAGACTCCATTCTATCTGTCATTAAGCCGGTTATAGATTTTTTTCTAGGGCCTGATGTTCTTAGGTATCGATTCGGATACGCTTGAGCTCTACGGCAAACATTTTGGAAAGCTATAAAATCCGGGATGCTTGTTTAACGATATAAATATTCTGACCCTTTCACTTTCTCATTTACGCAAAATAACGAATCGAAGCGATTCCCGATGCACCACAGCTCATGGCACGACGGATCTTCTCTTTATCGGTGATTCCTCCCAGTGCAATCATGGGAACCTTCGCCTCCTGAACTATTCGGGTGAAGCCCTTTTCTCCCAGAGGCTTTCCTTTCCCGGGAGAGACAAAAAGGGGGCTGAGGGTCACCATATCCGCTCCCGCTTCTTCCGCTTTCTTTATCTCCTCCAGGGAATGAGTGCTCGCCACCGTTTTCAATCCCAGTCGCTTCCCCTCGGAAATCAGCCCATATGCGTCGGAAGAGCAGTGGACTCCCCAGGCACCCAATCGAAGCGCCAGTTGCGGTGTGTTATGGAGGATGATCTTCCCGAAACCGGCCTCTTTTGCCGCTTCAACGAATCTTTCGGCCCGTTTTTCGTACTCGGCGGTTTTTTTATCTCTGTAAAGGATCATCGAAGCACCACGTGCTTTTATGCGATGAAGGTCAGAGGAAAGGGTCTCGAAAGAGAGGATGGAAGGGTCGGTAATGGCGTAGAGGATCATCGATCCGAACGGGAATCGAGGCGCTGTTTGATCTCTTTGAGGAGGCGGGTCTGATGGCGAAGCTCTTCGGTCCGTTCAAAAGCAGCCAGGAAAACCTCCATCAAAAGCACACCGAAGAGCCCAGGAATCGCCCAGACGATCATACCTGCCAGAGCATAGAAGAACCCCACATCGATATGGCGAAAAAAAGCGGCAAGAGCACCCAGGACCGCTACGGCCCAGAAAGTACCCAAAAGAAAATTGATGAGAAAAGAAAGAGTTCGGGATTTGAGGCGCATAAGGGGTGAGGGAACCTTAAACGGCACCCAAGGTATCGACAACCGGCTCGGGAGCTTTTTCGGGATGCTCCTCCTCCAAGGCTACGGCACCGGCCAGGTAGACGTAGGTCAGGATCATGAAGACGAAAGTCTGCAACAGAGCCGAGAAGGTCAGCAGAAGAAAGCCGGGCAGAGGCACGATCCAAGGGACCAGCATCAACAGGACCCAGAGGAAAAGATCATCTCCTTTGATGTTACCGAAAAGACGGAAGGAGAGCGAAACGATCCGGGAGATATGGGAGACGACTTCGATAGGGAACATCAGAGGCGAGAGAGCCTTGACCGGTCCTGCAAAGTGGGCGAAATAGTGAACGACACCCTGCTTTTTGATCCCCTCGTAGTTGTAATAGATGAAAACAACCAGCGCCAGAGGCAAGGTGACGTTGATGTTGTTGGTGGGAGACTCGAAACCGGGAATGATTCCGATCAGGTTACAAACCAGAACGAACAGGCCGATGGTAGCGACAAGGGGGAGATATTTCCGAGACAGTTCTTCTCCGATGACATCCTTGCCCATCGCGATGACACCGCCCAGATAGGCTTCCATGACATTCTGGGTCCCGTCGGGAACGGCTTTAAGATTGCTGACCGCTTTGAACGCCAGCCACATAATGATGATCGCAACCAGGAGCAGGTGTCCGACCACCTGTCCGCTTCCTTCGCCCAAGATCGCACCGATAAAGGTAAATACACCTTCCATTCGCTTCCCTTTTTGAGTTAATTTGCCGTGATTATATCGAGCTTTAGCTTAGTCAGGGCTCAAAAAAGAGCCTCAGCGGGGCATTCCGGGGAAGCCTCCCCCTCCCTGCATCTGCTTCATCAGATCCTGCATCTGTTTCATCCCGCCCTTGCCCGAGAGCTTCTTGGCCATCTTCGCCGCATTTTTGAACTGTTTGATCACCCGGTTCACTTCCATCTGGCTCAGCCCCGCCCCCTGGGCGATCCGGCGCTTGCGGCTGTTGTTGAGCAGATCGGGATTCTCCCGCTCCTTGGGGGTCATGGAGGAGATCATCGCTTTGATGTGTTTGACCTCTTTGGAATTCTCCAGATCCAAATCCCCCAACTGTTTGGCCATATTGCCCATACCGGGGATCATCCCGATCAGGGATTTCATAGAACCCAGTTTCTTCATCTGCTCCATCTGCTCCAGGAAATCGTTGAAGTTGAACTTCCCTTTTTTGATCTTCTGGGTTACCCGCTTGGCGGTCTTCTCGTCGATCACGGCGGCAGTCTTCTCCGCCAATCCCTCGATATCCCCGGCCCCCATCAGGCGGGAGGTGATCCGCTCGGGGATGAAGGGCTCTAGATCGGGCATCTTTTCCCCGCTACCGATGAAGCGCAGGGGCACACCCACTTGATGGGCGATCCCCAGGGCGACGCCCCCTTTGCTGTCGGCATCGAATTTGCTCAGGATCACCCCGGTAATGCCGATCTTGTCCTTGAAAGTCTGGGCAGTGCGCACCGCATCCATCCCGGTCATCGCATCGGCGACGTAGAAGATCTCGTCGGGCTGAGCCAGATCCCGGATCCGCGCCAGTTCCTCCATCAGCTCCTCGTCGATGGCCAGGCGACCGGCGGTATCGATCAGCACAACGTCATAAAGCTCATCTTCCGCCTTTTTAAGCGCCCGCTTGACTACTTCGTCGGGCGTAGCATTCTCGTCGGCCACCAGATCCACCCCGATCTGCTCGGCAATCTGACGCAGCTGCTCCACCGCCGCCAGACGCTGGAGGTCCGCCGCGGCGATGAGGACCTTTTTCTTCTTCTGCTCTTTGAGCATATAGGCCAGCTTGCCGGTCGTGGTGGTCTTACCCGATCCCTGCAGACCCGTCATCAGCACCACCGTCGGAGGCCGCGAGGCGAAAACAAATCCTTGATTGCCCTTGGCGGTCAGGATCCGCACCAGCTCATCCTGCAAGGCCTTCATAAAGCTCTCTTTGCCGATACCGGCGGCCTTCGTCTCTTTTTCGACGGTGACGATAAGCTCTTTGACCACCTTGTGGTGGACATCGGACTTGAGCAGTGCTTTCTTCAGCTCCGCCAGTGCTTTCTTCAGCGCCTTCTCATCATCGTGAAATCGGATCTTCCCGATGGCGTTTTTGAAACTGTCGGTCAATGTATCGAACATCTTTCTTTCCCCGTTCGTCAAATAGTTGTTGAGATTTTAGCGAAATTAGTCGTTAGTCGTCAGTTGTTGGTCGTTGGTATAACAAGGTGTCGCCTACGGCGACGAATATAAAAAACAGCGTTGCAAAGCAACGCTTACCAACATCCTCAATCCTCCATCTTCAATCTTCAATCCAACGCTATTTATAGCGTTGAATGTCCTTCGGTTCCGGCGCTTCGTAGCTTCGTCCCAGTAGAGTGATCTTCTTGGCGTGCAGCAGCGGGCGTTTGGCCCGGGTGGGGCTGCCGTATTGTTCGTCGCCTACGATGGGATGGCCGACGTGAGCCAGGTGAACCCGGATCTGATGGGTCCGGCCCGTCTCGATCTCGATGCGGACTTTGGACTTTTTGCCCTGGACCTCATCGGGCCAGACCTTCGTCAGAGCCGGTTTACCCAGTTTTTTATCGATCTTGGAGAAGGCCTTGCCTTTTTTGATCGTGTGGATGGGCAGATCGATCTCGAAGGGCTCCACGACGACCCCCTCAACCCAGGCGACATACTCTTTGTGCACTTTCCGCTGACGAAAGGCCTCGATCGCCTTTTTGGCGAAGGCTTCATCCCTGGCAAGCAGCAAGACCCCGCTGGTATCCCGGTCGAGACGATGAAGCAGCTGCGCCCCCTCGATCGCCTCTTCGATTTCGTAACTGTCGATAAAGGCCGGTTTGTTGACCGCCACCACCTGCTCATCCTGATAGATGATCTTCACATCCGCCGGCTCCTCGATACGGAACTTCGTCTCTTCGGGCATCTCCGCCCGGGCGATACGGACCTTTTGATCCCCCACATAGACCAGGCCCCGATCGATGAGTTCCTTGGCTTTTTTGTTGGAGATCCCCTCCTGAGCCGCCAAAAGTTTATACGCTTTTTCCATAAAAATCCTTCAAATATTAGTCGCAAGTCGCGAGCACAGGGCTTCGCCCCTCACGTCGCAAGTAAAAGCGTTGCCAAGCAACGCAAACCAAAATTTCTCATTTCTAATTTCTATCTTCTAATTTTTCGAGAAATTCTTTGAATTTCTCAGAATAAGGAAATTCCACCACCTTGATCTTCGCCGTCTCCCCGCTTTTGAAACGGATGGAACTTTTAGGCACTTTGAAGGCTTTGGAAAGGAACTTGACCAACTCCTTGTTGGCCGCTCCTTCCACCGCCGCCGCGGCGATACGCACTTTGATCGCTTCATCACCGTAAAGCCCGGCGAATTCGCTGCGGCTGGCGCCGGGCTGGGCTTTGATTTTGAGGGAGGCAAGCTCTCCTCTGATCTCATAAAACATTTCGGATCTCCTTTTCGATACGCTCCAGAGCATCCCCTCGGACTTTGAGGCGGGTCGGCTCCAGGAGTTTGGGGTAGCGCAGAACTTCAGCCAGCTCTTCTTTGGGAGCGATCGTGATCCCTTCGATCCCGGCGAATAGCTCTTCCTGATTGAAATAGTGGGGCCCGCTGATGATCGGCATACCGAATTGGGCCGCTTCGACGGCGTTGTGCCCTCCGATGGGTTCGAAGGCCCCGCCCAGGACCACCAGATCGCTGATGGCGTAACAGTTGATCAGCTCCCCCATCCGATCCATCAGGATCAGATCGGCCTCCAGGGATTCTCCCTGGCTGAAGCGTCGCGCCTGCCACGCCTGGAGCTTAGCGAAGGATTCCATCATCCGCCATACCTTGTCGAAACGCTCCGGATGACGGGGAACGACGAGCAATTTCGCCTCGGGGCGCAGGGCTTTGAGCTCCCTGAAAGCTTCCAGAACCGCCCCCTCCTCCCCTTCGTGGGTACTGGCGGCGCAGACCAGGTAGCCTTCGGGCTTGGGAAGCTGCCTTGTCGGCTGCGGCCTCTGGGCCAGTTTGATGTTGCCGGTCACCTCCACATTGCGTGCCCCCAGAGCTTCCAGACGTTCCCTGTCCTTTTCACTCTGAGCGAAGATGCGGTCGATGCGGGCGAAGATACGGCGGTAGAACCAGGCAAAACGCCGATAGCCGGGCCAGGAGCGGTCGCTGATGCGGGCATTGATCAAAAAGGTAGGCGCACCCCGCCTCTTGGCCACGGTAAAGAGGAGATACCAGAGCTCCGCCTCCATCACCACCAAGGCTTTCTGGGGCTTGACCCAGAGCCAGAGCAGCGGTTCGAAGGGCAAATAACGGCTCTGCTCCGGCGCCAGGGAGGCGATGCTCTCAAACCCGGTCTGGGTCGTCGCACTCATCCGGCGCAGCTCGGGAGCGAAGCGCTCCACCAGAGGGGCTACGCCCCTCGCTTCACCGAAGCTGCAGACGTGAAACCAGATCCCCCCTTCCCGCAGAGGCGGGTTTTTCCAGAGAAAAAAGCGGGCGGGGATCGATCGTCGGTATTTCTTTTTGAAGGAGAAAAGAAGTAAAAAAGGGAGTGCCGCGAGCCAGAGAATGGCGCTCAGCAGCGTATAGCAGCAGGTGAACAAGGCCGCATCAGGCCTCGGGGGCCGCCTCCACCTCTTCCAGGTAGAGAATCCGTCCGCAGTGGGGGCAGGTGACGATCTCTTCGCCGCGGATCACGTCGGAGTAGGTCTTGTCGCTGATCTTGAGGTAGCAGCCATAGCACGCCTGCTTGCGCACGGGAACCACGGCGCTGTTACCGGCCCATTTGCGGATCTTCTCATAGAAGGAGAGGATCTTCTGATCCATCTTGCGGATGATCTCTTCACGGGCTTTGTAGAGCCCTTCCTTCTCCTTCTCGATCGCTTGAAGCTCCTGATCGACGTCGGCTTTGACCGATTCGAGCTCTTCACTCAGCTGGGCCAGTTCCGCCTCTTTCTCTTCGAGCAGGGCGCTTTTGGTCTCGATCACCTTATTGAGGCGCTCGATCTCCTCGTTGGCGAAGGTGAGCTTCTCCTTGGCAATCTCCTCTTCGATCTGAAGGGCTTTCATCTCCTTTTCGGTGGAGATATCCTTTCCCTTTTTCTGAATATCCTGGAGTTGCTGGCTCAGGGCGCTGATCTGCTCTTCATAGCTGGCGATCTTGTCCCGGCTCTCCTGGATCTGCTGGCGGAGGGTGTCGATCTCGTTTTGGACCGCTTCGACCTTTTTCTCCTCTTTGGCGACTTTTTTCTGTGCCGCTTCGATCTGAGGGGCAAAACGATCAAGCTCGTTGTCGATACGGGAGAGTTCGATCAGCTCTTTGAGATGTTGGTTCAATGGTTATCCTTTTGGATGGGAGGTTCTGCAGTGGATTCCGCTCTACGCTCACGCGAGGGTGAACGGATTTTTCGATGGCGAGATTATAACCGAAATCGGCAGAGTTTTCAATTGTACCGCCATAAGTTCGGCGAAAAAACGTTCGCTCTCCCAATGGCCGATATCCACCATCATCAGCCCCTGGCTCATCGCTTTCATCGCATCGTGGTATTTGATATCGCCGGTCAGGAAACATTCGGCCTCCACCCGGTCCATCAGCGAAGCTCCGGACCCGGTACAGAGGGCCACCGAGCCGATTCGCTCTCTGGGGGCGACCATCCGCAGCACCTTCAGGCCGAAGGCTTCCCGCAAGCGCCCCTGCAGCTCCTCCAGGCTCCAATCCACCCGCGCTTCACACAAAAAGGGCTCTTCCCGCTCTGGCTCCAGGCCCAGAACCTCGGTAAATACATAGCGGTTGAGATGGGTCTGGTCGAAATTGGTATGCATCGCGATGAGCGACTGCCCTTTGCGGATAAGCTTCTCGATCAGATCGGCGGGATAACGGCGAAAATCGAGATCCGTCAATTTCCCGAAGATCAGGGGATGGTGTACGACAAAAAGCGCCCTCTCCGGGGCCGAATCGATCATTGCATCATCCAGATCCAGGGAAACCACGACCTCTTCGACGCTGCGCTCCGGATGCCCGACGATCAGGCCGCTGTTGTCCCATTTCTCCTGGAGTTCCAGAGGACTCAGTTCATTCAGATAGTCGAGAATGTCACGAATTTTCATAAAACCGCTTCCAATTCAAAATCCATAATCCAAAATCTATCATCTACTTCGACGCTCAGCTCTTAACTCTCTTCAAACGTTCCGGTTCCTGGGCTTTATAGAGCTCGGCACACCCCTTGGCCAGGTCCCGGATCTTGAGGATGTAATTTTGGCGCTGGGCCTGGCTGATCGCTTTACGGGCATCGAGGACGTTGAAGGTATGCGAAGCGATCATACACTGGTCGTAAGCCGGCAGGGGCAGCCCCGCCTCCAGGCAGCGGCGGCACTCGTTGCTGGCATCGTCGAAGTGACGGAAGAGCATCTCGGTATCGGCCACTTCGAAATGGTATTTGGAGAATTCATATTCGCTCTCTTTGTGGACGTCGGCATAGGTGACCACTTCGTCGCCTTTGCGGTTCCAGACGATATCGAAGACCGACTCGACCCCCTGCAGATACATCGCCAGGCGCTCGGTACCGTAGGTGATCTCCACGGCCACCGGATCGCAGGGCAGACCGCCGACTTGCTGGAAGTAGGTAAACTGGGTCACTTCCATTCCATCGAGCCAGACTTCCCAGCCCAAGCCCCAGGCCCCCAGCGTCGGGGATTCCCAGTTGTCTTCGACAAAGCGGATGTCGTGATCCTGGAGCCTGAGCCCCAGATACTCCAGGGATTTGAGGTAAAGATCCTGGATATTATCAGGCGAGGGCTTGATGAGCACCTGGAACTGGTAATAGGCGCCCAGACGGTTGGGGTTCTCCCCGTAGCGCCCGTCGGTGGGACGGCGGCTGGGGGCTACATAGGCGGTAGCCCAGGGAGTCGAGTCAAGCGAGCGCAGCAGCGTGGCGGGATGAAAGGTCCCCGCCCCGGCGGGCAGGTCATAGGGTTGGACAATGGTGCAGCCCTGGGCCGCCCAATATTGCTGGAGCTTGAGGAGAAGGTCGGAGAAGGTGATGGCGTTGGGGTTCATTATGATGCTATTCCTAAAAGTTTGTCGATTTTGGCCTGGTCGAATCCGCAGATCCATTGACTGCCGATGAGGACCACCGGCACCCCGCGGCAGCTGTGGCGTTCACAATCCTTGGCCGCTTTGCGGTCTTTGGTGATGTCGATCTCTTTGAAACGCACCTTGTGCTTGCGGAAATGATTCTTCGCCCGCGTACACCAGATGCAGCTCGGAGAGGTAAAGAGCACAACGGTTTTGGAGGGCTTTTTCTTCTCTTCCATAGTATTCTCCTTTCAGTCGAATAAATGAGGAGTTAGGAATGAAGAATGAGGAATTATTGTAGGCTTTACTGTCGTAAAGCTTTTATTATAAAAAGCCCGGGCTTAGGCCCGGGCAATCCTAAATTCCTCGTTCCTCATTACTCATTACTCATTCCTCATTCAAGGAGATCGAAGTCACAAAATGACTTCGATCTCCTTAGAATCCAATTCCACCTTCTTGGCTTTGCTCACCCGGTCTTCCTGGAGCTTGACCCGCAGTTCGTCGTCGCTGAGTGCTAGGATCTGGATGGCCATATAAGCGGCGTTGACGGCTCCGGCTTTGCCGATGGCGACGGTGCCTACGGGCATACCGGCGGGCATCATCACGGTGCTCAGCAAGGCATCCTCGCCCCGGAGCTCTCCGCTGGCCATCGGCACACCGATCACCGGTTTGGTCGTCGCCGCCGCTACGGCTCCGGCCAGATGAGCCGCCATACCCGCCGCGGCGATGAAGGCCTGGGCCCCCTTCTCTTCCGCCTCTTTGATGTAATGCTTGGTCCGCTCGGGAGAGCGGTGGGCCGAAGAGATGATCAGCTCGTAGGGTACGCCGAATTTCTTGAAGGTCTCGGCGCATTCTTTCATCACTTCGTAATCGCTCTTGCTCCCGATGATGATGGAAACGAATTTCATTACTATCCTTCTTTTTTATCTCTTCAGTACTTCTCTTCCCGTCGCTGAATGGCTTGAGGCTCGGGGGTCAAACCCTTTTTAGCCCGGGCTTCCCGAATGTCCCGGCGCAAAATCGTATATCCCGGGAATTTCGTCGGCAGTATTATATCATTTAGATCGCCGCTGTGGATGCACTCAAACTCTTTACCCGAAAGGGCGACGATCTTTTTGATCGTCAGCCACCATTTGCCCTCTTCTCCCAGCTCGACCTTGCCGTATTCGTTCTCCACCTCCTGCAGGGTCGCGCCTACCGGCAGCACGATCTCCAGCCGGTCGCCGACACAGGTCTTGTCCTTGCAGCGCCAGGTGGTTCCCTCTTCGCCCACCAGCGCCGCCACCTGATGGGTCCCCTCCTGGATTGTGAAGCCCTGGGACTGGGTATCGTGGCGCTCGAAGGGGCGGCTGATGAGATAAGCGTCGGTGAAGCCCCGGTTCTGAGTGGTATGCAGCTCCTTTTGGTAGCGCTCCGCCTCGAAGACGCCGGCGTAGTAATCGTCGATCGCTTGGCGGTAGGCCCGGGTGACGGTGGCCACATAATAGGGGGATTTGGTCCGCCCCTCGATCTTGAGCGAATCGATGACGCCGCTGGAGAGGATCTCGTCGATATGGCTCGCCAGGTTCATATCCTTGGCGTTCATAATGTAGGTGCCGATCTCTGTCTCCTCTTCGAGTTTGAAGGTGGTGCCGCTCTCGGGATTGTGGGCGTAGATCTCGTAGGGAAAACGGCAGTCGTTGGCGCAGCTGCCCCGGTTGGGGACCCGCCCCGTCTGCAGGGCCGAGATAAGGCAGCGCCCGCTGTAGGCGAAACACATCGAGCCGTGGACGAAGATCTCCAGCTCCAGATCCGGCAGCTCCTTTTTGATCGCTTCGCAATCTTTTAGGCTGATCTCCCGTGCCGCGATGATCCGGCGCACCCCCATATCGTAGTAGACCGCCGCATCCATCGCATTCATCACATTGGCCTGGGTGGAGAGGTGGATGGGGATCTCGGGGGCGACTTTGCGTGCCATCCGGATCACGCCGGGGCTGGAGACGATGAAGGCGTCAGGCCCCAGTTCACGCATCTTGGCCAAATGGTTTTCGTAAAGTTTCAGCTGGGAGTTGAAAGGAAAGCCGTTGATGGTGACATAGACCTTCTTGCCCCGTTCGTGGGCATAGTCGATGCCGGCTTTGAAAGAGTCCAGGTCAAACTCTTTGCCGCTGCGGATCCGCAGGCTGAAGGTACTCGTGCCGCCATAGACGGCATCGGCCCCGTAGTTGATGGCGATTTTGAGTTTTTCCAGATTGCCCGCGGGGGCGAGCAGTTCCACTTTGTCCATAGATTTTCCCTCTTGCGCTCAGGCGTGATAAAATTGGGATATTTTATCCAAATGGAGCCTCCCATCAAAACGTTTACAATCCTTTTGCTCCTTCTCTCATCGCTTGGAGCAGTGTCTGTCACCCATTACAAGCCTACGCATTTCTGTTTTCGACAAGAAGGAACGGTGCTGGAAGCCCTGAGAAGCTTTCAGCTCCAGGGCCGTCCGATGCTTCTGACGGTGCATCCCGAGACGCTCAAAACCCGTGTGCTCCGAGAGAACGATATACACAGAGTTCCCTGCCCCGCCGACTCCCGCTACCATCGCCTCCTGAGGGCTGCATCCGCCCCGCCTCATCCCCTGCAAAACGACGGCATTACCCACGCTCAAAACGGGCTCTATCTTACGACCGATCTCTGCCCCTCGTCCAAAAAGGGTTTTGAGCAGCGGCTCTATGAAGCCCTCATCGACCGTTTCCCCCATCCGGTGCCGGTGACCCTTTTCATTACCAAGCGCTGGATTGACAAACATCCGAATGCCTTCGCGCAATTCAAATCCTGGAAAGAAAAGGGCGACCTGGCGATCACCTGGGGCAACCACACCGCCTGGCACCACTACCATCCCGGCAAGCCTATGAGAGAGAATTTCGTCCTCTCACCCGAGGAGAATTTGACGGAGGATGTGCTGACCCTCGAAAAGAGCCTGCTGGAGCACGGCGTCACCCCTTCGATTTTCTTCCGTTTCCCCGGGCTGGTTTCCGATCGGCGCAGCGTCGAAACGGTTACCCGACTCGGGCTCATCACCATTGGCAGCAATGCCTGGCTGGCCAAGGGCCAAAGGCCCAGGCCTGGCTCCATCATTCTGGTACACGGAAACGGCAATGAACCCAAAGGGGTGGATCTCTTTTTGAAAATGCTTC